>NZ_CP094226.1:150000-750000 GCF_022749195.1 Streptococcus oralis
CCTCATGCGTTGGTTCGAATCCAGCTACCCCAGTTACTATTTGCCGGCGTGGCGGAATTGGCAGACGCGCTGGACTCAAAATCCAGTGTCCGCAAGGACGTGCCGGTTCGACCCCGGCCGCCGGTATAGTAATAAAGACAAGGTTTTCGGACCTTGTTTTTTGATTTAGTGAAGATTTTGATATTTTTTCTTTAAGTACAGATAACTGATGAAATATCTTTTTCTTCTTATTCTAGTCATTTTTAGTGTATTTTTGGTATAATATTACTTATTCACAATTTATTTTGATTATGAAAGAGTTTGGTGATTAATGTCTCGGTCTGTTGAATTACTAAAGAAACGTTACTTAAAGAATATAAAAGAGAACCCAGATTTATTTATTGGGATTGAGTTAGAATATCCTATTGTAAATTTAGAGGGTAAGGCTACAGATGGTGAAGTTGTTAAGGATCTCTTTCGGTATTTACCATCAGTACTGGGATTTACTATCGAAAAAGTGGATGATTTTGGGAATCCAATTCAGTTACTTGATCCAGTCAGCCAAGATACGATCTTATTTGAGGTTGCTTATACGACAATTGAGTTTGCATTCGGAAAGGCCGAATCTATCCAAGAGGTAGAAGAACGCTTTGATTTCTATATGGCTACGATTCAGAATAAGTTGGGTGAAGCTAATCATGCTATTGTTGGCTGCGGCATCCATCCCAACTGGGATAAAAATGAGAATTGTCCAGTGGCTTATCCCCGCTATCAGATGTTGATGGATTATCTGAATTTGAGTAGAAATGTAACTAAATCAGATTTACATCATTTCCCTGAGTATGGTGCCTTTATTTGTGGAAGTCAGGTTCAACTAGACGTCTCAAGGTCCAACTACCTGCGTGTTATCAATGCTTTTACGCAAATTGAAGCTGCCAAAGCTTATTTGTTTGCCAATTCTGAGTTTTCAGGGGCAGATTGGGATACCAAAATTTCGAGAGATATTTTTTGGGAAGAATCAATGCATGGTATCTATCCAGAGAATGTAGGTGTCAATTCTAGACTATTTAAAGATGAGGATGATTTTTTTGACTATCTAAATCATTCTGCGATTTTTACTGCGGAGCGTGATGGGCAGACCTATTATTTTTATCCGATTCAGGCTAGGGACTATTTGGCTACACCTGAAATCCAAGCATTTACCCTTAATGGGGATGAGGTGTTAATTCATCCTCAGGAGGAGGATTTCCAAACTCATCGTAGTTACCAGTACCAAGACTTAACGACTCGAGGAACAGTTGAGTTTCGTAGTGTGTGTACTCAGCCGCTTGATAGGACCTTTGCTTCTGCAGCCTTTCATTTGGGCTTGTTGGTTCATTTAGACAAGCTTGAAGCTTACTTGCGAACTGCTCCATGTTTTACCACAGCTGGTCGTGATTATAAGCTTTTAAGACGACAATTTTCTAAGAAGAAACTTACAGATCAGGAAGAAGCTGCGATTCTCGAGTTTTCTAAAGACTTACTCATCCTAGCTGAGGAAGGACTGGAGAAAAGAGATAAGCAAGAAATGGTTTATTTAGAGCCTTTGAAGAAAGAATTGGGATTATAATTTCTCTTATAAAGGGAGAATTTTCTGAAAAATCGTGATATAATGGAAGAGACTATAGATAAAGGATAGAGATTCATGACATTAGTTTATCAATCAACGCGTGATGCCAATAATACAGTAACTGCCAGCCAAGCTATTTTGCAAGGTTTGGCGACGGATGGTGGTCTGTTTACTCCGCTTACTTATCCAAAGGTGGATTTGGACTTTGACACATTAAAAGATGCTTCTTACCAAGAAGTGGCTAAATTAGTTTTATCAGCATTTTTAGATGACTTTACGGCTGAGGAGTTGGACTACTGTATCAACAATGCCTACGATAGCAAGTTTGATACTCCAGCTATTGCGCCATTGGTGAAACTGGATGGGCAATACAACTTGGAATTGTTCCATGGTTCAACGATTGCCTTTAAGGATATGGCCTTGTCTATCTTGCCATACTTTATGACGACAGCCGCTAAAAAGCATGGTTTGGAGAACAAGATTGTCATTTTGACAGCGACATCTGGTGATACTGGGAAAGCTGCTATGGCGGGGTTTGCCGATGTGCCTGGTACTGAGATTATCGTTTTTTATCCAAAGGATGGTGTCAGCAAGGTACAAGAGTTGCAAATGACTACTCAGACTGGCGACAATACTCATGTTATCGCTATCGATGGAAACTTTGATGATGCGCAAACCAATGTGAAGCACATGTTCAACGATGTAGCTCTTCGTGAAAAGTTGGCTGCCAATAAACTGCAATTTTCATCAGCTAACTCTATGAACATTGGTCGTTTGGTACCACAGATTGTTTATTATGTTTATGCCTACGCTCAGTTGGTCAAGTCTGGTGAGATTGTGGCTGGTGAAAAGGTCAACTTCACAGTACCAACAGGAAACTTTGGAAATATTTTGGCTGCCTTTTATGCTAAACAAATCGGTCTTCCAGTTGGCAAATTAATCTGTGCTTCAAATGACAACAATGTTTTGACAGACTTCTTCAAGACACGTGTTTACGACAAGAAACGTGAGTTTAAGGTAACAACTAGTCCATCTATGGATATCTTAGTATCTTCAAACTTGGAGCGTTTGATTTTCCATCTTTTAGGGAATGATGCGGTTAAGACAGCTGAACTCATGAATGCCTTGAGTACACAAGGACAATATGAATTGACAGACTTTGATGCAGCGATTCTGGATCTTTTTGTAGCTGAATATGCGACTGAGGAAGAAACTGCGGCAGAAATTAAACGTGTTTATCAAACAGATACCTACATTGAGGATCCCCACACGGCGGTTGCCTCAGCAGTTTATAGAAAATACAAAGTAGCTACTGGCGATGTAACCAAGACAGTGATTGCTTCAACAGCTAGTCCATACAAGTTCCCAGTGGTTGCCGTAGAAGCTGTAACAGGAAAAGCAGGCTTGACAGACTTTGAAGCCTTGGCTCAATTACATGAAATCTCAGGAGTGGAAGTGCCACCAGCGGTTGATGGCCTTGAAACAGCTCCAGTTCGTCATAAAACAACAGTGGCAGCTGCTGACATGCAAGCAGCGGTTGAAGCTTATCTAGGACTTTAAGACAGAGGAAGTAAACTCGGTTGGGAAACCAACTGAGTTTCTTTTCATCAGGAGGAAGGATTGTTTAAGAAAAATAAAGACATTCTTAATATTGCATTGCCAGCTATGGGTGAAAACTTTTTGCAGATGCTCATGGGAATGGTGGACAGCTACTTGGTCGCCCACTTGGGCTTGATCGCTATTTCAGGTGTTTCAGTGGCTGGCAATATTATCACCATTTACCAGGCGATTTTTATCGCTCTGGGAGCTGCTATTTCCAGTGTTATTTCAAAAAGTTTGGGGCAGAAAGATCAGTCCAAGTTGGCTTATCACGTGACAGAGGCTCTCAAGATAACCCTATTGCTGAGTGCACTTTTAGGCGCCTTATCGCTCTTTGCTGGGCAAGAGATGATAGGGCTCTTGGGAACTGAGCAGGATGTGGCCGAGAGTGGTGGACTCTACCTATCTTTGGTAGGCGGATCGATTGTTCTCTTGGGCTTGATGACCAGTCTAGGTGCCTTGATTCGTGCAACGCATAATCCGCGTCTACCTCTCTATGTTAGTCTTTTATCCAATGCCTTGAATATTCTTTTTTCAAGTCTAGCTATTTTTGTCCTTGATATGGGCATAGCGGGTGTTGCTTGGGGGACTATCTTGTCTCGCTTAGTCGGTCTTGTGATTTTGTGGTCGCAATTAAAGCTGCCTTTTGAGAAACCGACTTTTGGTTTAGATAAGGAACTATTGACTTTGGCTTTCCCAGCGGCAGGAGAACGTCTCATGATGCGGGCTGGAGATGTAGTGATCATTGCCTTAGTTGTTTCTTTTGGGACGGAGGCAGTAGCGGGGAATGCGGTCGGAGAAGTCTTGACCCAGTTTAACTACATGCCTGCCTTTGGCGTCGCTACGGCAACGGTTATGCAGGTGGCTCGAGCAGTTGGAGAGAATAACTGGAAAAGAGTAGACGAGGTAAGCAAACAAACCTTTTGGCTTTCTTTCGTCCTTATGTTGCCCTTGACACTCAGCATCTATGCATTGGGAATACCACTGACCCACCTCTATACGACGGATCCTGTTGCGGTCGAAGCGAGCGTTTTGGTGGCACTTTTCTCACTACTAGGGACTCCCATGGCAACAGGGACAGTTATTTATACGGCAATTTGGCAGGGCTTGGGCAATGCTCGCCTCCCCTTTTATGCTACAAGTATCGGGATGTGGTGTATCCGCATTGGGACAGCCTATCTGATGGGGATTGTGCTTGGTTGGGGCTTACCTGGTATTTGGGCTGGAACGTTATTGGACAATGGTTTTCGATGGTTATTTCTACGCTACCGTTACCAGAGTTATATGAGCTTGAAAGGATAGGAAATGCAAAAAACAGCTTTTATTTGGGATTTAGATGGAACCTTATTGGACTCTTACGAAGCGATTTTGTCAGGGATTGAGGAAACCTTTGGTCAGTTTTCTATTCCTTATGACAAGGAGAAAGTGAGAGAGTTTATCCTCAGGTACTCTGTGCAGGATTTGCTGGAGCAGGTGGCAGAAGAGCGAAAACTCGATGCGGAAGTGCTCAATCAGGTGCGTGCCCAGAGTTTGGCTGAGAAGAATGCTCAGGTGGTTTTGATGCCAGGTGCGCGTGAAGTGCTAGCTTGGGCAGACCAAGCAGGGATTCAGCAGTTTGTCTATACTCATAAGGGAGACAATGCGCTTACTATTTTAAGAGACTTGGGGTTAGAGTTCTATTTCAAAGAGATTTTAACCAGTCAGAGTGGCTTTGCGCGCAAGCCCAGTCCAGAAGCGGCGACCTATCTGCTAGACAAGTATCAGCTGGATCCTGAGAACACCTACTATATAGGAGACCGGACTTTGGATGTGGAATTTGCCCAGAATAGCGGCCTTCAAAGCATCAATTTTTTAGAGTCGTCTTATGAAGTGAATCACAGGATTCAAGCACTGGCAGATATTCCTCGTATTTTCTAGGATTAGGAGCGAGAAGATTGTGTCAGTTTTATGACAGAAACCTAACAAACTATTTCAAGTAATCGAGTTTGTTACAGGGAATAGACAGTTCTGTTAAATAGGCCCGAGAGGGCTTTTTTTCTGCTTTTTTTGTGTTATGATAGACAGGTACTCATTTGAAAGGAATATGAACGAATGAAGAAAAGAATTATTTTAGCCTCAACAGTAGCCTTATCTCTTGCTCCCGCATTAGGAGCTAAAGCTCAAGAAATCTCTTGGGCAGCTCGTACCGTTGAGCAAATCCAAAATGACGTGACGAAAAACGAAAACAAAAACAGCTATACAGTTCAGTATGGTGATACCCTGAGCACGATTGCAGAAGCTTTGGGAGTAGATGTGACCGTTCTTGCTAATTTGAACAAAATCACCAATATGGACTTGATTTTCCCAGATACTGTCCTCACTACAACTGTCAATGAGGCAGAAGAGGTAACGGAAGTTGAAATCCAAACTCCTCAAGCAGACGCTAGTGAAGAAGTGACGACTGCGACAGCTGATTTGACGACCAACCAAGTAACAGTCGATGAACAAACAGTTCAAGTAGAAGACCTTTCTCAACCGATTGAGGAAGCTCCAACTGCAACAGAGATTGAAAAACCAGCAGAAGTAGCGTCAAGTTCAGAAGTTTCTGAGACAGCGACAGTTGCTGAAGAGACACCATCTACAGAAACACCAGTAGCTGAAGAAACAGCAGAAGCGACTCCAGAGGAAGCACCAGTAGCAGAAACACCAGTAGCAGAAACAACTAGTCCAGTTGAAGAAGCTCCAAAAGTGGCGACTCCAGCGACCGAAGAAACGGTAGCAACAACTCCAGCAGAAGCACCAGTAGCAGCTGCTCCAACAACTGAAACACCTGCTGATACAACAGGATCAAGTGCAGCAGAAGAAACAGCAGCATCAACAGCAACTTCTGACACTGCAACTTCGACTTATCAAGCAGAGCAAAGCCAAACTCCTTCAAGAACTTATTCAGCTCCAGCGGCTCCTGACTATGCAGGACTTGCTGTAGCTAAGTCTGAGAATGCTGGTCTTCAACCACAAACTGCAGCCTTTAAAGAAGAAGTAGCCAACTTGTTTGGGATTACATCCTTTAGTGGCTACCGTCCTGGTGACAGTGGGGACCATGGTAAAGGTTTGGCCATCGACTTCATGGTTCCAGTGAGTTCAGCACTTGGTGATCAAATCGCGGAATATGCAGTCAAAAATATGGCTAGCCGTGGTATCAACTATATCATCTGGAAACAACGTTTCTACGCTCCATATGATAGTAAATATGGACCAGCCTATACGTGGAATCCAATGCCAGACCGTGGTAGCGTAACCGAAAACCACTATGACCACGTTCACGTTTCAATGAACTAATCATTAAAATGGAAGTTGGGAACTGATTGAGTTCCCGCTTCTTTTTTTGTGTCATTCCTTTAGGGTAAAAGGGATAAATATGAGGAAGTGAGTAATATTTCAAGAGAATGTAAGCATATTACTTGATTTATTTTTTGGGTTGCATTATACTTGATAAGTCAATTGTTGATAAATCAACTTTAAAGGAGAAAGATTTATGGTAGCAATCCATGATTTACTGTATCAACTACGATTAGCAGATCAGTCAATGACACAACTATTTGAACGCCAATTGGGAATTAGTCTGACTCGTTATCAAATCTTATGTTTCTTAATCGATCAGTCTCCGTGTAATCAAATAGCAGTTCAGGATAGATTGAAGATTGATCAGGCTGCCTTGACAAGGCACTTTAAAATTTTGGAAAAGGAAGGTTTGGTTAATCGACGTCGGAATCCTGAAAACCAGAGGGAGGTTTTGGTGGAAGCGACAGACTTTGCGAGAGAACAACTAATAACCAACTCTCCCCAACACCATATAAACGTAAAGAGTCAGATGGAGAGTGTACTTACAAAAGGAGAGCGAGAAGAGTTCAGTCGCTTGTTGGAAAAGTTGATATCTGGCTTAGAAGAGATAGAAATTTAAGGAGAAGAATATGTCTATTTTTACAATTATTTTAGCAACTATCGTTGCCTTGGAGCATTTTTACATTTTTTATTTGGAAAGTGTGGCTACGCAATCAGATACTACTAGTCGAGTATTTAATGTGGATAAGGAAGAACTGGCTCGTCCTTCAGTGAGTTCATTATTTAAAAATCAAGGAATTTATAATGCTTTGATAGGGGCCTTTCTCTTGTACGGGATTTATTTTTCACAAAGTTTGGAAATTGTGACCATCTTTGTTTTATTTGTGCTTGGTGCAGCGACCTACGGTTCTCTGACGGCAGACAAGAAGATTATTCTGAAGCAAGGTGGGCCTGCTATTTTGACTCTGCTAAGTATGTTACTTTTGAAATAAGAAAACCAGCGTCGTTCAGGACGCTGGTTTTTATATGCTCTTATACATTTCGACGTTTACGGGCTAGTAGGGCTCTGTAAAAGAAGATGTGATTGTTTTGGATATAGGGAAGGATTGAAAAACTAGCAATTCCAAAAGTGAGCCAGTTGAGGAAGTACCAAGGGAGTAGTTGTAGGTCGAGGACAAAGCGCTGGAATTTGTAACCTTTCATCAAGAAACGGCTGGTTTTCAGGATTTGACGGGGTTTAGCCTGTCCTAAATCCAGAGTGTCGCAGAGGAGGAATTCTACCTGCGAGTAGGCATAATGTTGCGGAACATAGAGGATGTTCCCTACAATCATCAAGATGAGACTCGCGAAAAAGTAGAGGCCAAAGGTCATAAGGAACTGCTCCGTTTCAAGGGATGAGAGGTCTAATTTTGGAAATTCAGGATGTAGGGCGACAAATCTCCGAGCCAAGAGATTGCTATAAAAGAGAAAATAAACGCCTACTAAGTTTGGAATGCTCCATAAAAAGAGGTAGAAACGTTTGAGGAGCAGAGTTAGGAAGGTTTGCGAGAAGCGCTCTGCAGCAAAGAGGGCCAGGCTTGATTTTACTGAGAGTTCTGTATCAGGATCCTTGAGGAGTCGGAGTGTCGCAAAAGCAGCACCTGCTAGAAAAATCGTGCTCATAAAAGAAACCACTAGCGGGAAGAGATAGGCTTGGAGCACTTGTGCTAGCATGCTGAAAAATGATTGCTCTAAAACACTTTCTTGGAGACGAGCCAAGGGGTTGAGAAAGCCTGACAAGATGACCAGCATACTAGGTAAGAGATAGACGAGAAAGAGGCGGGGATTTTCAGCCTGAAACTGCCTCGTCTGCAGACGAATGGTTTTTAAATCAATTTTTGGGTATTTCATTCTTTCATTATACCATAGTTCGTGACAGTTCCTGGTTTTTTTGATAAAATCATACAGTATGCCTTTGGGCACAAAGTATGAACTGGGACTGTCTTTCCCAGCTTCGGAGGTAGAAAATGTCAGATTCACCAATCAAATACCGTTTGATTAAGAAAGAGAAACACACGGGAGCTCGTCTGGGAGAAATCATCACCCCGCACGGTACCTTTCCAACGCCTATGTTTATGCCAGTTGGGACCCAAGCTACTGTAAAAACCCAGTCACCAGAGGAGTTGAAGGAGATGGGATCAGGGATTATCCTCTCTAATACCTATCATCTGTGGCTTCGTCCTGGAGATGAACTCATCGCACGCGCAGGTGGTCTCCACAAATTTATGAACTGGGACCAGCCAATTTTGACGGATAGTGGTGGTTTCCAGGTTTATTCCCTAGCAGATAGCCGAAATATCACCGAAGAAGGAGTAACCTTTAAAAACCATCTCAATGGCTCCAAGATGTTCCTATCACCAGAAAAGGCCATCTCTATTCAGAATAATCTGGGTTCAGACATCATGATGTCCTTTGACGAATGTCCTCAGTTTTACCAACCTTATGACTACGTTAAGAAATCAATCGAACGTACCAGCCGTTGGGCTGAGCGTGGTTTGAAGGCTCATCGTCGTCCACAGGATCAAGGTTTGTTTGGAATTGTGCAGGGGGCAGGCTTTGAAGACCTTCGCCGTCAGTCAGCTCATGACCTTGTCAGCATGGATTTCCCTGGGTACTCTATCGGTGGTTTGGCAGTAGGAGAAACGCATGAAGAGATGAATGCCGTCTTGGACTTCACAACCCAGCTTCTCCCTGAAAATAAACCTCGCTATTTGATGGGAGTGGGAGCGCCAGACAGCTTGATCGATGGGGTCATTCGTGGTGTGGATATGTTTGACTGTGTCTTGCCGACTCGTATCGCTCGTAACGGAACTTGTATGACCAGCCAAGGTCGTTTGGTTGTCAAGAATGCCCAATTCGCTGAAGATTTTACGCCACTGGATCCTGAGTGTGATTGCTACACATGTAAGAACTACACACGCGCCTACCTTCGTCATTTGCTCAAGGCTGATGAAACCTTCGGTATCCGCTTGACTAGCTACCACAATCTCTATTTCTTACTCAATCTGATGAAGCAGGTCCGCCAAGCCATCATGGATGACAATCTCTTGGAATTTCGTGAGTATTTTGTAGAAAAATATGGCTACAACAAGTCAGGACGCAATTTCTAAAGTGTAAAAATAGAATGCCAAAATCCTAAGTTTTCTCTTAGGATTTTTCCTATTTTTTTGATAGAATAGGGAGTATAATGGAATGGAAATTAGGTGGTGTTTTGCTTCCTAATTTAATGGAGAATAGACTCGTATGCGTATTAAATGGTTTTCCTTGATTAGGATTACAGGTTTACTTTTGGTGCTTTTGTACCACTTCTTTCAAACGATCTTTCCTGGAGGATTCTTTGGGGTAGATGTCTTTTTCACTTTTTCAGGATTTTTGATCACCTCCCTCCTTTTAGAAGAATTTGGGAAGGCACGCCAGATCGATTTGCTGGGCTTTTTTAAGAGACGGTTTTACCGCATCGTGCCACCTGTGGTGCTGATGGTTTTGGTGACCATGCCTTTTACTTTCTTGGTTCGTCAAGACTATGTTGCTGGAATTGGTGGCCAGATTGCTGGAGTTCTCGGTTTTATGACCAACTTCTACGAAATGTTAACAGGAGGCAGTTATGAATCCCAGTTCATTCCGCATCTCTTTGTTCACAACTGGAGTCTAGCTGTTGAGGTTCACTACTATATCCTTTGGGGCTTAGCGGTTTGGTTCTTATCGAAACGTTCAAAATCTAGTAGTCAATTGAGAGGGATGGTCTTTCTCCTTTCTGCTGGAGCTTTCATCATTAGCTTTTTCTCTATGTTTATTGGTAGTCTAATGGCGAGTTCCTATTCATCTGTCTACTTTTCAAGTTTGACCCATGTCTATCCCTTCTTTTTAGGAAGCATTTTGGCAACAGTTGTGGGGGTTCGTCAGACGAGCGATTTAGTCAAGCAGTTTGACCGGATGTGGGACCTTCGTCAGAATCTACTGGTATTTGCTGCGGGGCTTTTGGTGTTAGTGCTCTTGACTTTCTTTGTCAAGTTCACCTACCTGTTTGCGTACTTATTTGGCTTCTTGCTAGCAAGTTTAGCGGCAGTGACCATGATTTTTGCTGCGCGTGTCTTGCATGAGAAAACGCCTGAGATACAAGAACCTCGGATCATTACATTTTTAGCGGATACCAGCTACGCGGTTTATCTCTTCCACTGGCCTTTTTATATTATCTTTTCTCAGCTGATGAGTAATCTGCCTGCTGTTATTCTGACAATCATCTTTTCTTATTTCTTTGCTATCCTATCCTTCTATATTATTGAGCCATTGATTGCCGGTAAATCCAATCCTTTAATACGGAAGATTAGTCGATTGCCTCATATTAAACCAATTAGTGCTGGTGCTGCTGTCATTCTTACCTTGATTAGCTTGATTATCATAGCTGTGGCTCCTCAAGTTGGAGCTTTTGAGACAGACTTGATGGTCAATGGTTTCAAACAAGCCCAGACTAATATAGGACAAACAAAGACTCTTGCTGAACAAGCTGAACTGAGTCGTCTAGGAATTTCTGATGGAACAAGCCTAATAGGAGATTCGGTAGCCTTGCGTGCCAATACAGCCTTACAAGAGGCACTTCCTGAAGCAAATATCAATGCCCAGATTAGTCGAACGACCAAGCAAGCCAACGATATTATGCTCAATAACAGTCAGAACAAGGCGCTTTTAAAAACAGTTGTCATTGCAACGGGAGTCAACAATCCTGAAGGTTACAAGAATGATTTGGACAGCATCGTGAACAATCTACCGAAAGGACACCATCTGATACTGGTGACGCCTTATGAGGGAGACAAGAGCAAGGACACTTACACATCAGTGGAGCAGTATGCGGCTTATGCGCGGGAATTAGCTGAAAAGAATCCTTACGTGAGCATCGCTGACTGGAATAAAGTTGCTAAGGAGCACCCTGAAATCTGGGCTGGAACCGACCAAGTCCACTTTGGGAATGATAGCAACATGATTGAAGAAGGTGCTAAACTTTACGCAGAAACGATTGCTGCTGCTGTTAAGGCTGCTCAAGAACTGCCTGTAAAATCAAAATAAGATTAAAGAGTTGGAGAAATCCAGCTCTTTTAAAATATCCACGAAAAATAGGTCTATACCATTTACAAATGAAAAAGAAAGGTTTATAATGTAATTGACATAATAAATTCTAGAATCAATCTATCAAGGAGGTTATCATTATGCCTAATTATATTAAAGCGGATCAGTTTTTCTACCCACACGGAGTTCGTCGTGGCGGTTACTTGGAACTTGTGGATGGCAAGTTTGGTAAACATGTAGAACAGATTCCTGAAGGAGCTGAGGTGATTGACTATACCGGTTATAGCATTGCCCCAGGACTTGTGGATACCCATATTCATGGATTTGGCGGTGTCGATGTCATGGATAATAATATCGAAGGAACCCTTCATACCATGAGTGAAGGATTGCTTAGCACAGGTGTTACCAGCTTCTTGCCAACGACCTTGACTTCCTCTTACGAGCAGTTGCTTGCAGTAACAGAAAATATCGGTGCTCGTTACCAGGAAGCAAGTGGAGCCAAGATTCGTGGGATTTATTTTGAAGGGCCATATTTCACAGAGAAATACAAGGGAGCTCAAAACCCTGCTTACATGAAAGATCCTCGTATGGATGAGTTTCGTGCTTGGCAAAAAGCAGCCAATGGCTTGCTCAATAAAATCGCCCTTGCACCAGAACGTGAAGGTGTAGAAGACTTTGTTCGTACGATTACGGGCGAAGGTGTGACTGTTGCTCTTGGACACTCCAATGCGACTTTTGATGAAGCTAAAAAAGCAGTCGATGCTGGAGCGAGTGTTTGGGTACATGCCTACAATGGAATGCGTGGGTTGACTCACCGTGAACTCGGTATGGTGGGAGCCATGTATGAATTGCCACATACTTACGCAGAATTGATTTGTGATGGTCACCATGTAGATCCAAAGGCCTGTGACATTTTGCTCAAGCAAAAAGGAACTGAAAATATCGCCCTTATCACAGACTGTATGACAGCTGGTGGCTTGGAAGACGGCGACTACATGTTGGGAGAATTCCCGGTAGTAGTTGCTAATGGAACTGCTCGCCTCAAATCTACAGGCAATTTGGCAGGTTCTATCCTCAAACTCAAAGATGGTTTGAAAAATGTGGTCGAATGGGGCATTGCGAATCCGCATGAAGCAGTCATGATGGCTAGCCTCAACCCAGCAAAATCTGTTCACATCGATGATGTCTGTGGCCAAATCCGTGAAGGTTACGATGCCGACTTTATCGTACTAGATAAAGATTTGGAATTGGTAGCAACTTATCTAGATGGTGTGAAACGTTATCAAGCCTAAGAAGATAAAAATAGGGGTCAATAAAGGACTCCTATTTTTATGATAGGCTGAAAAGGTATTTAAAGAAGTCTTCCTAAAGGGAAAGGCAAGCAAAATCCTTTTCTTGTAATAAAAAATTAGATATAATATACGATACAAAGGAAGTAGTAAGAATGTATCGTGTTATAGAAATGTATGGGGATTTTGAACCGTGGTGGTTCATAGAAGGTTGGGAAGAAGATGTCATCATGAGTCAATCTTTTGACAAGTATTATGATGCTCTAAAATATTATAAATCATGCTGGTTTGAGCTGGAAAAGAAGAATCCTCTTTATAAGAGTCGGAGTGATTTGATGACTATCTTTTGGGATCCTGCTGATAAACGCTGGTGTGATGAGTGTGATGAGTATTTGCAACAGTACCATTCTTTGGCACTTTTACAGGATGAGCAAGTCATCCCCGATGAAAAGCTACGTCCAGGCTATGAAAAACAAACAGGTCAAGAAAAGCACCGTTCTTGCCGTATGAAATGGAGATAAAAAAAGTAACTTTTTAAGTTGCTTTTTTTATTTTTTTGCGAATAGTTAGATAAGGAGGGCGGTATGGTACAAGAAATTGCACAGAAAATTATTGCTACTGCGAAAGAAAAGAAGGCCCAGGATATCTATTTTATCCCCAAGGAAAAGTCCTATGAGCTTCACATGCGGGTTGGAGACGAGCGGTGTCTCGTTGACTCCTATGAGTTTGATATTTTAGCTGCTGTGATTAGTCATTTTAAGTTTGTAGCGGGTATGAATGTAGGAGAGAAGAGACGTAGTCAGCTGGGATCTTGCGACTATCAGCATGGGGAGAAGGTGTCTTCTCTGCGTTTGTCTACCGTGGGAGATTATCGGGGGCATGAGAGTTTGGTCATTCGTTTGTTGCACGATGAGGAGAAGGACCTGCAATTCTGGTTTCAGGATATGAACGAACTGGGTGAACAGTACAGGCAACGGGGCCTCTATCTCTTTGCTGGCCCAGTCGGCAGTGGCAAGACGACTCTGATGCATGAATTAGCCAAGTCTCTGTTTATGGGGCAACAGGTCATGTCCATTGAAGATCCTGTCGAGATCAAGCAGGAAGACATGCTCCAGTTGCAGTTAAATGAAGCGATTGGCTTGACCTATGAAAATCTGATCAAACTGTCTCTCCGGCATCGTCCGGACCTCTTGATTATTGGTGAAATTCGGGATAGTGAGACGGCGCGTGCGGTTGTCAGAGCCAGTTTGACAGGGGCGACAGTCTTTTCAACTATTCATGCCAAGAGTATCCGAGGTGTTTATGAACGCCTTCTGGAGTTGGGTGTGACGGAGGAGGAACTAGCAGTTGTCCTGCAAGGAGTCTGCTACCAGAGATTAATCGGGGGAGGAGGAATCCTTGACTTTGCAAACAAAGACTATCAAGAACACCAGCCAACTAGCTGGAATGAGCAGATTGATCAGCTTCTTAAAGATGGACATATCACAAGTCTTCAGGCTGAAACGGAAAAAATTAGCTACAGCTAAGCAGAAGAAAATCATTACCTTGTTTAACAACCTCTTCTCCAGTGGCTTTCATTTGGTGGAAATTATTTCTTTCTTGGGCAGAAGTGCTTTGCTGGAAAAGGACTATGTGGCCCAGATGCACCAAGGATTGTCTCATGGGAAATCTTTTTCAGAGATGATGGACAGCTTGGGTTTTTCAAGTGCTATTGTGACCCAATTATCTCTAGCTGAAGTACATGGAAATCTTCACCTGAGTTTGGGAAAGATAGAAGAATATCTGGATAATTTGGCCAAGGTCAAGAAAAAGTTAATCGAAGTGGCGACTTATCCCCTGATTTTGCTGGGATTTCTCCTGCTAATCATGTTGGGGCTCAGGAATTATTTGCTCCCCCAACTGGACAGTAGCAATATCGCCACCCAAATCATCGGCAATCTGCCACAAATATTTCTGGGACTAGTGTTGGTTTGCTCTCTATCTTTGCTTTTAGCTCTCACTTTCTACAAAAGAAGTTCCAAGATGCGGGTTTTCTCGATGTTGGCACGGATTCCCTTTCTAGGAATCTTTGTCCAGACCTATCTGACGGCCTATTATGCGCGTGAATGGGGCAATATGATTTCACAGGGGATGGAGCTGACGCAGATTTTTCAGATCATGCAGGAACAAGGCTCCCAGCTCTTTAAAGAAATCGGTCAAGATTTGGCTCAAGCCCTGCAAAATGGCCGCGAATTTTCTCAAACCATAGCGACCTATCCTTTCTTTAAGAAGGAGTTGAGTCTCATCATCGAGTATGGAGAAGTCAAGTCCAAGCTGGGGAGTGAGTTGGAAATCTATGCTGAAAAAACTTGGGAAGCCTTTTTTACCCGAGTTAATCGTACCATGAATCTGGTACAGCCACTGGTTTTTATCTTTGTGGCCCTGATTATTGTTTTACTTTATGCGGCAATGCTTATGCCCATGTATCAAAATATGGAGGTAAATTTTTAAAATGAAAAAACTCATGACCAATTTAAAAAAAGCCAAGGTTAAAGCTTTCACTTTGGTAGAAATGTTAGTGGTTTTGCTTATCATCAGTGTTCTTCTCTTGCTCTTTGTGCCCAATTTGACCAAGCAAAAGGATGCCGTAGATGACAAAGGAAAAGCTGCTGTTGTCAAGGTCGTGGAAAGCCAGGCAGAACTTTATCGTTTGGATAAAAATGATGATGCCAGCCTCAGCAAATTACAAGCGGACGGCCGTATCACAGCTGAGCAAGCTAAAGCTTATAAAGACTACCATGCAAAACAAAAAACAAGTCAAACTGTTGCAGATTAAGGCCTTTACTATGCTGGAAAGTCTCTTAGTTTTGGGACTTGTGAGTATCCTTGGTTTAGGATTGTCTGGCTCTGTCCAGTCCAGTTTTGCAGCGGTAGAGGAGCAGGTTTTCTTTATGGAGTTTGAAGAACTCTATCGTGAAACGCAAAAACGCAGTCTAGCCAGTCAGCAAAAGACCAGTCTGAACTTAGATGGACAGACAATCAGCAATGGGAGTCAAAACTTGACCGTTCCTAAAGGAATTCAGGCACCATCAGGACAAAGCATTATATTTGACCGAGCTGGGGGCAATTCGTCCCTGGCTAAGGTTGAATTTCAGACCAGCAAAGGAGCGATTCGCTATCAATTATATCTAGGAAATGGAAAAATTAAACGCATTAAGGAAACAAAAAATTAAGGCAGTGATTTTAATGGAAGCGGTAGTAGCTTTGGCTGTGTTTGCCAGCATTGCGACCCTTCTTTTGGGACAAATCCAGAAAAATAGACAAGAAGAGGCAGAAATCTTGCAAAAGGAAGAAGTCTTGCGTGTGGCGAAGATGGCTCTGCAGACAGGTCAAAATCAGGTAAACATAAACGGAGTGGAGGTTCAGGTGTTTGCTAGTGAAAAGGGATTGGAGGTCTACCATGGTTCAGAGAAGTTGCTCGACCTTAAAGAGCAGTAAGGTAAGAGCGTTCACTCTATTAGAATCTCTGATTGCCCTTATCGTCATTAGCGGAGGCTTGCTCCTTTTTCAAGCTATGAGTCAGCTCCTCATTTCAGAAGTTCGTTACCAGCAGCAAAGCGAGCAAAAGGAGTGGCTCTTGTTTGTGGATCAACTGGAGGTAGAGTTAGAGCGTTCGCAGTTTGAAAAGGTGGAAGCCAATCGCCTCTACATGAAACAGGATGGTAAGGATGTATCTATAGGGAAGTCTAAATCGGATGATTTTCGGAAGACCGATACCAGCGGACGGGGCTACCAACCTATGGTTTATGGACTCAAATCAGCACAGATTACAGAGGAAAATCAATTAGTTCGCTTTCGTTTCCAATTTCAAAAGGGTTTAGAAAGGGAGTTCATCTATCGTGTGGAAAAAGCAAAAAGTTAAGGCAGGCGTTCTTTTATATGCAGTCACCATGGCAGCTATCTTTAGTCTTTTGTTGCAGTTTTATTTAAATCGGCAAGTAGCCCATCACAAAGACTTTGCCCTAAACAAAGAAAAGTTGGCAGCTTTTGCCATGGCCAAGCGAAGTAAAGATAAGGTTGAACAAGAAAGTGGAGAACGAGTCTTTAACTTAGGAAAAGTCAGGTATCACAATACGAAAACAGGTTTTGAAACAAGTGTTCGTATGAATAAGGGCAATTATGAATTTCTCTTTCCTCCGCTGAAAACCCAAGAAAAGAAAACAGCTAAAAAGGAAGAGGTAGCGACTGATTCAAGCAATCAAGCAGGGAAGAAAAAATCAGAAGAAAAGCCTGAAAAGAAAGATAATTCCTAGTCAATTCAACTACTTTGTGCTAAACTAAAAACATGAAACACGATTTTAATCACAAAGCAGAAACCTTTGATTCCCCTAAAAATATCTTCCTTGCAAACTTGGTTTGTCAAGCAGTTGAAGCACAGATTGATTTTCTATCAGACAAGGCAATACTGGACTTTGGTGGTGGGACGGGTCTGTTAGCCTTGCCTCTAGCTAAGCAAGCCCAGTCGGTTACCCTTGTAGACATCTCGGAGAAAATGCTGGAGCAAGCCCGTTTGAAAGCAGAGGAACAAGAAATCAGGAATCTTCAACTCTTGGAGCAGGATTTACTGGCAAATCCCTTGGAGCAGCAATTTGACATAATTGTTGTCAGTCGAGTTCTTCATCATATGCCTGATCTAGATGCGACTCTTGCCATGTTTCACCATCACCTTAGGGAGAATGGACAGGTCCTCATTGCTGATTTTGTCAAGACAGATACCAACCATCATGGTTTTGATTTAGCTGAACTGGAAATCAAGCTCGCCCAATTTGGTTTTTCAAGCATTGACAGTCAGATTCTCTATAGTGCTGAAGGTCTTTTCCTAGGAAATTACGCAGAGCTCTTTTTAACTGTAGCCCAAAAATCACTCGCTGACTAAAGCAGTGATTTTTTCTCTTCAGATGGAAAAAAGGAGGGAAATTTGATAAGATAGGAATATGGATTTTGAAAAAATTGAACAAGCTTATACGTATTTACTAGAGAATGTCCAAGTCATCCAAAGTGATTTGGCGACCAACTTTTATGACGCCTTGGTTGAGCAAAATAGTATCTACCTGGATGGTGAGACCGAGCTAGAGCAGGTCAAAGAGAACAACCAAGCCCTTAAACGCTTAGCACTTCGCAAGGAAGAGTGGCTCAAGACTTACCAATTTCTCTTGATGAAGGCAGGACAAACGGAGCCTTTACAGGCCAATCACCAGTTTACGCCGGATACCATTGCCCTCCTATTGGTACTTGTTGTAGAAGAGTTGTTTAAACAAGAGGAAATTAGCATCCTCGAAATAGGCTCTGGTATGGGGATTTTGGGGGCTACTTTCTTAACTTCTCTTGCTAAAAAAGTAGATTACTTGGGAATCGAAGTGGATGACTTGCTGATTGATTTGGCAGCAAGTATGTCAGATGTGATTGGTTTGCAGGCAGGATTTGTTCAAGGCGACGCCGTTCGTCCGCAAATGCTTAAAGAAAGCGACGTGGTCATCAGCGACTTGCCTGTTGGCTATTACCCAGACGATGCCATCGCTTCACGCTATCAAGTGGCTTCTAGTCAAGAGCATACCTATGCCCACCATTTGCTGATGGAGCAAGGGCTCAAGTACCTTAAGTCAGATGGTTATGCTATTTTTCTAGCTCCGAGTGATTTATTGACCAGTCCTCAAAGTGATTTATTAAAAGGGTGGCTCAAAGACGAAGTGAGTCTGGCTGCTATCATCGCTCTGCCAGAGGATATTTTCTCAACTGCAAGCCAAGCTAAAAGTATTTTTGTCTTACAGAAGAAAAGAGACAAGGAAATAGAACCCTTTGTTTACCCTCTTACTAGCTTGCAAGATCCGTCAGTATTGTTGACCTTTAAAGAAAATTTTCAAAATTGGAGCAAAGGTACTGAAATATAAAAGAGATTTTGTTATAATAGATGAAAACGCTTAAAAAGAGGTATCATCTTATGACAAAAACAATTGCAATCAATGCAGGAAGCTCAAGCTTGAAATGGCAACTTTATCAAATGCCTGAGGAAAAAGTTTTGGCTAAAGGCTTGATTGAACGTATTGGATTGAAAGATTCCATTTCAACAGTAAAATTTGACGGTCGTTCGGAGCAACAAATTCTTGATATTGAAGACCACACACAAGCCGTTAAAATTTTATTGGATGACTTGATTCGTTTTGACATCATCAAAGGGTACAACGAGATTACAGGTGTTGGCCACCGCGTCGTTGCAGGTGGTGAATATTTCAAGGAATCAACAGTTGTTGAGGGAGATGTGTTAGAAAAGGTTGAGGAATTGGGACTCTTGGCTCCTCTTCACAATCCAGCTAACGCAGCTGGAATTCGCGCATTTAAGGAATTGCTTCCAGATATTACCAGTGTTGTCGTATTTGATACCTCATTCCACACAAGCATGCCAGAGAAGGCTTATCGCTACCCTCTACCAACTAAATACTACACAGACAACAAGGTTCGTAAATATGGTGCCCACGGGACAAGCCACCAGTTTGTCGCAGGAGAAGCAGCGAAACTTTTGGGTCGTCCTCTAGAAGATTTGAAATTGATTACCTGCCATATTGGTAACGGGGCTTCTATCACAGCTGTTAAGGGTGGTAAGTCTGTGGATACTTCTATGGGATTCACACCACTTGGCGGTGTGATGATGGGAACTCGTACAGGAGATATTGACCCTGCTATCATCCCTTATCTCATGCAATATACAGAGGATTTTAATACCCCAGAAGATATTAGTCGCGTTCTCAATCGTGAATCAGGGCTCATGGGAGTTTCTGGTCAGTCAAGCGATATGCGTGATGTGATTGCTGCCATGGAAGCAGGAGACCATGATGCGGCTTTGGCTTATGAAATGTATGTCGATCGTATCCAAAAACATATCGGTCAATACCTTGCAGTCCTAAATGGGGCAGATGCGATTATCTTCACAGCAGGTATCGGTGAAAATGCAGCTTTGGTTCGTGAGGATGTCATTTCAGGTATCTCTTGGTTTGGTTGTGATGTGGATCCAGAAAAGAACGTCTTTGGCGTAACGGGAGACATCTCAACTGATGCGGCGAAAATCCGTGTCTTAGTTATTCCGACAGATGAAGAATTGGTGATTGCGCGCGATGTTGAGCGCTTGAAAAAATAAGTAAATACACGTAAAATTTGATTGTAAAAAGAAGTTGGGAAAGAGATTTTCCAGCTTTTTTTATGTAGAAAATGTCTAAAACCTTGCTGTTATTGGCTTTTTCAAAAAATATGGTATAATAGTAGTAATTTAATAGATGGAGTTGAGTTTTGAAGAAAAGCTTTCGTGTAAAAAGAGAGAAAGATTTTAAGGCGATTTTCAAGGACGGAACAAGTTTTGCCAACCGAAAATTTGTTGTCTACCAATTGGAAAACCAGCAAAACCATTTTCGAGTAGGACTGTCCGTCAGCAAAAAGCTGGGGAATGCAGTTACCAGAAATCAAATCAAGAGACGAATCCGACACATTCTACAAAGTGTGAAAGGGAGTTTAGTAGAGCATGTTGATTTTGTCGTGATTGCCCGAAAAGGGGTGGAAACCTTGGAATATGCAGAGATGGAGAAAAACCTACTCCACGTATTAAAGTTATCAAAGATTTACCAGGAAGGAAATGGGAGTGAAAAAGAAACTACAGTTGACTAGTTTGTTGAGCTTGTCCTTGTTTATCATGACAGCCTGTGCAACAAATGGTACAGCTAGCGATATAACAGCAGATTCGACAGACTTTTGGAGCAAATTCGTCTATTTTTTTGCTGAAATTATCCGCTTTTTGTCCTTTGACATTAGTATCGGAGTGGGGATTATTCTCTTCACGATTTTGATCCGGACGATTCTATTACCGGTCTTTCAGACGCAGATGGTTGCCTCTAGAAAAATGCAAGAGGCTCAACCGCGCATCAAGGCTTTGAGAGAGCAATATCCGGGTCGTGATATGGAAAGTAGAACCAAGCTAGACCAAGAGATGCGCAAGGTCTATAAAGAGTTAGGGATCAAACATTCATCCTCTTTCTGGCCGATTTTAATACAAATGCCGGTTCTCTTGGCACTCTTTCAAGCCTTGAGTCGAGTAGACTTTTTGAAAACAGGTCATTTTTTATGGATTAATTTGGGAGGAGTAGATACAAGTTTTGTCCTTCCAATTTTGGCGGCAGTCTTTACCTTCTTGAGTAGCTGGTTATCGAATAAAGCTTTGTCTGAAAAAAGTGGAGCTACGACAGGGATGATGTATGGTATGCCTGTATTGATCTTTGTTTTTGCTATCTCCGCCCCAAGTGGTGTAGCCTTGTACTGGGCTGTATCCAATGCTTACCAAGTTCTGCAAACCTATTTCTTGAACAATCCTTTCAAGATTATTGCTGAAAGAGAAGCAGTGGCGCAAGCAGAAAAAGATTTAGAAGGCAAGAAGAGAAGAGCTTTGAAAAAAGCACAGAAAAAGAAAAAATAAGGAGGAATCTGGTAATGGTATTATTTACAGGTTCAACGGTTGAAGAAGCAATCCAAAAAGGATTGAAAGAATTAGACATTCCAAGAATGAAGGCCCACATCAAGGTCGTTTCGAAAGAGAAAAAAGGATTCTTAGGCTTGTTTGGTAAGAAGCCAGCTCAAGTTGATATCGAAGCCATTAGTGAAACGACAGTGATCAAAGCCAATCAGCAGGCCATTAAAGGGGTTCCAAAAGAAGTCAATGAAAAAAATGAACCCGTGAAAACAGTAAGTGAAGCAACTGTTGATTTGGGGCATGTAGTTGAAGCGATTAAGAAGATTGAAGAAGAAGGTCAAGGTGTTTCTGAAGAGGTCAAGGCTGAAATCCTGAAAAATGAAAAACATGCCAGCACGATTTTGGAAGAAACAGGCCATATTTCAATTTTAAATGAATTGGAACCAGAGGATACTACCGAGGAAGTGGAATCTGCTCTAGAAAAAGAAACTGAAACGCGAGAAGCAACAAGCCAATCTTTGGAAGATTTAGGCTTGAAAGTAGAACCAAGTTATGACATCGAACAAGTGGCAACTGAAGTAGCTAGCTACGTTCAAACCATTGTAGATGATATGGATGTTGAAGGGACGATTTCAAGCGACTACAATCGTCGCACTATCAATCTTCAAATTGACACCAATGAACCAGGCCGTATTATCGGTTATCATGGTAAAGTTTTGAAGGCCTTGCAACTATTGGCTCAAAATTATCTTTATAACCGCTATTCAAGAACCTTCTACATCACGATCAATGTCAATGATTATGTTGAACACCGTGCAGAAGTCTTGCAAACCTACGCTCAAAAATTGGCGACTCGCGTTTTAGAAGAAGGTCGTAGCCAACAAACTGATCCAATGTCAAATAGCGAACGCAAGATTATCCATCGCATTATTTCACGCATGGATGGCGTGACGAGTTACTCTGAAGGTGACGAGCCAAATCGCTATGTTGTCGTAGATGCAGAATAAGCAAAGCAAAATCAGGTTCATCCTGATTTTTTGCTAGGAAAGGAAAGATTCAGATATGCTGAAAGCAGTTAGAGAATACCTATCATTTGCAGGAGTCCAGTACCGCAATCCTGATAAAGCTGGTGATGAAAGAGAAAAGATGTTGACCTTGCGGCAAAAAGGTCAAGAGGCTCGTAAGGCTTTTACAAATCTGGCCAAGACCTTCCAAGCAAGTCATCCCGAATGGCAACTCCAACAGACTAGCCAGTGGATGAATCAAGCGCAGCGCTTGCGACCGCATTTCTGGGCCTATCTACAGAGAGAGGGGCAGGTGACAGAACCCATGTTAGCCTTGCGTTTGTATGGGGAACCCTCAGATTTTGGGATTTCCTTAGAAGTCAGTTTCATCGAGCGCAAGAAAGACGAACAGACCTTAGACAAACAAGCCAAGGTTTTAGATCTTCCATTGGTAGAAGGAATTTATTATCTAGTCTACTCAAATGGGGAAAGTCATAAGGTGGAGGCAACTGAGGAGAATCGTTGTACTTTACGCGAGAAGGTGAGAAGTCAGGAAGTCCGTAAAGTTTTGGTTAAGGCAGATGTTTCCTTCATTGCAAATCAGTCTGTAGAAGCGATATTGGAGAAGCTAGAAGAGGCTTATGCGCGCTTGCTTCCGTACTATGAAGTGACGAGGGAATAGAAAATCAAATGTGTTAGATGAACGCAAATTGTTTTATTGCTATTCTATGCATTTTTTCATATAATAGTAAAATAGGATGTGTGATTCATTAATCACCTCAAAGAGAAAGGAAATTCTATGTCAAATCTATCTGTTAATGCAATTCGTTTTCTAGGTATTGACGCCATCAACAAAGCAAACTCAGGTCACCCAGGGGTGGTTATGGGGGCTGCTCCTATGGCCTATAGCCTCTTTACAAAGCAACTTCGTATCAATCCAGCTCAACCAAACTGGATCAACCGCGATCGCTTTATTCTTTCAGCAGGACACGGCTCTATGCTTCTTTATGCCCTTCTTCACCTTTCTGGTTTTGAAGATGTTAACATGGATGAAGTCAAGAACTTCCGCCAATGGGGTTCAAAAACACCAGGTCACCCAGAATTTGGGCATACTGCAGGGGTTGACGCTACAACTGGTCCTCTAGGACAAGGGATTTCTACTGCTACTGGTTTTGCCCAAGCAGAACGTTTCCTTGCAGCGAAGTATAACCGCGAAGGCTATAATATCTTTGACCACTATACTTATGTGATCTGTGGAGATGGAGACTTGATGGAAGGTGTCTCAAGTGAGGCAGCTTCATACGCAGGCTTGCAAAAACTCGACAAGTTGGTGGTTCTTTATGATTCAAATGACATCAACTTGGATGGTGAGACAAAAGATTCCTTTACAGAAAGTGTTCGTGACCGTTACAATGCTTACGGTTGGCATACAGCCTTGGTTGAAGATGGAACAGACTTGGAAGCAATCCATGCGGCTATTGAAGCAGCTAAAGCTTCAGGAAAACCATCTTTGATTGAAGTCAAGACTGTGATTGGATACGGTTCTCCAAACAAACAAGGAACTAATGCCGTACACGGTGCTCCTCTTGGAGCAGATGAAACTGCAGCAACTCGTCAAGCCCTCGGTTGGGACTATGAACCATTTGAAATCCCAGCTGAAGTATATGCTGATTTCAAGGAAAATGTTGCAGATCGTGGCGCATCAGCTTATCAAGCTTGGACTAAATTAGTTGCAGATTATAAAGAAGCGCATCCAGAACTGGCTGCAGAAGTAGAAGCCATCATCGACGGACGTGATCCAGTTGAAGTGACTCCAGCAGACTTCCCAGCCTTAGAAAATGGTTTCTCTCAAGCCACTCGTAATTCAAGTCAAGATGCTTTGAACGTTGTAGCTGCTAAATTGCCAACTTTCTTAGGTGGTTCAGCTGACCTTGCTCACTCAAACATGACTTACATCAAAACGGATGGACTTCAAGATGATGCTAATCGCTTGAACCGCAATATTCAGTTTGGTGTTCGTGAATTTGCAATGGGAACGATCTTGAACGGAATGGCCCTTCACGGTGGACTTCGTGTTTATGGTGGTACTTTCTTTGTCTTCTCTGACTATGTGAAAGCAGCTGTCCGCTTGTCAGCCTTGCAAGGACTTCCTGTGACTTATGTCTTTACCCACGATTCAATCGCAGTTGGTGAAGATGGTCCAACTCACGAACCAGTTGAACACCTAGCAGGTCTTCGTGCTATGCCAAATCTCAATGTTTTCCGCCCAGCAGATGCGCGTGAAACTCAAGCAGCTTGGTACCTTGCAGTGACAAGCGAAAAGATACCAACTGCCCTTGTCTTGACACGTCAAAACTTGACTGTTGAAGAGGGAACAGACTTTGGCAAGGTTGCTAAAGGTGCCTATGTTGTCTATGAAAATGCAGCTGACTTTGACACTATCTTGATTGCAACAGGTTCTGAGGTCAATCTCGCTGTCGCAGCTGCCAAAGAATTGGCTGGTCAAGGTGCAAAAGTCCGCGTAGTCAGCATGCCATCTACAGATGTCTTTGATGCACAAGATGCAGCTTATAAGGAAGAAATCCTTCCAAATGCAGTACGTCGTCGTGTTGCAGTCGAAATGGGAGCAACTCAAAACTGGTACAAATATGTTGGTCTTGATGGTGCAGTTCTCGGTATTGATACCTTTGGAGCATCTGCCCCAGCACCAAAAGTATTGGCAGAGTACGGATTTACAGTTGAAAATCTAGTCAAAGTTGTTCAAAACTTGAAATAATCACAAAAATCAGAGTTTCAACTCTGATTTTTTATAACCATAAAAACAAGGCACAACCTTGTAAAAATAGGTGAAATTTGATATAGTAGTTTTATCTGAATTACAAAGGAGAAAATACTATGGAAAATATTAGTCCAAATTTAACATTTTTGATCATGCTTGTAGGTATGTTTGCCTTGATGTTCTTTATGCAACGTTCTCAAAAGAAACAAGCACAAAAGCGTATGGAAAGCTTGAACAAGCTTCAAAAAGGCTATGAAGTCATTACAATTGGTGGGCTTTACGGAACAGTGGATGAAGTAGATACTGAGAAAGGTACAATCGTACTGGATGTAGATGGCGTTTATTTGACTTTTGAATTGGCTGCGATTAAGACCGTTTTGCCACTCAAAGAAGCTGCGACACCAGAAGGAACAGTTGTTGACGAAGGCGGAGCAATCGAAGAATAAAACGGGACCTGTCACTCCCGTTTTTCTATGAGATGAGAGGAAAAGGGATGAAAAAAATAGTATTTGTTTGCCTAGGAAATATCTGTCGTAGCCCCATGGCAGAGTTTGTGATGAAATCCATGACGAGCGATTACCACGTCGAAAGTCGGGCAACGTCATCATGGGAACATGGCAATCCGATTCACAAGGGGACGCAAGGAATTTTCCAGCAATATCAGATCCCGTATGATAAAGATAAAACATCACTTCAGATTGGCAGAGCAGACTTTGAATCGTTTGATTACATTATCGGTATGGATGCTTCAAACGTTTCAGATCTGCGTCACATGTGCCCTCAGGAACTACAGTACAAAATCTACTCTTTTGCATCTGAAAGTGTCCCAGATCCTTGGTATACAGGAGATTTTGAGGAAACCTATGCTCGTATCACAAGTGGATGCCAAAGCTGGCTAGATCGATTAGAAAAAGAGAGTAATAATGGAAAAGCTTAAACAATTTTATGAGAAGTGTAGAGTTTACCTAACTCGCCCTAGGTTAGAGCTCGTTGCAGTAGTTGTAATGGTACTCTGTGCTCTTTCGGTATTTTTGCTAAATACGCCTAAAAAGGGTGTCCTGACACTTGATGGTGGAGCTCTTGTTTATGATGGCACCTTGGTACGAGGGAAAATGAATGGCCAAGGAACCCTGACCTTTGAAAACGGAGACCAATATACAGGTGATTTCAATAATGGAGCCTTTAATGGGAAAGGAACTTTCCAATCAAAAGATGGCTGGAAATACGAAGGTGATTTTGTAAATGGTCAGGCTGAAGGTCAAGGGAAGTTGACTACAGAGCAAGAAGTTGTTTATGAAGGGACCTTTAAACAAGGCGTTTTTCAGCAAAAACAGTAGTCTCCAAGTTAGGAGGCTATTCTCAAAACCAAAAAAGAAAGCGCTTTCTTGTCTTGAATTCGATAACTAACTATCAACTAGAAAAACTTTGTGAAATAAAAAAATTTTTTCCATAATTTCACAATCGTCCAGACAAAACTCTATTATATAGCTATATTGAGAAAAAAATCACAATCTCAGAAAAATTCTTTGTGAAATGCTTATGAAACTGTTTACAAAGCATAAAAAAAGAGTTATAATAAACTTGTGAAAAAATTAACAAAGGATAAAATCCTTAAAGGCTATGGAGGATAATATGGCTGATAAAAAAACAGTAACACCAGAGGAAAAACAACTTGCTGCTGAAAAGCATGTCGATGGTCTCGTGAAAAAAGCCTTGGTTGCGCTTGATGAAATGCGCAAGTTGAACCAAGAGCAAGTTGACTATATCGTGGCAAAAGCTTCGGTTGCAGCACTTGACGCACACGGTATCCTTGCACAACATGCAGTTGAAGAAACTGGTCGTGGAGTATTTGAAGACAAGGCGACAAAAAACCTATTTGCCTGCGAACACGTAGTGAACAATATGCGTGGAGTTAAAACAGTTGGAGTTATTGAAGATGATCCAATTACAGGTTTGACAAAGATTGCGGAACCTGTCGGGGTAATCTGTGGTGTCACTCCGACAACAAACCCAACTTCAACAGCGATTTTCAAATCACTCATTGCTTTGAAAACACGTAACCCAATCGTTTTTGCTTTCCATCCATCAGCTCAAGAATCATCAGCACACGCAGCACAAATCGTTCGCGATGCAGCCATCGCAGCCGGTGCACCTGAAAACTGTGTACAATGGATTACAAAGCCATCTATGGAAGCAACTGGAGCGCTAATGAACCACGAAGGTGTTGCAACTATTCTTGCAACTGGTGGGAATGCTATGGTTAAAGCTGCATACTCATGTGGAAAACCAGCTCTTGGGGTAGGTGCCGGAAACGTTCCTGCCTATGTAGAAAAATCTGCTGACCTTCGTCAAGCTGCTCATGACATCGTTATGTCTAAATCATTTGATAATGGGATGGTCTGTGCATCAGAACAAGCGGTTATCATTGATAAAGAAGTGTATGATGAATTTGTAGAAGAATTCAAATCATACCACACTTACTTTGTAAACAAAAAAGAAAAAGCACTTCTTGAAGAATTCTGTTTTGGCGTGAAAGCAAACAGCAAAAACTGTGCTGGTGCTAAACTAAATGCAAACATCGTTGGTAAACCAGCAGCATGGATTGCTGAACAAGCAGGATTTAGTGTTCCAGAAGGAACAAACATCTTGGCTGCGGAATGTGCAGAAGTAGGACCGAAAGAACCATTGACTCGTGAAAAATTGTCACCAGTTATCGCTGTCCTAAAAGCTGAAGATACAGAAGACGGTCTTAAAAAAGCTCGTCAAATGGTTGAGTTTAACGGACTTGGTCACTCAGCAGCTATCCATACAAAAGACGAAGCTCTTGCTAAACGCTTTGGTACAGAAATCAAAGCTATGCGTATTATCTGGAACTCTCCATCTACTTTCGGTGGTATCGGTGACGTATACAATGCCTTCATTCCATCATTGACACTTGGATGTGGTTCATATGGACACAACTCAGTCGGTGATAACGTGAGTGCGATCAACCTTCTAAACATCAAGAAAGTAGGGAAACGTAGAAATAATATGCAGTGGTTTAAAGTTCCTTCAAAAATTTACTTCGAACGCAATTCTATCCAATACCTTCAAACATGTGAAGATATTGAACGCGTTATGATTGTTACAGACAAATCTATCGAAAAGCTTGGTTTTGTTCAACGTGTTATCGATCAATTGAACGCACGTAGTAACCGTGTAACTATCCAAGTCTTCTCAGATGTTGAACCAGATCCAGACATCACAACTGTAGAACGTGGTGCTGAAGTGATGAAAGCATTTGAACCAGATACAATCATCGCTCTTGGTGGTGGTTCTCCAATGGACGCGGCCAAAGTAATGTGGCTCTTCTACGAACAACCAGAAATCGACTTCCGTGACTTGGTTCAAAAATTCATGGACATCCGTAA
Organism: Streptococcus oralis; assembly: GCF_022749195.1. Taxonomy (NCBI): domain Bacteria; kingdom Bacillati; phylum Bacillota; class Bacilli; order Lactobacillales; family Streptococcaceae; genus Streptococcus; species Streptococcus oralis. Next base: position 178,576 of record NZ_CP094226.1, read on the forward strand.
ACGTGCCTTCCGCTTCCCATCACTTGGTAAGAAAGCGAAGTACATCGGTATTCCAACAACTTCAGGTACAGGTTCAGAAGTAACACCATTTGCCGTTATCTCTGACAAGAAAAACAACCGCAAATACCCATTGGCTGACTACTCATTGACACCAACTATTGCGATTGTTGACCCTGCTTTGGTTGAGTCAGTTCCAGACTTCATCGCTGCGGATACAGGTATGGACGTCTTGACTCACGCGACTGAAGCTTACACTTCAAACTTTGCTAACGACTACACAGACGGTATCGCCCTTCAAACAATCAAACTTGTCTTTGAATGGTTGGAAAAATCAGTTAAGACAGCTGATCCAGAAGCTCGTGAGAAAATGCATAATGCATCTACAATGGCTGGTATGGCCTTCGCCAATGCCTTCCTTGGTATGAGCCACTCAATGGCCCACAAGATCGGTGGTGTTCACCACACTGTTCACGGACGTACAAATGCAATCTTGCTTCCATACGTTATCCGTTACAACGGAACTCGTCCATCTAAGACTACTACATGGCCTAAATACAACTACTGGAAAGCTGATGAGAAATTCCAAGACATCGCGAAAATGCTTGGCTTGCCTCACTCAACTCCAGAAGAAGCAGTTGAAGCATACGCTAAAGCTGTTTACGAACTTGGTGTTGCAGTAGGTATCAAGATGAACTTCAAGGATCAAGGAATTGATGAAAAAGCTTGGAAAGATAGCTTGCATGAAATTGCCTTGCTTGCTTATGAAGATCAATGTTCACCTGCTAACCCTCGCTTGCCAATGGTAGCTGACATGGAAGAAATCATGGCAGATGCTTACTATGGTTATGCAGAACGTCCAGGACGTCGTAAATAATCGTTTATCAGCCTAGAGACAGGAGTTATCCTGTCTCTTTTTTGTAACTCTGAAAGAGTTGAAATTGTAGTTTCACCTTGATAATGAAGAGAATATGCAGATATTATAAAAGATTCTAGAGATATGTTTTGGAAATAAAAGAATGGATGAATAAAAAGGGGGAGAAAAAGTAGAAAAGCAGGAGAGAAAATCAACGCCCGTACTTGCAATTAAACTCAAATAGTTATATAATAGGTTTGTTGAAAGGTGATTTGTAGTGATTCAAGTTACTCTTTTCACAATAAAATTTTCATGATTTTCATAAGGAGGAAATCACTAATGGTAGTTAAAGTTGGTATTAACGGTTTCGGACGTATCGGTCGTCTTGCTTTCCGCCGTATCCAAAACGTAGAAGGTGTTGAAGTTACTCGCATCAACGACCTTACAGATCCAGTTATGCTTGCACACTTGTTGAAATACGACACAACTCAAGGTCGTTTCGACGGTACTGTAGAAGTTAAAGAAGGTGGATTCGAAGTTAACGGTAAATTCGTTAAAGTTTCTGCTGAACGTGATCCAGAACAAATCGACTGGGCTACTGACGGTGTAGAAATTGTTCTTGAAGCAACTGGTTTCTTCGCTAAGAAAGATGCAGCTGAAAAACACCTTAAAGGTGGAGCTAAGAAAGTTGTTATCACTGCTCCTGGTGGAAACGACGTTAAAACAGTTGTATTTAACACTAACCACGACGTTCTTGACGGTACTGAAACAGTTATCTCAGGTGCTTCATGTACTACAAACTGTTTGGCTCCAATGGCTAAAGCTCTTCAAGATAACTTCGGTGTTGTAGAAGGATTGATGACTACTATCCACGCTTACACTGGTGACCAAATGATCCTTGACGGACCACACCGTGGTGGTGACCTTCGCCGTGCTCGCGCTGGTGCTGCAAACATCGTTCCTAACTCAACTGGTGCTGCTAAAGCTATCGGTCTTGTAATCCCAGAATTGAATGGTAAACTTGACGGATCTGCACAACGCGTTCCAACTCCAACTGGATCAGTTACTGAATTGGTAGCAGTTCTTGAAAAGAACGTTACTGTTGATGAAGTAAACGCAGCTATGAAAGCAGCTTCAAACGAATCATACGGTTACACAGAAGATCCAATCGTATCTTCAGATATCGTAGGTATGTCTTACGGTTCATTGTTTGACGCAACTCAAACTAAAGTTCTTGACGTTGACGGTAAACAATTGGTTAAAGTTGTATCATGGTACGACAACGAAATGTCATACACTGCACAACTTGTACGTACTCTTGAATACTTTGCAAAAATCGCTAAATAATTCTTGAGTCGATAAAAGCAAGGCCTTTTGGTCTTGCTTTTTTGTATAGAAAAATGGATGATAGTGTCATCCATTTTGTTTTAATTCTATTTCAAAAGTATCCGAGAAGGCGGTAAAACTCAATTTTTCGAAGGTGAGTGGATGAGTAAAAGAAAGTCGAAAGGCATGAAGCATGAGCCTGCTTGCTTTTGATCTAGAGTTATAGAGAGGATCGCCCAAGATAGGATGCTTGTGATGAGAAAGGTGAACACGAATCTGATGCGTTCGACCGGTCTTTAGTTTGCAACGGACAAGGGTAGTCTGATTTGGAAATTGCTTTAGTCGGCTTACCTGAGTTTCGGCATGTTGCCCACTTTTGGGATCTACCACTCGTTTTCTACGATCATGGCGATCACGACCAATTTTATCTCGGAAGATAAGTTCTTTGTTCGCTACTTGCCTCTCTACGAGTGCCCAGTATTCACGAGCGATTTCCTTTTTCTCCAACAAGCGATTGAGGATAGGTAGGATAAAAGGATTTTTAGCAAAAAGTACTAAACCGCTTGTTTCCATGTCCAGGCGATGAACGACATAGCAGGTTTGACCAACGTAGGCAGAGACATGGTTGAGAAGGGCAATTTCACCAGGTTGATTTCCGTGAGTTTTCATTCCCTCTGGCTTGTTGACGATAATGAGATGTTGATCTTGATAAACCTCTTGAACGAGGTCTGGATTGCCCCAAAGGATTTCTTTTGGGGGATAATCTTCCTCGTCAAAAGTCAACTGGCAAATGTCCCCTGGCTTGACCATCTCGTTCCAGTGAACTTCTTTGTGGTTCATTAAGATGTTCTTCTTTATTCTCAAAAAATGGCGGATTTTTCTAGGGATGAGGAGTTGTTCCTCTAGAAATTGTTTGACCGTCATTTGAGGCAAGGATTCGGGTAATGTAAATGTGAATTGCATACAGATATTGTAACAAAAAAAGCCCTATTTGGATAGGGAGTAGCTAAATTCTTGAGTTCCTATGGTGAAGATGATAAAATAAACGCATGAAATTAGATAAATTATTTGAGAAGTTTCTTTCTCTCTTTAAAAAAGAAACGAATGAATCCACGGAGTCTGATTCGACTAGCATGCGTCGTTCTCGGAGCGATAGAAAAAAATTGTCCCAAGTAGGCCCAATTCGGAAATTTTGGCGTCGTTATCATCTGACAAAAATCGTCATCATTTTAGGGTTAAGTGCAGGTTTGCTAGTAGGAACCTACCTATTTGCGATAGCCAAGTCTACTAATGTTAATGACTTACAAAATGCCCTGAAAACGCGAACTCTGATTTTTGACCGCGAAGAAAAAGAGGCAGGAGCCCTGTCGGGTCAAAAGGGAACCTATGTTGAACTGACAGATATCAGTAAAGACTTGCAAAATGCTGTCGTCGCGACGGAGGACCGTTCCTTCTATAAAAATGATGGGATTAACTACGGTCGTTTCTTTCTAGCCATCCTTACAGCAGGTCGTTCTGGAGGGGGGTCTACCATCACTCAACAGTTGGCGAAAAATGCCTATCTTTCCCAGGACCAGACCGTTGAACGGAAGGCCAAGGAGTTTTTCCTTGCCTTAGAGTTGACCAAGAAATACAGCAAGGAGCAAATCCTTACTATGTACCTCAATAACGCCTACTTCGGAAATGGGGTATGGGGTGTTGAAGATGCAAGTAAGAAATATTTCGGTGTATCAGCTTCACAACTAACGCTTGATCAGGCGGCGACTCTAGCAGGGATGCTCAAGGGACCAGAATTGTATAATCCATTAAATTCTGTTGAGACTTCCACCAACCGTAGGGATACTGTTTTGCAAAATATGGTTGCAGCAGGTTATATTGATAAAAACCAAGAGACCGAAGCGGCTGGAGTAGATATGGCTTCTCAACTGCAAGATAAGTATGAAGGCAAAGTTTCGGATTATCGTTACCCGTCCTATTTTGATGCAGTTGTCAACGAAGCGGTTTCCAAGTACAATCTCACAGAAGAAGAGATTGTCAACAATGGCTATCGAATCTACACAGAGCTTGACCAAAACTACCAAGCAAACATGCAGGTTATTTACGAAAACACTTCGCTATTTCCAACAGCAGAAGACGGAACGCATGCCGAATCAGGTAGTGTCGCTCTAGAACCCAAGACCGGTGGAGTGCGTGGAGTTGTTGGTCGTGTAGCTGGTGATGACAAACCAGGTTTCCGTAATTTTAACTATGCCACTCAGTCTAAGCGTAGCCCAGGCTCAACCATTAAACCTTTAGTCGTTTATACACCCGCAGTAGAAGCAGGATGGGCCTTGAACAAGCAACTGGATAATCATACGATGCAGTACAACAGTTATCAAGTAGACAACTATGCGGGTATTAAGACATCTCCAGAAGTACCTATGTATCAGGCCTTGGCGGAATCACTCAACCTACCAGCAGTTGCGACTGTAAATGAATTAGGTATTGACAAAGCTTTTGACGCTGGGGAGAGATTTGGTTTGAATATGGAAAAAGTTGACCGAGTTCTTGGAGTTGCTCTTGGTGGAGGTGTGGAGACGAATCCTCTCCAGATGGCGCAAGCCTATGCAGCCTTTGCCAATGGAGGTCTAATGCCTGAAGCACATTTCATCACTCGTATTGAAAATGCCAGCGGTCAGGTCATCAAGAGTCATAAAAACTCCCAAAAACGAGTGATTGATAAGTCGGTAGCTGATAAAATGACCAGTATGATGCTAGGAACATTTACCAATGGTACAGGAATTAGTTCGTCACCAGCGGATTACGTTATGGCTGGTAAAACAGGTACGACTGAAGCTGTTTTCAACCCAGAATATACCAGTGACCAGTGGGTGATTGGTTATACTCCGGATGTGGTAATCAGCCACTGGCTCGGCTTCCCAACAACAGATGAGAACCATTATCTAGCAGGTTCGACTTCTAATGGCGCTGCCCATGTCTTTAGAAGTATGGCTAATACCATCTTGCCTTATACTCCTGGTAGCACCTTTACAGTTGAGAATGCTTATAAACAAAATGGTATTGAACCAGAAAATACGAAAAAGCAAATCGTTGAAAATGAGACAAACCAGTCTGAGGACCCGATAGGAGATATTCGTAGTCGTGCACAAAATCTTGTAGATGAAGCAGGACGTGCGATTTCAGAAGCTAAGATAAAAGAAAAAGCCCAGACAATATGGGACTCAATCCTTAATCTATTTCGTTAAGAGACTTGTCAAAGCCTAGGTTTCTTGTTATAATAGATAAGATGGAGGCGTTATGGCACTAAAAAAAGCAAGCCTAGCTTGTGCAGTTTGTGGTTCAAGGAATTACTCAATCAAAATTAGTGGGAACCCCAAGCCAACACGACTAGAAGTAAATAAATTTTGTAAACATTGTGGAAAATATACGACACATAGAGAAACGAGATAGGAGAGAACGATGGGTTTTATTAAGGATATTTTTAAACTTCTTAAAGAAACAACTTGGCCAACTCGCAAAGAAAGCTGGAGAGATTTTCGCTCTATTATGGAATACACAGCCTTCTTTGTGGTCATCATTTACATTTTTGACCAGTTGATTGTTTCAGGTTTGATTCGATTTATTAACATTTTTTAGAAGAGAAGCGGGGAACTTCTGCTAACTTTCTTCTATATATGTATGAAAGGAAATATCATGGATAGTTTTGACAAGGGATGGTTTGTTCTACAAACTTATTATGGCTATGAAAATAAGGTAAAAGAAAATCTATTGCAACGTGCGCAAACATATAACATGTTGGATAATATTCTACGCGTTGAGATTCCAACACAAACCGTGCAAGTTGAGAAAAATGGAAAGAAAAAGGAAGTTGAAGAGAATCGCTTTCCAGGTTATGTCCTTGTAGAAATGGTCATGACAGATGAAGCATGGTTCGTCGTTCGAAACACACCTAACGTAACAGGATTCGTCGGCTCACACGGTAACAGATCAAAACCAACTCCACTATTGGAACAAGAAATTCGTGATATTCTGGTTTCAATGGGACAAACTGTTCAAGAGTTTGATATTGATGTTGAAGTTGGCCAGACAGTCCGCATCGTTGATGGCGCTTTTGCAGATTACACAGGTAAAATTACTGAAATTGATAACAACAAAGTGAAGATGATTATCTCTATGTTTGGTAATGATACGATTGCAGAAGTGAATCTCAACCAAATTGCAGAATTATAACCCCAGAGAGGCTTTGCCTCTCTTTTTATGTGCCGTTTAGGGAGGAAGAAGTATAAAACAGAGGAAGTAGACCCATGGGTTCGCGCATTTTGCTAAACTAAATGCAGAAAGGAGAGGTCTATGAATCTAAAAGACTTATATGAAGAAAGTAAGGGAATCGTCCATAAGTGTCGAAAAGATTATCATTTGCATCTGTGGGAGAAAGAGGACTGGGACCAGGAAGGCATGTTATGTCTATATGAGCTGGTGAGTCGCAACCCAGAGTTACTAGAGGGCGAGCGCCATCAACTTTATGTTTGCTTTAAAACAAAATTTAGAAATCGTATTCTAGATTACATCCGTAAGCAGGAAAGCCACAAGCGTCGTTTCGACAAAGAACCCTATGAAGAAGTGAGTGAGATTAGCCATCGTCTAGGAGAAAAAGGACTCAGGCTGGACGATTATTATCTCTTTCACGAACTTCTGAAGACATACAAATCAAAGCAGAGTATGGAAAAACAAGAATTAATAGATCGTCTAATAGGAGGAGAAGTCTTTAGAGGACGTAAAGCTCTACTAAGAGAACTTTCCCTAATCTTTTCAGAATTTCGGTAAAGAGGAAAAAAGTTCTTGACAAAGGTAAAAAAGTAGGTATAATAGAAAGAGTTGAAAAGCTCAAGGTCCGTTGGTCAAGGGGTTAAGACACCGCCTTTTCACGGCGGTAACACGGGTTCGAATCCCGTACGGACTATGGGTATATTGTGGTAAAAAAACTTGGAAAAAAGTTTAAAAAATCTGTTGACAGAGACAGATGGCTGTGATATACTAATATAGTTGTCGCTTGAGAGAGAATGAGTGACAAAGACCTTTGAAAACTGAACAAGACGAACCAATGTGCAGGGCACTATAACTGAGGTTATAGTACTGAACAATGAAAAAAACAATAAATCTGTCAGTGACAGAAATGAGTGAGAACTCAAACTTTTAATGAGAGTTTGATCCTGGCTCAGGACGAACGCTGGCGGCGTGCCTAATACATGCAAGTAGAACGCTGAAGGAGGAGCTTGCTTCTCTGGATGAGTTGCGAACGGGTGAGTAACGCGTAGGTAACCTGCCTGGTAGCGGGGGATAACTATTGGAAACGATAGCTAATACCGCATAAGAGTAGATGTTGCATGACATATACTTAAAAGGTGCAATTGCATCACTACCAGATGGACCTGCGTTGTATTAGCTAGTTGGTGAGGTAACGGCTCACCAAGGCAACGATACATAGCCGACCTGAGAGGGTGATCGGCCACACTGGGACTGAGACACGGCCCAGACTCCTACGGGAGGCAGCAGTAGGGAATCTTCGGCAATGGACGGAAGTCTGACCGAGCAACGCCGCGTGAGTGAAGAAGGTTTTCGGATCGTAAAGCTCTGTTGTAAGAGAAGAACGAGTGTGAGAGTGGAAAGTTCACACTGTGACGGTATCTTACCAGAAAGGGACGGCTAACTACGTGCCAGCAGCCGCGGTAATACGTAGGTCCCGAGCGTTGTCCGGATTTATTGGGCGTAAAGCGAGCGCAGGCGGTTAGATAAGTCTGAAGTTAAAGGCTGTGGCTTAACCATAGTACGCTTTGGAAACTGTTTAACTTGAGTGCAAGAGGGGAGAGTGGAATTCCATGTGTAGCGGTGAAATGCGTAGATATATGGAGGAACACCGGTGGCGAAAGCGGCTCTCTGGCTTGTAACTGACGCTGAGGCTCGAAAGCGTGGGGAGCAAACAGGATTAGATACCCTGGTAGTCCACGCCGTAAACGATGAGTGCTAGGTGTTAGACCCTTTCCGGGGTTTAGTGCCGCAGCTAACGCATTAAGCACTCCGCCTGGGGAGTACGACCGCAAGGTTGAAACTCAAAGGAATTGACGGGGGCCCGCACAAGCGGTGGAGCATGTGGTTTAATTCGAAGCAACGCGAAGAACCTTACCAGGTCTTGACATCCCTCTGACCGCTCTAGAGATAGAGTTTTCCTTCGGGACAGAGGTGACAGGTGGTGCATGGTTGTCGTCAGCTCGTGTCGTGAGATGTTGGGTTAAGTCCCGCAACGAGCGCAACCCCTATTGTTAGTTGCCATCATTCAGTTGGGCACTCTAGCGAGACTGCCGGTAATAAACCGGAGGAAGGTGGGGATGACGTCAAATCATCATGCCCCTTATGACCTGGGCTACACACGTGCTACAATGGCTGGTACAACGAGTCGCAAGCCGGTGACGGCAAGCTAATCTCTTAAAGCCAGTCTCAGTTCGGATTGTAGGCTGCAACTCGCCTACATGAAGTCGGAATCGCTAGTAATCGCGGATCAGCACGCCGCGGTGAATACGTTCCCGGGCCTTGTACACACCGCCCGTCACACCACGAGAGTTTGTAACACCCGAAGTCGGTGAGGTAACCTTTTAGGAGCCAGCCGCCTAAGGTGGGATAGATGATTGGGGTGAAGTCGTAACAAGGTAGCCGTATCGGAAGGTGCGGCTGGATCACCTCCTTTCTAAGGATAAGGAACTGCACATTGGTCTTGTTTAGTCTTGAGAGGTCTTGTGGGGCCTTAGCTCAGCTGGGAGAGCGCCTGCTTTGCACGCAGGAGGTCAGCGGTTCGATCCCGCTAGGCTCCATTGGTGAGAGATCACCAAGTAATGCACATTGAAAATTGAATATCTATATCAAATAGTAACAAGAAAATAAACCGAAACGCTGTAGTATTAAAAGAGTTTATGACTGAAAGGTCAAAAAATAAGGTTAAGTTAATAAGGGCGCACGGTGGATGCCTTGGCACTAGGAGCCGAAGAAGGACGTGACAAACGACGATATGCCTTGGGTAGCTGTAAGTAAGCGATGATCCAGGGATTTCCGAATGGGGGAACCCAACAGGTACTACCTGTTACCCGCATCTGTTAAGGATGTGAGGAGGAAGACGCAGTGAACTGAAACATCTAAGTAGCTGCAGGAAGAGAAAGCAAAAGCGATTGCCTTAGTAGCGGCGAGCGAAACGGCAGGAGGGCAAACCGAAGAGTTTACTCTTCGGGGTTGTAGGACTGCAATGTGGACTCAAAGATTATAGAAGAATGATTTGGGAAGATCAGCCAAAGAGAGTAATAGCCTCGTATTTAAAATAGTCTTTGTACCTAGCAGTATCCTGAGTACGGCGGGACACGTGAAATCCCGTCGGAATCTGGGAGGACCATCTCCCAACCCTAAATACTCCCTAGTGACCGATAGTGAACCAGTACCGTGAGGGAAAGGTGAAAAGCACCCCGGGAGGGGAGTGAAATAGAACCTGAAACCGTGTGCCTACAACAAGTTCGAGCCCGTTAATGGGTGAGAGCGTGCCTTTTGTAGAATGAACCGGCGAGTTACGATATGATGCGAGGTTAAGTTGAAGAGACGGAGCCGCAGGGAAACCGAGTCTGAATAGGGCGCTTTAGTATCATGTCGTAGACCCGAAACCATGTGACCTACCCATGAGCAGGTTGAAGGTGCGGTAAGACGCACTGGAGGACCGAACCAGGGCACGTTGAAAAGTGCTTGGATGACTTGTGGGTAGCGGAGAAATTCCAAACGAACTTGGAGATAGCTGGTTCTCTCCGAAATAGCTTTAGGGCTAGCGTCGACATAAAGATTCTTGGAGGTAGAGCACTGTTTGGGTGAGGGGTCCATCCCGGATTACCAATCTCAGATAAACTCCGAATGCCAATGAATTATGGTCGGCAGTCAGACTGCGAGTGCTAAGATCCGTAGTCGAAAGGGAAACAGCCCAGACCACCAGCTAAGGTCCCAAAATAATTGTTAAGTGGAAAAGGATGTGGGGTTGCACAGACAACTAGGATGTTAGCTTAGAAGCAGCTATTCATTCAAAGAGTGCGTAATAGCTCACTAGTCGAGTGACCCTGCGCCGAAAATGTACCGGGGCTAAAACAATTTACCGAAGCTGTGGATACCTTTATAGGTATGGTAGGAGAGCGTTCTATGTGTGAAGAAGGTATACCGTGAGGAGTGCTGGAACGCATAGAAGTGAGAATGCCGGTATGAGTAGCGAAAGACAGGTGAGAATCCTGTCCACCGTAAGACTAAGGTTTCCAGGGGAAGGCTCGTCCGCCCTGGGTTAGTCGGGACCTAAGGAGAGACCGAAAGGTGTATCCGATGGACAACAGGTTGATATTCCTGTACTAGAGTATGTAGTGATGGAGGGACGCAGTAGGCTAACTAAAGCAGACGAATGGAAGTGTCTGTCTAAGCAGTGAGGTGTGATATGAGTCAAATGCTTATATCTATAACATTGAGCTGTGATGGGGAGCGAAGTTTAGTAGCGAAGTTAGTGACGTCACACTGCCAAGAAAAGCTTCTAGCGTTTAAACATACTCTACCCGTACCGCAAACCGACACAGGTAGTCGAGGCGAGTAGCCTCAGGTGAGCGAGAGAACTCTCGTTAAGGAACTCGGCAAAATGACCCCGTAACTTCGGGAGAAGGGGTGCTGACTTTACGTCAGCCGCAGTGAATAGGCCCAAGCAACTGTTTATCAAAAACACAGCTCTCTGCTAAATCGTAAGATGATGTATAGGGGGTGACGCCTGCCCGGTGCTGGAAGGTTAAGAGGAGTGCTTAGCGTAAGCGAAGGTATGAATTGAAGCCCCAGTAAACGGCGGCCGTAACTATAACGGTCCTAAGGTAGCGAAATTCCTTGTCGGGTAAGTTCCGACCCGCACGAAAGGCGTAATGATTTGGGCACTGTCTCAACGAGAGACTCGGTGAAATTTTAGTACCTGTGAAGATGCAGGTTACCCGCGACAGGACGGAAAGACCCCATGGAGCTTTACTGCAGTTTGATATTGAGTGTCTGTACCACATGTACAGGATAGGTAGGAGTCTATGAGATCGGGACGCCAGTTTCGAAGGAGACGTTGTTGGGATACTACCCTTGTGTTATGGCCACTCTAACCCGGATAGGTTATCCCTATCGGAGACAGTGTCTGACGGGCAGTTTGACTGGGGCGGTCGCCTCCTAAAAGGTAACGGAGGCGCCCAAAGGTTCCCTCAGAATGGTTGGAAATCATTCGCAGAGTGTAAAGGTATAAGGGAGCTTGACTGCGAGAGCTACAACTCGAGCAGGGACGAAAGTCGGGCTTAGTGATCCGGTGGTTCCGTATGGAAGGGCCATCGCTCAACGGATAAAAGCTACCCTGGGGATAACAGGCTTATCTCCCCCAAGAGTTCACATCGACGGGGAGGTTTGGCACCTCGATGTCGGCTCGTCGCATCCTGGGGCTGTAGTCGGTCCCAAGGGTTGGGCTGTTCGCCCATTAAAGCGGCACGCGAGCTGGGTTCAGAACGTCGTGAGACAGTTCGGTCCCTATCCGTCGCGGGCGTAGGAAATTTGAGAGGATCTGCTCCTAGTACGAGAGGACCAGAGTGGACTTACCGCTGGTGTACCAGTTGTCTTGCCAAAGGCATCGCTGGGTAGCTATGTAGGGAAGGGATAAACGCTGAAAGCATCTAAGTGTGAAACCCACCTCAAGATGAGATTTCCCATGATTTTATATCAGTAAGAGCCCTGAGAGATGATCAGGTAGATAGGTTAGAAGTGGAAGTGTGGCGACACATGTAGCGGACTAATACTAATAGCTCGAGGACTTATCCAAAGTAACTGAGAATACGAAGTGTGAGGTTTTCTTGGTATTTGATAGATATTCAATTTTGAGTAGGTATTACTCAGAGTTAAGTGACGATAGCCTAGGAGATACACCTGTACCCATGCCGAACACAGCAGTTAAGCCCTAGAACGCCGGAAGTAGTTGGGGGTTGCCCCCTGTGAGATATGGAAGTCGCTTAGCTTGAGGGAGTTTAGCTCAGCTGGGAGAGCATCTGCCTTACAAGCAGAGGGTCAGCGGTTCGATCCCGTTAACTCCCATAGGTCCCGTAGTGTAGCGGTTATCACGTCGCCCTGTCACGGCGAAGATCGCGGGTTCGATTCCCGTCGGGACCGTTTAAGATAACGGAAGTTATTTTAGACTCGTTAGCTCAGTTGGTAGAGCAATTGACTTTTAATCAATGGGTCACTGGTTCGAGCCCAGTACGGGTCATATTTGCGGGTTTGGCGGAATTGGCAGACGCACCAGATTTAGGATCTGGCGCTTAACGGCGTGGGGGTTCAAGTCCCTTAACCCGCATAATAGAAATCAGCCGGCTTAGCTCAGTTGGTAGAGCATCTGATTTGTAATCAGAGGGTCGCGTGTTCAAGTCATGTAGCCGGCATTTTTTTATATAGAATAAGAGGTCGATGCGAACGTAGTTCAGTGGTAGAACACCACCTTGCCAAGGTGGGGGTCGCGGGTTCGAATCCCGTCGTTCGCTTAGAGAGGCCGGGGTGGCGGAACTGGCAGACGCACAGGACTTAAAATCCTGCGATTGGTAACGATCGTACCGGTTCGATTCCGGTCCTCGGCATATAATGATGAGCACCCTTAGCTCAACTGGATAGAGTACCTGACTACGAATCAGGCGGTTAGAGGTTCGACTCCTCTAGGGTGCATTTTTTTATTTAACGCGGGAAGTAGCTCAGCTTGGTAGAGTACTTGGTTTGGGACCAAGGTGTCGCAGGTTCGAATCCTGTCTTCCCGATTGATTACGAGGATACTTAAAGGTATCTTTTTTTTATTTACTAAGGAGATTCTGAGAGTCTTCTTTTTTGTTTACGGAACAAATTTGTGTAAACTAGCAGTGCTTAAGGAATGGTACTAGTCATATATTTTCTTTAATTATGGTAAAATAGTAAGAGAATAATGTGAGGAAAATGAATGTCAAGTAAGTTTGAAATTTTAATGAATCAACTAGGAATCTCTGATCAATTGAGACGGAATCCTGCTCTTGTTGATGCCAGAATTGAGCGTGTTGTGGTTCATAAAATTAGTAAGATTTGGGAATTTCATTTTGTATTTTCTAATATTTTACCGATTGAAATCTTTTTAGAGTTAAAGAAAGGGCTTGGTGAAGAATTTTCTAAGACAGGAAACCGAGCTGTTTTCGAAATCAAGGCTCTTTCTCAAGAATTCTCTAATGAACTCTTGCAGGCCTACTATAGAGAGGCTTTTTCTGAAGGTCCATGTGCAAGTCAAGGGTTTAAATCTCTTTACCAGAATTTAAACGTTCGTGCGGAGGGAAATCAACTCATTATTGAAGGTTCAGAGGCGATTGATAAGGAGCACTTTAAGAAGAATCATCTTCCTAATTTGGCAAAGCAACTCGAAAAGTTTGGTTTTCCAGCTTTTGTATGCCAAATAGAAAAGAATGATGTTCTTACACAAGAGCAGGAGGAAGCCTTCCATACGGAGAATGAACAGATTGTTCAAACTGCCAATGAGGAAGCGCTCCGGGCTATGGAGCAACTGGAACAAATGGCTCCTCCTCCAGTAGAAGAGAAGCCAACCTTTGATTTTCACGCTAAAAAGGCTGCGGCCAAGCCTAAACTAGATAAGGCTGAAGTTACCCAGATGATCGACGTGACGACTGAGGAAAATCGCCTGGTCTTTGAAGGGGTCGTTTTTGATGTGGAGCATAAGGTGACCAGAACTGGTCGCGTTTTGATCAACTTTAAAATGACAGACTACACTTCAAGTTTTTCAATGCAAAAATGGGTTAAGAATGAAGAAGAGGCTCAGAAGTTTGACATCATTAAGAAGAATTCTTGGCTTCGAGTTCGTGGGAATGTGGAGATGAATAACTTCACACGTGATTTGACCATGAACGTGCAGGATGTGCAGGAAGTTGTTCACTATAAGCGGAAGGATTTGATGCCAGAAGGTGAGCGTCGGGTTGAGTTTCATGCTCATACAAATATGTCGACTATGGATGCTCTACCAGAGGTAGAGGAGATCGTTGAGACAGCTGCTAAGTGGGGACACAAGGCGGTTGCCATTACGGACCATGGAAATGTTCAATCTTTCCCACACGGCTATAAGGCGGCCAAGAAAGCTGGAATCCAGCTGATCTATGGAATGGAAGCCAATATTGTGGAGGACCGTGTTCCAATCGTTTATAACGAAGTGGAGATGGACTTGTCAGAAGCGACCTACGTGGTTTTTGACGTGGAAACGACGGGACTTTCAGCTATCTATAATGATTTGATTCAGGTTGCGGCCTCTAAGATGTACAAGGGGAATGTTATTGCCGAATTTGATGAATTTATCAATCCCGGGGATCCATTATCAGCCTTTACTACTGAGTTGACAGGAATTACAGATGATCATGTCAAAAATGCTAAACCACTGGAACAAGTTTTGCAAGAATTCCAAGAATTTTGCAAGGATACAGTCTTAGTTGCTCACAATGCTACCTTTGACGTTGGCTTTATGAATGCCAACTATGAGCGTCATGGTCTGCATAAGATTAGCCAGCCAGTTATCGATACGCTGGAGTTTGCTAGAAACCTCTATCCTGAGTATAAACGTCATGGTTTGGGACCTTTGACTAAGCGTTTTGGTGTAGCACTTGAACACCACCACATGGCTAATTACGATGCGGAAGCTACTGGTCGTCTGCTTTTCATCTTTATCAAAGAGGTAGCAGAAAAACATGGTGTGACCGATCTGGCTAGACTCAATATTGATCTAATCAGTCCAGATTCTTATAAAAAAGCTCGGATTAAACATGCGACCATTTATGTCAAGAATCAAGTTGGTTTAAAAAATATTTTTAAGCTGGTTTCTTTGTCTAACACCAAGTATTTTGAAGGGGTGCCACGAATTCCGAGAACGGTTCTAGACGCCCATCGGGAGGGCTTGATTTTGGGGTCGGCTTGCTCGGAAGGCGAAGTTTTTGACGCAGTTGTTTCCCAAGGTGTGGATGCGGCGGTTGAGGTGGCCAAGTATTATGACTTTATCGAAGTCATGCCACCAGCTATCTATGCTCCCTTGATTGCTAAAGAGCAGGTCAAGGATATGGAGGAACTCCAGACTATTATCAAGAGTTTGATAGAGGTTGGGGACCGTCTTGGCAAGCCTGTTCTAGCTACGGGAAATGTCCACTATATCGAACCGGAAGAAGAGATTTACCGTGAAATTATTGTCCGTAGTTTGGGTCAGGGGGCTATGATTAACCGAACCATCGGTCATGGTGAACATGCCCAACCAGCTCCTTTGCCAAAGGCTCATTTTCGAACAACTAATGAGATGTTGGATGAATTTGCTTTCTTGGGAGAGGAGCTAGCACACAGGCTAGTTATTAAAAATACCAATGCCTTGGCAGATATCTTTGAACCTGTTGAGGTTGTTAAAGGTGACTTGTATACACCTTTCATCGACAAGGCTGAAGAAACGGTCGCTGAGCTGACCTATAAGAAAGCTTTTGAGATTTATGGCAATCCGCTGCCAGATATCGTTGATTTGCGGATTGAAAAAGAATTAACTTCCATTCTGGGGAATGGATTTGCCGTGATTTATCTGGCTTCCCAGATGTTAGTGCAACGTTCCAATGAACGGGGTTACTTGGTTGGTTCTCGTGGATCTGTCGGTTCTAGTTTTGTTGCGACCATGATTGGGATTACGGAGGTTAACCCTCTTTCTCCTCATTATGTTTGTGGTCAGTGTCAGTATAGTGAGTTTATCACGGATGGTTCTTACGGTTCAGGGTTTGATATGCCCAATAAGGATTGTCCAAACTGTGGTCATAAACTTAGCAAAAATGGACAGGATATTCCTTTCGAGACCTTCCTTGGTTTTGATGGAGATAAAGTTCCCGATATTGACTTGAACTTCTCGGGAGAAGACCAGCCTAGCGCCCACTTGGATGTGCGTGATATCTTTGGTGAGGAATATGCCTTCCGTGCAGGAACGGTTGGTACGGTGGCTGCCAAGACTGCCTATGGATTTGTAAAGGGCTACGAGAGAGACTATGGGAAGTTTTATCGTGATGCAGAGGTGGAACGCCTTGCTCAAGGTGCAGCTGGTGTCAAGCGCACAACGGGACAACACCCGGGGGGAATTGTTGTTATTCCTAACTACATGGATGTTTACGACTTTACGCCTGTTCAGTATCCAGCAGATGACGTGACGGCTGAATGGCAGACGACTCACTTTAACTTCCACGATATCGATGAGAACGTCCTCAAACTTGATGTGCTGGGACATGATGATCCGACCATGATTCGGAAACTGCAGGACTTGTCTGGGATTGATCCTAATGAAATTCCTATGGATGATGAAGGCGTGATGGCCCTCTTTTCAGGAACTGATGTTCTTGGGGTGACTCCTGAGCAAATCGGTACACCGACGGGGATGCTGGGGATTCCAGAGTTTGGAACCAACTTTGTACGTGGGATGGTAGACGAGACGCATCCGACGACTTTTGCAGAGTTGCTTCAGCTCTCAGGTCTATCCCACGGTACCGATGTGTGGTTGGGAAATGCCCAGGATTTGATCAAGCAAGGGATTGCGGACCTATCAACCGTTATCGGTTGTCGGGACGACATCATGGTTTACCTCATGCATGCTGGTCTTGAACCTAAGATGGCCTTTACCATCATGGAACGGGTACGTAAGGGTTTGTGGCTGAAGATCTCCGAAGAGGAGAGAAATGGCTATATCGAAGCCATGAAGGCCAATAAGGTGCCAGAGTGGTATATCGAATCCTGTGGAAAAATCAAGTATATGTTCCCTAAGGCCCATGCGGCAGCCTACGTTATGATGGCCTTGCGTGTAGCCTACTTCAAGGTTCACCATCCCATTTATTATTACTGTGCTTACTTCTCTATCCGCGCCAAGGCCTTTGATATCAAGACCATGGGTGCGGGCTTGGATGCCATTAAGCGTAGAATGGAAGAAATCGCTGAAAAACGGAAGAATAATGAAGCCTCTAATGTGGAAATTGACCTCTATACCACTCTTGAGATTGTCAATGAAATGTGGGAACGTGGCTTTAAGTTTGGCAAGTTAGATCTCTATCGTAGTGATGCGACTGAATTCATCATCGACGGAGATACTCTTATCCCACCATTTGTAGCAATGGATGGTCTGGGAGAGAACGTTGCTAAGCAGTTGGTGCGTGCGCGTGAAGAGGGTGAGTTCCTCTCTAAGACAGAACTGCGCAAGCGTGGTGGACTTTCATCAACCTTGGTTGAAAAGATGGATGAAATGGGGATTCTTGGTAATATGCCAGAGGACAATCAGTTGAGCTTGTTTGATGATTTGTTTTAAGAGTTTGAAATGTCTTATGTAGATTTGAGGTTGGTTAATGATGGTAAAGAAAAACAGAGCAACACCTTGGAAACCAGGGAAAGTTATTTCCATACGCTTGCGAAATGGCGTTTACGTATTAGCACAAATGGTGCGTGATCCCTATCTGGTATTTTTCAACCATTTTAACGAAGAAAATAACTGGAAGGGAGTCACCTTGAAAGAGGAGAATATTCTCTTTTGTAAGGCTGTTACTCGTCAGTTTCTACGCTATAGTCCTGTAGCGATTGTCAAAGAAGTTAACCCCCTGTTAGATTATGAACTACCTAAAGAATGGATTTATAGTCATATTGGAGGGCAGCCTATTACTGTTTCGCTAAAGGGACGGGAGCGCCAAGTAGCTGGTTTTGGTCGACGCTGTTCTTTAGTTCTAGCGGATAAGGACAGTGGTCAACCGGAGGATAATCCACTTATGGGCCTCTTCCAGGCTTATATCATACCAGATATCAAAGAACAGGATTGGGATCGGGTAGGTCAGGCTGAACTTATGTCTATTGAAGTATTTCCAACACTCAACGAACGTCTCTATCTTTGCTTTATTTATGGGAAAAATATAAATCCAGAACAAGATATCTCTTTAGGAAAGCCTCTACCTGATGACTATGAAACCTATATAGATATCCTCACAAATAGTCCAGAGGCACGACGCCTCTACCTAGGAGAGCATGAAGAATAAGAAAGGACATTTGATGAAACTCAGAATTTTTGCGGAAGACAAGCCAGCTGAGAAGGTGTTTGAGTATCAATTAGACCTTGCTGATCAGACAATTCTTTTATCGACAGCACTCCTTTCAGGTGCTATTGCTTTGGCAGGATTATTTTCTGCTTTGAAAGAAAAATAAAAATAGAAAAGGGAAACACAAATGGTTTTACCAAATTTTAAAGAAAATCTAGAAAAATACGCTAAGCTTTTGGTTGCAAACGGTGTGAATGTGCAACCGGGTCACACTTTGGCTCTCTCTATCGATGTGGAGCAACGTGAGTTGGCTCACTTAATCGTCAAAGAAGCTTATGCACTTGGAGCACACGAAGTTATCGTTCAATGGGCAGATGACTTTGTAAATCGCGAGAAATTCCTTCACGCGCCACTAGAGCGTTTGGACAATGTACCAGAATACAAGATTGCTGAGATGAACTACCTTCTTGAAAACAAAGCAAGTCGTCTCGGTGTCCGTTCCTCTGACCCAGGTGCCTTGAACGGAGTGGACGCTGAAAAGCTTTCAGCTTCTGCTAAAGCTATGGGAATTGCTATGAAGCCAATGCGTATCGCAACTCAATCTAACAAGGTTAGCTGGACTGTAGCAGCAGCTGCTGGACTCGAGTGGGCTAAGAAGGTCTTTCCAAATGCTGCGAGTGACGAAGAAGCAGTAGACCTCCTTTGGGACCAAATCTTCAAAACTTGCCGTATCTACGAAGAAGATCCAGTTAAAGCTTGGGAAGAACATGCAGCAATCTTGAAGAGCAAGGCGGAAATGCTCAACAAAGAGCAATTCTCAGCTCTTCACTACACTGCCCCTGGAACAGACTTGACACTTGGCTTGCCTAAGAACCACGTTTGGGAATCAGCTGGAGCTATCAATGCTCAAGGCGAAGGTTTCTTGCCAAATATGCCAACAGAAGAAGTCTTTACAGCTCCTGACTTCCGTCGTGCAGATGGTTATGTTACTTCTACAAAACCACTTAGCTATAATGGAAATATCATCGAAGGTATTAAAGTAACCTTTGAAAATGGTCAAATCATTGATATTACAGCTGAAAAAGGTGATCAGGTTATGAAGGACCTTGTCTTTAAGAATGCTGGTGCGCGTGCCTTGGGTGAATGTGCCTTGGTACCAGATCCAAGCCCAATTTCACAGTCAGGCATTACTTTCTTTAATACCCTTTTTGATGAAAATGCTTCAAACCACTTGGCTATCGGTGCAGCTTATGCAACTAGTGTCGTTGGTGGAGCAGAGATGAGCGAAGAAGAGCTGGAAGCTGCAGGACTCAACCGTTCAGACGTTCACGTTGACTTTATGATTGGTTCGAACCAAATGGATATCGATGGTATCCGTGAGGATGGAACACGCGTACCACTCTTCCGCAATGGAGATTGGGCAATTTAAGGAGAAACTATGATTGGAAGTATGTTTGTCGGTCTTTTGATCGGACTATTAGCTGGAGCTATCACCAATCGTGGAGAACGGATGGGATGCTTTGGGAAAATGTTCCTGGGTTGGATTGGTGCTTTCCTGGGTCAAATGCTTTTTGGAACTTGGGGGCCTATTTTAGCTGATACGGCTATTATCCCATCAGTTTTAGGAGCTATGATTGTCTTAGCTATTTTCTGGAGACGAGGAAGTTAGTTTCTTGAAAAACTAGAAAAAAGGAGGTTGGTCATTGTACCAACCTCCTTTTGAGTATGATATAATGGTTCTATGAGATTAGATAAATTTTTAGTTGCCTGCGCTGTGGGAAGTCGGACAGAGGTTAAAAACTTGCTCAAGGCTGGACGCGTGACGGTCAATGGCAAGAAAGAAAAATCAGCAAAATTGCAAATAAATGAAGAAAAAGACGAAATTCGCTTTGATGGTCAAGTGCTAGAGTACGAGGAGTTTGTCTACTACATGATGAACAAGCCTAAAGGAGTCATTTCAGCAACTGAGGATCCAAAACACAGAACGGTTTTGGACTTATTGGACGAATATGGACGTGCTAAAGAAGTCTTTCCTGTAGGACGCTTGGATATCGATACCCATGGGCTCTTACTCTTGACTAATGATGGTCAGCTGGCCCATGCGTTACTTTCACCCAAACGTCATGTGGATAAGACCTATTTGGCTCAAGTCGAAGGCATCATGAGCCAAGAAGATGTGGAGACATTTGCCAAGGGCATTCCGCTCAAGGACTTTACCTGCCAGCCAGCTAAGCTGGAGATTGTGTCAGTAGATCCAGAAAAAAATCAAAGTCTGGTTCGTGTGACCATTGCTGAAGGGAAGTTTCATCAGGTCAAACGCATGGTAGCCTACTGTGGCAAGGAAGTGGTGGACCTACAACGTTTGACGATGGGAACTTTAGTCTTGGATGAGAACTTAGAACAAGGAGAATGGCGTCGCCTGACCAAGGAGGAGTTAGAGGAGCTCCTTGCTAGTATTGCTTAGTTTGGATTATGTTAGAAAAGGTGAGGAGAAAGTCCCTGCCTTTTTCATTTTTCAGTTGCTTCCTTTGTGAAAAGAGTTATAATAGACATTAGAATAAAAGGAGGAATCTATGAACGCGATTCAAGAATCATTTACGGATAATTTATTTGCTAACTATGAAGCAAATGTAAAATACCAAGCTATCGAAAATGCTGCAAGCCACAACGGTATTTTTGCAGCCCTAGAACGTCGTCAAAGCCATGTAGACAATACACCTGTTTTCTCACTTGATTTGACCAAGGACAAGGTTACCAACCAGAAAGCGTCTGGTCGTTGCTGGATGTTCGCAGCTCTTAACACCTTCCGCCACAAACTCATTTCACAATACAAGCTCGAAAACTTTGAACTGTCACAAGCCCACACCTTCTTCTGGGACAAGTATGAGAAATCAAACTGGTTCTTGGAGCAAGTGATTGCGACTGCAGACCAAGAATTGACGAGCCGCAAGGTTAGCTTCCTACTCCAAACTCCACAACAAGATGGTGGTCAATGGGATATGGTCGTTGCCCTCTTTGAGAAATACGGTGTCGTTCCCAAGTCTATTTATCCTGAGTCTGTTTCATCTAGCAGCAGCCGTGAGCTCAATGCCATCCTTAATAAATTGCTTCGCCAAGATGCCCAAATCTTACGTGACTTGCTCGCTTCTGGTGCAGACCAAGTGACTGTTCAAGCTAAGAAAGAAGACCTCTTGCAAGAAATCTTTAACTTCCTTGCTATGTCACTAGGACTTCCACCACGTAAATTTGACTTTGCTTATCGTGATAAGGATGACAATTACCAAAGTGAAAAAGGAATCACACCACAGGAATTTTACAAGAAATATGTCAATCTGCCTTTAGAAGATTATGTTTCGGTTATCAATGCTCCAACTGCTGACAAGCCTTATGGCAAATCTTACACGGTTGAGATGTTGGGGAATGTCGTTGGTAGTCGTGCAGTTCGTTATATCAACGTTCCGATGGAACGCTTGAAAGAATTGGCGATTGCCCAAATGCAGACAGGAGAGACTGTTTGGTTTGGTTCAGATGTCGGTCAGCTCAGCAACCGTAAAGCTGGAATCCTTGCGACAGATGTTTATGACTTTGAATCAAGTATGGACATTCAACTGACTCAAGATAAGGCTGGACGTTTGGACTACAGCGAAAGCTTGATGACCCACGCCATGGTCTTGACAGGTGTTGACTTGGATGAAAACGGCAAATCAACCAAGTGGAAGGTTGAAAACTCATGGGGAGACAAGGTCGGTACAGATGGTTACTTCGTCGCCTCAGACGCTTGGATGGATGAATACACCTATCAAATCGTTGTCCGTAAGGAATTGCTGACAGCAGAAGAACAAGCCGCTTATGAAGCAGAACCAATCGTGCTCGCACCTTGGGATCCAATGGGTGCCTTGGCAGAATAAAGCATAAAGAAAAAAGGTTAGGGGAATCCTAGCCTTTTCTTAGTACTTTTTAAAGTGGGGATAGATGATGCTTGCCAAGGGAGTTCTTCTTATTTTGAGTCTTTAAGTGACAGAGAAAAGGATATGTGTTACTATAGTAGTACAAAAGGATATCGGAGTAGAAATGAAGTATTTAAGTAGTCAAGACATCAAGGATCGTCAACGAAACATCAGCGACATTAAACCTTATAAAACAACCAAGGAAATCGTCGTTTCAAATATCTTTACCTTCTTTAATGCTATGAACTTGGCTCTGGCAGTTCTGGTAGCCACAACCTTGCGATTTGAAAATATGCTCTTTTTAGGTGTGATTGCTATCAATACAGCCATTGGGATTTTCCAAGAAGTGCGTTCAAAAAATGCCTTAGAAAAGCTAAGTTTGCTTGGTAAAAGTAAGTACAAAGTCAATCGAGATGGTCAAACAATCGAGATTGATCCGGAGGACATCGTTCTAGGGGAGTATCTGCATCTCAATCTGGGTGATCAGGTGCCTGTCGATGCAGAAGTTCTTGAAGGGAATATTGAAGTTGATGAGTCCTTGCTGACTGGTGAGAGTGATTCGGTCTTTAAAACAGTTGGTGACAAGCTGATGAGCGGAAGCAATGTCGTCAGCGGTACTTGTCTGGTTATGGCAACGGCTGTGGGTCCAGATAGCTATATTAACAAACTCGCAAAATCCAGCAAGGAATTCAAAAAATACCCTTCTCAACTACGCGATTACATGGATAAGATTTTAAAAATCGTCTCGATCTTGCTGGTGCCAGTTGCCATTCTGCTCTATGTCAGAGGTTTTAGTCTAGGACGGTCTTATGTTGAAATTGTATTGGGAAGTTCAGGTGCCTTGGTCGGCATGATTCCGGAGGGGTTGATTCTCCTTGTTAGTGTCTCCCTAGCAGTAGCGGCCATGAAGCTGGCCAAAAAGAAGGTTCTGGTGCAGGAACTATACTGTGTGGAAACCTTGGCGCGAGTAGATGTTCTTTGTTTTGATAAGACAGGAACTATCACGACGGGGAATATGAAGGTCCAAGAAATGGATGCTAATGTAGCAGAGAAACTGTCTTCTTATCTAGCCTATTTTGACGATGAGAATGCGACTTCGCGAGCTCTGAAGACTTACTTAACCTGTGAGAAAAAGTGGGAAGTTCAAGAAGTCGGTGCCTTTTCAAGCAAAAACAAGTATTCCTTTGTCCAAGTAAAAGAGGGTGGGACCTATTTCTTCGGAGCCTATGAGTTTTTAGGCTTTACCCAGCCAATGGATACCTACTATGAACATCTGAAGCAGCAAGGTTTTCGAATCTTGACACTCGCTTATAGTAAGGACCAGATTACAAACCCAGCCGATATGGAACTATTAGGGCATGTCGTTCTGTCAGATGAGATTAAGGACAATACCCAGGAAACCTTTGACTATTTCGAATCTCAAGGTGTTGAAGTGAAGATTATCAGTGGTGATAATCATGTGGCTGTATATGGGGTGGCTCGTAAGGCAGGTTTTAAGGAAGAAGCCCGTGCGATTGATATGACCAAGGTGAGTGATGAGGACTTTGAAAGAGTGGTCTTGGAGCATGATATCTTTGGTCGCGTGACTCCTGAGCAGAAAGAAAAGATGGTGACCGTTTTGCAAAATGCTGGGAAAACAGTTGCTATGAGTGGCGATGGAGTCAACGATGTTCTGGCACTCAAGAAAGCAGATATCAGTTTTGCTATGAATGGTGCTACTAGCGCAGCCAAAAGTGTATCCAATATTATTTTTTTGACCGATGACTTTGCGGTATTTTATGATATCTTGATGGAAGGTCGCCGGGTCATCAATAACATCCAAAAGGTAGCCTCTCTCTTTCTAACAAAGACCTTCTTCTCCATCGTTTTTGCCATTTTGAGTGTGGTATTTGGTTTGGAATTCGCCTTTATCCCCATTCAGTTTACAATCATTTCAGCTATTACGATTGGGATTCCATCTTTCTTCCTAACTTTTGAGTCCAATAAAGAAAAGGTCAGCACTCACTTTATGCGAGATATTTTGACCAATGCTGCGATTGGTGGTGGCATTCTAGTCGCTAGTGTACTCTTGACGAACTTCTTTATCACTGTCCCTGGTCAGGTCAAATTTATTTGCTTCCTCCTTGCCCTGATCAATGGTCTGTGTCTGGTTGCCAAGGTCAGCCTGCCATTTAATCGATACAAACTAGTCTTGCTCATACTTTTGAGCCTTGCAGCCCTTGTTGGAGTGCTTGTCAATACCTTTATACTGCAAGGAGCGTATGTGCCTTTAGAAACCACCCAAGTCGTCTATGTAGCCATCCTAGCAGTGGTGATTGGAGTCTTGCATTATCTGACTAGAAGAAAAAGTTGATACACAAAAAGAATCAGGTTTATTACCTGATTCTTTTTTATTTATATTCTCGATGGTTTACATGATACCGAAGAAACGAGCTGCAATACCTACTGCAAAGAGAGCAAGGATGATTGCGATTGGTGATACTTTTTTCTTAAGCAACCACATGCAAAGGAAAGTAAGGAGAAGTCCCATCAATCCTGGAATCAATGAGTTCAACTGACCTTGAAGAGTTTGTGGTTGAACACTATCCAAGCTCAATCCGCTGAGTGCTTGACCAAGGATTCCCTTCAATTCTCCACCTGTTACAGCGCCTTCTGGGAAGTTGATATAAGCACCTTCTGCCAGTTGTTTACCTGGAAGGTTAACAGTAAAGTTGATAGATACCCAACGTTGTACAAGAACGGCAAGGATGAACATACCAAGGATAGATGCTCCTTTGGTGATGTCTTTCAAGATACCACCAGACATGTCTTTAGTGATTTCAGATCCAGCTTTGTAACCGAACTCTTGTGTGTACCATAGGAAGGCCATACGGATAGCATTCCATCCAAAGAAGAAGAGAAGGGGACCAACAATGTTACCAGATGCAGCAAGTGATGCACCAAGGGCTCCAAGGATAGGACGAACTGTAAACCAGAATACTGGGTCACCGATACCAGCAAGAGGTCCCATCATACCGATTTTAACCCCTTGGATAGCCGCGTCGTCGATTTCAACACCGTTAGCACGCTCTTCTTCAAGTGCAAGAGTAACCCCCATGATTGGAGCAGCTACGTATGGGTGAGTGTTGAAGAACTCAAGGTGACGCTCAAGAGCAGCCGCTTGGTCTTCTTTTTTAGTGTACAATTTTTTGATAGCTGGGATTAATGAGTAAGCCCAACCCAAGTTTTGCATACGTTCGTAGTTCCAAGAACCTTGAAGGAATTGTGAACGCCACCAAACTTTTTGACGATCTGATTTTGATAATTGAATTTTTTCAGCCATGATTGTTCCCCTTTCTAGTAGTCTTCTAGGATATCACCGATTGGGTCGTTAGAAGTCGCAGCTCCGCCGCCACCGTTTCCACCTTGTTTTGTAAGGTTAAGGTAGATGAAGGCAAGGGCAACACCGATGACACCAAGGGCAATCAAAGTCAATTGAGAGATTGCTGCAAGAGCAAAACCGATAGCGAAGAATGGCCATACTTCACGAGTTGCCATCATGTTGATAACCATAGCGTAACCAACGGCAACGACCATAGCACCACCGACAGCCATACCACCGTTCAACCAGTCTGGCATCAAACCAAGAGCGTCTTGAACAGCAGAAGCTGGGATAGCGATAAGGAAGGCAGCAGGGATTGCAATACGAAGACCTTGAAGAAGAAGTGCAACAAAGTGAGCACGCTCAACAGCAGCAAAGTTTCCGCCTTTAGCGGCAGCATCAGCTGAGTGAACCAAGGCAACTGAGATTGTACGAACAATCATAGTCAAGAAAAGTCCAGCTACGGCAAGAGGGATAGCTGTTGCTGTTGCAACGGCGATACCATCAGTAGTAAAGTTACCACCTTTGATCAAGATAATCGCTGCGGCAACAGATGCAAGAGCAGCGTCAGGAGCTACGGCAGCTCCGATGTTTGCCCAACCAAGGGCGATCATTTGAAGAGATCCACCAAGCATAACACCTGCTTCGAGGTTACCAGTTGCAAGTCCGATAAGGGTACATGCGACGATTGGTTGATGGAATTGGAATTGGTCGAGGATACCTTCAAGACCTGCAAGGAAGGCAACAACTACAACCAAGATAGCAGAAATGATTGAAATATCTGACATGGTTTTATTCCTTTTCTATTTAGTTTTAATAAAGTATTTAATCCTGTTTTCAAAAATGATAGAAACAGATTAACATTATTGAACGTTTGCTTTTTTAATCAAGTCAAACAAATCTTTTTTCGTGTCGTTTGGTACTTTACGTACGTCAAATTCAACACCGAGGTCACGCATTTTTTCAAAGGTTGCAACGTCTTCTTTGTCCATAGACAAAACGTTGTTGATCATTGTTTTACCTGTTGAGTGAGCCATAGAACCAACGTTAAGAGTCTTGATTGGCACGCCACCTTCGATTGCACGAAGTGCATCTTGTGGTGTTTCAAACAAGATAAGGGCATGAGTGTCACCGAAACGTGGGTCTTTTGCAACGTCGATCAATTTCTGGATTGGGACAACGTTAGCTTTTACTCCGTTTGGAGCTGCTTGTTTGATCAATTCTTTACGCAAATCGTCGTTTGCAACGTTGTCTGAAGCAACGATGATACGATCTGATTTTGAATCTGGAGTCCAAGCAGTGGCAACCTGACCGTGAAGGAGACGAGTGTCTAGACGAGCAAGGTTGATTTTCAGTTTACCGTCACCGATAACTGTTCCTTCTGGAATAGCAGCTTGGGCAACTGGAGCAGCTGCAGCAGTTGCAACTTCCTCAACTGGGTTAAGCTCTTCTGGAAGAGCCTTGATGCCATCTTTGGCTTCTTTAATGATATTCGCAGCGACTTTATCCACACCTGCATTCGCGTCCATAAGGCGCTCTGTGTAGGCTTGGATCAACATCGGCAAGTTTAGTCCTGTGATGATGGCAAACTTACGTTCTGGATTTTCTCCCATTACGCGGCTAGCTTGGTTGAATGGAGATCCACTCCAAAGGTCAGCCAATACTAGAACCTCATCTTCTGCGTCAAATGCAGCCACAGCGTTGTTGAATTTAGCGTAAAGGTCATCTGGACCTTCATTTGGCATAAAGGTTACAACTTGAACCTTTTCTTGTTCACCAAAGATCATAGATCCTGACTGATGAATACCCGCAGCAAATTCGCCGTGGCTCGCAATAATGATTCCGATACTCATTATTGTCATTCCTCCTTATAAAATGTTTGACTGTATGTTTAAGAAAACTTTAAGCCTAACTTTAAGTATAAACCGTTTTCATATAAAAATCAACTACTTTTTCTAAAAAGATGTAAAAGTTTTCATAGAATGACTTTTTAAAAATATTAATATATCAACGCTTTTGAGAGATAAATGAAAATGGTAATGGAAAATTTAATATAAAAATACAGAAAATAAGTTGCTTTTGTGAAAACAAAATGAAAACAAAAAGGGAAGATTGCATGGTCGCAATCTTCCCTTTTATAGGAATAAATTTTGTAAAGCGTGGGCAACTCCATCTTCTTCGTTGGTCAGAGGAAGTTGTTCGTCCGCATATGGAAGAAGAGCAGGATTGGCGTTTTTCATAGCATATCCTTTGCCTGCAAATGCCAACATTTCAGTGTCATTATGCTCATCACCAAAGGCGATTAAGTCTTTTTTATCACGATTCATCACATTGAGCAAGTACTCTAGAGCAAAGGCCTTGTTTACACCCTTGGGAGTACACTCGAGGATGTTGAGGGGCCCGCCCCAGGTATTGATAGCTAGTTGGTGCTGATAAAAACGATTCATTTCGTCCGCTAAAGCGTATTTGTCTTCAGCCCTTGTTTGCAAAAGGATGCAGTTGGGATCTTTGGTTACTCGTTCAGGTTTGAATTGATTTTCCGGCCGGAAGTTCTCTACGCCAAATAGTTTAGGGTCTGCAATTTCCTCATTCGGAGTCGTGATGTAGAATTTTTTTCGATATTCTCCTGCAATAAAATCAGCCTGGATGTCCTCCGTGCGCTTGACCATGTCTAGGAGATATTTTTTGTCCAAGGTCAAGCACTTTTCATGCTCCCAAGCCTGTCCTGGTAGATGGGTAAGAGAACCATTAAAGTTAATCATGGGAGTATGCAATTCTAGCTCACGGTAGAAATCTTTTGCCATACGATACGGACGTCCCGTCGTGATGATAACATGGTGTCCTTTTTCTGAAATTTTTTTGATCGTCTCTTTGGTGAAATCGGAGAGCTTGCTTTCACTATTCAGCAGGGTTCCGTCCAAATCGACTGCGATAATTTTGTTAGTCATATCAACCTTCCTAGTCGTTTCCAGATAAGATGTCTACTATTATATCAAAAAGAAGGAAGAAAAGCAGATAAGAACAAAAGCTACAGTTGCTTTGATTTATTAAATAAATCAAACAAATATATTGAAAAGGTGAATGATAAATGATATAATACTAATATTGTTCGTAAAAAACAAAAGGAGATTAAAAATGGACAAACTATTTAAACTAAAAGAGCACGGGACAGATGTCCGTACAGAGGTGCTTGCTGGTTTAACAACATTCTTTGCAATGAGCTATATTCTCTTTGTAAACCCTCAAATGCTTTCCCAAACGGGTATGCCTGTTCAAGGTGTGTTCTTGGCAACGATTATCGGTTCTGTAGTCGGTACCTTGATGATGGCTTTCTATGCTAATTTGCCGTACGCACAAGCACCAGGTATGGGACTAAATGCCTTCTTCACATTTACAGTTGTATTTGGGATGGGCTATACTTGGAAAGAAGCTCTTGGTATGGTCTTCATTTGTGGAATTATTTCACTGATTATTACCTTGACAAATGTTCGTAAAATGATCATCGAATCTATTCCAACAACACTTCGTTCAGCTATTTCGGCTGGTATTGGTGTTTTCCTTGCCTATGTTGGGATTAAGAATGCTGGTCTCTTGAAATTCTCAATCGATCCAGGTACTTATACTGTAGCAGGTGAAGGAGCAGACAAGGCTCAAGCTGCACTTACTGCAAACTCAGCAGCCGTTCCAGGCTTGGTGGACTTCAATACTCCAGCCGTATTGGTGGCTCTTGCAGGTCTGGCTATTACCATCTTCTTTGTTGTTAAAGGTATCAAGGGTGGAATCATTCTTTCTATTTTAACAACGACTGTCCTTGCCATTGCTGTTGGTGTTGTCAAATTATCAGGGATCGACTTTGCTAGCAACAATCTTTCATCAGCGGTTAATGATTTAGGAACTTTGTTTGGTGCTGCTCTTGGTTCAGAAGGTTTAGGATCTTTGATTTCAAACACTTCGCGTTTACCAGAAACCTTGATGGCTATTCTTGCCTTCTCACTAACGGATATTTTTGATACAATCGGTACTCTTATCGGTACTGGTGAAAAAGTTGGTATCGTTGCGACAAGTGGGGAAAACCATGAGTCCGCTAAATTGGACAAGGCTCTTTACTCTGACTTGGTGGCAACTTCAGTAGGTGCCATTGCAGGTACTTCAAACGTTACGACCTATGTTGAGTCTGCGGCGGGTATCGGCGCTGGTGGCCGTACTGGGTTGACAGCCCTAGTGGTTGCGATCTGTTTTGCTCTATCTAGCTTCTTTAGCCCACTTCTAGCGATTGTTCCGACAGCTGCAACAGCACCAATTTTGATCATCGTCGGAATCATGATGCTTTCTAACTTGAAAAATATCCCTTGGGATGATATGGCTGAAGCGGTTCCTGCCTTCTTCACATCTATCTTTATGGGATTTAGCTACTCTATCACACAAGGTATTGCTGTTGGTTTCTTGACATACACCTTGACAAAAGTTGTCAAAGGTCAAGCCAAGGATGTGCACGTAATGATTTGGATTTTGGATGCCTTGTTTATCCTTAACTATATCAGTATGGCGCTATAAATGGTATAATAGAAAAAGGGGAGTCTCCCCTTTTTAATTATAAGGAGGTACATCATGAAAGATAAGACGGTTTGGCAAGAGGTTT
Organism: Streptococcus oralis; assembly: GCF_022749195.1. NCBI lineage: Bacteria > Bacillati > Bacillota > Bacilli > Lactobacillales > Streptococcaceae > Streptococcus > Streptococcus oralis. The sequence continues at coordinate 208,850 of NZ_CP094226.1, forward strand.
TAAACAGAGGGAAATGGGTGCTCATCCTTTTGGTAGCTTTTGTTCTATCTCAATTTCCCATAGGACTTGCTTTGTTTTTAGCAAACAAACAGTTTCCGATTTTACAGTCAGGGCTCTTAGTTGGTGCCCTATCCATAGTCGTTTTGATTGTATTCATTATTGGTGCACGAAAAACACAACTTGCTACTTTTAATCTATCCTTTTTTAAGGCAAAAGACTTGGCTCGCTTGGTACTGAGTTATCTGGTGATTTTTGCGACAAATCTCTTGGGTTCACTCCTGCTTCGACTAACAAATGAGGGAACAACCAGTAACCAATCAATACTGAATGGTTTGGTTCAGAATAGTTCCTTGATTTCAACTTTCTTCCTACTAGTCTTGATTGCGCCGATTTGTGAGGAAATTTTGTGTCGTGGGATTATTCCAAAAAAGATCTTCCGCGGAAAAGAAAAACTAGGTTTTATTGTTGGTGCAATCGTCTTTGCCTTGCTTCATATGCCAACCAATTTACCTTCTGTGATTATTTATGGAGGAATGTCAACGGTTTTGACTTGGACAGCCTATAAGACTGAGCGTTTGGAGATGTCCATTTTGCTTCATATGATTCTCAATGGTATTGCATTTTGTTTGTTGGCATTATTGGTATTGATTAGTAGAAATCTAGGTCTATCATTCTAAACCATTAGCCGCTTGGAAAAGATGAATACTAGCGTGTTCATCTTTTTCTTTTTATGGTAAAATAGAGAGATAATATGGTGAAAAACCTTGAGGGAGTGACCGATATGTCAAGTAAAGCTAATCATGCAAAGACAGCTATTTGCGGAATTATCAATGTAACACCAGATTCTTTTTCAGATGGTGGGCAGTTTTTTGCTCTTGAGCAGGCACTCCAGCAAGCCCGTAAATTGATAGCAGAAGGAGCGAGCATGCTAGATATCGGTGGAGAATCGACTCGGCCGGGCAGTAGCTATGTTGAGATAGAAGAGGAAATCCAGCGTGTTGTTCCAGTGATTAAAGCTATCCGTGAGGAAAGTGATGTTCTCATTTCCATCGATACTTGGAAAAGTCAGGTGGCAGAGGCTGCTTTGGCTGCTGGTGCCAATCTGGTAAATGACATTACGGGTCTCATGGGAGATGAGAAAATGGCGGATGTGGTTGCTAAGGCTGGTGCGAAAGTAGTCATCATGTTTAATCCAGTCATGGCTCGACCTCAGCACCCTAGTTCGCTCATATTTCCTCATTTTGGTTTTGGGCAATCTTTTACAGAGGAAGAGTTAGCTGACTTTGAAAAAATGCCAATTGAAGACTTGATGGAGGCTTTCTTTGAACGAGCACTAGCGAGAGCCAATCAAGCTGGGATAGCAAGAGAAAACATTTTGCTGGATCCAGGAATTGGCTTTGGTCTGACTAAGAAAGAAAATCTACTCCTTCTACGGGATCTGGATAAACTCCATCAGAAAGGCTATCCGATCTTTCTTGGAGTTTCGCGCAAGCGGTTTGTCATTAATATCCTGGAGGGCAATGGTTTTGAAGTTAATCCTGAGACCGAACTTGGTTTCCGCAATCGGGACACAGCTTCGGCTCATGTAACCAGTATCGCTGCGAGACAGGGTGTGGAAGTGGTGCGCGTGCATGATGTTGCCAGTCACAGGATGGCAGTTGAAATTGCCTCTGCTATCCGTTTGGCAGATGATGCAGAAAATCTAGATTTAAAACAATATAAGTAATATGAACGAAATTCAAAACAATCAGTGGATTGCCCACTATCGAACAGACCAACCGCATTTTGGTTTGGAGAGAATGGTGGAACTCTTGGCACTGAGAGGCAATCCCCATCTCAAACTCAAGGTCATCCATATTGGAGGAACCAATGGCAAGGGCTCGACCATTGCTTTTTTGAAAAAGATGCTGGAAAAGCTAGGTCTAAGAGTTGGGGTGTTCAGCTCGCCCTATCTCATTCATTACACGGATCAGATTAGCATCAATGGGGAATCCATCCCAGAAGCGAGGCTGGAGGCCCTCATGGCAGTTTATCGCTCTTTGCTTGAGGGGGAGAGGAGCGTTGCATTACAAGGAACAACCGAGTTTGAGATTATCACTGCACTAGCTTATGATTATTTTGCCACTGAAAAAGTTGATGTGGGCATCATGGAAGTCGGCATGGGTGGACTTCTGGATAGCACCAATGTCTGCCAGCCAATTTTAACAGGAATTACGACCATTGGACTGGATCATGTAGCCCTACTTGGTGACACCTTGGAAGCCATAGCAGAGCAGAAGGCTGGTATTATCAAACAAGGCATTCCATTAGTGACAGGTCATATTGTTCCTGAAGCCTTGGCTGAGATTGACTCCATTGCAGAAGATAAAAATGCATCGAGACTTGCCTATGGGAAAGATTATCAGATCAGTCACCAAAAGAGTGTTGTGACAGGCGAAATCTTTGACTATATTAGTTCTGTCAGACAAGGTCGCTTTCAAACAGGCCTGCTTGGCTTGCACCAGGTAGAAAATGCGGGGATGGCGCTTGCTCTCTTAGACACTTATTGTCAGGAGACTGGGCGAGAATTAGCAAGTAATGACTTGGTTGCTCAAGCTTTGAAAGAGACCAGATGGCCAGGGCGTTTGGAGGTCGTGTCTAGCGACCCCTTGATGATTTTGGATGGGGCCCACAATCCCCATGCTATCAAGGCTTTACTAGCAACCTTACAAGAACGCTTTGAGGATTATCATAAGGAAATCCTCTTTACCTGCATCAAAACCAAGGCTTTGGAGGATATGCTGGACTTGCTAGGGGAAATGCCAGATACCGAGCTTACCCTTACACATTTTGACGATAGTCGGGCGACTGATGAAAGCGTGCTGAAAGAGACAGCCAAGTCTAGAAATCTCAATTACCAAAGTTGGCAGGATTTTCTAGAGCAGAAATTGACAGATAAAAATGAAGAGAAAGAAACAGTTAGGATTGTCACAGGTTCCTTGTATTTCTTGAGCCAAGTGAGAGCCTATCTGATGGAGAGGAAGAACGAGAATGGATACACAAAAGATTGAAACGGCTGTAAAAATGATTATCGAAGCTGTTGGTGAGGACGCTAACCGCGAGGGCTTGCAGGAAACACCTGCTCGTGTAGCCCGTATGTACCAAGAAATTTTTTCAGGTCTTGGCCAAACTGCTGAGGAACACCTGTCAAAATCCTTTGAGATTATTGATGATAATATGGTAGTGGAAAAGGATATTTTTTTCCATACTATGTGTGAGCACCACTTCTTGCCCTTTTATGGGAGAGCGCACATTGCCTACATTCCAGATGGACGTGTAGCAGGCTTGTCCAAACTTGCCCGTACGGTTGAAGTTTATTCTAAAAAACCACAAATTCAAGAGCGTTTGAATATTGAGGTGGCCGATGCCTTGATGGACTATCTGGGGGCTAAGGGAGCCTTTGTTGTCATTGAGGCCGAGCATATGTGTATGAGCATGCGTGGTGTCAGAAAACCAGGAACGGCAACCTTGACGACAGTAGCTCGTGGTCTATTTGAAACAGATAAGGACCTAAGAGATCAGGCTTATCGTTTAATGGGACTATAATACCCTTCGAAAATCAAATTCAAACCACGTCAGCTTCCATCTGCAACCTCAAAACAGTGTTTTGAGAAAGCCTGCGGCTAGCTTCCTAGTTTGCACTTTGATTTTCATTGAGTATAAAAAGAATCCGCTTTGGGCGGATTTTTCTAGAAAGGACAAGTTATGGATCAACTGCAGATTAAAGATTTGGAAATTTTTGCCTATCATGGTCTTTTTCCTAGTGAGAAAGAATTAGGGCAGAAGTTTGTTATTTCCGCAAGCTTATCCTATGATATGACCAAGGCGGCTACAGAATTGGATTTGACAGCTTCTGTCCATTACGGAGAATTGTGTCAGCAGTGGACGACTTGGTTTCAGGAAAGCACTGAGGATTTGATTGAAACGGTAGCCTACAAACTAGTTGAACGTACCTTTGAGACTTATCCTCTTGTCCAAGAGATTGAGTTGGAACTAAAAAAACCGTGGGCGCCAGTGCATTTACCATTGGATACCTGCTCGGTGACCATTCACCGTCGTAAGCAGCGGGCCTTTATCGCTCTAGGAAGTAATATGGGAGATAAGCAAGCAAACTTGGAACAAGCTATTGACAAACTGCGAGCTCGAGGTATCCATATTCTCAAAGAGTCCAGTATCTTGGCGACGGAGCCTTGGGGTGGTGTGGAACAGGATAGCTTTGTCAATCAGGTGATTGAAGTAGAAACCTGGCTACCAGCACCAGTCTTGTTAGAAACATTATTAGCCATTGAGTCAGAAATGGGACGGGTGAGAGAAGTGCATTGGGGGCCTCGTTTGATTGATTTGGACCTACTCTTTGTGGAGGACCAGATCATTTACACAGACGAACTCATCTTGCCTCATCCTTATATAGCAGAACGCCTCTTTGTTCTTGAGCCGTTAGTGGAAATAGCTCCCCATTTTATCCATCCGATCCTAAAGCAACCAATTCGATACTTGGTTGACCAGTTGGGGCAAGGAAATGCCTAAACTTTCTGAGACCTATAGCAAGTGGAAGAGTATCGGGGAGGGACTACTTGCTATTGTTTTAGGGCTTCTCTTGATTCGTTTTGGACAAGTTATTCCGCGGATGGGGTACCAGTTGCTGATGGGCTACTTTTCCTTGTCAGCAGTTTGGCACTTGTTGACTCGCTGGTTTCAAGATAAAAAACGTCGGGAAAACATCTTTGTAACCTTGGCTAAGCTGGTGGTTGCGGCTCTGGTGTTTGACTCTATCATCTTGCAAGACCTTGCCCTCTATCTCCTGGTTTTTATCATTGCGAGCTACCAGCTGTTTACGGGCATCATTAGCCTTGTGACTTGGTCTCTCTATCGAAAAAATGCCATTCATCCTCGGCTTCATCATCTCTTCGATGCTGTATGGATGATAGGATTCGGTCTTTATAGCATCTCTCCTTTTCACGATGCAGCGAATTTTGAATTGCTCTTGCTTGGATTTTACTTGCTCATGCTAGGAGCCAGTAGCCTCCGGGACGGTTTCTTTTTTGAAAAGATAGAAAACAATCCCAAGCTGAAACGACGAATGCGAATGACCTTGCCAATCTTTGTGACGGCTTTGATTCCTATTAGTACCTTGCGAAAACTAAATGAGTGGCTGGCAAATCATGAAAGCCAAGAAGGGGAAGTTCATTCAGAAAGAAAAAACGACCAGACAGTGGATCTGGAAATTTTTATCCATATCTCAGAAACCTCTTTCTTCCTTGCTATGGGACATGTGGATATTTGTTATCAAGGGACGGTTATTTCCTATGGTTCCTATGATCCTCACTCGGAGCGCTTATTCGGCATGGTTGGAGACGGTGTCTTGTTTAAAGCCAATCGGGAAAAATACATCGAGCTCTGTAAGAGAGAAAGTCAGAAGACCTTGTTTGCTTATGGTCTGAGTTTAACGGACCAACAGAAAACAGCTATCCAAGCTCGCCTAGCAGAGATAGAAGACCTGTTAATTCCTTGGGAACCAAGTTCGCAGTTGATGAAAAGAAGAGAGGGAGAGGTCAAGCATACCTACTCCTACCAACTAAAAGAGGAAGCAGATGCGACCCTCTATAAATTCAGCTCATCCGAGTTTAAGACCTACTTTGTTCTCAGTACCAATTGTGTTTTGCTGGCAGACTCTATCGTGGGAAAAGCTGGAACTGATATATTGAGTCCCCAAGGTTTCATTGTGCCAGGGACTTATCAGGATTACCTTGATTTAGAGTACACAAAACCCAATGGTCTAGTTGTTAGTCGCTCCATTTATTAGAAAAAGAAAACTCTAGTTCCTCAGCAGTTTACGCCAAGAAGCTAGAGTTTTTAAAATAGGTCATTTTCTTCAGGAAGGAGGATAGTTTCTTTACCATTCGTGTCTAAAACAAGGACCCTAGGAGGGTAAAGCGGATCGAAAGGATGATTGAAATCAAAATCGATGCTAGTCGGAAGGTTTTGACTAGAGAAATGGAAGGTAATGGTCCCCTCGTTGTTGAGAAGCTGAAATTCGAGTTCTTCTTCTAATTCAAAGACATTTTTCAAAAAATGATCGATAATGAACCATAAAGAGTCGATAACATCGTCGGGTAGACTGGTCACAACACCAAAACTGGCGGAACGTCTCTGTGTATTTGTAAAAGCCATGTTTCCTTCCTCCTTTTATTTTTCTTATCATACAGTAAAAAAGCTGAAAAATCAAGGAATTCTGCTTGTTTTTTCAAAATGGGAATAAACTGTGAAATTTTTTCAAAGTTTCTCTAAAAAATACTTGAAAGTGTTTACAATAAGTGATAAAATGGAGTAAGTAGATGCGTGAAAGCGAAATTTTCATTATAGAAAGGAAACGGAATGAACACAGATGATACAGTAACGATTTATGACGTCGCCCGTGAAGCAGGAGTTTCGATGGCAACAGTTAGCCGTGTCGTTAATGGCAACAAGAATGTTAAAGAGAACACTCGAAAAAAAGTCCTAGAAGTGATTGATCGCTTGGACTATCGTCCAAATGCGGTAGCACGTGGTTTGGCTAGCAAGAAAACAACGACAGTCGGAGTTGTGATTCCGAACATTACCAATGGTTATTTCTCAACGCTTGCTAAGGGGATTGACGACATTGCTGAAATGTACAAGTATAACATTGTCCTAGCAAATAGTGATGAGGATGATGAAAAGGAAGTTTCAGTGGTTAACACTCTCTTTTCAAAACAAGTCGATGGGATTATCTTTATGGGCTATCACTTGACTGAAAAGATTCGTTCAGAGTTTTCTCGTTCACGGACACCGGTTGTTCTTGCTGGTACTGTGGATGTAGAACACCAACTTCCAAGTGTAAATATCGACTACAAACAAGCAACGATTGATGCCGTGAGCTATCTTCTCAAAGAAAACGAAAAGATTGCTTTTGTGAGTGGACCACTCGTCGATGATATCAATGGCAAGGTTCGTTTAATTGGTTACAAGGAAGCCTTGAAAAAAGCTGGACATTCTTATAGTGAGGGATTGGTCTTTGAATCAAAATACAGCTATGACGATGGTTATGCCTTGGCAGAACGCTTGATTTCATCACAAGCTACAGCCGCAGTTGTAACAGGTGATGAATTGGCAGCAGGTGTGTTGAATGGTTTAGCTGACCATGGTGTATCTGTACCGGAAGAGTTTGAAATCATCACGACAGATGACTCTCAGATTGCACGATTCACTCGTCCAAACTTGACTACTATTGCCCAACCTCTTTATGACTTAGGTGCTATCAGCATGCGTATGTTGACTAAGATTATGCATAAGGAAGAGTTGGAAGAACGTGAAGTTCTCTTGCCTCATGGTTTGACAGAGCGCCGCTCTACACGAAAACGTAAATAGAAAAAATCAGGAAATCGTGAGATTTCCTGATTTTGCGTTCTAGAGAAGAGGTTTATCCTTCCATATAGTCTTTCAAAGCCTGTCCTTTTAGTCCAGCATTAAGGGCAATTAATAATTTGAGGCGCGCTTTTTGAGCGTTGAGTTCTTTGACAAAGAAAACACCAGCTCGTTGCAACTCCACCCCTCCACCTTGGTAGGCGTAGACAGGTTCAGCAATACCATTAAAACATCGTGAGACCAAGGCGACTGGGATTCCTTTTTGCAGGAGATTTTCCAACTTTTGAGCTGTTTCTTTGGGAACATTGCCTGCTCCAAAGGCCTGAATGACTAAGCCATCCAGCTGTTCCAAGTCTAACATATCAATTAGCTCGTCTGTCATACCTGCATAGGCTGAGATGATGGGAACCAGACCTTGAATATGCTCAAGATCAAACCGGACACGAGGTTCAGCCGTTTTGAAGTAGAGGATTTCTTGCTTCATGATGAGACCAAGTGGTCCATGTGTTGGGGTTTGAAAGGTGCTGACATTGGTCGTATGAGTTTTGGTTACATACTTGGCTGCATGGATCTCGTCATTCATGACGACCAGCACCCCCTTGTCGGCTGCTTTATCATCACTGGCAACCCGCAAAGCGCTCAGATAGTTATAAACACCGTCGCTACCAAGTTCATTAGAACTACGCATGGCCCCTGTTAGAACGATGGGGATGGGCGGAATTTTCATGGTATCAAGGAAGTAAGCTGTTTCTTCTAAGGTATCTGTACCATGTGTGATGACAACTCCATCGTAGTTATCAGCTTCCTCTTTAATCTTATGATAGAGTGCAAGCATATGCTTGGGTTTGATATGAGGGCTTGGAAGATTAAAAAAGTCTAGGGCATGAACCTCAATCCCTTCAAGCGGATTGGAAACATGGTTCATGGGATTGTCCTGGCTAGTTACAACGGCACCAGTGGCGTCTGCTTGCATGGAAATAGTCCCACCTGTATGTAAAACAAGGATTTTCTTAGGCATGATTTAGTCACTCTTTCTGAAATGTGGTATAATCATTGTAACACAAAAGGGGAGAATGGGACAGGATGGAAGTCAAGGCTGTTTTTTTTGATATCGATGGAACGCTAGTCAACGATCGCAAGAGTGTTTTGAAATCCACTAAGGACGCGATTAAGATTGTCAAAGAGCAAGGAGTGCTTGTTGGAGTAGCGACAGGACGAGGGCCGTTTTTTGTCAAGGAATTGATGGAAGACTTGGACCTAGACTTTGCGGTGACATACAATGGCCAATACATTTTTAATAAAGAAAAGGTGCTCTTTGCAAGTCCGATTGCTAAGTCAAGCCTGCGTCAACTGATTGCTTACGCTAAAAAGGAGCATAAAGAAATCGCTCTTGGAACCGAGCATGCCGTTGTTGGTTCGAAAATTATGTCATTTGGTCTCGGCTCCTTTTCTCAACTGGTTAGTCGTTTTATCCCGACTGTTCTGACAAGAACCGTTAGCCGATCCTTTAATCGAATGGTCAGCAAGGCAGTTCCTCAAAAGGAAGACGACCTGCTTAACTTGATTAATCAACCCATTTACCAAGTTTTGATGCTGATGACGCCAGAGGAATCTGAGAAAGCTGCAAGTGATTTTGACGACTTGAAATTAACTCGAAGCAATCCTTTTGCAGCAGATATCATTAACCAAGGAAATTCCAAATTAGAAGGCATTCGCCGAGTCGGGAAAGAATATGGCTTTGATCTCAATCAAGTAATGGCCTTTGGTGATTCAGACAATGACCTGGAAATGTTGGCAGGCGTTGGTATGTCGGTCGCTATGGGAAATGGCAGTAGCAGTGTCAAAGAAGTTGCCAAGCATATTACGGCAAGTAATCAACAAGATGGTATCCACAAGGCGCTCGAGCACTTTGGTGTTTTGGCTTCAGAAAAAGTGTTTGTCAGTCGAGACTACCACTTTAATAAGGTCAAGACCTTCCACCACATGATGGATGAACGAACTCAAGAAGAGCCACGGGCATGGGATGCTGAAGGTGCAACCCACCGCGCAGATTTCAAAATTGAAGAATTAGTAGAGTTTGTTCGCGCAGCAAGTTCTTCGGAGGAAGAATTCCAAAACTCCCTTGCAAGCATGCATGAGGCACTTGATAAGGCGGCAGAGAAAGTGGCGAAAAAGACGCCTGCTAAGCAAAATCTGGTCGGTCAAGTGGATGCTTTGATTGATACATTGTATTTCACATACGGCAGCTTTGTATTGATGGGAGTAGATCCAGAACGCATTTTTGATATTGTCCATGAAGCAAATATGGGAAAGGTTTTCCCTGATGGGAAAGCTCATTTTGACCCAGTTACACACAAGATTTTAAAGCCAGATGACTGGGAAGAAAAATATGCTCCAGAACCTGCCATCCGACAGGAACTACAACGTCAGTTTAAAGCTTATGAGCGACATAAAGAAAGAAAAAATAAAAAATAAGAGAAATTCTTTTCCCTGGATGAAAAATCCGGGGATTTTTTGAACTGAAATCCGAACAATTACATATATATCACTAATTATTATTAGCATATTTATACTTATTTTGAATTAGAAAACGTTTGAATTTTTTTTTGAGAAAGAAAAGAAAAATATTTTAGTTTACAAAAAATAATGCAGAGCGGCATTTTGCCCCAATTTATCTAGCTTTCCTTTTAAAAAAATATCAAAAAAGATGAGTCAAATTATTTGATATTTGAAAGTTGATGTGTTAGAATAAATTCAGAAAGCGAATAAATATAAAATCCTCATGCTACTACAATATGCTCTTTTTTAAGACAGAAAGTCAACTTGTTTATTTCAGGCCTGTTAACAAGTTGATGTGAAGAATTTACTCTAGTTTTGAGGTTTAGTTATAAAATTGTGCACAATTGCTTTCCAAATTTTTATTATTTTAATTTTCAAGTTTAGAAATTAAAGAATTAAGAGGTTGAAATGAAGAAAAAATATACCTATTTGACAGCTTCTGTTTTAACAGCTGTAACAATGCTTCCAACTTTTGCACCAAGTGAAGCTCACGCTGCTTACAATTGGAATGGGAATAATAGCTACTATACAAGAACTAACCGTCGTTCAAGCAATCGTACTTCTAACCGTACTACTGCAAATCGTAGCCGCACATCAAACTATACTGTAAGAAGTTACGGCTACAACAGTTATTACCCAAGCTATAACTATGGCTACAATAGCTACTACCCAAGTTATAACTATGGATACGGTAGCTATTACCCAAGTTACAACTACGGTTACAGTAATTGGAATAACTACTATGGCTATGACAACAGTAGCAACTACTATGGTTATAACTATTGGAATAGTTACAACAACCTTGCTAGCGATGAAAACTATATTTACTGGAATGGCAATCACTACTACCGCATGAACGACGGTAGCTACCGTATTTATCGTGACGGTCAGTGGAAACCTTTGACAAACAATAGTAACAACAACTCATCTACTAACAACTTGGAAAACGATCCGCACTATCGTTACGAAAATGGTTACCATTACTATGTATTAGACAATGGTGATTATTACTACTACCAAAATGGTAAGTGGGTCTTGGTGAAAGATTCTGCTGATACAACACCAGCACAACCGGCAACACCTGCTGAACCAAAACCAGAACAACCAACAACTCCGGTTGAGCCAGCACAGCCAAGTCAACCTGAAGTTCCTGCTCCAACACCAGCAGAACCAGAGACTCCAACACCAGCTCCTAGTGATAAACCTGAAGAGCCAACAACACCAGCTGAGCCAAAACCAGAACAACCAGCAACTCCAAGTGTTGACCTACCAGAAAATCCACCAATTAATGGTGCTGAAGGTGAATTTGATCCATTCAAGCCATCAACAGAAACACCAGCAGAACCAAAACCAGAAACACCAGCAACTCCAGCTATCCCAACAACACCAGGTTTGGTAACGACTGATGAACCAAGTGAAAACCAAATCCCTGATTATGTTGAAAAACCAGCTGAAGGATTGGAACACTTGGCTTGGGCACCAAATGGACAAACTCCAAAATTGGTTTACCCACCAGGTAAACCAGGTGATGCAGTCCTCAAGAATGATAAAAACTACTACTTCGACGGTAGTGCACATTACTACTATGTATCATCTAACTCAGAGCGTACAGGTTATTCAGCATACTGGAAGTGGCTTGGAGGAAAATGGAAACTTCAAGGGATGACTGATCCAAACGATCCAGCTCGTGATCCAAAACTTCACGAAAACACTGCTGATGACGAGTACATGTACAGTGACAAGAACTCAAGCGTGAAACTTTACTCAACTAACTTGGTAACGACTGCTAAAGCAGGTCAAGCATTGCCATTCAAGAATGTTGAAGAGTTCAAAAACTATGTCATCGAAAAAATGAATCCTAAGTTCCTTGATAACTCTGGTTGGGATGCTAAAGTTGAGTGGGAAATCGAAGATCCAGAAATCTTTGAGAAGACGAAAGAAAACCCATACGCTAAGGACTATGTCTTGATTGCAAATCTCAAGAGTGGTGTCGAAGACAAGAAATACAGTGATGTAGAATTTGGTTATGTGAAGTTTGTTTACCGTGTTGAAGCAACAAACGATACAAACTATGACTATGTTTCAAAAGCGAAAGAAGCTTTCGCTAAAATCAATGAGACTCGTAAAGCTCAAGGATTGAAAGAATTGACTTGGTCTGAAGACATTTATCAAAATCAAGCACTTCCAAAAGTAAATGAAATTTCACGTCAATACGATAGTACAGGCTTTGTAGGACGTCGTGATGAAGATGCTGCTGTTGTCGTTAAGAAATGGGCAAACAGTGGTTTGAGAGACTTGCTTCTCGATCCGAATGTCACTGAAGGAGCTGTAGCAGCAGTAGTTGATGGAAACGGTGTATACTACTGGGCATACAGTTACAAATAATTCAATCTTTTGAGATTGACTACTTTCTAAATAAGATAGAGGCTTTAAACTATTGTTTAAAGCCTTTTTGTGACCCAATCAGGACAAACAAAAAGGAGCCAGAGACTCCCTTTTTAATGATTACAATGTTTTTTCACTTTCTCTCACGACCAGCAAATCGACTTTTGCATGGCGGAGAATGTACTCAGATGAAGAGCCAACCAAGAGGCGTTCAAAGGCATTGAGCCCTGTTGCACCAACGAGAATCAGGTCAACGTTTTCTGCGTCTGGAATAGTACGGGCAAGGAGGGTTTTTGGATTTCCCATTTCGATGACGATATGAATATCGGTCACACCAGCATCTCTTGCGCGCTTTTCGTACTCCTTCATCAGACTTTCAGCATCGACTTGGAGTTCTTCGTAAACTTCAGCATCAAAGGTAGACACGCTTTGAAGAGCGCGTGTGTCGATAACATGGGCAATGGTGAGCTTGGATTCGTTGCGTAGAGCAGTGTAAACACCTTTGACGAAAGCCAAGTCTGCTTCTTTAGAACCATCAATTGCGACCATAACATTTTGGTAACGTTGTGCCATAATGAAACCTCCTGAAATTTTCTTACTGTTATTGTAACCCTTTTCACTAAAGAAGTAAAGTAAAAATCATATTTAAATAAATATTATTGGAGATTCGATTTGGTGGAGATATGTTAAAATAAAAGAAAACGGGATAGTAGGAAACACAGCGAGGGGATGAGAAAGTATGAAAGATTTTGTTCAAGATTCTAAAAAAATAAGTTTTCTTTATCATGGAATTATCCTTGCGTCACTTGTAGGTGAAGTAGTGATGCTTTGGCAGCTGGAAAGAGTCATGCCCGTTCTCTATCCAGGTTTTGTTGGATTTCTTCTCTTTCACCTAGTCTACCACATCATTTTATTTGTGATTGCAAAGAGAAGTTGTCGCTTGGACTATTTGGTCACGTGGGGGCTCTTTCTCATGTTTAATCTTTTGTATGATTCTTTTTTAGCGCTGATCTTTCTAGGTTTGTCTTTTGGTATGTGAGAAAATACTTCTGTATTCTAGTTGTTTAGACGGTGAGAACCTAGTCGTTGTGAGTTTTTTTCTTTGCTTGCTCATTTCAGGAAACTTGTCGCAATCCCTTTCTAGTGGTATAATGTTACTATCTCGATGAATTGAGGAAACAAGATGAAAGAATATAACAAGTCTAGTAAGTTAGAGCACGTTGCCTATGATATCCGTGGTCCTGTTTTGGAAGAAGCTATGCGGATGCGAGCAAACGGAGAAAAGATTTTACGTCTGAATACAGGAAATCCAGCAGAATTTGGCTTTACAGCACCAGATGAGGTCATTCATGACTTGATTATGAATGCGCGTGATAGTGAGGGATATTCTGACTCCAAAGGGATTTTCTCAGCACGTAAGGCCATCATGCAGTATTGCCAACTGAAGAAATTCCCCAATGTGGATATTGATGATATCTACCTCGGAAATGGTGTCAGTGAGCTGATTGTTATGTCCATGCAAGGGCTTTTGGATAATGGCGATGAGGTCTTGGTGCCTATGCCAGACTATCCTCTCTGGACAGCCGCGGTCAGCCTAGCTGGAGGAAATGCCGTTCACTATATCTGTGATGAAGCTGCAGAATGGTACCCAGATATTGACGATATTAAGTCAAAAATTACTTCCAATACCAAGGCAATCGTCCTTATCAATCCAAATAACCCAACTGGAGCCCTTTATCCTAAGGAACTCTTGTTGGAGATTATTGAGATTGCTCGTCAAAACGATTTGATCATCTTTGCGGATGAGATTTATGACCGCATGGTGATGGATGGGCATGTGCATACACCTGTGGCGAGCTTGGCATCTGATGTTTTCTGTGTCAGCATGAATGGTCTGTCAAAATCTCATCGCATCGCTGGTTTCCGTGTAGGATGGATGGTCTTGTCTGGTCCTAAGCACCATGTCAAGGGCTATATCGAAGGTCTCAATATGCTGTCCAATATGCGTCTTTGCTCTAACGTTTTGGCCCAGCAAGTCGTACAAACTTCACTAGGTGGGCACCAGTCAGTGGATGAATTGCTCCTTCCTGGTGGACGGATTTACGAGCAAAGAAACTTCATTTACAATGCTATCCAAGATATCCCAGGTTTGTCTGCGGTCAAGCCGAAGGCGGGTCTTTATATCTTCCCTAAAATTGACCGCAATATGTACCGCATCGATGATGATGAACAGTTCGTTCTTGATTTCTTGAAGCAGGAAAAGGTTCTCTTGGTTCATGGTCGTGGTTTTAACTGGAAGGAACCTGACCATTTCCGTATCGTTTACCTTCCTCGTGTGGACGAATTGGCGCAAATCCAAGAAAAGATGACACGTTTCTTGAGCCAGTATCGTAGATAAGGCTTTCATAGGGAAAAGCAGGAAACATTTCCTTAGAGCTATTGACAAATAGGTAAGAATCAGATAGAATAGTAAAGTATGTTTAGTAACTGATCACTTTATAGCCGGCTAAACGAATACAAAATCTATGAGGAGGTATTCATCGTGAAACGTACTTATCAACCAAGTAAACTTCGTCGTGCGCGCAAACACGGATTCCGTAACCGTATGTCAACTAAAAACGGTCGTCGCGTATTGGCAGCTCGTCGTCGTAAAGGACGCAAAGTTTTGGCTGCATAATCCAAACGAATTCAACAAAGAAGTCAGTAGGAACTCGAGTCTACTGACTTTTCTTTTTATCTTAAAGGGTGCATTGTCCACGAAATCGGTCATTTCAGATGAAACTCATGGAGGGCTCATTTAAAAGGTCACATACAAAAAACTCAAAACCAGATATAAGTTACTGATTTTGAGTTTTTGTTTATTCTTTTAAGTGATAAGAGTAGCTAGCGACAACGACATCTTCGTGCCATCTGAGAGCGTATTTTAGTTTGAGGCTCATTTGATTGTGTAGGATATTTTGCCAAGGCTTGTTAGGAATAAACTGTGGTACGAGAACTGTAACGGTGTAGTTTTTTTGCTTAGCTTCTTGGGCGATTCGTTTGACATATTTAACGCTAGGGGTGATGATGTCGCGGTAGCTGGTATTGATATTCTTTAGAGTGATATTTGGGAAGTAATCGGCAAATTCCTGAAGGATTTCTTGGTCTTTTTCGGCCGTTTCTTTAGTAGAAATGTGCATGGCTAACACTTCGTCACCGATACTTTGAGCGTAGTTAATGGCTCCGACACTTACTCGAGTGACATTTCCTACTAGGACAAGAACCAGATTGCCATCGTAGGTACGTTTTTCAATTCCTTCGTAGAGTCGCAGTTGTTTTGCCACTTTTTGGTAATGGCTGTGAATGGACAAAAAGAGGAAGGTTAAGACTAGGATAATTGGGAAGAATGGCCAGATATCACCCAGTCTGAAGAGGAGTAAAATGAGAACGATAGCATAACAAATGATGGCCCCAAGGATATTGGCAAAGGCAGGTTTTAAGAAGTTTGCTCCTTTTTCCTTTTTCCAATGACGAATCATCCCAGTCTGAGAAAGGGCAAAGGGAACGAAGACCCCGATAGTATAAAGAGGAATCAAGCGTTCAGTATTCCCATTAAAAATGAGAAGAAGGATCATAGCTCCAAAAGCCAGAGTTAAGATACCGTTGGAGTAGCCAAGGCGATCCCCTTTTTCCATAAAGAGATGGGGCATGTACTTGTTTTTAGCCATATTGTAGGCCAACATAGGGAAGGCTGAAAAGCCAGTATTTGCAGCTACAGCTAGAATCAAGGCTGTTGAGAACTGGAAGAGATAGTAGCTAGCATGACCAAAGAATGAATCACCAAGAATGCCCTTGGCCATTTGCGAGAGGATGGTTTCTCCATTTTGAGGTGTGATGCCCATCCAGTAGTTTAGGAAGGTAATGCCCGCAAAAAGAAATCCTAAAATCAGCGACATGATGGTCAGGGTCTGAGCAGCATTCTTTTCTTTCGGAGTTTTGAAAAATGGTACCGCATTTGAAATAGCCTCAACCCCTGTCAGAGAGGCAGAGCCACTGGTAAAGGCTCTCAATAGGAGAACGATGGAAAGGCTCGGAACGGTTTGCCCAATGGTTGAAGTCGCCTGATAGTTTAGGGAACCTGTAAATAGTTGAAAGAACCCATAAAGCAAGAGAAAGACGGTACTGAAGATAAAGAGGTAGACGGGAATCATCAGAGAGCTGGCAGATTCTTTCAATCCTCTTAAATTCAAGAGCATGAGCAGGCAGACTAGGAAAATAGAGATATGAAGATTATAGGGATGGAGGGCAGGGATGGCTGCAGTAATAGCATCAGCTCCAGAAGCAACGGATACGGCTACTGTCAGCATATAGTCAACAAGGAGGCTACCGCCTGCAATCAAGCCTAGTTCAGGGGAGAGATTTTCCCGAGTGACCATATAAGCCCCACCACCTTGAGGATAGGCGTGGATAATTTGACGATAGGAAATGGTCAAACTAGCGAGGAGTAAGAGGACAAAAATACCGATAGGGAGGCTCCACCAAATAGCGAGAGGAGAGAGACTGACTAAAACGAGAATGACTTGTTCAGGTCCATAGGCAATAGAAGACAGGGCATCACTGGATAACATTGCAAGTGCCTGCGTTTTTCCCAACAATCCCCCTTCGCCGTCTGTGAGAGACTTGAGTGGTCGACCGATAAAGGTATATTTTAATTTTCTAAACATTTTCTTTTCCTTTGCTGAAAATTTCAATAAGTGTTATTATACTGCTTTGAAAAAATGCAGTCAAGGGAGAATGATCGGTATTAGAATATTTTTATAAGCCGGGGGATGCTATTTTTGGTATAATAGATGGAAGAAAATGAGGTTAGAAGAGATGATTTTTGATACGCACACACATTTAAATGTAGAAGAATTTGCAGGACGTGAGGCCGAAGAAATCGCCTTGGCTGCTGAGATGGGTGTGACACAGATGAATATTGTTGGTTTTGATAAGCCAACCATTGAACGAGCCCTAGAATTGACAGATGAGTATGAGCAACTCTACGCAACTATTGGCTGGCATCCGACGGAAGCAGGGACTTACACAGATGAGGTCGAAGCTTACTTACTTGAAAAACTAAAACATCCCAAGGTTGTTGCCTTGGGGGAGATTGGTCTGGACTACCATTGGATGACAGCACCTAAGGAAGTACAGGAGCAGGTTTTTCGTCGTCAGATTCAGTTATCTAAGGATTTGAACTTGCCTTTTGTGGTCCACACTCGTGATGCGCTAGAAGACACTTATGAGATTATCAAGAGTGAGGGCGTTGGTCCTCGTGGTGGCATCATGCACTCATTTTCAGGCTCTCTCGAGTGGGCTGAGAAGTTTGTCGAGCTTGGCATGACCATTTCTTTCTCAGGAGTGGTGACCTTTAAGAAAGCAACGGATATCCAAGAAGCTGCTAGGGAACTTCCTTTAGACAAGATTTTGGTAGAAACGGATGCGCCTTACCTGGCTCCTGTTCCTAAACGTGGCCGTGAAAACAAAACAGCCTACACACGCTATGTGGTGGACTTTATCGCCGACTTGCGTGGGATGACGGCAGAAGAGCTGGCGGTAGCAACGACTGCAAATGCAGAGCGTATCTTTGGATTGGACAGCAAGTGATGAAAGAAAAAATTTCCCAAGTCATCGTGGTCGAAGGTCGCGATGATACGGCCAATCTCAAACGTTACTTTGACGTGGAAACCTATGAGACACGAGGTTCCGCAATAAATGACCAGGATATAGAGCGGATTCGTCGCCTGCATGAACTGCATGGAGTCATTGTATTTACAGACCCCGACTTTAATGGTGAACGCATTCGTCGCATGATTATGACGGCCATTCCAACAGTCCAGCATGCCTTTCTCAAGCGAGATGAAGCAGTGCCCAAATCTAAGTCCAAGGGACGTTCTCTGGGAATCGAACACGCCAGCTATGAAGATCTAAAAACAGCGCTGGCTCAGGTGACAGAGCAATTTGAAAACGAGAACGAGTTTGACATCAGTCGTGGTGATTTGATTCGCCTAGGTTTCCTAGCGGGAGCAGACAGTCGTAGACGCCGAGAGTATCTAGGCGAACAGCTCCGCATCGGCTATTCCAATGGAAAACAACTGCTCAAGCGGTTGGAGTTGTTTGGAGTAACCTTGGCAGAAGTGGAAGAAGTGATGGCTAAGTATTCAGTCTAACGGAGTCAGAAATGAAAAAAGTGATTATTACGGGTGGCAATAGTGGTATTGGCTATCAGTCTGCTAAACAGTTGGCTGAAAAGGGCTGGTCGGTAACTCTCTTTTGTAGACGGAAAGAAGCTGCTGAGCAAGCCTGTGAGAAAATCCGCCAACAAACAGGAAATCCGCATGTAGATTATATCTTGGTTGATTTATCTGAGATGAAAAGTGTCAAGGAAGCGGTAGAACAGTATATCCCAAAAGAAGAGACTTTAGATGTTTTAATGAACAATGCGGCTGATTTTGATTTGTCAGTCAAAAAGCCCATCCTGACTAGGGAGGGATTAGAAAAGCAATTTGCGACCAATGTGGTTGCTCCCTTTTTACTTTCTACCTTGTTAAAGGGTTTGTTGGAAAAGTCAAAAAGTGGTCGGATTATTAATATTTCTTCTCAAGGGCTGATACTTTATCCCTTCATGAAGCTTGATTTTGAAAATTTAGCTGGTCAAAAACATTACAATCCTGCTAAGACTTATTATCAGAATAAACTAGCCTTGTTGATGCTGTCGCTTTATATGCGGAAACATTGGAAAGGTATCAAGGTTCAGGCAATCCGTGTGACCAATGTCAAAGTTGATATGCGTCGCTATGATCACCTCAGCGCTTTTATGAAAAATCTGTATAAAATCAAGTCAAGATTTTCAATTAGTCCTGAAGAAATGGCCAAAGTCTACACAGCCTTATCTACAGAAGATGGCCATTATGGTTTTCTGTATGACGAGAAATGCAGGGAAGTAAAAGCAAATAGATCTGCTTACGAAGAAGAGGAGCAAGCAAAACTCTATTCCTTACTTGAACAACTGACATTTTCAAGAGACAATCTATAAAGATTTAGAAAAATAAATTTTATGCTTACATCAATAGTGGAAAGAAATTTAGATATCGAAATCTGTTTGGAGAGCTCTGAAAAGTAATAACAATAACCAGATAACCCGAAAATATAAGGGGAATGTGTTACAATAGAGGTACTTAGATTTATTTTGATAGCGTTAAAATAGAAACTTATAAGGACAGTGCGAAATGAAAATTCGAGTTGATAGAGATTCTGTATGTATGGGGGACGATGTATTGCCTCATGAGACAGAATTTGAGATTCCTGAAGATATGACGGTGAAAGAATTTTTTGACTTTCTAGAAAAGGAACGTTACCTACCTTCTGTCCAAGGGAATAATGTTGCCTGGGAACTTCGTAATAGAAACGGGGAACACGGAGTTTATTTCACCAAAACACGAGAAATCATTCATCCAGATGCACTCCTAAAAGAAATGGTGGAAGGATTTGATGGAATACCCTTATTTGTTTTGCTCTATCATTATACTCCAGAAGCTTACTATAATAGAAAAGAGAATAGATGAGAATTGCAGATTATAGCGTGACCAAGGCAGTGCTGGAGCGTCACGGTTTTACCTTTAAAAAGTCCTTCGGGCAAAATTTCCTGACGGATACCAATATCCTTCAAAAAATCGTGGATACGGCTGAAATTGATGATCAGGTTAATGTCATCGAAATCGGGCCAGGGATTGGTGCTTTGACAGAATTTTTGGCAGAGCGTGCGGCAGAGGTTATGGCCTTTGAGATTGACCACCGTTTGGTACCGATTTTAGCAGATACCCTGCGTGATTTTGACAATGTGACAGTAGTCAACGAGGACATTCTCAAAGTTGACTTGATCCAGCATATCCAGAATTTCAAAAATCCTGACCTGCCAATCAAGGTAGTAGCCAATTTGCCCTACTATATCACAACGCCTATTCTCATGCATTTGATCGAGAGTGGCATTCCTTTTAGTGAGTTTGTCGTCATGATGCAGAAAGAAGTGGCGGATCGTATCTCCGCTCAACCCAATACCAAGGCTTACGGTAGTTTGTCGATTGCTGTCCAGTATTACATGACAGCCAAGGTTGCCTTTATCGTGCCTCGTACGGTCTTTGTGCCAGCGCCGAATGTTGACTCGGCTATCCTGAAAATGGTACGTCGTCCAGAACCAGCTGTAGCAGTGAAAGATGAGAACTTCTTCTTTAAGGTTTCCAAGGCTAGTTTCACCCATCGTCGTAAGACCTTATGGAACAACTTAACAGGCTACTTTGGGAAAACTGATGAAGTCAAGGATAAGCTGACCAAGGCTTTGGACCAAGCAGGCTTGTTACCATCTGTGCGTGGGGAAGCACTTAGCTTGGAAGAATTTGCTAGCCTTTCAGATGCGCTTAAAGGACAAGGACTCTAAGATGCAGGGACAAATTATTAAAGCCTTGGCAGGATTCTATTATGTAGAGAGTGATGGCCAAGTCTATCAGACACGTGCGCGTGGGAATTTCCGCAAAAAAGGTCATACACCCTACGTTGGGGATTGGGTAGATTTTTCTGCCGAGGAAAATTCCGAAGGTTATATCCTCAAGATTCACGAACGGAGAAACAGTCTGGTCCGTCCGCCCATTGTCAATATTGACCAAGCTGTGGTGATCATGTCCGTCAAGGAACCGGACTTCAACAGCAATTTGCTGGATCGTTTCTTGGTTCTTTTGGAGCACAAGGACATCCATCCCATCGTTTATATTTCTAAAATGGATTTGTTGGAAGATAGAGAAGAACTGGATTTTTACCAACAGACTTACGGTGCCATTGGTTATGACTTTGTGACTAATAAGGAAGAGCTCTTGCCACTATTAACAAACAAGGTGACAGTCTTTATGGGGCAGACTGGTGTTGGAAAATCAACACTCCTCAATAAAATCGCACCAGACCTCGATCTTGAAACAGGAGAAATTTCAGACAGTCTGGGTCGCGGGCGCCACACTACTCGAGCAGTTAGTTTTTATAATCTCAATGGAGGTAAAATCGCAGATACACCGGGATTTTCATCCTTGGACTATGAAGTGTCAACGGCTGAAGGTCTCAATCAGTCCTTTCCAGAGATTGCCACTGTCAGTCGAGATTGCAAGTTCCGTACTTGTACCCATACCCATGAGCCGTCCTGTGCGGTTAAGCCAGCTGTAGAAGAAGGTGCCATTGCAACCTTCCGTTTTGACAACTACCTGCAATTCCTCAGTGAGATTGAAAATCGCAGAGAAACCTATAAAAAAGTCAGTAAAAAAATTTCAAAATAAGGAGAAACCCATGTCTCAATACAAGATTGCTCCGTCAATTCTGGCAGCAGATTATGCCAACTTTGAACGTGAAATCAAACGTCTAGAAGCAACTGGTGCAGAATATGCCCATATCGATATCATGGATGGTCACTTTGTACCACAAATCAGTTTTGGTGCAGGTGTGGTTGAAGCTCTTCGCCCCCATAGCAAGATGGTCTTTGACTGCCACTTGATGGTATCAAATCCTGAGCATCATCTAGAAGATTTTGCGCGTGCGGGTGCGGATATCATCAGTATCCATGTGGAAGCAACGCCTCATATCCATGGTGCCCTCCAAAAAATTCGCTCTCTTGGTGTCAAACCTTCGGTTGTTATCAATCCTGGGACACCTGTGGAGGCGATTAAGCACATCCTTCACCTAGTGGACCAAGTCTTGGTGATGACGGTTAACCCTGGATTTGGTGGGCAAACTTTCCTGCCTGAAACCATGGATAAGGTTCGTGAGTTGGTTGCCCTTCGTGAGGAAAAAGGTTTGAGCTTTGAGATTGAAGTCGATGGCGGGATTGATGATCAAACCATTTCTCAGGCTAAAGAAGCTGGTGCTACCGTTTTTGTAGCGGGATCTTATGTCTTTAAGGGAGATGTCAATGAACGAGTGCAAACTCTCAGAAAACAATTGGACTAGGGTTGCCGTTTTTGCCGGCGGAGATCGCGGTCATTATCGGACGGATTTTGATTGCTTTGTCGGTGTGGATCGAGGCTCGCTCTGGGTCTTGGAAGAAGACCTTCCTCTCGATCTAGCAGTTGGAGATTTTGATTCGGTGACTGCAGACGAACGTCAGTTGATTCAAAAACGTGCCCAACATTTTGTCCAAGCCCAGCCAGAAAAGGATGATACGGATCTGGAACTAGCACTTTTAACGATTTTTGAAAAAAATCCTCAAGCCCAAGTGACCATTTTTGGGGCTTTGGGTGGTCGTATTGATCATATGCTGGCTAATGTCTTTCTGCCTAGCAATCCCAAGTTGGCACCCTATATGCGCCAGATAGCGATTGAGGATGGGGAAAACTTGATTGCCTATTGTCCAGAAGGGAGCAGTCAGCTTCAACCCCGTTCAGACTACGATTATCTAGCCTTTATGCCAGTTCGGGATAGCCAGCTGACTATTCTTGGTGCCAAGTACGAATTGACAGAGGAGAATTTTTTCTTTAAAAAAGTATACGCTTCTAACGAATATATAGATAGGGAAGTTTCGGTGACTTGCCCTGATGGCTATGTGGTTGTCTTGCATAGCAAGGACAGGAGGTAGGATGGAGACTGTATTACTACTATTATTAATTGCCAACCTAGCTGGACTCTTTCTCATTTGGCAAAGGCAAGATAAGCAAGACAAGTACCTAGCCAAGAGCTTGGAGGATCAGGCAGACAATCTTTCAGATCAACTGGATTACCGCTTTGAACAAGCCAGACAAGCCAGCCAGCTGGATCAAAAAGACTTGGAAGTGGCTGTCAGCGACCGTTTGCAAGAAGTGCGAATGGAGTTGCACCAAGGCCTGACGCAAGTCCGTCAAGAAATGACAGATAATCTGTTGCAAACTAGAGATAAGACTGACCAACGTCTCCAAGCCCTGCAGGAATCAAATGAACAACGCTTGGAGCAAATGCGCCAGACGGTCGAGGAAAAATTGGAAAAGACCTTGCAGACGCGCTTGCAGGCTTCCTTTGAGACAGTTTCAAAGCAACTAGAGTCGGTCAATCGTGGCCTGGGAGAGATGCAGACAGTTGCCCGCGATGTTGGTGCCCTTAACAAAGTTCTCTCTGGAACCAAGACGCGAGGGATTTTGGGCGAATTGCAACTGGGGCAAATCATCGAAGACATCATGACACCAGCCCAGTACGAACGAGAATACGCAACGGTTGAAAACTCTAGCGAGCGAGTAGAGTATGCCATCAAGTTACCTGGCCAAGGTGATCGGGAATATGTCTACTTACCGATTGACTCCAAGTTTCCATTGGCGGATTATTACCGCTTAGAAGAGGCTTATGAAGCAGGTGATAAGGACGAGATTGAACGCTGTCGCAAGTCACTCCTAGCTAGTGTCAAGCGCTTTGCCAAGGATATCAAGAGCAAGTACATAGCGCCACCTCGGACGACCAATTTTGGAGTCTTGTTTGTTCCAACAGAAGGACTCTACTCAGAAATCGTCCGCAATCCGGTCTTCTTTGATGATTTGAGACGGGAGGAGCAGATTATTGTCGCAGGTCCAAGTACCCTATCAGCCCTGCTCAATTCTCTATCAGTTGGCTTCAAAACTCTCAATATCCAAAAGAGTGCAGATCATATCAGCAAGACTCTTGCTAGTGTCAAGACCGAGTTTGGCAAGTTTGGTGGCATTCTGGTCAAAGCACAAAAGCATCTCCAACATGCCTCTGGCAATATTGATGAATTATTAAACCGTCGTACCACAGCTATCGAGCGTACGCTCCGTCACATTGAGTTATCAGAAAGTGAGCCTGCGCTTGATCTACTCCATTTCCAAGAAGATGAGGAAGAATATGAAGATTAGTCACATGAAAAAAGATGAGCTGTTTGAAGGTTTTTACCTGATTAAGTCAGCTGACCTGAGACAGACGCGTGCTGGGAAAAACTACCTAGCCTTTACCTTCCAAGACGATAGTGGCGAGATTGAAGGGAAACTCTGGGATGCCCAACCTCATAACGTTGAGGCCTTTACCGCTGGGAAAGTCGTCCACATGCAGGGACGTCGAGAAGTTTATAATAATACACCTCAAGTCAATCAAATTACTCTTCGCTTGCCTCAGCCTGGAGAACCCAATGATCCAGCTGACTTCAAGGTCAAATCGCCGGTTGATGTCAAGGAGATTCGTGACTACATGTCGCAAATGATTTTCAAGATTGAAAATCCTGTCTGGCAGCGTATCGTTCGCAGTCTCTACACCAAGTATGATAAGGAATTCTACTCCTATCCAGCTGCCAAGACCAACCACCATGCCTTTGAGACGGGTTTGGCCTATCATACAGCAACCATGGTGCGCTTAGCAGATGCTATTAGTGAGATCTATCCTCAGCTCAACAAGAGTCTGCTCTATGCGGGGATTATGTTGCACGACTTGGCTAAGGTTTTAGAACTCAGTGGTCCTGATCAGACGGAGTACACAGTGCGAGGCAATCTCCTTGGACATATTGCTCTCATCGATAGTGAAATTACTAAGACAGTCATGGAACTGGGCATCGATGATACTAGAGAAGAAGTGGTGCTACTGCGCCATGTCATCCTCAGCCACCATGGCTTGCTAGAGTATGGAAGTCCAGTCCGTCCACGCATTATGGAAGCAGAGATTATCCATATGATTGACAATCTAGATGCCAGTATGATGATGATGTCAACAGCTCTAGCTTTGGTGGACAAAGGAGAGATGACCAATAAAATCTTTGCTATGGACAATCGTTCCTTCTATAAACCAGATTTAGATTAATAATTTAAGAAAAACGAGCATTTTTTACGCAATAATGTTCGTTTTTTTATGTGAATATGGTATAATGGATAAAATATCAAAATTAAATGGAATGGTAAATAAAAATGAAATTAAGAAGAAGTGATCGGATGGTTGTCATTTCCAACTATTTGATTAATAATCCATACAAACTAACAAGTCTCAACACCTTTGCAGAAAAGTACGAATCTGCTAAATCATCGATTTCAGAGGACATCGTGATTATCAAGCGTGCCTTTGAGGAAATCGAAATCGGCCATATTCAGACTGTGACTGGAGCAGGTGGTGGCGTTATCTTTACACCATCAATTTCGAGTCATGAAGCTAAAGAAATGATCGCAGACTTGCGTGACAAACTTTCAGAAAGCGATCGTATCTTGCCAGGTGGCTATATCTACCTGTCTGATTTGCTCAGTACACCTGCCATTTTGAAAAATATTGGTCGTATCATTGCCAAGAGCTTTATGGACCAAAAAATCGATGCCGTTATGACAGTAGCAACAAAAGGTGTGCCACTCGCAAATGCAGTTGCCAATGTCCTCAACGTTCCATTTGTCATTGTGCGTCGTGACTTGAAAATTACCGAAGGTTCAACGGTCAGCGTCAACTATGTTTCAGGTTCCAGTGGTGACCGAATTGAGAAAATGTTCCTTTCAAAACGCAGTCTCAAGGCAGGCAGTCGTGTCTTGATTGTGGATGACTTCTTGAAAGGCGGCGGAACTGTCAACGGGATGATTAGTCTCTTGCGTGAATTCGATTCTGAACTAGCTGGTGTCGCAGTCTTTGCAGACAATGCCCAAGAAGAACGTGAAAAGCAGTTTGATTACAAGTCACTCTTGAAGGTTACCAATATTGATGTTAAGAACCAATCCATCGATGTCGAGATTGGAAATATCTTTGACGAAGACAAATAAGAGATAGAACTAAAGGTTGGAACGATTGTCCCAGCCTTTCTTTGCAAACAGAATAGAAGGAAGCTTATGAAAACACCATTTATCAGCCAAGAAGATTTAGAAACAATTGTTGCAGAGTTCCCGACTCCCTTCCACTTGTATGACGAGAAGGGGATTCGTGAAAAAGCAAGAGCGGTCAACCAGGCCTTTTCCTGGAACAAGGGCTTTAAGGAATATTTTGCAGTCAAGGCGACTCCAACCCCAGCCATCTTGAAAATCCTCCAAGAGGAAGGTTGTGGTGTGGACTGTTCTAGTTACGTGGAGCTCTTGATGAGCCACAAACTGAATTTCCCCGGTTCTGAGATTATGTTCTCTTCTAACAACACGCCAGACCAAGAGTACGCCTATGCGCGTGAATTGGGCGCAACTATTAACTTGGATGCCTTTGAAGATATTGAACATCTAGAGCGAGCGGCAGGCATTCCAGAAATTATGTCTTGTCGTTACAATCCTGGAGGCGTTTTTGAGCTAGGAACAGACATCATGGACAATCCTGGGGAGGCCAAGTTTGGGATGACCAAAGACCAGCTTTTTGAAGCCTTTGCGATTTTGAAGGAAAAAGGAGCCAAGACTTTTGGGATTCACTCTTTCCTAGCATCCAATACTGTCACCCATCTCTACTACCCAGAGTTGGCTCGTCAGCTTTTTGGATTGGCTGTTGAAATCAAGGAAAAATTGGGTATTTCGCTAGATTTCATCAATCTTTCCGGCGGTATTGGTGTCAACTATCGTCCAGACCAGGAGCCAAATGACATCGCTGTGATTGGTGAAGGGGTGTGTAAGGTTTATGAGGAAGTTCTTACACCTGCAGGACTTGGTCAGGTTAAGATTTTCACAGAATTAGGCCGCTTTATGTTAGCCCCTCACGGAGCTCTCGTCACAAGAGTCACTCATAAGAAAAAAACCTATCGTACCTATCTGGGTGTGGATGCATCAGCAGTCAACCTCATGCGCCCAGCCATGTATGGAGCCTACCACCATATCACTAATCTGACACATCCAGATGGACCTGTTGAGGTGGTAGACGTGGTCGGTTCACTCTGCGAAAACAATGATAAATTTGCAGTGAACCGCGAACTACCTCATACAGAAATCGGTGATTTGCTGGTGATTCATGATACAGGTGCACATGGATTCTCCATGGGTTATCAGTACAATGCCAAACTACGCTCGGCAGAAATCCTCTATACCGAAGAAGGAAATGCCCGCCAAATCCGCCGTGCAGAGCGCCCTGAGGACTATTTCGCAACCTTGTATGGTTTTGATTTTGAATCGGGTCATTAAAAAAATTGAAAATGAAAGTGAAAAACAGATTGCTTTCTAAAAAATAGACAAAAAACCTTGTTTTTCACCTTACTCGTGATATAATAAAACTATAAAACGGTTTCAAGGAAGGTGACGATATGTCTGAAGAAACAATTGACTATGGACAAGTGACAGGAATGGTGCATTCGACAGAGAGTTTTGGGGCGGTAGATGGCCCTGGGATTCGGTTTATTGTCTTTTTGCAGGGCTGTCACATGCGTTGCCAGTACTGTCATAACCCCGATACATGGGCTATGGAGACCAATAAATCACGCGAACGGACAGTAGACGATGTCTTGACAGAAGCCCTTCGCTACCGTGGTTTCTGGGGAGATAAGGGAGGAATCACTGTCAGTGGAGGAGAAGCCCTCTTACAGATTGATTTCCTAATTGCCCTCTTTACCAAGGCCAAGGAAAAAGGAATCCACTGTACCTTGGATACCTGTGCCCTTCCGTTCCGTAATAAACCACGTTATCTCGAAAAGTTTAATAAACTCATGGCGGTGACAGACTTGGTTCTTCTGGATATCAAGGAAATCAACGAAGAACAGCACAAGATTGTTACAAGTCAAACCAATAAAAACATCTTGGCCTGTGCCCAGTACCTGTCAGATATTGGGAAGCCTGTTTGGATTCGCCACGTTCTTGTACCAGGATTGACAGACCGTGATGAAGATTTGATTGAACTTGGGAAGTTCGTAAAAACCCTCAAAAACGTTGACAAGTTTGAAATCCTACCTTATCATACGATGGGAGAATTCAAGTGGCGTGAACTTGGGATTCCTTATTCGCTTGAAGGGGTCAAACCTCCAACAGCAGACCGTGTCAAGAATGCCAAGGAATTGATGGATACAGAAAGTTACCAAGACTACATGAAACGTGTTCATGGATAAAAAAGAAGCTCGATGGAGACATCGGGCTTTTGTGATGCATAAAAAGCCTAGCATTTCAGCTAAGCTTTTTTCTTATTTTCTAGAATGTTGTTTACCAGCATTGCGTTTTTTATGTTTCTTATTAGTCATGATCGCAGTTGCTTGGTTTGGAGTGACGTCTTTGCGTCCGCCTCCAGTCGCAAACGAACTTGCTTTTGGTGGGTTTTTGGCAAATTCTTCACGAACTTTTTGACGGAGTTTTGGACGGACAACATAGTTAACGATGAACTGTTGAAGAATCATCATGAAACCACCGACAACCCAGTAAAGCGTCACACTAGCTGGTGAGAAGAAGGAGAAGACGACAATCATGAGAGGGCTCATGTAGATCATTTTCTTGAGCTGTTCTCTTTGCATCTCGTCTTCTACTCCATGAAGTGAGAGGAGTGATTGGAGATAGTAGAGGATACCAGCGAAGGCGACAAGGAGCAGACTTGGTGAACCAAGATCGATACCCAAGAAGGTAGAGCTAGCTACTCCATCAGTGTATTGGGCTGCAAAGTAGATAGCAGAGAAGAAAGGCATTTGAATGAGGATAGGGAAACATCCTACACCACCAAACATGCTGATGCCGTGTTCTTTCTGAGCTGCAAAGAGAGCTTGTTGCGCTTCTAGTTTTTCTTCCTGAGTTGTTGCCTCTTTGAGGCGTGTTTGATGTGGCTCAAGGACGTGTTTGAGGGCATTCATCTTCTCAGAGTGAAGCGTTGCCTTCCATGATTGGTAGATACCAAGTGGCAAGATAATCAAACGCACGATAATGGTAACGATAATGATAGCGACCCCGAAACCTAGTCCTTTATCAGTAGCGAAGTACTTGATAGCCTCAGCCATAGGTGCTCCAATGGTATTCCAAATCAATCCTGTAGGTTGTCCTGTTGCTTTGTCTACTTGGACACAGCCTGTCAAGACGAGTAGCATAGCCACTCCCATAGCAGAGAGTGCAAAACGTTTAATAGATTTCAATGTTTTCATTCCTTCTTTAAAAATTATACCTTTCTATTCTACTGTTTTTTTGTAAAATATACAATAGTTCTAGAGACCTAATTTGCGACTTTGAAATCTGAATAGGATGAAAAGTTGCTCATCTGCACATCTAGATAGGTAACTTTTGAAAAAGGTGTCGGACCTTTTCGGATTTCTTGGATAAATTTTGCCATAGTGGCAGAGGAGTCTGCCTGAGCAAGAATTTCCACTGTGCCATCGTCATTATTCCAGACACGACCAGTGATGCCACCGATTTCAAGAGCTAAAGTATAAACACCCCAGCGAAAACCAACACCCTGCACCCTGCCTTGGGCAATCATTCTAACCTTTTGCATACCAAACCCCCTTGATTGTGTTATAATGTTTCTATGACTATTATAACCTCAAAAGCCAATTCTGTGGTAAAAAATGCCAAGAAATTACATCAAAAAAAATATCGAAAGTCTGCTTATTTGATTGAGGGCTGGCACTTGTTTGAAGAAGCTGTTCAAGCTGGAGTGACGATTGAAAATGTCTTTGCCCTAGAAAGTTACCGAGATCAGCTAGCTGCCTTTCCTCAAACTATCTGGGTTTCAGAGGAGATTTTGCTGGATTTGGCAGATACGCAAACTCCTCAAGGGATTGTTGCGGTGATTCAGAAAGAAGAAGTGGGACTGCCTGATTTTAGTCAGGGCAAGTATCTATTTTTAGAGGATGTTCAAGATCCTGGTAATGTGGGCACCATGATTCGGACGGCGGATGCTGCAGGTTTTACAGGGGTTATTGTTTCAGACAAGTCAGCAGATATCTACAGTCTCAAGACCCTACGTTCCATGCAAGGAAGTCATTTTCACTTGCCCATTTATCGTATGCCTCTTGCCACCTTTGTAGAAGAGGCAAAGAAGAGCGATTTGCCTCTTCTGGCAACGACCTTATCGAGAGAGTCAAAGGATTATCGTGAGCTTTCTTCACTAGAGAACTTTGTTTTAGTCATGGGAAATGAAGGGCAGGGGATTAGTTCTGTCATGGCTGAGAGTGCTGATCAGCTGGTTCATATTAGCATGAAAGGCCGAGCGGAAAGTCTCAATGTGGCGGTTGCCGCAGGTATTTTGATGTTTTATTTCAGCTAATTTATAAAATCTTTGTTATAATCAAGACATATTTATAGAAAAAGGAGAATCAGAATGAATCAAACGATTATTCAAGAACGTTCGGGTCTCAATCAATTTTACGCTAAGGTTTATGCTTTTGTGGGACTTGGGATTGGTCTATCGGCTCTCGTGTCAGCTTTGATGTTGACAGTCTTTCAGGCTCAATTGGTCTACTTTTTAATGCATGGCCGTCTCTGGTTGATGATTGCAACTTTTGCAGAACTTGCTCTGGTCTTTGTTGCAAGTAGCATGGCAGCAAAAAATAGCCCAGCAGCTCTGCCAGTATTTCTAGTATACTCGCTACTGAATGGCTTCACCCTTAGCTTTGTCGTAGCCTTCTATACGCCGGGAACAGTTTTGTCAGCCTTTGTATCCAGCGCCCTTCTCTTCTTTGTCATGGCGGCAATCGGAATTTTCACCAAGAAAGATTTGAGTGGAATGGGACGAGCTTTGATGGCGGCGCTTGTTGGTCTCATCATTGCTATGGTTGTGAATCTATTTTTAGCCAATAGTTTCTTTGACTACATGATTAGTATTGCCATGGTCTTGGTTTTCTCAGGTTTGATTGCTTGGGACAACCAAAAGATTCGCTATGTTTATGAGCAGTCACGAGGGCAAGTAGCGACAGGATGGGTCATCTCAATGGCGCTCAGCATCTATCTAGACTTTATCAACCTCTTCCTTAGCATCTTACGAATCTTTGGTCGAAACGATTAATGAATGACAGAGTCAGTGTTTAAAAGAGCACTGACTTTTTCTTATTTACTCTTTTCTTTTCTTGGAAATAGGTGTATAATGCTTTTAACTAATTTTTGAGGAGCTGTTTATGAAGAAAAGTTTTATTCATCAACAAGAAGAAATTTCCTTTGTCAAAAACACTTTTACCCAGTATTTGAAAGATAAGTTAGAAGTTGTTGAAGTTCAAGGTCCTATCTTGAGCAAGGTCGGGGATGGGATGCAGGACAACTTGTCAGGTGTCGAAAATCCAGTATCCGTCAAGGTCTTGCAGATTCCAGATGAAACCTATGAAGTCGTTCACTCACTTGCCAAATGGAAACGCCATACCTTGGCTCGTTTTGGTTTCGGTGAAGGTGAAGGTCTGTTTGTTCACATGAAAGCCCTTCGTCCGGACGAAGATTCGCTTGACGCGACCCATTCAGTTTATGTGGACCAGTGGGACTGGGAAAAAGTGATTCCAAATGGACAACGCAATATCGCTTATCTTAAAGAGACAGTTGAAAAGATTTACAAGGCTATTCGTCTGACAGAGCTAGCAGTAGAAGCTCGCTATGATATCGAATCGATCTTGCCAAAACAAATCACCTTTATCCATACAGAAGAACTAGTAGAACGTTACCCAGACTTGACACCAAAAGAGCGTGAAAATGCAATCTGTAAAGAGTTCGGGGCAGTCTTCTTGATTGGTATTGGTGGGGAATTGCCTGATGGCAAGCCTCATGATGGTCGTGCGCCTGACTACGATGACTGGACAACAGAGTCTGAAAATGGCTACAAGGGGTTGAATGGCGATATTCTCGTTTGGAACGAATCTCTTGGTTGTGCCTTTGAACTTTCATCAATGGGGATTCGGGTAGATGAGGATACCCTTCGTCGCCAAGTGGCTCTTACAGGAGACGAAGATCGTCTTGAGCTGGAATGGCATAAAGCCCTGCTTAACGGCCTTTTCCCACTGACAATTGGTGGAGGTATCGGACAGTCTCGTATGGCCATGTTCCTTCTTCGTAAGAAACACATCGGAGAGGTTCAGACCAGTGTTTGGCCTCAAGAAGTCCGCGATACGTACGAAAATATTTTGTAGAGAATCGAACCGCAAGGTTCGGTTTTCTTTCTCTTTTTGCCTATAATTTGGTATAATAAACGGTATGAAAATCGTATCAGGAATCTACGGAGGGCGTCCCCTCAAGACGCTAGAAGGCAAGACGACGAGGCCGACATCGGATAAGGTGCGTGGAGCTATCTTTAACATGATAGGTCCCTATTTTGAGGGTGGTCGCGTCTTGGATCTCTATGCTGGCAGTGGTGGTCTGTCTATTGAAGCTGTGTCAAGAGGGATGTCCCATGCTGTCTTAGTGGAACGGGATCGAGAGGCACAAGCTATCATCGCTGAAAATATCCAAATGACCAAGGAAGTTTCCAAATTTCAGCTCTTAAAGATGGAGGCTGAACGGGCCTTGGAGCAAGTGAATGGTCCCTTTGACCTGGTTTTTTTAGACCCTCCCTATGCCAAGGAACAAATCGTTGCAGATATCGAGAAAATGGCAGAAAGAAACCTTTTCTCCGAAGAGGTCATGGTTGTCTGTGAAACCGATAAGTCTGTAGAACTTCCAGAAGAAATCGCCTGCTTAGGCATCTGGAAGGAAAAAATATATGGGATTAGTAAGGTGACGGTCTATGTCAGATAAAATTGGATTATTTACAGGTTCATTTGATCCGATGACAAATGGACATCTGGATATCATTGAACGTGCCAGCAAACTCTTTGATAAGCTCTATGTCGGGGTGTTCTACAATCCCCACAAACAAGGCTTTCTCCCTGTTGAAAACCGTAAACGAGCAGTCGAAAAAGCCGTAGCACATTTAGAAAATGTAGAAGTCATGTCTTCTCACGACCAATTAGTTGTTGATGTTGCAAGAAGACTGGGAGCTAAAACTCTTGTCCGTGGCTTGCGAAATACCACCGACTTGCAATATGAGTCTAGTTTTGATTACTACAATCATCAACTGGCTCCAGAAATCGAAACCATTTACCTATATAGCCGCCCAGAGCATCTTTATATCAGCTCTTCGGCCGTGAGAGAACTTCTGAAGTTTGGTCAGGAGATTCAGCAATATGTCCCAAATAGTGTTGTGGAGGAATTAGAACATGAAGAAAAAAACTAGATGGCCCTTATATGTCATCCTAGCACTAATATTGACGTTTTTAGCCTTTGTAGTACCTTTACCATACTACATAGAAGTTCCAGGTGGAGCGGAAGATATTCGTCGCGTTTTGAAAGTCAATGAAACAGAAGACACAGAAGCAGGAGCTTACCAGTTTGTAACAGTCGGTATTCGACACGCAACCCTATCGCATCTTGTCTATGCTTGGTTAACGCCTTTCACAGATATTAGAAGTGCCAAGGAGACTACGGGTGGCTCTACTGATGCAGAGTTTATGCGGATCAATCAGTTCTACATGCAAACTTCTCAAAACATGGCCAAGTATCAAGGATTGAAGACGGCTGGGAAAGATATTGAACTCAAGTATCTGGGAGTTTATGTCTTGACCGTGACGGACAATTCAACTTTTAAGGGCATTCTGAACATTGCAGATACCGTGACGGCTGTTAATGACAAAACATTTGACAGTTCAAAAGACTTGGTCGACTATGTCAACTCTCAACAATTAGGAGATACGGTCAAGGTAACCTATGAAGAAGACGGAAAAGTCAAGTCTGCAGAAGGTAAAATTATCACTCTCGAAAACGGAAAAAACGGGATTGGAATTGGTTTGATTGACCGTACGGAAGTGACCAGTGACGTTCCAATTCGCTTTTCAACAGCTGGTATCGGCGGCCCAAGTGCCGGTCTCATGTTTAGTCTCGCTATTTATACCCAGATAGCAGATCCAGGACTTCGTAATGGCCGCATCGTTGCGGGAACGGGAACTATTGATCGCGATGGAAATGTTGGCGACATCGGTGGAATTGATAAAAAAGTAGTTGCAGCCTCTCGTCAGGGAGCCAACATCTTTTTTGCTCCTGACAATCCAGTCACCGAGGAAGCAAAAAAAGCAGATCCCAATGCGAAAAGCAACTATGAAACAGCCCTAGAAGCTGCTAAAACGATCAAAACAGAGATGAAAATCGTTCCCGTTAAGACTTTGCAGGATGCAATTGATTACCTTAAAAACAATCCCTAATTCGTAGAAAAATTGAAAACTAGCGCGCAAGCGGATAAGATGGTATAATAGTCAAATGGTTCAATTATTATTCACTCTAAGTAGTCATATACTCTTTATTTATTTGAGTTTTTACCTTTTGAAGGATCTTGTGAGATGGGAAAAGGTTTTAAAAGTGACCGGTACTAACACAAAAAAAGTTCGTTTGTTGGTAGGCTTCTTTAGTATTGTGATGGGCTACATCTTGAGTTCATTCTTTATCAGTTTGTACCAACTGTGGCAAGAAGCACTTAGAGGACTATTATAAAATCAAAAGTAAAGGAAACAACTATGGAAAAAATTGTGGTTCAAGGCGGAGATAATCGTCTGGTCGGGAGTGTGACGATCGAGGGAGCAAAGAATGCAGTCTTGCCCTTGTTGGCAGCGACTATTCTAGCAAGCAAGGGTAAGACAGTCTTGCAGAATGTCCCAATCTTGTCAGATGTTTTCACCATGAATCAAGTGGTTCGAGGTCTGAATGCCAAGGTGGACTTTGATGAGGAAGCTCATGTTGTCGAGGTTGATGCGACTGGTGATATCACTGAGGAAGCTCCATACAAGTATGTCAGCAAGATGCGTGCATCCATCGTTGTCTTGGGGCCAATCCTTGCTCGTGTAGGACATGCCAAAGTTTCTATGCCAGGGGGATGTACCATCGGGAGTCGTCCAATCGACCTCCACCTCAAAGGTTTGGAAGCTATGGGGGCAAAAATCACCCAGACAGCTGGATACATCGAAGCTAAGGCAGAACGCCTGCATGGCGCTCATATCTACATGGACTTCCCTAGTGTCGGCGCAACACAAAACCTCATGATGGCGGCAACTCTAGCTGACGGTGTGACGGTCATTGAAAATGCTGCGCGTGAGCCAGAAATTGTTGACCTTGCTATCCTTCTTAATGAAATGGGAGCCAAGGTCAAGGGAGCTGGTACCGAAACCATCACAGTAACTGGTGTCGAGGAACTCCATGGTACGACTCATAATGTGGTACAGGACCGTATCGAAGCAGGAACCTTTATGGTGGCTGCAGCTATGACAGGTGGCGATGTCCTCGTTCGTGATGCAGTTTGGGAGCACAATCGCCCCTTAATCTCAAAACTACTTGAAATGGGCGTTGAAGTGACAGAGGAGTCAGAAGGCATCCGTGTTCGTTCTCAACTTGAAAACCTCAAGGCTGTTCATGTAAAAACTTTACCACATCCAGGCTTTCCAACAGATATGCAGGCGCAATTTACAGCTCTGATGACAGTCGCAAAAGGGGAATCAACCATGGTGGAAACGGTGTTTGAGAATCGCTTCCAACACTTAGAGGAAATGCGCCGTATGGGCTTGCATTCAGAGATTATCCGTGACACAGCTCGTATTGTTGGGGGACAGGCTTTACAGGGGGCAGAAGTTTTATCAACGGACCTTCGCGCTAGTGCCGCTTTGATTTTGACAGGTCTGGTAGCGCAAGGAGAAACAGTTGTCGGTAAGTTAGTCCACCTTGATAGAGGTTACTACCGTTTCCATGAGAAATTGGCTCAGCTAGGAGCGAAGATTCAGCGAATCGAGGCAAATGATGAAGAAGAATAAAAATTTACGCTATGTACTCCGTCGCTTACTATTGATTTTTATCGTACTATTGCTAGGCTTTCTGGCTTTAGGAATCGGCTTGATGGTTGGTTATGGCATCCTAGGAAAGGGACAGGATCCATGGGCAATCTTGTCTCCAGCAAAGTGGCAGGAATTGATTAGCAAATTTACAGGAAATTAGACTGGGAGACCAGTCTTTTTCTAAAGAAATAAGGAGAAAAATGGACAAAAAAACAAGACAAGCTCTGATAGGATTACTTCTATTCTTACTCTTGGCTGCTGGAAGCTACTACATCAAGCAGATGCAGTCAGCACCAAATAGCCCTAGAACCAAGGTTAATCAGAAAAAACAAGCTTCAGAAGCACCCAGTCAGGAGTTGGCAGAAAGTGTCTTAACCGAGTCAATCAAAAACCAAATCAAGGGTAATCTCGAGTGGAATGGAGCAGGGGCCTTTGTTGTCAATGGCAATAAAACCAATCTAGATGCCAAGGTTTCCAGCAAACCCTATGCGGATAATAAAACAAAGACAGTTGGAAAAGAAACAGTCCCGACTGTTGCCAATGCCATCTTATCCAAAGCGACTCGGCAGTATAAGAATCGTGAAGAGACTGGAAATGGATCCACCTCTTGGACGCCACCAGGATGGCATCAGGTCAAGAATCTAAAGGGAGCCTATACACATGCAGTTGATAGAGGACACCTGCTGGGCTATGCCTTGATAGGTGGATTGGATGGTTTTGATGCCTCTACTAGCAATCCCAAGAACATTGCAGTCCAGACAGCTTGGGCAAACCAAGCACAGGCTGAAGATTCGACAGGTCAGAACTACTATGAGAGTTTGGTCAGAAAAGCCTTGGACCAAAATAAGAGAGTCCGTTATCGGGTGACGCTCCACTATGCGACAAATGAGGACTTAGTTCCATCCGCTTCACAAATCGAAGCCAAGTCTTCAGATGGCGAATTGGAATTCAATGTCCTAATCCCCAATGTTCAAAAGGGAATCCAGCTTGATTACCAAACGGGTCAAGTAACAGTGACAGATTAGAAACAATAGATATAATAAAAACAGCTCCTTTGTCTTCTAGAGGCAGGGGAGTTGTTCTTTAAATGAAAAATAATGTGAATCCTGAGGGATTTTATGATATAATGGAACACAAGATACTATTTTAGGAGAAGGACTATGGAAGACCCGAGCAGTCAGAATTTGTTGCTACAGTTTGTATTGTTATTTATCTTGACCTTGTTAAATGCTTTTTTCTCAGCCACTGAAATGGCGATGGTGTCACTAAACCGTTCCCGAGTGGAGCAAAAGGCAGAAGAGGGAGACAAACGTTACCTTCGTTTGTTAAAGGTACTTGAAAATCCTAACCACTTTTTATCAACAATTCAAGTCGGTATCACCTTGATCACGATCTTGTCAGGGGCCAGTTTAGCAGAAACGCTGGGACGCGAAATTGCATCTTGGATAGGAAATAGTGAAACAACTTATGCCATTGCAAGTTTCCTCTCTTTGGCATTCTTGACCTACATCTCTATTGTTTTTGGTGAACTCTATCCTAAACGGATTGCCCTTAATCTAAAAGATGCCTTAGCCATTCGCTCTGTTCCGATTATCATTGGGCTTGGGAAGATTGTCAGTCCCTTTGTCTGGTTGTTATCTGCTTCAACCAATCTCTTGAGTCGTTTAACGCCAATGACCTTTGATGATGCGGATGAAAAAATGACTCGAGATGAAATTGAGTACATGTTGACCAAAAGTGAGGAAACTTTGGATGCAGACGAAATCGAGATGTTACAAGGGATTTTCTCTCTAGATGAGCTGATGGCGAGAGAAGTCATGGTTCCTCGGACAGATGCCTTTATGGTGGATATTCAGGATGATAGTCAAACCATTATCCAAAGTATTCTAAAGCAAAATTTCTCACGTATCCCTGTTTATGATGGGGATAAGGACAATGTGATTGGTTTGATTCATACCAAGCGTTTGCTAAACGCTGCCTATGCAGATGGCTTTGAAAATATTGTCTGGAAGAAGATCTTACAAGATCCACTCTTTGTTCCTGAAACTATTTTTGTGGATGACTTGCTAAAAGAATTGCGAAATACCCAAAGACAAATGGCCATTTTGCTCGATGAATATGGTGGTATGGCTGGACTGGTCACACTGGAAGACCTGCTGGAGGAGATTGTCGGAGAAATTGACGACGAGACAGACCGAGCAGAAATCGAAGTCCATCAAATCGGTGAGGACACCTATATTGCACAGGGAACCATGAATCTTAACGACTTCAATAACTACTTTGGTGTCGAACTAGAAAGCGATGATGTGGATACCATCGCCGGTTATTATTTGACGGGTGTTGGTACGATTCCAACCACTGAGAAAATCAGTTACCAACTGGTCAGTCAAAACAAGCAAATCGTCCTGACCAACGATAAGGTGAAAAATGGACGTGTTACCAAGGTAAAAGTTCAAATCACAGAACTAGAACCCGAAGAAGAAACAGAATAAAGCAGTGACTTGAGTCACTGCTTTTTGTAAATCTAGATGGTAGGTTCAGTTATCCCCACTTATTAGGAATAATAAAAAAGCCCGGTTTTACGAGCTTTTCATTTGGTTAATTCCTGTTCATTCAGGTACTGAAAGGCGGTAGACGGATTTGAACCGACGATCAAGCTTTTGCAGAGCCGTGCCTTACCACTTGGCTATACCGCCTCAACGTTTATTATTATACCTTGAAAATCATTTCCCGTCAATAGTTTCTTATTCTAAAATCCAATTTAGGAAAACAGATGATGATTGAAGAAGTGAGAAAAAGCTTGTAAAAATCCCTTTCTAAAGAAGATCAGACTAGAAAGTATTTCTTGAAGAAACAAACAAAGAATGCAGAAATTTTGACAAATAGAAGTTTTTTGAGGAGATGCGCCAAAATATTCTGAAAATTCGTTTACTTTTTAAAAAATATATGTTATAATTTCCAATAAGCCTAAATTTTTCAAGAGGAGTTAAAAACATGAAAAAAAGTAGAGTATTTGTTGCAGCAGGTGTTGCTTTATTAGCAGCAGGAGTACTAGCTGCTTGTGGTTCTTCAAAATCATCTGATTCAACAGCGCCAAAAAATTATGGCTATGTTTATACAGCTGACCCAGAAACGTTGGATTACCTCATTTCAGGGAAACAAAGTACTAAGGTCGCCACTTCAAATGGTATCGATGGTCTTTTCACAAACGACAAGTATGGGAATTTAGTTCCTGCAGTTGCAGAAGACTGGTCAGTCTCAAAAGACGGTTTGACTTATACCTACAAGATTCGTAAAGGTGTCAAATGGATGACATCTGATGGCGAAGAGTATGCTGAAGTAACAGCCAAAGACTTTGTAAATGGTTTGAAACACGCAGCTGACAATAAATCAGCAGCTAAGTATCTAGCAGAAGATTCAGTTAAAGGTCTAGCTGACTATATAGCTGGAAACAATAAAGATTTTGCTTCAGTCGGTGTAAAAGCAGTTGATGATTACACCCTTGAATACACTTTGAACAAACCAGAACCATACTGGAACTCTAAGCTGGCCTACTCAATCTTCTGGCCATTGAACGAAGAATTTGAAAAATCAAAAGGATCTGATTTTGGTAAAGCGACTGACCCTACATCATTGCTTTACAATGGACCATTCTTGCTGAGAGGTTGGACTGCTAAGTCATCTATCGAATTTGTGAAGAATGAAAACTATTGGGACAAAGACAATGTTCATCTTGATAAAGTAACACTTGCTTACTATGATGGTTCAGATCAAGAATCAATTGAACGTAACTTTACAAGTG
This sequence comes from Streptococcus oralis, assembly GCF_022749195.1. Classification (NCBI taxonomy): domain Bacteria; kingdom Bacillati; phylum Bacillota; class Bacilli; order Lactobacillales; family Streptococcaceae; genus Streptococcus; species Streptococcus oralis. The sequence goes on from NZ_CP094226.1 coordinate 248,692, forward strand.
GGGCTTATAGCTATGCCCGTCTCTTCCCAACAAGTTCAAACTACTCTAAGGTAGAAGAAACATACAAAGACAATATTTACTACACTCCATCAGGTCCAGGTATTGGTGGTTTGGGTGTAAATATTGACCGTCAAGGTTACAAATACACTTCTAAGACAACTGATGAAGAGAAGACTTCTACTAAGAAAGCCCTTCTTAACAAGGACTTCCGTCAGGCTTTGAACTTTGCCTTTGACCGTACTTCTTACTCAGCACAAATTAATGGTAAGGAAGGTGCTCCTCTTGCAGTTCGTAACCTCTTTGTGAAACCAGACTTTGTCTCTGCAGGCGAAAAAACTTTCGGTGACTTGGTAACTGAAAAGATGACGGCTTACGGTGATGAGTGGAAGAACGTAAACTTTGCGGATGGTCAAGATGGACTTTTCAACGCCGATAAAGCCAAAGCCGAATTTGCCAAAGCTAAAACAGCATTGGAAGCAGAAGGTGTGAAATTCCCTATCCACTTGGATATCCCAGTAGACCAAACATCTAAAAACTATATCGCACGTATTCAATCCTTCAAACAATCCGTTGAGACAGTACTTGGAGAAGAAAACGTAGTCATCGATATCCAACAAATCACTACAGATGAACTACAGAATATTACATACTACGCAGCTAGCGCAGCGGCAGAAGATTGGGATCTCTCAGGTGCTGTTGGATGGAACCCTGACTATGAAGATCCATCAACTTACCTTGATATCTTGAAAACAACGAATGCTGAACAAACAAAAACCTATATGGGTTACGAAGGTGCAGATAATGCTGCAGCGGCTCAAGTTGGTTTGAAAGAATACGATAAGTTAGTTGATGAAGCAGGAAAAGAAACAAGTGACTTGAATGTTCGTTATGAAAAATATGCGGCTGCCCAAGCTTGGTTGACAGATAGCTCACTCTTCTTGCCAGCTATGTCATCAAGTGGTGCTGCACCAATCATTTCTCGTGTTGTGCCTTTCTCTGCATCATACAGTCAATCTGGAGATAAGGGCTCAGACGTATACTTTAAGTATATTCAGTTACAAGACAAGGTTGTAACAAAAGCTGATTATGAACAAGCTCGTGAAAAATGGCTCAAAGAGAAAAAAGAATCAAACGAAAAAGTTCAAAAAGAATTGGCTAATCACGTTAAATAAATAACTCTCAAGAGAACTTTCTCTCCATGAGGAGAAGGTTCTTTTGGGATTTTAAAAGGAAACGATATGAAGAAATATATTTTTATGCGTGTATTGCGTTCATTGTTGTCTATTTTCTTGGTGACAACCTTGACATACACAATTATTTATACGATGGTTCCTCGAAAATTGATTTTCAAGCAGGATACCAACTATAACAAGATTGCAACGACGCCGGATAAGCGGGATAATTATGAAAACACCGTTTATGAACGGATGGGTTATATCGAGTACTACGATACCAAAGAGTTGCAAGAAAGAGCGAGCACGATGGACTCATCTGTAACAGTGGATGCCAATGATACCAATAAGGCAATCTATGAAAAATACATCAACCAACTAGGAAATGGTTGGACACTCGGTGTGTTCTCAGAAAGTGGTCAATTCTATGCTACGCGTGAAATTCCAATTTTTGAACGTGTTTTCAAATTCTATGCGAACTTGATTGATATTGATCATCCAAACAAAATTCAAGACCCTGAAAATCCAAACTTGCAACGTTATCTTCGTTTTGAAAATGACCCTGCTATCGGTTGGTCATTGGTTGGTTCAGGTACAAAACACAAATACCTTTTGTATTTCAACAATCAATTCCCATTTGTACACCAAAACTTTGTGAACATTAACTTGGGAGATTCTTACCCAACTTATGCAAACACACCAGTGCTTCAAGTTATCACACAAGGTCAGGGACAAACTAAGACATCAGAAGTTCAATTCCCTACAGGTAAAAAGACTTCATCTGTAGATATTTACTCTCGTACCTACAAATCTCCAAGTCAAGCAGATGCGCGTGAAGTAGCCAACTATGGTAAAGACGATCCATATACAGCTACAGAAAGCAATTATCAATATCCTTCAATGATCGCAAGCTCAGCGGTTGCTGGTTTGATTGGTTTGATTATTTCGTATGCGATTGCGATTCCACTTGGATCTGCTATGGCTCGCCACAAGAATACTTGGATTGATAGCTTCTCGACAGGTGCTCTAACCTTCTTGCTTGCCCTTCCAACGATTGCCTTGGTTTATATCGTGCGCTTGATTGGATCATCTATCGGTCTGCCAGATTCATTTCCTATCTTGGGAGCTGGGGACTGGCGTTCATATGTCTTGCCAGCAGTCATTCTAGGTTTGCTGGGTGCACCAAGTACAGCTATCTGGATTCGTCGTTACATGATCGACTTGCAATCTCAGGACTTCGTTCGTTTTGCTCGTGCAAAAGGTTTGTCTGAAAAAGAAATTTCAAATAAACACATCTTTAAAAATGCCATGGTTCCTTTGGTTTCAGGTATTCCTGGTGCCGTAATCGGGGTTATTGGTGGTGCAACATTGACAGAAACAGTCTTCGCCTTCCCAGGTATGGGTAAAATGTTGATTGACTCTGTTAAGGCATCAAATAACTCAATGGTAGTTGGTCTCGTCTTCATCTTCACATGTATTTCTATCTTCTCACTCTTTGTAGGAGACATCTGGATGACCATGCTTGACCCACGTATTAAATTGACAGAGAAAGGAGGCAAATAATGTCAACAATCGATAAAGAAAAATTTCAGTTCGTAAAACGTGACGATTTTGCCTCTGAAACAATTGATGCCCCTGCCTATTCATACTGGGGTTCTGTATTTAGACAATTTCTAAAGAAAAAATCAACTGTCTTTATGCTAGGAATTTTGGTTGCTATTATCTTGATGAGCTTTATTTACCCAATGTTCTCAGATTTTGACTTCAACGATGTAAGTAAGGTCAATGACTTCTCTGCTCGTTTTATCAAGCCCAATGCTGAACATTGGTTTGGTACAGATAGCAATGGTAAATCCTTGTTTGATGGGGTGTGGTTTGGTGCGCGTAACTCTATCCTCATCTCTGTAATTGCAACTTTTATCAACCTTGTGATCGGGGTTATTGTTGGTGGGATTTGGGGGATTTCAAAATCCGTTGACCGCGTCATGATGGAAGTTTATAACATTATTTCAAACATTCCATCTCTCTTGATTGTCATTGTCTTGACTTACTCAATTGGTGCTGGTTTCTGGAATTTGATTTTTGCCATGAGTGTGACAACTTGGATTGGGATTGCTTATATGATTCGTATCCAAATCATGCGTTACCGTGACTTGGAATACAACCTTGCTTCTCAAACACTTGGAACACCAACCTTTAAAATCATTGTTAAAAACATCATGCCACAATTGGTATCTGTTATTGTTTCTACAATGACCTTGATGTTGCCAAGCTTTATCTCTTATGAAGCCTTCCTTTCCTTCTTTGGATTGGGATTGCCTGTAACAGTGCCAAGTTTGGGACGTTTGATCTCAGATTACTCACAAAACGTTACGACCAACGCTTACTTGTTCTGGATTCCATTGACTACCTTGATTTTGGTATCTCTATCTCTTTTTGTTGTTGGTCAAAACCTAGCGGATGCTAGTGATCCACGTACACATAGATAGGAGTAGACATGACAAAAGAAAGTAATGTAATTTTGACTGCTCGCGATATTGTCGTGGAATTTGACGTTCGTGACAAAGTTCTGACGGCTATCCGAGGAGTTTCTCTGGATCTGATTGAAGGAGAAGTTCTTGCCTTGGTAGGTGAGTCCGGTTCTGGAAAATCTGTTTTAACAAAAACCTTTACAGGGATGTTAGAAGACAATGGACGTATTGCCCAAGGAAGCATCGACTATCGTGGACAAGACTTGACCGCTATTACTTCTAACAAGGAATGGGAGAAGATTCGTGGTGCTAAAATTGCGACCATCTTCCAAGATCCTATGACAAGTTTGGACCCAATCAATACAATCGGTAGCCAAATCACTGAAGTTATCGTTAAACACCAAGGGAAAACAGCTAAGGAAGCCAAAGAGATGGCAATCGACTATATGAACAAGGTCGGAATCCCAGATGCTGAAAAACGTTTTGAAGAGTATCCTTTCCAATATTCTGGAGGGATGCGCCAACGTATTGTTATTGCAATTGCCCTTGCCTGTCGTCCAGATATCTTGATCTGTGACGAGCCAACAACGGCCCTTGACGTTACCATTCAAGCGCAAATCATTGATTTGCTTAAAACCTTGCAAAATGAGTACCACTTTACTATTATCTTTATCACCCATGACCTTGGTGTGGTAGCAAGTATTGCCGATAAGGTAGCGGTTATGTATGCTGGTGAAATTGTAGAATACGGTACTGTTGAGGAAGTCTTCTACGATCCACGTCATCCATACACTTGGAGTCTCTTATCTAGCTTGCCACAGCTTGCTGATGATAAAGGGGAATTGTACTCTATCCCAGGAACACCACCGTCTCTTTATACTGAGTTGAAAGGTGATGCCTTTGCCCTTCGTTCAGATTATGCGATGCAAATTGATTTTGAAGAGAAGGCACCTAAGTTTTCAGTCACTGATACCCACTGGGCTAAGACTTGGTTGCTTCATGAGAATGCTCCTAAAGTTGAAAAACCTGGGGTCATTGCAGATTTGCATGACAAGATTCGTGATAAAATGGGCTTTGCTCATCTAGAAGACTAGGAGGAAGGAAATGTCTGAAAAATTAGTAGAAATTAAAGATTTAGAAATTTCCTTCGGTGAAGGAAGTAAGAAGTTTGTCGCGGTTAAAAACGCCAACTTCTTTATCAACAAGGGAGAAACATTCTCTCTTGTAGGTGAGTCTGGTAGTGGGAAAACAACCATTGGTCGTGCCATTATTGGTTTAAATAATACTAGTAAAGGTGAGATCATCTTTGATGGTCATAAAATTAATGGGAAAAAATCTCATAAAGAATCATCAGATTTGATCCGTCGCATCCAGATGATTTTCCAGGACCCTGCAGCTAGCTTGAATGAGCGTGCGACAGTTGACTATATCATCTCTGAAGGTCTTTACAACTACCACTTGTTCAAAGATGAAGAAGATCGAAAAGAAAAAGTTCAAAAGATGATCCATGAAGTTGGACTTTTGAAAGAACACTTGACCCGTTATCCACACGAGTTTTCTGGTGGTCAACGTCAACGTATCGGGATTGCCCGTGCCCTTGTGATGGAACCTGATTTCGTTATTGCGGATGAGCCAATTTCAGCCTTGGACGTATCAGTACGTGCGCAAGTCTTGAACTTGCTCAAGAAGTTCCAAAAAGAGTTGGGATTGACCTATCTCTTTATCGCGCATGACTTGTCAGTTGTTCGCTTTATCTCAGATCGTATTGCGGTTATCTATAAGGGAGTTATCGTCGAGGTGGCGGAGACAGAGGAGTTGTTTAACAATCCTGTCCACCCATACACTCAAGCGCTTCTATCTGCTGTACCGATTCCAGATCCAATCTTGGAACGCAAGAAGGTCTTGAAAGTTTACGATCCTGACCAACATGACTATGAGACAGACAAGCCATCTATGGTAGAAATTCGTCCAGGTCACTATGTTTGGGCCAATCAAGCAGAACTTGCTCGTTACAAGAAAGCTCTTAAAGAATAAACAAATTAGGAGAGGACCGAAAGGTCTTCTCATTTTTAATAGAAAAAATCCCCTTTTACTAGCTTGTAAAAGGGGGATTTTATTATCATTAGCGTTTAGACCAGGTACGTTTCATAAAGAGTAGCAAAATTGGGTAAATCTCTAAACGACCTGCAATCATTGCAAAGGAGAGTAGGATTTTAGAGATGGGACTAAAGATGGCAAAACTCGAGGTTGTACCTAGAATAGGTCCGATATTGTTAAAACAGCTGAAGACAGCACTGGTCACGACTAGAAAATCATTGCTATCAAGACTAACGATAAAGATGAGTGAGAGAATAATCATCATATAGATAGCAAAATATTTAAGAATCTTGTGTTGGGTATCCTTATCAATCACAGTTTTATTGACGTGTAGAGTCAAAACACGGTGAGGGGATAAGGTGGACAAAATCTGATTTTTTGCGATTTTAGAGAGTATGAGTCCTCTGATTATCTTAAGACCACCTGCAGTTGAGCCAGCTGATCCACCGATTCCCATGAGGAAGAGGAGGATAAACTGGGAGAAAAGGGGCCAGTTGGTAATATCTCCGTAACCAAATCCCGTTGTCGTGATGATATTGGAAACTTGGAAGAAGGCCATTTCAACACTTTTAGAGACACCTTGATAGAGGTGGAGTGTATTAAGCGTAATCAAGCCTGTAGAAACTAGGACAATGATGATATATGCTCGTAGTTCTTCATCTCCAAAGAAAGCCTTAACCCGACGGAGCATGAGGTAGTAGTAGAGATTGAAGTTAACCCCAAAAACCAGAACTCCGATACTAACGAGATAGGTGATGAGTGAGCTACCATAGTGGGCAATTCCGTCGTTATAGACGGTAAAGCCCCCAGTTCCTGCTGTTCCCATAGCGATGACAAAACTATCATAGAGAGGCATACCTGCTAGGTAGTAGATAACCACAAAAAGGGAGAAGAGAGCCAGATAAAGCAGATAGAGAATCTGGGCAGTGTTTTTTAGCTTGGATACGACCTTGCCAAAGACGGGTCCAGGGACCTCAGCCTTCATCACCTCCAAGTGACTATTCTTGGCATTGTCCATAATGGCAAGTGCAAAGACGAGTACCCCCATCCCTCCGATCAAGTGGGTGAAACTTCTCCAGAAGAGGAGGGAACGGGTGAGAACGGAAACATCTGTTAGGATAGTAGCACCAGTCGTTGTAAATCCAGAACTGATTTCAAAGAAGGCATCGATGACGCTTGGGATTTGTCCTGAAAAGACAAAGGGGAGGCCACCAAAGAAAGACCAGAGAATCCAACAGAGGGCAACAATTAAGACTCCTTCCTTGGCATAAATCCGTTGATTTTTCGGTTTCCGTAAAATGCCTAGACCACCGAGAAGGACTAAAATTCCAATCGTAGAAAAAAGAGCGATAAATACTTGACTGGATTCTTGGTAATAGATCGCTACACTAACAGGAACTAGGAGGAGAACAGCCTCAATCAAGAGAAGTTTTGAGAGGAGGTAACGAATCATACTTTTATTCATTTTTTACCTCTCAATCAAATCATAAATTTTGGTGATGTTTGGCAATAAGGTCGTTACGAGTAACTTGTCTCCTACCTCAAGCATATCCTCTCCAGTAGGGAAGATTGTTTTTCCTTTTCGGATAATGGCTGCGATGAGAACTCCTTTTTTCAATTTCAACTGTGATAGAGGTTTGGCAGTCATTTTATTAGCTTCCTTGATTTGGAATTGGAGAGTTTCAATTTGACCGTTTGCGAGATGGTGCATGGCTTGAAGGTCTGAGTACTGAGCGTTTACTCGACCACGGATAAAGTGCATAATGGTATCCACTGCGATGCTTTTTGGTGTGATGATACTCGAAAAATCAGGCGCGTGGATAATCTCTAGAAGGCTTGTTCGGTTGACCTTGGTGATATTTTTATGGACGCCAACTCGGTCAAGGAACATAGAGGTGATGATATTTTCCTCATCAACCCCAGTCAAGGTTGCGACTGCATCATAGTGGGGAGCACTTTCCTCCAGCAAAATGTCTTTTGCAGTTCCATCTCCTTGAACAATATAGAGATTGGGGAACTTTTCACTGAAGAAACGAGCTCTTTCAGGATTGATCTCGATAACCTTGGTATCAATGCGACTGTCTTTTAAAATGCCGAGTAGATAATAAGCAATCTTTCCAGCTCCAACGATAAGCAAGCTTTTCACTGCACGAGATTTAAAATAGTTATGGAAAAGCATCATATCTACACGATTTCCCGTAACAAAAATCCTATCCTTGTCTTGAATAATAACATCACCGCTTGGAATCATCAGTTGATGATCTCTCTCCATAGCACAGACAATGACATTCCCAAACTTTTTACGGAAGTCTGAGATTGGCATTTGACAAAGACCGCTAGAATCCTTGACAACAAACTCCATGAGACTGACCCGACCTCCAGCAAATCGTTCGACAGAGAGGGCATTAGGGAAATCAATGATATTTGAGATCGCACGCGCTGCTAGGAGTTCTGGGTTAACGATAAGTGAGAATCCAAGAATATTTTTCTCTTTAAAATAGGCATTGGAGTATTCAGGATTTCGTACCCGAACGATGGTTTCTTTAGCCCCCATTTTTTTAGCAAGTACCGCTGAAATCATATTCACTTCATCGTATTCGGTTAGGGCGATAAAGATATCGCACTCTTGAACACTGGCTTGCTCCAAGATGGCAAAGTCAGCCCCATTTCCAAGGAGACCTATGATATCATAGCGACTGACAATGTGATTGAGGACAGCCTCATCTTGTTCGATGAGGACAACGTCATGGTTTTCTGCAACCAGTGAACGACAGAGGGCGAAACCAACTTTCCCTCCACCAACAAGGACAATTTTCATATAAAAAACCTACTTTTTCATGATGTAACTATCATACCCTTTTTTAGCAAAAAATGCACTTGCTAAGGCGATTTTTAAGGGAAGAAAGGCCTTTTTCAAGTTTTGAAGCTACATTTGCTTAATTTCTATAACGATGTCTCCGATTTGGAGTGATATTACTCTCTTACTATCCCTTTTCAGAAAGGAAATGACCAAACATGAAAATATCATTAAAAAAAGTAAAAAATTCAAGTCGTTTCTATTGACATTGGTTCTGAAAGTGTTATACTAAGAAAGTAGTTTCGCTGATTTACTTCAAACCTGTTGTGAGGTAAGTTAACGACGCCTTAACCACGCTGTTTGCTGAGCTTGACTCCGGGCAGTGTGGCTATTTTTTTGCAATGATAAAAGGAAGCCAATTATGACAAATCACATTGTTTTATTTGAACCTCAGATTCCACAAAATACTGGCAACATCGCGCGTACTTGCGCTGCGACCAATTCTCCCCTCCACATCATTAAACCAATGGGCTTTCCCATTGATGATCGCAAGATGAAGCGAGCAGGTTTGGATTATTGGGATAAGTTAGAGATTCATTTTTATGATAACTTGGCAGACTTTATGTCTCAGATGAAAGGACAAGTCTATCTGATTTCTAAATTTGCAGAAAAGGTCTATTCTGAGGCGAATTTGGCAAGTGGTGAAGATCAGTATTTTCTCTTCGGACGTGAAGACAAGGGTTTACCAGAGGATTTTATGCGTGAACATCCTGAGAAAGCTCTCCGTATTCCTATGAACGATGAACATGTCCGCAGTCTCAATGTTTCGAATACCGTATGTATGATTGTTTATGAAGCCCTCCGTCAGCAACATTTTGCTGGTTTAGAGCTCGTTCACACCTATGAAGCGGATAAATTGAAATAAACAAAATGCTTGCAAGTGCAAGCGTTTTTTGTTATGATTAAAGGGTCTTCAGGGCAGGGTGTAATTCCCGACCGGCGGTGACTTTAATACTCTTCGAAAATCCAATTCAAACCACGTCAGCTTCGCCTTGCCGTACTCAAGTACAGCCAGCGGCTAGCTTCCTAGTTTGTTCTTTGATTTTCATTGAGTATCATTAGGAAAAAATTTTCCCTTAAAACTTTGTTGACAAGTTTTGCCTAACTGGAAGTTATGCCTACAGCTTGTCGCCTAGTCTAAAAGAAAAACCTCTATTTCCTTCCCTTAAAGAAGTCCGCGAGCGCAAGCTGATGTGGTGCGATTCCACAACCGACAGTATAGTCTGGATGGGAGAAGACGAAAGAATGGCTTTGTCTGTTCTGATGAGTTTATAGATGAATTGTAACCGCTTGCTCAAAAGAGTGAGAGGGAACTTTTGGGATATAAAAAGTGAGAATAGATAGAGGGATCCTTTCCAACTTCTTCTGATTTTATAGAAAATTGGAGGAACCTGTTATGACAAACACACGTCGAATTTCGACCATTGCGATTTTATCAGCCATTTCATTTGTGCTGATGTACTTTGACTTTCCGCTCTTGCCAGCGGCAACCTTCCTCAAGATCGAGTTTAGTATCTTGCCAGTCCTTGTGGGCTTGGTGGTGATGGATTTGCCAGCTGCTCTAGGAATTCTCTTGATGCGATCACTCTTGAAGTTGCTTCTCAATAGCCAGGGAGTGAATACTTACATTGGCTTGCCAATGAATATTGTAGCCTTGGGAGTTTTTGTTATCGCTTTTGGTTTGATTTGGAAAAAGGAACGCAGCACCCTTCGTTTCCTACTAGCATCTCTAGCGGGAACTGTCGGCTTGACTGCGGCTATGTTGGTTCTCAACTATGTCTATGCTGTTCCTTTGTACGCGCAGTTTGCCAACTTTGATATTGGAAAAATTTTGGGACTTTCCAACTACCTAATGACTATGGTATTACCTTTTAACCTGATTGAGGGTATCATCTTTGCCGTTTCATTCTGGTTGTTATATGTCCTCTTGAAACCAACCTTAAAACATTATGAGAGATAAACAAACATTTTTAATGAAGGGCAGTTTTGCCCTTTTACTTTTCGTCCTTCTTGGCTACATGGTTAAGTTTTACCCCGAAATGCTGGTCGGTTTTGACCAACCGCTTCAGACAGCTATTCGTGGGAACTTGCCAGATTATTTGACAGTTCTGTTCCGTGCTCTTACGCATTTGATTGATATCCCAGTGATTATCACCTGGGTTGTCATCGCGGCCTTTGTCTTTTATCGTAGGCAGTGGAAGATAGAAAGCTACTTCATGGCGGGCAATCTAGCCTTAGCTGGTCTTTTAATCGTGACCTTTAAAAATATTTACCAGCGCCCACGACCAGCTATCTTACATTTAGTCGAGGAGAAGGGGTTTTCCTTCCCAAGCGGGCATTCTCTGGCTGTAACGCTGATGGTAGGGACTTTGATTGTTATTCTCAGTCAACGGATTAAAGATCCGGTTTGGAGAAAAATCGTGCAAATCGTCCTTGGCTTCTACCTAGTCAGTGTGCTGCTATCTCGGGTCTATCTGGGAGTTCACTACCCATCAGATGTTCTTGCCAGTTTCTGTGTGGGTTTGGGAGTCTTGTTTATCGAATTTCCTTTCTATGACAAGCTCCGCTTCCAATGGCGATTTAAAGGCAAGCAGAAGTGAGTATCAAATTCCTTTGAGGAGAAAGAAATGAGAGTCAATATAACAGATCTCCATCCGACTCAACTATACTTATCAGAAAAGAAGTTACAAGATATCCAGACGCTTTATCAGTCGGCAGAAATAATCAATATTGCTCCAATCAGTGTTCTTGCATTCGGAGACTGCTTGCTGATTACAGACGGGCATCACAGGGCTTATCAGGCTTTATTGGCAGGTAGGGATACAATTTCTGCTGAGTGGGATAGAGATGGTGGCGATGAACTATATCATCTCTATGCGCAAGCTTGCGAGGAAAGAAAGATTTACTCTGTTCTGGATTTAAAAAAACATATCGTATCTCAAGATGAGTATGAAGCAAAATGGTATAACTGGTGTGATGGTTTTAATCAAGCAGCAACTCTTTTATTGAAAAGGAAAGCAGATGGAACAAATCCTATAAATAGGTAATGCATTATGTCTTGTTCCTTTTTATATTGAAATTAGTCTAATCTAACTTGTTTTTTAACTAAAAATCTGATAAACTAAGTAGTAATTGAATAGGAATCTGCAAGACTAGTATCTCAGGGGAAGTATATCAGGGAGGAGAGCCGTGACTGAAAGCTCTCTATATGAAAGCTGGGTGAATTCACTTGCCTATGGATTCAGAAATAAAGGTCTGACTTGTCAGATAAAAACGGATGGTACCGCGTGTCAACGCTCCGAGTATGGAGTTTTTGGCATGTGGTTTTCTTTTTATCTACGAGAGACTGATGGAGGAATTATGTTAACTATTGAAGAACAATTAAAAGCGCTTCGTGAAGAAACGCTAGCTAGCTTGAAGCAGATTTCTGCTGAAAATGAAAAAGAGCTGCAAGAATTGCGCGTCTCTGTCCTTGGTAAAAAAGGTTCGCTTACTGAAATACTTAAAGGGATGAAGGATGTTTCTGCTGAGATGCGCCCAATCATCGGGAAACACGTCAACGAGGCTCGTGATGTCTTGACGGCCGCTTTTGAAGAAACAGCAAAGCTCTTGGAAGAAAAGAAAGTTGAAGCACAACTTGCCAGCGAGAGCATCGATGTAACCCTTCCAGGTCGTCCAGTTGCAACTGGTCACCGTCACGTTCTCACACAAACTAGTGAAGAAATCGAAGATATTTTCATCGGGATGGGTTACCAAGTCGTGGATGGTTTTGAAGTTGAAAAAGACTACTACAACTTTGAGCGTATGAACCTTCCGAAAGACCACCCAGCCCGCGATATGCAGGATACTTTCTACATTACAGAAGAAATCTTGCTTCGTACTCACACGTCTCCGGTTCAGGCGCGTGCCATGGATGCCCATGATTTTTCAAAAGGTCCTTTGAAGATGATCTCACCAGGGCGTGTATTCCGTCGTGATACGGACGATGCGACCCACAGTCACCAGTTCCACCAAATCGAAGGCTTGGTTGTTGGAAAAAACATCTCTATGGCAGACCTTCAAGGAACACTTCAGTTGATTGTGCAAAAAATGTTTGGTGAAGAGCGTCAGATTCGTCTGCGTCCATCTTATTTCCCATTCACAGAGCCATCTGTTGAGGTGGATGTTTCCTGCTTCAAGTGTGGTGGAGAAGGCTGTAACGTATGTAAGAAAACGGGTTGGATTGAGATTATGGGGGCCGGTATGGTTCACCCACGTGTCCTTGAGATGAGTGGTATTGATGCAACGGTTTACTCTGGTTTTGCCTTTGGTCTTGGTCAAGAACGTGTAGCTATGCTCCGTTACGGAATCAACGATATCCGTGGATTCTACCAAGGAGATGTCCGCTTCTCAGAACAGTTTAAATAAGATTGAAACCTGAAACACAGTCCTAAACAGTCGCTCACATGTCATATAGTTAAAAAAGAAACGACTGACTCGAAGAAAAAGAAAGGAATTGAAAAGGTCTCACTTGGTGAGATCTTAGAATCAGAATTATGTTAGTATCTTATAAATGGTTAAAAGAGTTGGTGGACATTGATGTGCCATCACAAGAGTTGGCTGAAAAAATGTCAACTACAGGGATTGAGGTCGAAGGTGTCAAATCACCGGCTGCCGGTCTCTCAAAAATTGTCGTCGGCGAGGTCTTGTCTTGCGAAGATGTACCAGAAACTCACTTGCATGTCTGTCAGGTTAACGTTGGCGAAGAAGAAGCCCGTCAAATCGTTTGTGGTGCCCCCAATGTGCGTGCTGGTATCAAGGTCATGGTGGCTCTTCCGGGAGCTCGTATTGCTGACAATTACAAGATTAAAAAAGGAAAAATCCGTGGCTTGGAGTCACTTGGAATGATCTGTTCCCTTGGTGAATTGGGAATTTCTGACTCAGTTGTGCCAAAGGAATTTGCAGATGGAATCCAAATCTTGCCTCAAGATGCTGTTCCTGGGGATGAAGTCTTTTCTTACTTAGACTTGGATGATGAAATCATCGAACTTTCTATCACACCAAACCGTGCAGATGCTCTATCTATGCGTGGAGTAGCTCACGAAGTAGCAGCTATCTATGACAAAGCAGTCAAATTCAAAGAATTTACCTTAACAGAAACAGACCAAGCTGCAGCAGATGCCCTTTCTGTAGGTATTGAGACAGACAAGGCGCCTTACTATGCAGCCCGTATCTTGGACAATGTGACCATCGCACCAAGTCCACAATGGTTACAAAACCTTCTTATGAACGAAGGGATTCGTCCCATCAATAACGTAGTGGACGTGACAAACTACATCTTGCTTTACTTTGGTCAACCGATGCATGCCTTTGACTTGGATACCTTTGAAGGGACCGACATCCGTGTGCGTGAAGCGCGTGCTGGTGAAAAATTGGTGACCTTGGACGGTGAAGAGCGTGACTTGGAAGCAAATGACTTAGTCATCACTGTCGCAGACAAGCCAGTAGCCCTTGCAGGTGTTATGGGTGGTCAAGCAACAGAAATCTCTGAAAATTCTAGTCGTGTTGTCCTTGAAGCAGCTGTTTTCAATGGTAAATCCATCCGCAAGACTAGCGGACGCCTCAACCTTCGTTCTGAGTCGTCTTCTCGCTTTGAAAAAGGCATCAATGTGGCAACTGTTAATGAAGCCCTTGATGCGGCGGCTAGCATGATTGCTGATCTTGCAGGTGCGACGGTGCGTAAGGGCATCGTTTCAGCGGGGGAGCTTGACACTTCAGATGTGGAAGTTTCTTCAACCCTTGCAGACGTTAACCGCGTCCTTGGTACGGAGCTTTCCTATGCTGATGTGGAAGATGTCTTCCGTCGTCTTGGCTTTGGCCTTTCTGGCAATGCAGAAAGCTTTACAGTCAGCGTACCCCGTCGTCGTTGGGATATCACTATCGAAGCTGACCTCTTTGAAGAAATCGCCCGTATCTATGGTTATGATCGCTTGCCAACTAGTCTTCCAAAAGATGACGGTACAGCTGGTGAATTGACTGCGACACAAAAATTGCGTCGCCAAGTTCGTACCATCGCTGAAGGAGCAGGTTTGACAGAAATCATTACCTACGCTCTGACAACGCCTGAAAAAGCAGTTGAGTTCACAGCTCAACCAAGTAACCTTACAGAACTCATGTGGCCAATGACAGTGGACCGTTCTGTCCTCCGTCAAAATATGGTCTCAGGTATCCTTGATACCGTTGCCTACAACGTGGCTCGTAAGAACAAAAACTTGGCTCTTTACGAGATTGGAAAAGTCTTTGAACAAACAGGCAATCCAAAAGAAGATCTACCAAATGAGATTAATAGCTTTGCCTTTGCCTTAACCGGCTTGGTTGCTGAAAAAGATTTCCAAACGGCAGCAGTTCCAGTTGATTTCTTCTATGCTAAGGGAATCCTTGAAGCCCTCTTTACTCGCTTGGGACTAGAAGTGACCTATGCAGCAACAGCTGAGATTGCAAGTCTACATCCAGGACGTACGGCCGTGATTTCACTTGGCGACCAAGTTCTTGGTTTCCTTGGCCAAGTGCATCCAGTTACTGCCAAGGCTTACGATATCCCAGAAACTTATGTAGCGGAGCTCAACCTTTCAGCCATTGAAGCTGCCCTTCAACCAGCTGCTCCATTTGTGGAAATCACCAAATTCCCAGCAGTCAGCCGTGACGTGGCCCTACTCCTCAAGGCAGAAGTCACTCATCAAGAAGTTGTAGATGCTATCCAAGCTGCAGGCGTGAAACGTTTGACTGATATCAAACTCTTTGACGTCTTCTCAGGCGAAAAACTGGGAGTTGGCATGAAGTCAATGGCCTATAGCTTGACCTTCCAAAATCCAGAAGATAGCTTGACAGACGAAGAAGTCGCACGCTATATGGAAAAAATCCAAGCATCACTCGAAGAAAAAGTGAATGCAGAAGTGCGTTAATAGTCTAAAATCCATCCCTCGGGGTGGATTTTTAGTTTCAAAAGGACAGTTCAGAAGAGAAAAGCGATAGTTGAGGAGGAAGCCATCTCAGAAAGTCTTTAATGAGTTATACTAAAGCTATCGCTGAAGTACTTAAAATTTATTAGAGAAAGGATACTTTTGCTACTTATAATCCGATAAAATGGACATAAATCGTTGTAAAGGCTATCAAAAAGGAGTATAATAAGTGCAACATATCTCGGAGGTGGAAAATGTTAGAAGTAAGAAATCTAGAGAAAAGTTTCGGTCCCAAGCAAGTCTTGTTTGGTGTCGATTTTCAGGCAAGTTCGGGAAGGATTCTGGGCTTGGTCGGGAAGAATGGTGCTGGGAAAACAACGATTTTCCACAGTATGTTGAAATTTTTAGAGTATCAAGGAGAGATCAGTCTGGATGGGCAGGAGATTCGTCAGGAAACCTATGCACGGATTGGTTATCTGCCTGAGGAACGCAGTCTCATGCCCAAGTTGACAGTCCTTGAGCAAGTTCGTTACTTGGCGACTCTAAAGGGCATGGATGCTAAAGAAGTCAAGGAAAAACTCCCCCAATGGATGGAAAAATTGGAAGTGAAGGGCAAATTGACCGACAAAATCAAGAGCCTCTCCAAAGGGAATCAGCAAAAAATTCAGCTGATTATCACCCTAATCCATGAGCCAGACTTGATTATCTTGGATGAGCCTTTTAGTGGTTTGGATCCAGTCAATACCGAGTTGCTCAAGCAGGTCATCTTGAAAGAGAAAGAGCGCGGTGCAATCATTATCTTTTCTGACCATGTCATGACCAATGTCGAGGAGCTTTGCGATGATATCCTGATGATTCGTGATGGACGTGTGGTCTTGCACGGACCTGTTCAGGATGTTCGCAATCAATATGGGAAAACACGTCTCTTTGTTTCAAGTGAACAAAGCAAGGAAGAATTGGAAAAACTTCCTCATGTCAAACAGGTGAGCTTGACCAAGCAAGGCAGTTGGAAATTGATCCTCGATGACGAGAGCGCTGGAAGGGAACTCTTCCCAATCCTCACTCAAGGTCAATACATCGCGACCTTTGACCAACAAGCTCCAACAATCGATGAAATCTTTAAACTAGAATCAGGGGTGGAAGTATGAGAAATATGTGGGTTGTAATGAAGGAAACCTATCTTCGACATGTCAAGTCGTGGAGTTTCTTCTTTATGGTGATTTCGCCGTTCCTCTTTTTAGCCTTATCTGTAGGAATTGGCTATCTCCAAGGGTCTTCTATGGCCAAGAATAGCAAGATAGCAGTAGTAACAACTGTGCCATCTGTGGAAGAAGGGCTCAAGGGTACCAATGGTATCAACTTTGATTATAAGGATGAAGCCAGTGCTCAAGCTGCTATCAAGGATGAGAAAATCAAGGGATACCTAACCATTGACCAAGAGGACAGTGTTCTCAAGGCCGTCTATCATGGTGAAACTTCTCTTGAAACAGGCATCAAACTAGCAGTAACCAATAAGTTAAACGAACTGCAATATCAACTCAATCGTTCGGCAGCCAATTTGTCTCAAGAACAGGAAAAACGCCTGAGTCAAACCGTTGATTTTACTGAGAAAATTGATGAATCTAAGGAAAACAAAAAAATTGTTCAAACCATTGCGGCCGCAGGGCTTGGCTTCTTCCTTTATATGATTTTGATTACCTATGCTAGTGTCACTGCTCAGGAAGTGGCTAGCGAGAAAGGAACCAAAATCATGGAGGTGGTCTTCTCTAGTATCCGAGCAAGTCATTATTTCTACGCTCGCATGCTGGCTCTGCTTCTTGTGATTTTGACTCATATTGGCATTTACGTCGTGGGTGGGCTGGCTGCCATTCTGCTCTTTAAGGACCTACCAATCTTGGCACAATCTGGTATTTTAAACCATATAGGAGAGGCCTTCTCGCTCAATACCTTATTGTTTGTCTTGGTTAGCCTCTTTATGTACGTTGTTTTAGCAGCCTTCCTAGGATCTATGGTTTCTCGCCCTGAGGATTCAGGAAAGGCCTTGTCGCCATTGATGATCTTGATTATAGCAGGATTTGTCGGTGTGACCTCTCTAGGTGCTGCTGGGGACAATTTAGTTCTGAAAATTGGTTCCTATATTCCTTTCATCTCGACCTTCTTTATGCCATTTAGAGCTATAAATGGGTATGCAAGTGGTCTAGAAGCTTGGATTTCGCTTGCCATAACGGTTGTTTTTGCAGTCACTGCAACAGCCTTTATCGGCCGCATGTATGCTAGTCTAGTCCTTCAAACAGATGATTTGGGAATCTGGAAAACCTTTAAACGTGCCTTAGCTTATAAATAGGAGAGCCTCGCAAAAGCGAGGTTTTTCTAGATGTTAAACACTGAAATCGGCAAAAATATTTTTCATATCTATTGACTTTTAGTAGTAAAATTTGGTATGATAGTAGACGGTATTGTTTACCCCATTTGTAAGGCCCCGGAACCTTTCAAATACCCCGCGGACCGGAACATCCGCCCTGTAAACAAAAACGATATTCATATAGGAGAAATCATGAACAAAACTACATTCATGGCTAAACCAGGCCAAGTAGAACGCAAATGGTACGTTGTTGACGCAACTGATGTACCTCTTGGACGCCTTTCAGCAGTTGTTGCTAGCGTACTTCGCGGAAAAAACAAACCAACATTCACACCACACACTGATACAGGTGACTTCGTAATCGTTATCAATGCTGAAAAAGTTAAATTGACTGGTAAAAAAGCAACTGATAAGATCTACTACACTCACTCAAACCACCCAGGTGGATTGAAACAAATCTCTGCTGGTGAACTTCGTTCTAAAAATGCAGTACGTTTGATCGAAAAATCAGTTAAAGGTATGCTTCCACACAATACTCTTGGCCGCGCTCAAGGTATGAAATTGAAAGTATTCGTTGGAGCTGAGCACACTCACGCTGCACAACAACCAGAAGTTCTTGATATTTCAGGACTTATCTAAGGAAAGGAACAATAAAGTATGTCACAAGCACAATATGCAGGTACTGGACGTCGTAAAAACGCTGTTGCACGCGTTCGCCTTGTTCCAGGAACTGGTAAAATCACTGTTAACAAAAAAGATGTTGAAGAGTACATCCCACACGCTGACCTTCGTCTTGTTATCAACCAACCATTCGCAGTTACTTCAACTGTAGGTTCATACGACGTTTTCGTTAACGTTGTAGGTGGTGGATACGCTGGTCAATCAGGAGCTATCCGTCATGGTATCGCTCGTGCCCTTCTTCAAGTAGACCCAGACTTCCGCGATTCATTGAAACGCGCAGGACTTCTTACACGTGACTCACGTAAAGTTGAGCGTAAGAAACCAGGTCTTAAGAAAGCTCGTAAAGCATCACAATTTTCAAAACGTTAATTCGAGAGAATTACTATACTTACAGAGAGCACCTTTCGAGGTGTTCTTTTTATATTTTCATACTAAATTGGTGCAATCTGACAAAGTCAGTTGCCTCAGAACGTTAATCAATACGATACTATCAACGTTCACAAGCACTTCATGATTCACACTATGAGGTGTTTTTGCTTCTCTCATCTTCTCACGGTATCTCTCATGTGGTATAATGAGACAAGGATTGTTCCTCGTTTTAGACGAGTTTATGGAATTCAGGATAAGTTAGCAGGTGAGATGAGTATTTCTGTCAGTCTCCTATCTACCTGTTAACAACTGTCAAAAGTAAAAGGAGATTGTAGATTGGTTTTATTAGTATTAGGGATTTTGGTTTTGCTTATTCTAATTTTAAAAAGGAAACAGAAAACTGCTAAAAAATCTGAAGGAAAGGCCAAGAAAAGAAATTGGCTATTAATAGGTTGCTTATCCATAGTGATCCCAATCGTAATCTTCACAGTGTTCAGTCCGATTTTTTCTCTAATGGATATGTGGGGGCTGTTTGCCCATGCAAGTCGAACTGAGCTTGAGCAAGCTGTGCATCGTTCTTATCAAAACTACGGTCTTACAGGTCAGTTTGAGTTAGAAAAATACGAGAAAAACTATACAAGTGTGGGAGGATTTATAATCCATGGTACCTACAGTGAAAATATAGCCGGAAAAACCTATCAGGTTAAAACTCGATTTAAATACTATACTCGCTTTTCGAAAAATGAAACATATGGAAAGACAGATGCAGAAGTTGATTACAATAATTATAAAAAAATTTATGATGTTTTCCCAGAATTAGCCTATTTAGGGATTGAGGTTAGTCCAGGCACCAGCGAGTTTTTAAAAACACTGGACAGTTCAATCAAAGATCCTAAACTTTCTGATTTGAAGTATCAAGGTATTGGTTTTGAATTTAATAACCAATCTGATAATATCTATCTTTATAATGAAATATTAAAGGAAAATCAAAGCAAGGGCCAAGCTCTGCAAGGAATGTATCCCATGGATGCTCAATATCTTTTCCAAAAAGAGATTTTTATACCAACATTTGAATTTCAATATTTCGTTCCAAAAGAAAAAAGAGATCTCTTGTATGATGACTATCTTAAAGAGCTTGAAGCGCTCATGAAGGATTTTTTTGCCAACCAACCACTACCACGCGGTCTTTATGCTGTCAAAATTGCTAAGTATAAAGGGGATAAACTTGTCAGTGATAATGGTGTATACTATGTGAGGATTGATAATCAGCAAGTTGTAAAGCTGCTGCAAAAATTAGAGTAGGAGTTGCTAGATTTAGTCCAGTTTTTTGTTCAGAATCTCCAGGTGCAGTTGTTAAAATTTGATTTTCCCAGTGGACAATCGTCCACTTTTTTTATATAATAAAACTAAACCGAATTGGTTGAGTTTTAGAGGTGTAAGCTTAACCGTCGATTTGTTTTTCTAAGAGAGATATTCTCAATAAAACATCACACTAGGGGGTGAATCATGTACCAACCAGAAAAACTCAAGGCTCGGAGAAAAGAGTTAAAATTGACACAGAAGGAAATTGCAGAGGAATTAGGGATTAGTTTTCAGGCTTACTCGGCTTGGGAACGTGGAATTAAGGAACCAACCAAGGAGAAGGTTGCCCAGCTAGAGAACATTTTAAAAGTAGAAAAAGGGTATTTTACTCAGATTGAGATTGTTCGTCTCTACAATAGCCTCTCCAAGCAAGGGAAGGACAAGGTTGTGCTCTATGCTCGCAATCTGGCTCAAGAAGAACAAACTCAGAAGGTGGCGACCATGCCAGAGCGCCTCTACGAGTACCGTGTCTATGAACGTATGTCAGCAGGGATCGGGGCTTCGGTCTACGATGACCAGAATTTTGATACGGTCTACTTTAACGAGGAGTTGGCCCATGATTTTGCGTCCTGGGTGGCTGGGGACTCTATGGAACCTAAATATCAAAATGGTTCAGTGGCTCTGATTCGGGAGACAGGATTTGACTATGATGGGGCAGTTTATGCAGTGGTCTGTAACAACCAGACCTATATCAAACGGGTCTATCGGGAGGAAGATGGTTTGCGTCTGGTTTCTATAAATCCTAAATACAAGGACATTTTCATCTCCTATGAGGAAGATCCTCGGATTGTGGGGATTATCGTTGGGAACTTTGTGCCGATGGAGGGTTAGCCTATGGGCTACTTTGATTATTCCAGAGAGCCCAAAAGTGATATTGCCTTTGTCGATATGAAATCTTTTTATGCCAGTGTCGAGTGTGTGAAAAGGGGCTTTCATCCGCTAAAGACCTCGCTTTGTGTCATGAGTCGCGCGGATAATTCTACCGGCCTTATCCTAGCTTCCTCTCCCATGTTTAAGAAGATTTTTGGCAAGTCCAATGTTGGCCGGGCCTATGATCTGCCTTTTGATATCAAAACGCGCAAATTTTCTTATTACAATGCTCGAAAGCAAGGCTTGCCTACTGACTCAGACTATGTTCGCTACATCGAAGATTGGGCTCAAGTGACTTTGGTTGTGCCACCTAGGATGGATGAGTACATAGCGGTCAATATGGAAATCCAGCGAATCTTTCAAAATTATGGTAGTCCAGATGATATTTATCCCTACTCTATCGATGAGGGCTTTATCGATCTGACTAGTTCGCTCAACTATTTCATCCCAGACAAGAGTCTCTCTCGCAAAGACAAGCTGGATCTGCTTTCTGCTCGCATCCAGAGGGATATTTGGAGGCAGACAGGGATCTACTCTACGGTGGGTATGTCCAATGCCAATCCCTTACTGGCCAAGTTGGCTCTGGATAATGAGGCCAAGCACACTCCGACCATGAGGGTCAACTGGTCTTACCAGGATGTGGAAGAGAAGGTCTGGGCCATTCCTAAGATGACAGACTTTTGGGGGATTGGCAGGCGGATGGAGAAACGCTTGCATGCTCTGGGGATTTTTTCCATCAGAGAATTGGCCACCAGTAATCCAGACCAGCTACAGAAGGCTCTGGGTCAGGCTGGCCTGCGTTTGTGGTTTCATGCTAACGGGATTGATGAGAGCAATGTTCACAGGCCCTATAAAGCCAAGTCTCAGGGATTAGGAAATTCTCAAATCTTGCCGAGAGACTACGTGAAGCTACGAGATATCGAAATTATTCTCCGAGAAATGGCGGAGCAGGTGGCTATTAGACTGAGAAGGGCGGGCAAGAAAACAACCCTTGTCTCTGTCTATGTTGGTTTCTCTAAACAGGAGGTCAGGTCGTCTATTCACACACAAATGAAGGTCGAACCGACCAATAATACAGCTGTCTTAACGGATTATGTTTTGAAGCTATTTCATAGTAAATACACTTCTGGAGCGGTCAGAAGTGTTGGAGTCAACTATTCAGGATTTGTGGACGGGTCCTTTGGTTTGATTTCCCTCTTTGATGATGTTGACAAGTTAGAAAAAGAAGAAAGGCTCCAGACAGCCATTGACTCCATTCGGGAACAATTTGGTTTTACCTCCCTCTTAAAGGCCAATGCACTGGAAGAAGCCTCTAGGAGTCTTGCTAGAAGCAAGTTGATTGGGGGACATTCTGCTGGAGGATTAGATGGTTTAAAATGATTGATCGTTCTTATTTACCCTTTCAATCTGCGCGTGACTATCAAGATCCAGGGATGCAGAAGTGGATGGGCTTTTTCCTCTCAGAGCATACTAGTTCACTCGGTGAAGAAAAAAATCGGGTTGCTTTTTCGACGAGTTTGAATTCCGTTGAGAAGCTATTCTTGCTTTCGCAGTTGTATATCGGGCAACTAAAGGGATACTTTGTAGTCAAGGAAAAGAAGCAGAAAACCACTATCGTCGGCGAGGTAAGCGAAATATCACCTCAAACTCTATCTATTAGGACCAATGAGGGCTACAGGCTGATAGAGATTGTAGATGTCCTCGAAATTCGACTATGGGAGGAGGGAGTGTATGACTAGAAAAGAGTTGTATGAAAACAAACTGCAGATGGATTATTTTTCAGAAGCCTATATCCGTTTTGAAGAGGATTTCCAAAAATACTCTGCCATGAATGTTCCCTTGACTTTTTTGATCGATGATATCCTACGAACCATGGCAATGAATCAGAAGAACTACTTTGTCTTAAACAAGGAAAATGCCAAGGATGGGCGGGAGCATCGCTTTTATTTTAGGGTGGTGACAGAAAAAGAGTGCCCCAGAAATCGAACCTATGCATATGCTGGACTCAAAAATAGTAGTCAGTAGAGCTAGATATGGGAGAGGGAAGTCCGATCTAGGAAAGGTGGCTTTTGAACGTCAGAAGATCTCATGGTATTGGAATTCGAAACGTTATCCTTTATCTGTGGAGTTCTTGCAGAAACTTATGATGGTAGTTCTGATGAGATAAGAAAAGGGCCACTCTCTTTTTAGATGAGCGTTTATTTGAAAACGTGGTTGGATTTGAGAACAGCTATCTTCAATGATCATCTTACTTTATAGAGTCATACCAAAACATCCATGTATATTTGTGGATGTTTTTAATTTTACAGATAGAAAAAGAGAAGACCAAATGGTCTTCTCAACGGGGGAACTGAATAATTAGAAAGAATCAATCAAAGAGGGTTATTAGTCTTTGAAATTCTTTTGGAAAATGAGGAGAGACAAGATAGAAGTAATGGCTGCCAAGAAGAGGAAGGCAGTTGCTTCTTGTTCCCCAGTTGCAGGGAGTAGTCTTTCCTTGTCTTCTTTGATTGTAGCTGTAACAGGAGCTTTTTCATCTTTTGATGATGAGTTATCTGTTACGGCTGGCGCAGGTTTTTCAGTCTCTCTTGGTAGAACATACTCAGGAAGGGTCACAACCGGTGGCGCTTCTGTTCCAACTGAGCTTTGTTTGCTACCTACCTCAATCACTCGATCTTGAGCTGGAGTTGCTTCTGTCTGGAGAACCTTGCGATTGTCACCGTCCACTTCAACATACTCGACTAAGAGACCGTCTTTCCCTTCTGATAGAACTTGTTCTTTTCCTTTGTCTAATTGTGGGTTTTCGCGACGAATCGTCTTGAACGGTACGACCTTATTGACGATTTCTAAGCTTGGAAGTGTAAAGACAAGGTCTTTAACCCCTTCCTCAGGACTTGAAGAAGTAATTGGTTTTTCCGGTTGCGCCGGTTTCTCAGGTTGCGCTGGCTTTTCAGGCTGAGCCGGAGTTTCCGGTTGAGTTGGTTTTTCAGGCTGAACTGGCTTTTCAGGCTCAGCAGGTTTTTCCGGTTGAGTCGGATTTTCAGACTGAGCAGGTTTCTCAGGTTGCGCTGGAGTTTCCGGTTGAGCAGGTTTTTCCGGTTGAGTCGGATTTTCAGGCTGAGCTGGTTTTTCAGGCTCAGCAGGTTTCTCAGGTTGAGCTGGCTTTTCCGGTTGAGCGGGTTGTTCCGGTTGCGCCGGTTTTTCCGGTTGAACTGGCTTTTCAGGCTGAGCCGGCTTTTCAGGCTGAGCAGGTTTCTCAGGCTGAGCAGGTTTTTCAGGCTGAGCAGGTTTCTCAGGTTGCGCCGGTTTTTCAGGCTCAGTAGGTTTCTCAGGTTGCGCCGGTTTTTCCGGTTGAACTGGATTCTCAGGCTCGGCAGGTTGTTCAGGTTGCGCCGGTTTTTCAGGCTGAGCTGCTTTGAGCTTGTTGATTTGTTCGAGAGCAGTTTCTAGCGCTTGATTGACTGCTTCCTGAGTTTTAGCTTCTTGGATGGCAGCAATGGCTTGGTCAGCAATTTCTAACAATTTCTTCTTAGCTTCCTTGTTGGATTCAAGTTCAGCGACTTTTTTCTCGATAGCTTTTGTCAAGCTGTCCATAGCCTTATCGTACTCAATTTCCGGTTGTTTTGGTTCAGCTGGTTGCTCAGGCTGGTCAGGTTTCTCAGGTTCTTCTGGTTGTTCCGGTTGCTCTGGACTAGGTTCCTCTTGGCCTCTTTGATAGTTCTCGTCCTTGGATAGGATATCTTGTAGGGCACTGACTGTCAACATGACTTCTTGAACATCCACTGCATCAGCACTGAGTTGGTTTCTCAATTTTTCTAGATTTGCTTGGAAAGCTTGGCGTGCAGTAGCCGTATTTTTCAAGCCTGCTGGATCAAAGTTGGACAGATCGTCTTTCCATTTTGAGATAGACTGGATGATATCTGCCTTGCTGTAGAGTTCGCTACCTTCGCCACGAGTGATGAATTGGTCTACCTGGATACCGATATTTCGAGACAAATCGTTTCGATCAGGATCGAGTTGAAGGGTGACTGCGTGCAAGTTTTCGTCCAGACCTTTTAGGCTAACCAGAGTTTGATTGCCTTGGCGTTGGGCAGCGTGACCGCTAAAGTATTTCTTACCATCAATAGTTGAAGCATTTCCCATACCCTCTTGGTAAGGAACTTCTTTGCCGTCGAGGAATACCTTGTAGATACCATGATTTGGATCAACATAGCCCTTGATATCAAGTCCAGTACCGTAGAAGTAAGCTGTTACGGTTGTCTTTTTCTTTTGTTCATCAGTTAAGCGACCAAAGGAAGCCCAAGACTCCGTCTTTTGGTATTTATCTGCGGAATTGGTTTCATGGTGCCAGCCAGGACTGTAATCCAACTGACTAGCTTGGTCATCATAACTTGTTTGATCCTTGATCAGCAATTCAGCTTTCATCACTTGGATGGTTGCATCGGTAGCAAAACCGAGCAAGGCACCATCAGAAACAGAAGTAAGCTTGGCTTTGAAGTCAAAGACAGAGTCGGCCTGTTCTGTAAAGTCAATCGTTGGGATGGTAACAGTCTTTTCTGTTTCTCCATCTTTAAAGGTCACATCTTGAGTTGTATCTTGGTAAACTTTACCGTGAACCCCAGTTCCAGGTTCTGTGATGAAGCGAACAGTAGCAGCCCCCTTGCTTCCACCAACACGTTTAATCTTAACAGTGACGGGTTTTCCTTTTTCGACTTCGTAGTTAGTAGACTCGAGTTCAAACATTCCCTTGCTATCATTGTTTAGGGTGTAGATCCCTTCTGTAGCAATTGGTTCGCCTGTTTTGTTCACGAGGGTAATAGTGTGTTGGCCTGGTGCTAAATCGCCTGTCTCAAAGACTTTTTGGCTACGTTTACGGCTAGCATTCTTAGTTTGCACATCTGCAACCTTTTGACCATCAACGTAGACGGACATTTCTCCGTGACCTGGATCGACTGTAGAGACAACATAGGCCTTGGTTCCTGTGAAGGTATAGCTTACTTTGGCATCTTTTTGATTGGTCCACATAGAAGTGCCACGAACACCTTCAGATTCATTGTACCAAGTTGTTCCAGCTGTATCTGCCGTTGTGTTTGAGTGGTATTCAAGTCCAAGAGGGTAGCCATCTGTCTTTTCAATGCTACTTGGTGTCTTGTAGACTGAGAAGTTGGTCAAGATTGGAGTTGCTTGAGCACCGGTGATGGTTACACGGATTTTTTGTGCTTCTACAGGCTTGCCTTGAACCAAGCGACGGTAACCAACGGTCGAACCTTCGCCGTATGTCACCCAACGTCCATTGATTTCGACTTCAATCTTGAAACCAGAGATACGTTGACCTTTGGCGATGTCTTCCTTGAGTTCAACGACGTCAAAGCGTCTCTTTTGCCCCAAATCGACTGTAAAGCTACCGGTTGTGGCATCATTTGAGAGCGCCCAGCTGGTGTCATCTTTACCGTCTGTGAGGTGGCTTTCCTTGTAAAGGTGGTTTTGACGAGTAGAACTTGCTGTTACAGTGGCACCTTTGGCAAAGTCAGTTGCATACATTTGGTCTAGGGTTGCCTTGAATTCCTTCAAGCGAGCCACATCTGCATCTGCAAATTTTCCTTCTTTATTTGGTGGAATATTGAGAAGGAGTGGGGTTCCACGACCAACAGACTTGAAGTAGATGTCCATCAATTCTTTGAGTGATTTCGGCTGTTGATTGTCATGATAGAACCAGCCAGAACGAATCGAAACATCAGCTTCCCCTACAGAGTACATATCACCATCAGGGTCACCATGGTTGAGGTATTCGTTTTTCACATCGTCTGTGATGTTGGCCCTTTTGACTTTATGCCATACAGGGTCGCCTGCTATCCCCCGTTCATTTCCAATCCAGCGAACGCTTGTCGGTTGAGCAGAGAAGATAGCAATATCTCCTTCAGCTTCTTTGATGTATTTGAACCATTCATCAAAGGTATAGGTTACTTTTTGGGCACCGCTACCACGCGCACCGTCCATCCAAACCTCGATAAATTTCCCTTTATTACCGTATTTCGGATTACCAAGGATTTCTTTCAGCTGGTTGAGATAGTATTGGTTGTATTCTTTTTCGGTTGCGACATGGTATTTTGGATGGTTGGCATCCCATGGTGATAGGTAAACCCCCATGTTCATGTCGTACTTGCTAGCAGACTTGGAAACTTCTTCGAGAAGGTCACCTTTTCCATCTTTCCATGGGCTAGCAGCTACGGTATGGTTGGTGTACTTAGATGGGTAAGCAACGAATCCGTCGTGGTGTTTAACAACCATAATGGTTCGTTTGAAGCCCGTTTCCTTCAGAGTGCGAATCCACTGGTCAGTATCCAAGTTGGTTGGATTGAAGTATCGAGGGTCTTCTTTCCCATTACCCCATTCAGAATTGGTATAGGTGTTCATTCCGTAGTGGATGAAAGCTGCCAATTCTTCCTTGTGGTAATCGAGTTGAGCCTTGCTTGGAAGAGGTCCATGATTGCCAATCTCAGTTTCTTTATCTTCTGGATGAGCGACTGGTGGAGTCGGAGTCGTTGGATTAGCCGTATCAGCGACTGGCTCGTATTCAAAGACGACCTCATTCACACCTTTTTGCTGGATCCTTGCTTCCAAGCTAGCTTTTACTGGACGGTAGCCAGCAATGTCTTTTGCATGGAAGGTGTTGACAAAGGAAACGTCATACTCTTGACCGTCATTGTTATCAACTGTCGCTTCCGCTAGTTCAGTAGTGCTTCCTTTTTGACGGTAGTAAACTTTGAAGGTGCCTTTG
The DNA here is from genome assembly GCF_022749195.1 of Streptococcus oralis. Lineage (NCBI taxonomy): Bacteria > Bacillati > Bacillota > Bacilli > Lactobacillales > Streptococcaceae > Streptococcus > Streptococcus oralis. Next base: position 276,649 of record NZ_CP094226.1, read on the forward strand.
TTGACTTTATAGACTACCTTGATGATACGTGTACCGGCAGGCGCTTTGCTGACAACATTGTGATCTTCAGTCCAAGTATCTTTTAGCTGTTTATTGACTGCTACGCCATCAATGGATACAATTTCGTATTTGTCTTTATTCTTCTGGTAGAAGTCCGTTTTCTCGATTTCTTTTTTGAAATTATAGTCAAATGGCGAATCAACAGCTGTCTGTTCGATAAAGGTGTCATTATCTTTGACAGGATTTCCTTCTTCGTCTTCGTGTTGGATAACCACACGACCGTACTCAACTCCCTTGGTCAAGGTAGCAATACCATCTTGGTTAAAGGAATATTCGTTGCCTCCGATCACAGCTTTCTCATTCCGAAGCATACGTCCTTCATCAGTAAAGTAGTAACGATTTCCGTTATCACCTTGGTACCAGCCTTTCACACCATACTTGGCAATCATGTCCTTAACCCATTTCAGTTGTTCAGGTGAAAGGACGAGTCCGCCACCAAAGCGATCCTTTTCAGCGACACCATTGTCAACGGTTCCGTGTTGGTGAACACCCAGAACTTTTCCTTGGCTATCGACAATCCCTCCACCAGACAAACCAGATACAGAAGTGGTTTTGTAGGTGATACCAGTCGTTCCCTTATCATCATAGGACTCAACAGATCGGATGGTCCCATCTGCCTTGTAAAGCTGACCAGCTAGGATAGGTTGTTTCAGTTCTTTTGAGCTCGAGTCAGTTGGGTAGCCAATCGTACTGATGGCTTCTCCCGGCTGATGCGTCTTGTGCTCCGCTAAAGGCGCAAAGGTTGCTGCTTTGTTTGGACTAGCAATCGGAAGAGGAATAGGAGCTTCTACAAGAGCAAGGTCATTCTTATAGCCTTTTCCAAACTCTTTCTTGTTCCAGAAATGGATGTCTTTTTCTCTGAATAAAACCGTAGTTCCAGAAGATGGCAGTGAGTTTTTCTTTTCGCTGTTTGAACCAACGTTATAGTAGAACTGGGCAGATTTTCCACCACGAATGTGACCCTCGCCAGTTTCTTTATTGGCCTCTAAGAAGTTATGAGCAACGGTAAGGATCAGGTTAGGTGCTACGAAGATACCTGAGCCTGAAACGAGGTAGCGTTGCTCCCCTGCATTGTAAGTGCTGTAAACCATAGTAGCAGCAGTAGCAGGTTGTCCCTCGTAGTTGATGTGTTTGAGGTCTTGTCCACCGTTAATGATGGCACGGTTTCCGTTCTCAGATTCTTTTGGAGCTTCTTCCTTGTCCTTTAGAATGCTCTTAGTTTCTACTGTTGGACTAGCTTTTTGGTCAACGATAGTAGTCGTATCGAGTTCTTTGACAGGTGTGTCTGGATAGGCACGGTCCTGAATGTCTTCAGGGAGCAAGTCAGCACTGTTAGTATCTGCAACAGGTGTTTCTTGTTTTTCAGCTTCTACACGGTCTTCTTCTTTGACTGGTTCAGCCTTGGTCTCTTCTATATCTGCGACTTGTTTCATTTGCTGATCTAAATTGGATGTCGTGGCAGGAGACGTTTCGTCTGCACGCACGATTCCAGAAGCAAAAAATGCCAGTCCCACGATAACAGATGCCACACCTACAGTCAACTTCCGAATGCTAAATGTTTGCCCTTTTTCAAAAAGGTATCGATTCATAATATACTCCTAGTTTTTAGAAAGGCAGTCAGCTACTGCCCGAGCCCAAGTCTGACTTGGTTACAACTTGATTTAATGAAAAACTCTCTGATAATTTGTAAGCCACCTTACCTCCTTTGTATAAAGCGCTTTCATTTTAAGATAAAAAAATTTAAAAGGTCATTTCTCCCTTAAAATGACTGAAAACTTTTAATATAACAAATATACTAAATTAATAAAAGAATTGCAATGGCAAAAAGCAAAAAAATAAATATAAATTAAAGAAAATCAGTTACTTTTTAAAGAAAAAACGCATCCTTTCAAGGCTCAAACTAAATGAAAGGATACGTTATAAAAAGAAATTAGGGTATTTTTTGAAGAGACTCTTGGATGGTTTGGGGGTCTGTTTTGGAAGAGAAGCGCTCAAGGACTTGCCCATCTCGGTCAATGAGAAACTTAGCAAAATTCCATTCGATTCGTTTTCCTAGCGGGCCAGATTTCTGGTCTTTTAGCCAAACATAAAGAGGATCAGCCTCCTTGCCGTTGACCTTGATCTTGGCAAAGCGAGGGAAAGTGGTCTGATAGTATAGGCTACAGAAACTATTGATTTCCTCTGCGCTACCGGGTGCTTGTCCCATAAACTGATTGCAAGGGAAATCTAGGATTTCAAAGCCCTTATCTTGATAGCGTTCATAGAGTTCTTGAAGTCCCTGGTACTGGGGCGTTAAACCACATCCGGTAGCAGTGTTGACAATCAAGAGAACCTTGCCACGATAGCTCTCCAGGGGAGTTGCTTGGTTGTTTTGGTTCAAAACGGAAAAATCATATATACTAGTCATTTTTCTATATTCTCCTTATGCATTCCTGATTCAGAGTGTTTCACCTCGTGTTCCGATAAAAAGGCATAGGTCATGGTTCCAAAGATGGCTCCAATTCCTAAACCCAAGACTAGTAAAGGGAGCATTTTATCGAACTGGGAGAGATTGTCCCAAAAGGTGTCGAGAGGAAGATGCTGAACAAAGAGTTTATGAAAGATTAGTAAGAGGAAGAGACCAAGCTGAATACTGATGAATACACCCCAACTACGAACTTTGATTTGGCTTTTGCTGTAGCTTTTGTGATGGATTTCGGACGGGTCATCCTTGTCTAAATGTAAGTTGCGAACTGCTAGTCTCGCCCTAGATGCGAGGACGAAGATAAGTCCAAAATAGAGGTAGGGCATGGCATCTCGAACCAACTCTATGAAGCGTCCAAATAGGAGATAGAACAAGAAGAGTAGGAGGGAGGAGTAAACGATTTGGATCAAGGCACGGGCACAAGCCTTGTAAATCATCTCTTGACGGCATTCATCAAAAGGCCCTTGTATGTGAAAGAATAGTTTGAGTAAGCGAGTGGTGAGATCTTCTTTTTTCATGGGAGTAATCTCCTAAATGAGCGATTTTTGATTGACTTCTTTAAAGAGTTGATAGAGAGTATAGAAGTAAACCAAACTAAAAATGATACAGATTATTAGAAATACCAGGTATCTCCAATCCCTAGGATTTGTTAAAAGTTGTGGAAAGGATACGAGGATAAAACAGAGAGATGCGTTTAGAAGACGTATTTTTTTTGATTGGATTTTCTGGAATCTCTGTCCCTTGTTCAATACAGGAAGGAATAAAAGAAAGATAATCAAGAAAGGATGCTCAATATGTCCAGAAAGTAGGAAAAAGGTAACAAAGATACTGATAAAAACATGACTGATCAGTAGTCTAGCTAGTGATTTCATAAGGCACCTCCTAGTCGTCTTCTTGGTCTTTCTTTGCTTTTTGAATGCGAAGAGAGACGATAATTTGCATCATCAGTCCAAAAAAGAACGCTCCCAGTATCGTTTTTAAAATATGTTTTGAATTCAGAAGAGAACTGATGAAATTTGGATTTTCACTGGTTAGGGTATCGATGAGTGGCATTATAAAAAATATCGCTATTCCATAGATTAGGCCCGCTTTTAGACCAGGAAAATGCAGTTGTTTACTTTCTTTCTTACTTAACATTTCGGGATCAATAGCTGTGATGCCCGTTTTCTTGGTTTGAGAGACCACATAGAGGGCAGCCATCATCGAAATGCCAAACACCACGAGAGGATAGCCGATAGCGACAATTTGTGGGTATTTATAAGCAAGGACAAAGGGAATGAGGTTGCCAAATATCATGAGATAAAAGAGAACGATAAAGACCTGATTCCCGATACGATCGGCCTCGCGCCGTTTGTGTTCGTCAAGGGGGCCAGAAATGCCATATGTGCGTTTGATGAGTTTGTCAGTGAGAGTTTCTTTTTTCATTTGTTTGCTCCTTTTTTAAAAATCGTCTTCCCAAAAGAGGCTATTGAGGTCAGTTTGGAGGCTGCGGGCGAGGTTGAGACAGAGTTCTAGGGTTGGATTGTACTTGTCATTTTCAATCATGTTGATGGTCTGTCTCGAGACACCGATATCTTTGGCGAGCTCGAGCTGGGAAATGCCCAGTTCCTTGCGGAATTCTTTCACACGATTCATAGAGTCTCCTTTCTGATATGTCGTATATATTTGACTATATTATATTCTTTTGGGGATGAGATGTCAAGTATATATGACATATTTTTGAGAATTTTTTTCGAAGAAACTTAGCCTTGTCTGACAAGTGCAAGCTGGTCAGATTTGTGGTAAAATAGATAGGATATGACAAAAGAATTTCATCATGTAACGGTCTTGCTTCATGAAACGATTGATATGCTTGACGTAAAACCTGACGGTACCTACGTTGATGCGACCTTAGGCGGAGCAGGCCATAGCGAATATTTATTAAGTAAATTGAGCGAAAAAGGGCATCTCTATGCCTTTGACCAGGACCAGAATGCCATTGACAATGCGCAAAAAAGGTTGGCACCCTATATCGAAAAGGGGATGGTAACCTTTATCAAGGATAACTTCCGTCATTTGCAGGCACGTTTGCAGGAGGCTGGTGTCCAGGAAATTGATGGAATTTGTTATGACTTGGGAGTGTCCAGTCCTCAGCTGGATCAGCGTGAGCGTGGCTTTTCTTATAAAAAGGATGCGCCACTGGATATGCGGATGAATCAGGAAGCTAGTCTGACGGCCTATGAGGTGGTCAATCATTATGACTATCATGACTTGGTTCGGATCTTTTTCAAGTATGGTGAGGATAAGTTTTCTAAACAGATTGCTCGTAAGATTGAGCAAGCGCGTGAGGTGAAACCAATTGAGACGACGACGGAGTTGGCAGAGATTATCAAGTCTGCCAAGCCTGCCAAGGAACTCAAGAAAAAGGGGCACCCTGCCAAGCAGATTTTCCAGGCTATCCGAATCGAAGTCAATGATGAGCTGGGTGCAGCAGATGAATCCATCCAGCAGGCTATGGACATGCTGGCTCTGGATGGGAGAATCTCGGTCATTACCTTCCATTCGCTGGAAGACCGCTTGACCAAGCAACTATTTAAAGAAGCTTCAACAGTGGAAGTTCCCAAAGGCTTGCCCTTCATTCCAGATGACCTTAAGCCCAAGATGGAATTGGTATCCCGCAAGCCAATCTTGCCAAGTGCTGAAGAGCTAGAAGCCAACAACCGTTCGCATTCAGCTAAGTTGCGCGTGGCTAGAAAAATTCACAAGTAAGAGGAAAAACATGGCAGAAAGAATCGAAAAAACAAGCCAGTTATTGCAAACGAAGTTTAAAGGTTTTTCACGTGTGGAAAAGGCCTTCTATGTTTCGATTGCTGCAACAATGATTATCCTGGCAATTAGCGTTGTGTTTATGCAGACCAAGCTATTACAAGTTCAGAATGAATTAACTAAGGTCAATGCTCAAATCGAAGAAAAGAAAACAGAGCTAGACGATGCCAAGCAAGAGGTCAATGAATTGATTCGTTCAGAACGTTTGAAAGAGATTGCAAACTCTAAGGATTTGCAGTTGAATAACGAAAATATCCGAGCAGCGGAGTAAGAAATGAAACAGTGGAAAGAAAAAATCATCCGTTATGCCGTTCGTAACCGTAAATCTCCAGAAGAAAACCGCCGAAGAGTAGGGAAAAGCCTGAGTTTATTGGCTGTCATACTCTTCGCTGTCTTTTTGGTCAACTTTGCGGTCATTATCGGAACGGGTAAAAAATTTGGTAAGGACTTGGTTCAAGAAGCAAACAAGGTCCATCAAACAACCAAGACCATCCCAGCCAAACGGGGAACCATCTACGATCGTAATGGAACGCCTATTGCTGAGGATGCGACTTCGTATAATATCTATGCCGTTATTGACAAGACCTACAAGTCAGCAACAGGCAAAATTCTCTATGTAGAGGATTCTCAATTTAATAAGGTAGCTGAGATTTTCCATAAATACCTAGATATGGAAGAGTCTTATGTCAAAGAACAGCTTTCTCAACCAGATCTAAAACAGGTATCCTTTGGTACCAAGGGAAATGGGATCACCTATGCCAATATGATGGCTATTAAAAATGACCTAAAAACTGCTGGCGTTGAGGGGATTGACTTTACAACTAGCCCTAACCGCAGTTATCCCAATGGACAGTTTGCTTCTTCCTTTATCGGTTTAGCGCAACTCCATGAAAATGAGGATGGCACCAAACGTTTGATTGGGACATCTGGATTGGAGAGTTCTTTAAATAACATTCTGGCGGGTACAGATGGGATCATCACCTATGAGAAAGATCGTCTGGGAAATATTGTTCCGGGTACAGATCAGGCTTCCCAACAAACGGTAGATGGAAAAGATGTCTACACAACCCTTTCTAGTCCCTTGCAATCCTTTATGGAAACCCAGATGGATGCCTTTCAGGAAAAGGTAAAAGGCAAGTACATGACGGCGACCTTGGTCAGTGCCAAAACAGGGGAAATTCTCGCAACAACGCAACGACCAACCTTTGATGCCGATACTAAGGAAGGAATCACTAAGGACTTTGTTTGGCGTGATATTCTTTATCAAAGTAACTATGAACCAGGATCAGCCATGAAGGTCATGACGTTAGCTTCTTCTATTGATAACAATACCTTCCCAGGTGGAGAATACTTCAATAGCAGTGAATTAAAAATAGCGGATGCGACGATTCGAGATTGGGATGTTAATGATGGTTTGACTACTGGTGGGATGATGACTTTCTCACAAGGTTTCGCTCACTCCAGTAATGTTGGAATGAGTCTACTTGAACAAAAAATGGGAGATGCTACTTGGTTGGATTATCTCAATCGCTTTAAGTTTGGGGTGCCGACGCGTTTTGGTCTGACTGATGAGTATTCAGGTCAATTGCCTGCAGATAATATTGTTAATATTGCCATGAGTGCATTTGGTCAGGGGATTTCTGTAACGCAGACCCAGATGCTACGTGCTTTTACAGCCATTGCCAACGATGGGGTTATGTTGGAGCCAAAATTTATCAGCGCCCTCTATGACCCAAATGACCAGTCTGTCCGTAAGTCTCAAAAGGAAATCGTCGGAAATCCTGTATCAAAAGCGGCAGCATCCTCTACTCGGGATCACATGGTCATGGTCGGAACAGATCCTGTCTATGGTACCATGTACAACCATAGCACAGGAAAGCCTAATGTCAATGTTCCAGGTCAGAATGTTGCCCTCAAATCAGGAACTGCTCAGATTGCTGATGAGAAGAATGGGGGCTACCTAACAGGTGAAACCAACTATATCTTCTCCGTTGTGTCGATGCATCCTGCTGAGAATCCTGACTTTATTCTCTATGTAACGGTGCAACAGCCAGAGCATTATTCAGGTGTTCAGCTGGGAGAGTTTGCCAACCCAATCCTTGAGCGAGCTTCTGCCATGAAAGAATCCCTCAATCTTCAGTCAACTGCCAAGAGCTTGGATCAGGTCAGCAAGACAACAAGCTATGCCATGCCAGCTACCAAGGACTTTACTCCGGGTGACCTAGCAGAGGAATTGCGTCGTAACCTTGTCCAACCAATCGTTATCGGAACAGGAACCAAGATCAAGGAACTCTCGGTTTCTGAAGGAGATAATTTGGAAGCCAATCAGCAGATCTTGATCCTGTCTGATAAGGTCGAAGAAATGCCTGATATGTACGGCTGGACAGATGAAAATGTGCAAACATTGGCCAAATGGCTCAATATAGAAGTCGAGTGGGAAGGTAGTGGCAAAACGGTCAAGAAACAAAGTGTCCGTGCCAATACAGCCCTCAAAGACATTAAAAAAATGAAAATAACTTTAGGAGATTAAGATGATTAGTTCCATTAGTGCTGGAGTTCTAGCCTTTCTATTGACCTTGATAGGTATTCCAGCCTTTATCCGATTTTATCGCAAAGCACAGATTACGGGTCAGCAGATGCACGAGGATGTCAAACAACACCAAGCTAAAGCTGGGACTCCAACCATGGGAGGTATTGTCTTCCTGATTGTTGCAGTAGTAGTGAGCTTCCTTGTCGCTCTCTTTACCCAACAATTGACCAACAATGTAGGCATGATTTTGTTTATCTTGGTTTTATATGGTTTGGTAGGTTTTTTGGATGATTTCCTCAAGGTCTTTCGTAAAATCAACGAAGGCTTAAATCCCAAGCAAAAACTTGCTCTCCAGCTCCTTGGAGGAGTGATTTTCTACCTCTTTTATGAACGTGGTGGCGACATGCTTTCGGTCTTTGGCTACCAAGTTCACCTGGGAATTTTCTATATTTTCTTTGCCCTTTTCTGGCTAGTTGGCTTTTCAAATGCGGTGAATCTGACGGACGGGATTGACGGCTTAGCAAGTATTTCCGTAGTGATTAGCTTATCGGCCTACGGTGTGATTGCTTATATGCAAAATCAACTGGATATCCTTCTTGTGATTCTTGCTATGATTGGTGGTTTGCTAGGTTTCTTCGTCTTTAACCACAAGCCTGCCAAGGTCTTCATGGGAGATGTGGGAAGTTTGGCTCTTGGTGGGATGCTGGCAGCTATTTCTATGGCCCTCCACCAAGAATGGACCCTTTTGTTGATTGGGATTATCTATGTCTTTGAGACAAGCTCTGTTATGATGCAGGTTACCTACTTTAAACTTAGTGGTGGGAAGCGTATTTTCCGTATGACACCTGTGCATCACCATTTCGAGCTTGGAGGATTCTCAGGCAAGGGCAATCCTTGGAGTGAGTGGAAGGTTGACTTCTTCTTTTGGGGAGTTGGGCTTCTAGCAAGTCTCTTGACCCTAGCCTTTTTATACCTAATGTAAACATAATTTCTGATTACAAAATAAAACAGGATGAAGGTGATCTTCATCCTGTTTTTGTGTGCTTAAAGGTTAGTTGGAGTCATCCTTTCTTCCTTTTAACATAAAAGTGGCTGTAAGGGCTAGGCTGAGGCCTGCTAAGAAGAGGAGTGGGTTGGACGCTTCTCCTGTTGCTGGAAGTTCTTCTTTAGGAGAATGATTTCCAGTTTTCGCAGGGATCAGACTAGCTGAAAGTTGTTCAGCCTCGTGTGCCAAGGATTCTTCATCTGAAGTACTTGGTTTTTCCTCTGTGTTAGAGCTTGTTCCAGTAGCTTGATAGACGACAGCATAGGTACTGAAATGATTAGTGATGAATTCTACCTTTCCGTCTCGAACGGTGAAATCAAGGGCTTGCAACTCCTTATTTGGAGTGAGGTAGTAAACATTTTCTACGCTAGCTGAAATAGGCAAGCGAACTAAGACAGCGCCTTTTGGCTGTACGCTATGATCTGTTGGATTTTTCAGTTGTAGGTCGTAAGCGTCATAGGTCTTGCCAAAGAGTTCTTGAGCTAGGACACGTCGGCTAGAAACGTGAGAAATTCCTTCTAAGTCGCTGGCTCCACCGATGATTTCTACTCCAGTCTCCTTATCTTTCAAGACTTGAACTGGATAGTCAGGAAGGCTATGGGTCGGAGCGACCTGATCTCCGCTAGTTCCGATAGGCTCGGTGTACTCAGGTTTTTCAACAGTAGGCGCATCTTCTTGCCCTGCAGTATCGATAGTTTCGGTGTATTCAGGAATTTCAACTGTTGGAGCTTCTTGTTCTCCTGCCGTTCCGATAGGCTCGGTGTATTCAGGAATTTCAACTGTTGGAGCTTCTTGTTCTCCCGCAGTTCCGATAGAATCAGTGTATTCAGGTATTGTCACTGTAGGCGGTTCCTCTTGCCCTGCAGTACCGATAGTTTCAGTGTACTCAGGTTTCTCTACAGTAGGAGCTGGTTCGTCCCCCTTACTTGTAGTTGGTTGCTTCTCATCAACTTTCTTTTCATCCTTTTTAGTAAAGACGGCTACGATAGGGCTGCTTGTGGTAGTACCTTGAATGGTATAAGCTTCAATGGCATTTCCAGCTTTGCGATCGGTTTCGTCAGGGATTGGGATTTGAACTTGATTGTCTTGGATTGATAGGATAGTCTGATCTCCACTGGTAACCAGATGCGTTTCATCCACCTTACGCAAGACTAGAGGATCTTTGACACCTGGGAAGGTCACTGCGATGGCTTCCCAATCTCCAGATGGAAGGGTTAAGGAAATTTCTTTGTCATTTTCCTTAAGAGGTGCGATACTTGGGCTATCTAAACCAACAGCTGGAGCTTTGATGATATCAAAGGAGTCTAGAGAGATTTTCTTACGACCTTCTGGCGAATCTGGGTCAACTTGTAATGTCAGGGTGTGCGGACCGTCAGTAAGATTTGTAAATTCGCCAATAAAGGCCCTCTTTTCAGTTGCACCTGACGTGTAGAAGTCTAGACTTGGCATTTCTTTGCCATCTAATGTAACACGTGCTCGTCCAAGAGCAAGGCTCTTCAAACCATAGATACGAATGCCTGTCCCTGTAAAGGAAATGGTTGCCTGAGCTTCTGAAGTTACACTAGGGTCGCTGTTGTTGATGTCAGCGTATTTTTCCGTACCTCCGTAGAGTTCAGGGTCAGACCAGTCCTTAAACTGGGAACTATACTGGATGCGCGAATCACGATCATCCATTTTTTCAATCGTATTGCCTGTTCCTGCTAGGATCTTGAAGTAGTCTAATGAAATTTTTGAGCGCTCACTACCACGTCCTTTGTGCTCACGTTTAACACTAAGAGTCAATGTGTGAGGTCCGTCAGATAATCCTGCGAAGCGACCGATGAGACTACCTTTTTCAGTTGCTCCAGCAGTATGGAAGTCAAGCTCCCCGACCTCTTTGCCATCAATTTTAGCAGTGACAAGACCTAGTTCAGATGATTTCAGTCCATAGATTTCGATACCAACGCCAGTGAAAGGAATGGTGGCAGTGAGGTCTTCGTCTGTGTAGTCTCCTTTTGAAAGGTCAGCAAATTTCTCTGTTCCTCCAAATAATTCTGAGTCTGCCCAGTTTCCAAAGGCAGCTCCGTACTGGATGCGGTTATCTCGATCGTCCATCAACTCGCTATAGGTTTCGACAGTTGCTTGTTCAGAGACTTGTGTAGAAACTTCGTCCAGCATAGCTTTGACCGTATAGATATAGGCATGTTGAGGATTGAGTGATCGGTCGATAAAGTGGGTTTGATTAGTTACAAATTCTCTGGTCGCAGAGGTTTGGCCAGTTTCGTCTTTCACTTGTCTTTGGATGACATAGTGGGTAGCGCCTTCTACTTGGTTAAAGGTGAGTTCGGCAGTGACTCCATTTTGTCGAACGGCTGTTAGACTGGTTACACGACCAGGGAAGTGTTCAAAGGTAATGACGTCACCTTTTTGTGTTGCAAGCTGGATACGATTATCTTTAAGGATCGTTGCCTTGACTGGTTTGCCATTGACCTTGATTTGGCTGGCTTCGATATTTGGATAATCTACAACCAAGTCTCCACCGACATTTGAAAGGAAGGACAAGCTTTGCAGATTTTTATCTTTCCACTTCATGCTGACTTCAAAGTTTCCTCGAGCAACCAAGCCAGAAACCTGACCGTCTTTCCAAGCATCAGGAAGGGCTGGCAATGGTGCAATATAGCCAGTATGAGATTGGAGGAGCATTTCTGCCATTCCACTGGTTGCCCCAAAGTTTCCGTCGATTTGGAAAGGCGCGTGGGTATCCCAAAGGTTTTCTAGGGTTGAATACTTGAGCTGTTCAGCGAGCAAGCGATGGGCACGGTTGCCGTCCAGCAGACGAGCCCAGAGGTTGATTTTATTGGCCTTAGACCAACCAGTACCACCATCTCCACGGTGGTTCAAGGTAGCACGCGCAGCTTCTAGGTATTCAGCTTGATCTTTGCTAAAGAGCGTACCAGGGAAGAGCCCAACTAGATGGGAAACGTGACGGTGGTGATTTTCAATGCCTTCGTTGGTGAATTGCGGGCTGTCTTCTTCGTACCATTCCTTGATACGGCCTTCATTGTTGATGTGAAGGGGTTTTAGTTTGTCAAATTTAGCCTTGACCTCTGTGACTAAGTCTTGGTCGACTTTCAGATGGTTGGCAACTTCCATGTAGTCGTGGAATAGTTGCCAGACTAGCGATTGGTCAAAGGTATTTCCGATGGTGATGGTCCCGTGTTCTGGTGAGTAGGATGGAGAAGACACCCAACGGTCACTGGCCTTGTCATAGTGCAAGAAGGAGTTCCAGAACCTAGCTGTTTCCTTGAGCATTGGGTAAATCTTTTCTTTGAGATAGGTTTCATCCTTGGTGAACTTGTAGTAATCATAGACGTTTTGCATCATCCAAGCGTTGGCTGCTGGAGACCAACCCCAATAGTAATTCCAGCCTGGAGTAGTCCAGCCAAATGGTGTTGCTTGGGTGTGGACCAGCCAGCCATTTTCTTGTCCATCTTTTGATTCGATACCGGCGTATTCCTTAGCGGCGATACGGCCATAGTAACGCATATCGTCAATGTAATTGATCATGGGCTTGGCTGTCTCAGCAAGGTTGCTCATATAGGCTGGCCAATAGTTCATTTGCAAATTGACATTGAGGTGATAGTCAGCGTTCCAAGGTGGATTGTCTACAGCGTTCCAGACTCCTTGGAGGTTGGCAGGAAGAGCATCTGTCCGATCACGAGACGAACTGATGAGTAGATATCGGCCATATTGGAAGAAGAGTTCTTCCAATTTTTGCCCTTTGCTAGGGTTATAGCCTTGAAGGGCCTCTTTTGTCGTTTGAGCAGTCTTGTTTCCGCCTAGGTTTAGTTTAACGCGGTTAAAGAGACTTTGATAGTCCTTGATATGGGCCTTTTTAAGTGTCTCGTAGTCTTTGGCCTTAGCAGCTTCTACAATCCCTTTAACTGTTTTTTCGAGGTCAATGTCTTTTCGATAGTTGGTTTTAGGATTTTGAGCAAAGTTTGTTTTGGCGCTGAGGTAGAGGGTTGCATAACTTGCGCCTGTAACGGTTAGAGTTTCGTCCTGAACAGTCACCGTTCCATCTGTTTTAATTCCTAGATAGGATGCAAATTTGAGGCCGTTATCTTTGACAGTTCCCTTTAGAAGGATTCCGTTTGCATCTGTAGTGACATGACCATTCTTATAGTTGGAATATTCCCAAGAGTAGTTCCCATTAGCAAGCAGGTCTTCTGTCAAGCTGTTCCAAAGGGTAAAGTCAAGTGTCTTGTTTCCTTTTTTGGTCAAGTGGGTCACAGTGACATCATCAGGATAGCTGGAGAAGGTTTCGCGTTTGAAGGTCGTCCCATCTTGGGTGTAAGAAGTGGTCGTAGTGGCTTCGGTGATGTCTAGATTACGATGATAATCAGTTACAGTATCTAGTCCTTTCTTCTGGTTATTAAAGACCATGAAGATATCTCCAAAGGCTAGGTAACGTCCATACTGGGCGTTGTTTGGTCCAACTAGATTTTGTTCAGCTAGCTGTTTTGCTTTTTGGCGATCACCAGCTTCGAGGGCTTTACGTATCTCTGCTAAGACCTTGTAGCGATCCTTGTAGTTTCCTCCGTTATAGTCGGTGCTATCGGGTTGTGGTCCTCCTGACCAGAGGGTCTTTTCGTTGTACTGGATTCTCTCTTCCCCAATCAGACCGAAAACCTTGGCTCCCATCTCTCCATTTCCGACAGGAAGGGCTTGTTTTTCCCATCCATCATAGGAGGGAGCTGTTGGCTGATCGTAGTTGAGTTGATAGTTTTCTTGCTTTGTCACCGGCTGATCTGCCTTTTCAGGTTCCTTATTTTCTTTAGCTTCTACAATGGCTTCTTCACTAGCTTGACTATTTGTCGTCTGAGTCTCCTCAGCTGGCTTGCTTTCGGAAACTACTGGACTTTCGGCTAGAGACGGATTTGTAGTTTCAGTAGCTTCAGCTGCTTTGGGTTCACTATCAGGCTTAGTGATAGCTTCGACAGAGGTTGGTTCAGTCTGCTTGACCTCAACACTGTCTGCGGCTACAGTGTGGTTGACTAGAAAAACGGCCCCCAGCAAAACAGAAGCAGTCCCAACCGTCAGCTTGCGGATGCTATAGCGACAGGATTTCTCCCAAAAGTGTTTTTTCATAAAACCCTCCTTCGTGTATTCGAAACCGCTTATATTTTATAAAGCAATTCGTTTATTTTGTTTCTATTTATCTCCTCACCTCCCATTCTAATGGTCGCTTAGCATTTGTCAAGAGCTTTTTAGCAAGATACATATTTGCTGTTGTTTTTTCTTAAAATAGTAGAATAAGTAGCAAGTAGTGCCTCTTTTCCAACTATCAACTAGATTATTTACTACTAAAAAACAGTTGAGAGTATCCCCAACTGTAAGTGTTTATTTCGGATGTCTTTTGGCAAAGTCAACAAAGTGAAATTTTTCTAATTTATGGCGACTTTCGGTGAATTGGAACTGGTGCCCGTCTTGGAGATAGACTTTTGACTTGATTGAAACGACATAAGGGTCTTTGCCAATGTCCATGAGAATCTTGTCTCGATCACCCGTGTGGTCAATGGTGATTTCTTTCTGAGCATAATCAATATGGAGTTTGAGGTCGTCCTCTATATACGAGTAGATAGACTGCTCAGCGATTTGGCGAGTGAGATTTGGGACCAGTTCCATATCCAGATAGTCCGTATCTAGAACCGATACCAAATCATCCACCACACGCTGGCGGACCACCTTCCACACCATCCGAAACTCTGGGAAGCCGGTTATCAGTGAGGACTTTTTATCGATAATGATCTTGTCCAGACTGACGACATTGGTTTTTGAGCGCAGCCCAAGTTCCTGAACCAGTTCTTGGTAGCTGGTTAGGTTAGAGACAGGGAAATTGACCGTTTCTTCTTTGACGACTTGGGAACCTTGCCCCCTTATCTTTTTGATCAATCCTTCCTCTTGGAGGAGGGACAGAGCTTTTCGGACGGTGTCACGGCTCACCTGATACTGATTCATGAGTTCGTGCTCACTGGGGAGGAAATCTCCGATAGCGTAGGTCTCGTTTTGAATGGTTTTTTGGATTTGCTTAAATAATTGTTGGTATTTCTTCATATTGCTTCCTTAAATGAGTTTTGAATCTTATTCTACACATACTTGTATCCATTTTACCATACAAGTGCTAGAAAATATCCAAAAATATCCTCTTTTTATAGCAAACAAGTTGCCTACAAGTTTGGTATCGTTTACAATAGAACTATCAAGTCAAGCTTGCTTTGACAAGTATAAGGAGAATCAAATGGGAAAATTTGAACAAGAAGCCAAAGATCTGCTTCAAGCAATCGGAGGCAAGGAGAATGTCACTGCTGTTACCCACTGTGCGACACGGATGCGCTTTGTTCTCGGAGACGAAAAGAAAGCCAATGTCAAGGTCATCGAGTCGATTCCAGCCGTCAAAGGGACCTTTACCAACGCGGGTCAATTTCAGGTGATTATTGGGAATGACGTGCCGATTTTTTATAATGATTTTACAGCTGTTTCAGGCATTGAGGGTGTTTCCAAAGAAGCAGCCAAATCTGCAGCTAAGAGCAATCAAAACGTGCTTCAACGTATCATGACCACTCTAGCAGAAATCTTTACACCGATTATTCCAGCCTTGATAGTCGGAGGATTGATCCTCGGTTTCCGTAATGTCTTGGAAGGTGTGCATTGGTCGATGTTGGATGGTAAGACCATCACAGAATCCTCTCAGTTTTGGGCAGGGGTTAATCACTTCCTCTGGTTGCCTGGTGAAGCGATCTTCCAGTTCTTGCCAGTAGGAATTACCTGGTCTGTTTCTCGTAAGATGGGAACCAGCCAAATCTTGGGGATTGTTCTCGGAATCTGTTTGGTTTCACCACAGTTGCTCAACGCCTATGCAGTAGCGTCTACTTCAACAGAAGAAATCGCAGCCAACTGGGTATGGAATTTTGGCTACTTTACTGTTAATCGTATTGGTTATCAGGCTCAAGTTATTCCAGCCTTTCTTGCAGGTTTGAGTCTGTCTTATCTTGAAATTTTCTGGCGCAAGCATATTCCAGAAGTCATTTCCATGATTTTTGTGCCTTTCTTGTCATTGATTCCAGCCTTGATTTTGGCTCATACTGTCTTGGGACCAATCGGTTGGACGATCGGGCAAGGACTCTCCGCAGTTGTATTGGCAGGATTGACTGGTCCAGTTAAATGGCTCTTCGGTGCAATTTTTGGTGCTCTCTATGCTCCATTTGTCATCACTGGTTTGCACCATATGACCAATGCCATCGACACACAATTGATTGCGGATGCTGGTGGAACTGCCCTCTGGCCAATGATTGCTCTTTCTAATATTGCCCAAGGTTCTGCTGTATTTGCCTATTATTTCATGCATCGTCATGATGAGCGTGAGGCTCAGATTTCACTTCCTGCAACCATTTCAGCCTATCTCGGTGTTACAGAACCAGCCCTCTTTGGGGTCAATGTCAAATACATCTATCCATTTGTAGCTGGGATGATTGGTTCTGCCCTTGCAGGTATGTTGTCTGTTACTTTTAATGTAACGGCGGCTTCTATTGGTATCGGTGGTTTGCCAGGTATCCTCTCTATTCAACCTCAATACATGCTACCATTTGCAGGAACCATGCTAGTTGCTATTGTTGTACCAATGCTCTTGACTTTCTTCTTCCGCAAATTCGGTCTCTTTACAAAGACAGAGGATGATACAGCCTTGCAGGCAGAATTCGTTGCCCAAGAAGAGGCAGAATTTGTGACTCATGAACCAGTAATCCTTGCTCCAGTAGAAATTGTCAGCCCTCTTGCTGGTCAAGTGAAAGAATTGAGCCAAGCTACGGACCCTGTTTTTGCATCAGGTGTCATGGGACAAGGTCTAGTCATTGAACCAAGCCAAGGTGAGTTGACTTCTCCAGTCAATGGGACAGTGACGGTTCTTTTCCCTACCAAGCATGCCATTGGTATTGTCTCTGATGAGGGGGTAGAATTGCTCATCCACATCGGTATGGATACAGTAGGTCTTGATGGCAAAGGTTTTGAAAGTCTTGTAGCCCAAGGAGACCACGTCACAGTAGGTCAGAAATTGATTCGTTTTGATATGGATGTCATTAAGGCTGCAGGTCTCGTGACAGAAACTCCAGTTATCATCACTAACCAAGATGCTTATACAGCGACTATCACTGGAACTTATCCAACAACTATCCAAGCTGGGGCAGCTCTCATGGTCGCTACACGAATCTAATCGAAATAGTACAAACAGGGAAGGAACACAGGTTCCTCCCTTTTATCAGAAAAGGAGAAACAGATGGCACTTGATAAAAGAAAAGTAGTCTATCAAATCTATCCAAAATCATATAAAGACACCACTGGAAATGGTATTGGGGATTTCCGTGGGATTATCGAAAAGATCCCCTATCTAGCCAAACTGGGCGTGGATATGGTTTGGCTCAATCCGTTCTATCCAAGCCCTCAACGGGATAATGGTTACGATATTTCAGATTATATGGCAGTGGATCCTCTATTTGGTGATATGGCTGATTTTGAGGAGATGGTGCGTGTTGGTAAAGAACACAAGATTGACTTTATGCTGGATATGGTGCTCAATCATTGCTCGACAGAACACGAATGGTTTCAGAAAGCACTAGCTGGCGACCAGTACTACCAAGACTTTTTCTTCATCCAAGACCAACCGACAGATTGGCAGTCTAAGTTTGGCGGCTCTGCCTGGGCGCCTTTCGGGGATACGGGAAAATATTACCTCCACCTCTTTGATGAGACCCAGGCTGACCTTAACTGGCGCAATCCCAATGTCCGCAAGGAGCTTTTCAAGGTAGTTAATTTCTGGCGTGACAAGGGAGTCAAAGGTTTCCGATTTGATGTGATCAATTTGATCGGCAAAGATGAGATCTTAGTGGATTGCCCAGAAAATGAAGGCAAGCCAGCTTACACAGACAAGCCCATTGTTCATGACTATTTGCGCATGATGAACCAAGCTACTTTTGGATTTGACGGTAGCTTTATGACAGTTGGGGAAATGTCCTCGACCACCATGGAGAACTGTGTCTTATATTCGTCACCTGACCGTCAGGAATTATCCATGACCTTTAATTTCCATCATCTCAAGGTGGACTATAAGGACGGGCAAAAGTGGACCTTGGCTCCCTTTAATTTTGAAGAATTGAAAAATCTCTACCATAGCTGGGGAAAGGAAATGAGTGACAAAAACGGCTGGAGTGCCCTCTTTTGGAACAATCACGACCAACCACGAGCATTGAATCGTTTTGTCGATATTCAACATTTCCGCAATGAAGGTGCGACCATGCTGGCTGCCAGCATTCACCTGTCACGTGGGACACCTTATATCTACATGGGTGAGGAAATTGGCATGGTTGACCCAGACTATGATTCCATGGCTGACTATGTGGATGTCGAGTCCATCAATGCTTATCAGATGCTCTTAAAAGAAGGGAAAAGTGAGCAAGAAGCCTTCCAGATTATTCAGGCTAAGTCTCGAGATAATTCACGCATTCCCATGCAGTGGGATGCTTCAGAAAATGCTGGTTTCTCAAAAAGAACTCCTTGGCTGAAGGCAGGAAAATCCTACCCTCACATCAACGTAGAAAATGAAATCAAAGGCTCGATTTTCACCTTCTACCAAGACTTGATTCGACTTCGTAAGGAAATGCCTATCATTTCAGAAGGAAGCTACAAACCAGCCTTTGAAGACAGTAAGCAAGTTTATGCTTTTGAACGTCAGTATGAGGATGAAAAGTTACTGGTCCTCAATAACTTTTATGCCACAGAAGTGGAAATCGACTTACCAGTAGACTACCAAAATGGACAAATTCTGATTTCAAACTATGAAGATGTAGAAGTATCAGAAAAAATTCTTCTGAAACCATATCATAGCCTAGCACTATATTTAAAAAGTAAATAAACGATTTTAGCGTAAGGCTCACAAAAAAACAAGCTTCTATATGAAGTTTGTTTTTTATTTTGCAGAAGTATATATTAAATATTTATAACAGGATAGAGTTAACTGACTCAAATAAAGAGGAATGATTGTCAACTTAAAAAGTAAATAATTAAATAATATACCGTTTTTTAAAACTCGTCTTTAAAATGTAAAAAAAAGTAAAAAGATTGTCAAGAAGAACCATTTATAAAAATGGCCTCCTTGAAAGATTCCCGTTTTTATGAGGATTTTTAGAAAAAAATAAATGACAATTTAATGACAAATTCTTTGATTTTCAAATAAATACGCTATATTTAATACTTGACGTCTTTCTTGATAAAGGTAAACATGATAAAATAATTTAGTCATTTTTCCTAATGATAAAAATTAAAGGAGAATATTTTATGTTTAAAAAAATGCTCAGTGCATTTTCAATAAGTGCAGTTGCTCTTTCGATTTTCTTTACGAAAGGTGTTAAAGCGGATCAAGTGCGTGAAAACTCAACGCCTTCAGGAGAGAAAACGAGTTCTCAAAGAGAAGAAAAACAATCACCTGTTTCTAACGTTACACAAGGTGAAGTAGATGCAGCAAAAGCAGACCTTGATCGTGTAAATCGAGTAGTGTCGGAAGCTCAAAGGGATGTAGAGGAGGCTAGACAATCCACAGCTACAGCCAAAGATGAACTAAAGATAGCTCAGCAGAATGTTGATGTAGCAAAAGAGTCTGTAGAAGCTGCGCCTACTGCATTAAAAGAAGCGCAATCAGACCTAGCGACCAAGTTGGATGAAGAAAAAAAAGCAGATGCCAATCTGCTAAGCAGCAAGACTGAGCTTGAAGAAGCACAGTCACAAGTGGATCATCAAGCTCAATCCTTAGCCGCTGCAAAAGAGAAGGAAAAAGGGGAAGCTGAAAAAGCAACCCAAGCTCAACAAGATGTTGATGTTGCACAGTCAACATTGACAGAGTCAACATCTGACGCGGATAAAAACCTTGAACAAGCAAAAACGAAAGTCGCTGCCAGTCAAATCGCCGTTGATAAAGCTCAACAAGGTGTAGAAAAGGCCAATCAATCAGATGAAGAACGTCAGAAGAAATTAGCTGAAGCCACTGCTAATAAGAGTAAGGCTGATGATGCAGTATTAACAAGTAAGCAAGCATTTGATGATGCTAGTGCAAAATCAGAAAAGACTCAGTCAGCCCTTGAATCAGCAAAAGCTACATTGAGTGCAGCTAAGTATACAGGTGCTTCAGTTACATCTAATACTAAGAATACGTTCTATATGACTCCAGAATATATTGCTGCTTTAAAACAGTTGGCAGATCCAAATACTCCGCAGTCACAGATTAGTCAGATTGAAGCTACCTTGACAGCTGTAAATGATAAGGCTAAATCTTTTAACAATTATGTAGCAGACCCAAATGATAGTAAAACGCTGATAGATACAAATAATATTCCTTATGATGTCCGTTTGGAAATATCTCAGTTTACAGCAGAATTGATTAACCAAATTCGTTCGCAGATGGGGACGGGAGAAGTAGTTGTTACTCCTTCGGCACTTGAATTTGCGGATAAAGTAGCACGTGAATATAAAAATGATAATTGGTCTTGGGATTTGATGAATCGTTACCATCATGACTCATGGGGTATTAACCGAGTTGCGCGTGAGTATGGACTGGTTACAACTAGTTCTGAACAAGAACAAGAAGGGATTCAATATTACGAAAATGCATATATCTGGAAAGCAAACACTTCTCAAATGAGTGTGGCAGATATGAAACGTGATATTTATTTTTCATTAGTTGAATTCATGTATAATGGCTATGAGTGGGTGCATGCTAAATCTATTTCTGGTTTGAATACAGGAAGTCAAAAGAATTATCTAGGCGTTGATTTTTCAATGGAGAACGATATTACAGTATCTCATTTCACGATGGTTTCGGAAGATCAGGTGAAATATGCTAGTAAAAACAATTTTGATGCGACGCCAATTGGTGGAAAATCTGGGGAAGCAGATCAAGAAAAGCTTGAACAAGCTCAGACAGCCTTTGATGTAGCTCAGACAGCAAATAATCAAGCTCAAGCTGATAAGGAAAATGCAAAAACAGCTTATGAACAAGCTCTGTTAGTAGCCACTCAAGCTCAAACAGCCTTTGATGAAGCAGCACAAACACCTCTTGGGCTTGAACAAGCTAAACAAGCTTTAGAAGAATCTAAAAATCAGTTAGAAGCTGATCAAGAGGCCTTGAGGTTAGCTCAAACAATTGCTAATAACGTTGAAAGGGAAAAGGATGATAAAGTGAAGGCTTTATCAAAAGCTAGGGATGCCCTGTCTACTGCGCAAAAGAACTTGACTGCTGCACAAGCCGATGTTTCCAAAGAAGAAGCTTTGCTTAAAGATGCTAATAGTACGCTTGCTGATGCTATTGAAAAAAGGGACACTGCTCAGGAACAACTCGTCAAAGCTCAAACAGCAGTGATAGAAGCAAAGAGTAAAGTGTCGAATTTGGTTCAAGCTGAAGAACAACTTTCCAAAGCTGAAGAGGTGCTAGAAGCAGCTGAACAAAAGGTGAAAGCAAAGGAAGCAGCGCAACTTGCGGCAATTGAGCAGTTGAGCAACTTGCAAACGGCACAAGCTACTACTCAAGTGAACTACAACCGTTTAGCGACTAAACTGAAAATGCAAGAAAAACAGCAGGCGGATGATTACTATAGAGAAATTCTAGATCAGACGGAGATGAATCTTGCTAAACAGGATCAACGACTTCAGACAAATTCTGAGCCACCTACTCCAAAAAGTTCTCAAATTCTTTTAAACACTCCAAAACAAGTGCAAGATATTAAACAGATATCAACAGAGAAGAGCGCGAAGGAGTTATCAATGATTTCTAATGCAGGTCATCTTCCTAGCACTGGTTCAAGAATTTCCTTATGGATTCAGCTGAGTGGAATCGTTCTGATTTACACTAGTTTCAGATTGTTAATCTGGGAAATGAAAGATAGACAGTAAAGAGACGGTATCTGCTATAACTGTTTCGAATGATAGACAAACACAGCTTTGTGTTTGTCTATTTTTATAAGATGATAGCATTAGTAAATCGCGTAAAATAGAAGCTTTCTTCAAAACACAGGGTGGAAAAATAACGAATATCAACAGGGAATCTAAACTAGTCAGGAAAGCCACTTTGTGGTATAATATAGAAGACTCAAAAAGAAACAGGAGAAAAAGAATGGATTTACTTTTAGCAATTATCTTGATTGTGTTAGCTTTTCTAGGAGGAGCTCTTGGAGGGATGTACTTGGTTCGTAAGCAAATCGAAAAAGAATTTGCGGACAACCCACGTTTGAACGCTGAGGCAGTTCGTGCTCTCTTGAGTGCAAATGGTCAAAAACCAAGCGAAGCCAAGGTACAACAAGTTTACCACCAAATCATCCGTCAACAAAAAGCAGCCCTTGCTAACAATAAAAAGAAATAAATAGGAAAAGTCTGGGATGAAAGTTCCAGACTTCTCACTATGTTCAATAGTTCTCAAGGATAAGACTTTTTCCTTGCATTCTATTGATATTTGATTATGATTAAGAGAGAGGCAGTTGCCATTCTATCAAGCTGTCTATCCGTTCATTTAGGACGAGTAATTATGATGAACTATCAATCAGAAAAAAGACTAGAAAGAAGACTGTATGGATAATCGACCAATTGGTTTTTTGGATTCGGGTGTTGGGGGCTTAACCGTTGTTCGTGAGCTCATGCGCCAGCTTCCCCATGAAGAAATCGTCTATATTGGAGATTCGGCACGGGCGCCCTATGGTCCCCGTCCTGCTGAGCAAATCCGTGAATATACTTGGCAGTTGGTCAACTTTCTCTTGACCAAGGATGTCAAGATGATTGTCATTGCTTGTAACACTGCGACTGCGGTCGTCTGGGAAGAAATCAAGGCCCAACTAGATATTCCTGTCCTAGGTGTGATTTTGCCGGGAGCTTCGGCAGCTATCAAGTCCAGTCAAGGTGGGAAAATCGGGGTCATTGGAACGCCCATGACGGTCCAATCAGATATCTACCGTCAGAAAATCCATGATCTGGATCCGGATTTACAGGTGGAGAGTTTGGCCTGTCCCAAGTTTGCCCCCTTGGTGGAGTCTGGTGCCCTGTCAACCAGTGTTACCAAGAAAGTGGTTTATGAAACCCTGCGTCCCTTGGTCAGCAAGGTGGATAGCCTGATTTTGGGCTGTACCCATTACCCACTCCTTCGCCCTATCATCCAAAATGTCATGGGACCAAAGGTTCAGCTCATCGATAGTGGGGCAGAGTGTGTACGGGATATCTCGGTTTTGCTGAACTATTTTGAAATCAATCGTAGCCGAGATGCGGGACCTCTTCAACATCGTTTTTACACAACAGCCAATAGCCAAAGTTTTGCCCAGATTGGAGCAGAATGGTTGGAAAAAGAGATTCATGTGGAGCATGTAACTTTATGACAAACAAAATTTATGAATACAAGGATGACCAGGACTGGTATGTCGGTGTCTGGGATGTCTATGGAGGCATCTATAGCCTTATCAAAGATCCTCTCGAGCTTGATTTTATGGATTTAGCGCGGATTTTTCGTGACGAAGAAAATGGCTTTCCGATTACGATAACGGTGATGCGCTGGTCTTCTAACTTTCGTCTGCTCTCCTTTATCGTTGAGATTTTAAATGCCCAAGCAGGCCGTAATCTAGAAGTCATCCAACGTCAGGGGGCTCTGCTCTTGGTTGAAAATGGAAAGCTTTTGCATGTTGAATTGCCTAAAGAAGGAGTCAATGTGGAAGCCTTCTTTGAAACTAGCAAGGTTAGAGAAACTCTGCTCATTGCGACTCGTAACGAGGGCAAGACCAAGGAATTCCGAGCTATCTTTGACAAGTTAGGCTACGATGTGGAAAATCTCAATGACTATCCAGATCTGCCTGAAGTAGCTGAAACAGGTATGACCTTTGAAGAAAATGCTCGACTTAAAGCAGAAACTATTTCCCAATTAACAGGCAAGATGGTGCTAGCAGATGACTCAGGTCTCAAAGTCGATGTCCTCGGCGGTTTGCCAGGAGTCTGGTCAGCCCGTTTTGCAGGTGTGGGAGCAACCGACCGTGAAAACAATGCCAAACTCTTGCACGAATTGGCCATGGTCTTTGAACTCAAGGATCGCTCAGCCCAGTTCCACACAACCCTAGTTGTAGCCAGTCCAAATAAGGAAAGCTTGGTTGTCGAAGCTGACTGGCCAGGTTATATCAACTTTGAACCCAAGGGTGAAAATGGCTTTGGTTATGATCCGCTCTTCCTTGTGGGAGAGACAGGTAAGTCAGCAGCTGAATTAACCCTTGAAGAAAAAAATAGCCAATCCCACCGTGCCTTAGCCGTTAAGAAACTTTTGGAGGTATTTCCATCATGGCAAAGCAAACCATCATTGTAATGAGTGATTCCCATGGCGATAGCTTGATTGTGGAAGAAATTCGTGATCGCTATCTGGGGAAAGTTGATGCCATTTTTCACGATGGTGACTCTGAACTCCGTCCAGACTCTCCGCTCTGGGAAGGCATCCATGTCGTCAAAGGAAATATGGACTTTTATGCTGGCTACCCAGAACGTTTGGTAACTCAACTTGGTCCAACCAAGATCATCCAGACGCATGGACACTTGTTTGATATCAATTTCAACTTTCAAAAGTTGGACTACTGGGCTCAGGAAGAAGATGCCGATATCTGTCTCTATGGTCACTTGCATGTACCAAATGCTTGGATGGAAGGAAAGACTCTTTTTCTAAATCCAGGCTCCATCAGCCAACCACGAGGGACTATCAGAGAATGTCTCTATGCTCGAGTGGAGATTGATGACAGCTATTTTAAAGTAGACTTTTTGACACGTGACCATGAGGTTTATCCAGGCTTGTCCAAGGAGTTTGCTCGATGATTGCCAAGGAATTTGAAGCATTTTTATTGGAGCAGGAAGAGACTTTTCTTACCCCTGCTGAGAATCTAGCAGCTTTGATTGATACCCACAATGCTGACCATGCAATTTTGGTGCTGAGTCAAATCACCTATACCCGTATCCCTGTTGTGACCTTTGACAAACGCTTTGTTGGAACCATTGGGCTGAGAGACATTTTGGCTTATCAAATGGAGCAAGGTTTGACGGATGAGCAGATGGCAACGACAGACATCGTCAATATGACCAAGACGGATGTGGCAGTCGTCGCTCCAGACTATAACATCACAGAGGTCCTCCATAAACTGGTGGATGAACCCTTCTTGCCAGTGGTAGATGATGAAGGGATTTTTCAAGGAATCATCACGCGCAAGTCTATCCTCAAGGCCGTCAATGCTCTCTTGCATGACTTTAGTAAGGAATATGAGATTCGATGCAAATGAGAGATAGGATTTCAGCCTTTTTAGAGGAAAAACAGGACTTGTCTGCCAATTCCAAGCAGTCTTATAAGTATGATTTGGAGCAATTTTTAGACATGGTAGGGGAACGGATTTCTGAGACTAGTCTTAAGATTTACCAAGCCCAGCTAGCCAATCTAAAAATCAGCGCCCAGAAGCGAAAACTTTCGGCCTGTAACCAATTTCTCTACTTTCTCTATCGAAAAGGAGAAGTGGACAGTTTTTACCGCCTGGAATTAGCTAAACAAGCTGAAAAGAAGATTGAAAAACCAGAAATTCTAGACCTAGACTCTTTTTGGCAGGAAAGTAATTATCCAGAAGGACGCTTGCTGGCGCTTCTTATCTTGGAAATAGGGCTCTTGCCGAGTGAGATTTTAGCCCTTAAGGTTGCAGATATCAATCTGGATTTTCAAGTGTTGAGAATCAGCAAGGCTTCCCAACAGAGGATTGTCACCATACCCACGATTTTGACTCCAGAATTGGAACCCTTGATGGGGCAGACCTATCTCTTTGAAAGGAGTGGGAAAACCTATTCTCGTCAGTGGGCCTTTCGTCAGCTGGAGTCCTTTGTCAAGGAGAAAGGTTTCCCAGAACTATCAGCCCAAGCCCTACGGGAACAGTTCATTCTAAGACAGATAGAAAATAAGGTCGATTTGTACGAAATTGCAAAAAAATTAGGATTAAAAACAGTCCTGACCTTAGAAAAATATAGATAATGGATATTAAATTAAAAGATTTTGAAGGGCCGCTGGACTTACTCTTGCACCTGGTTTCTAAGTACCAGATGGATATTTACGATGTGCCCATTACAGAAGTTATCGAACAGTATCTAGCCTATGTCTCAACTCTGCAGGCCATGCGTCTGGAAGTGACGGGCGAGTATATGGTCATGGCTAGTCAGCTGATGCTGATCAAGAGTCGCAAGCTCTTGCCAAAGGTAGCAGAAGTGACAGACTTGGAGGATGACCTGGAGCAGGACCTTCTCTCCCAAATCGAAGAATACCGCAAGTTCAAACTCCTGGGTGAGCACTTGGAGGCTAAGCACCAAGATCGGGCTCAGTACTATTCCAAAGCGCCGACTGAGTTGATTTACGAAGATGCAGAGCTTGTACATGACAAGACGACCATTGACCTCTTTTTGGCTTTTTCAAATATCCTAGCCAAGAAAAAAGAGGAGTTCACTCAGAACCACACGACCATCCTGCGCGATGAGTATAAGATTGAGGACATGATGCTCATCGTAAAAGAGTCCTTGACTGGACGAGACCAGTTGCGCTTACAGGATTTGTTCAAGGAAGCCCAGAATGTTCAAGAGGTTATTACCCTCTTTTTGGCGACCTTAGAGTTAATCAAAACCCAGGAACTGATCCTCGTGCAAGAGGAGAGTTTCGGAGATATCTATCTCATGGAAAAGAAGGAAGAAAGTCAAGAGGCACAAGCTAGACTTGATAGAGAGGAAAGATGAGTACTTTAGCAGAAATAGAAGCGCTCTTGTTTGTAGCAGGTGAAGATGGGATTCGGGTCCGTCAGTTGGCTGAACTCCTCTCTCTGCCACCGACAGGCATCCAACAGAGTTTAGAAAAATTAGCCCAGAAATATGAAAAAGACCAAGAGTCGAGCTTGTCCCTGATCGAGACAGGTGGCGCTTACAGATTGGTCACCAAGCCTCAATTTGCAGCGATTTTGAAGGAATATTCAAAGGCACCTATCAACCAGAGTTTGTCTCGGGCTGCCCTTGAGACCTTGTCCATCATTGCCTACAAGCAACCGATTACCCGAATTGAGATTGATGCTATTCGTGGGGTTAATTCTAGTGGAGCTCTAGCTAAGCTACAAGCTTTTGAATTGATAAGAGAAGATGGAAAAAAAGAAGTTTTGGGCCGCCCCAACCTCTATGTGACTACGGATTATTTCCTAGATTACATGGGGATTAACCATTTGGAAGAACTGCCAGTGATTGATGAGCTTGAGATTCAAGCCCAAGAAAGCCAATTATTTGGTGAAAGGATAGAAGAAGATGAGAATCAATAAATATATTGCCCACGCAGGTGTGGCCAGTAGGAGAAAAGCAGAAGAGTTGATCAAGCAAGGTTTGGTGACCGTCAACGGCCAAGTGGTGCGTGAACTCGCAACCACCATCAAGTCAGGCGACAAGGTCGAAGTTGAAGGTCAACCTATCTACAACGAAGAAAAGGTCTACTATCTGCTTAATAAACCACGTGGAGTGATTTCCAGTGTGACAGATGACAAGGGTCGCAAGACTGTTGTGGATCTCTTGCCTAATGTTAAAGAACGCATTTACCCTGTGGGACGTTTGGACTGGGATACATCAGGTGTTTTAATTTTGACCAATGATGGGGACTTTACGGATGAAATGATTCACCCCCGTAATGAGATTGACAAAGTCTATGTCGCGCGTGTTAAAGGTGTGGCTAATAAGGACAATCTCCGCCCCTTGACCCGTGGTCTTGAGATTGATGGCAAGAAAACCAAGCCAGCTGTTTATGAAATTCTCAAAATGGATCCAGTCAAAAATCGCTCAGTAGTGCAGTTGACCATCCATGAAGGGCGCAACCATCAGGTTAAAAAGATGTTTGAAGCTGTCGGCCTCCAAGTGGATAAGTTGTCTCGGACACGTTTTGGGCATCTAGACTTGACGGGGCTTCGTCCAGGTGAAGCTCGTCGCCTCAATAAAAAAGAAATCAGCCAACTACACACCATGGCTGTAACCAAGAAATAATGAAACGAATCTTAATAGCACCAGTACGCTTTTACCAACGTTTTATCTCACCAGCCTTTCCACCCTCTTGTCGTTTTGAGCCTACTTGTTCCAACTACATGATCCAGGCTATTGAAAAACATGGTTTCAAGGGTGTTTTGATGGGCTTGGCTCGGATTTTGCGTTGTCATCCTTGGTCGAAAATAGGCAAAGATCCTGTGCCAGACCACTTTTGCCTCAGACGAAATCAAGAAAAAAAATAACCCAACATCACCTGATGTTGGGTTTTCTTGTTTATTTCAAAGCTTTTTGAGCGTCTTCAATCATAAGTTTAGTTGATTCAAGACCGCCACCACTTAGATACCAGAGGTCTGGTGTTAGTTGGATGATTTTACCATTTTTCGCAGCAGGAGTTTCAGCGATGAGGGCATTTTCTAGGACGCCATCGTTGCTAGAGTTGTCCCCACCAATGGCAAGGGTACGGTTAATGACAAAGAGGATGTCAGGATTGATTTCTTTGACACTTTCAAAGCTGACTTCTTGTCCGTGGCGAGAGTCTTCAAATTTGGTGTCAGTTGGGTTGAATTTTAAGGTTTGATACAAGAAAGAGAAACGCGATTGGGCACCAAAGGCAGCCATTTTTCCTTCATTGAGGAGGATAGCAAGGGCTTTTTTGTCAGAACTTTCGTTTTTAGTTGCGACTTCTTGGATGCTCTTGTCCAGGTTAGCCAATTCTTCCTTGGCTTTCTGTGTACCAGTTTCACCAAAGGCGCTTGCTAGAGATTCGATGTTGGCCTTGGTAGAAGTCCAGTAGTCGTCCTTGCTTGCTTGGAAGAGCACGGTTGGAGCGATTTCTTTGAACTTGTCTACGAATTTTTGGGTACGTGGAGAAGCGATAATCAAATCCGGTTCAAGAGCAGCAATGGCTTCTAGGTCTGGTTCAACCATGGAACCCACATTGTTGACATTTCCTGCAAGATCGTTTAGGTAAGTCGGAACAGTTTTTGTAGGCATTCCGACGATATTCTTTTCAAAACCTAAAGCGCGAATAGTATCCGCAGCACCAAGGTCAAAGGTCACAATCTTTTCAGGAATCTTTGAAAGTTTGACCTCATCTAGTGAACTTTTAATAGTTATCTCTGTTGGAGCAGAGCTACTTGTCTCTGTCTGGCTAGTGCTTGAATTTGTATTTGTACTACATGCACCAAGTAAGAGCAAGAAGCTGGCAGCTAGGGCAGTGAGATAAAGTTTAAGGGATGTTTTCATGATTTCTCCTTTTTAAAATATAGTAACGATGTAGGGGTCTCTTAGATAGGTTTGTTAGCTAAGAGATAGAGAGTTCTCTAACATGAGTTCAGAATAGCTAGCTATAGATACAGATCTTTTTGCCATTGATATCAGCCAGCGTAATGGGGATCCCATAGAGTTGACTGAGCAGGCCAGCCTGCATGATTTGAGCAGTCGTTCCCTTGCAAAAGACTTGACCGTCCTTGAAGGCAACAATTTCATCCGCATATTGGCTAGCCATGTTGATATCGTGTAGGACGATGATAATGGTTTTGCCAAGTTCCTCCACCAGTCGCCGAAGGATCTGCATCATGCTGACGCTTTGCTTGATATCGAGATTGTTAAGCGGTTCGTCCAGCAAGATAAAGTCTGTATCCTGGGCTAGTACCATAGCGATAAAGACACGTTGCAACTGTCCGCCAGACAGACTATCGATGTAGCGGTCTTTTAGGTTGGTCAGTTCTAGATAGTCTAGAGTTTCTCGGATTTTTTCCCAGTCTTCCGCTCTCAGTCTACCTCGACTGTAGGGAAAACGTCCAAAGCTGACTAATTCTTCTACAGTCAATTTGGCTTGGTAATTAATCTTCTGCTTTAGGATGGTAAGCTCTTTGGCCAGTTCTTGCGAATTCCAGCTCTCGATTTCACGGCCTTTGATACTGAGAATTCCCTGATCTTTCTTGGTCAGTCTGCTCATGATGGAGAGAAGAGTTGATTTTCCAGCACCATTTGGACCAATAAAGGCTGTCAGTTTCTGAGGACTGACTTCAAGGGAAATGTCTTGCAAAATATCCTGTTTTTGAATGGATTTGTCAATGTTTTCCAGTTTCACCGACGGGCCCTCCTGTAAAGTAAGATAAAGAATAAGAGACCACCCACACTCTCGATGATCATGCTGATGCGAATTTCCAAAGCAAAGACTCGTTCAATGAGGGCTTGCCCCAAGGTCAAACTAATAAATCCAATCAGAATGGCTAGGATAAAGAGCAACTTGTGCCGATAATCTTTGACGATTAGGTAGGTAAGATTGGCCAGCATAAAGCCGAAGAAGGCCATAGGCCCTACCAAGGCAGTGGCTGTTGAGGTCAAAAGCACGATACCCCAGAGGAGTTCTCTCTGTTCTTTTTCAACATCGAGTCCCAGTATCTGAGCCGTTTCTCTTTGCAGGTGCAAGACATCCAGAACGACTGCTTTTCGAAAGAAAAAGATTGTCAAGGCAAGGATGATCAGAGAACTGATGGCTAGGATGGAAGTGTTGAGATGCTGAAAGGAGGCAAAGAGATTGTTCTGCAGTTTATCGTATTCATTTGGATCCATCAGAACTTGTAGGAAGGTACTGATATTTCGAAAGAGACTTCCCAGGGCTAGGCAGATTAGCAGAATGAAAACCAAATTTTGCTTCATCAGCGTCTTCAAGTAACCTTGTAAGGCGAGAAAGAAGAGGGATTGAAGCAGAAGCAAGATTAGAAATTCTAAGACAGG
The DNA here is from genome assembly GCF_022749195.1 of Streptococcus oralis. Classification (NCBI taxonomy): domain Bacteria; kingdom Bacillati; phylum Bacillota; class Bacilli; order Lactobacillales; family Streptococcaceae; genus Streptococcus; species Streptococcus oralis. The sequence goes on from NZ_CP094226.1 coordinate 307,411, forward strand.
CGACTTCCCAAGCTGTAGAAATTTGCTTTCAAATATCAGTAGCAGGGTCTGTAGCAGGACATAGAAGGATTCGATTCCCAAAATACTTGGCGTCAGAAAGCGATTTTCCGTCAGGGTTTGAAAACTAATGGTCGAAATCCCTGTCGCGATGGCTACCAAGAGATAAACGATGATTTTTTGGGAACGCAGCTTCCAGGCAAAGACAGACAGGTTAGTGATAGGCCAAAAGTAGAGGAGACAAGCTCCGATGGCCAGGATAATGAGAAGGCTGAAGAGTTTGGTATGTTTGCTTTTAAACTGCATCCTTTTGTCCTCCTCTCCAGAGAAGTAGGATAAAGACGAGGCTACCGATGATTCCTAGTAGGAGACTGACAGACAGCTCATAGGGCCGAATCAAGACTCGAGAGAGGATATCGCAGGCCAGAACCAGATTGGCGCCGACCAGAGCGACGATGAGTTTGGTTTGACTCAGATTATCTCCATAGCGCTTGCGGACAAGATTGGGAACGATGACCCCGAGAAATGGCAAGGCACCCACGGTAATCATGGTGACACTTGTCGTTAGCGCCACCAGAAAGAGGGCCAGCTTTTCAAGTAGGGAGTAAGAAATCCCCAAACTCTCACTGGTTTCCTTGCCCAGATTCATGATGGTAAAGGTTTGGGATAATTTCCAAACGGCTATCAGGATGATGAGGCCTAAGAAAAGCCACTCATACTGATGGGTCTGAATCATGGAGAAGGAGCCCTGGGTCCAGGCCGTCATACTCTGAACCAGATTGAAACGATAGGCGATAACTTCTGTGACAGAACCGATAATCCCACTATAGATGATCCCGATCAAGGGCAACATCCACCTTTCCTTTATAGAAAAAATAGTCATAAAGGCTAGGAAGAAGAGGGTAAATAAGATGGATGAGCCAAAAGCAAAGAGCATCTTTTGGGTCAGACTCGCAGACGGAAAGACAAAGAGACTCAACACCATTCCCAGTTTGGCAGCTTCTGTCGTTCCGACTGTACTCGGAGCAGCAAACTGATTTTGGGTAATGGTCTGCATGAGGAGTCCTGCCATGCTCATACTAGAGGCTGCAAGGAGAATACTGATGGTTCTTGGAAGACGCGACTCTTGAAAGAGAAGCCAGGTTTGCTGGTCAAAAGCAAAGAGCTTTTCCCACGAAAAATCACTGGTTCCAATACTAATGGAGAGAAAGACCAGGAGTAGAAGTAAGCCTGTTAAAATATGAGAGAGTTTCATGCTCCGTCCTTTCATGTAGATTTGGTATAAAAATACCCTTGGAGATAATGTAACACGATTTTTTTAATCTGTCAATAAATTTTCTGACAATTTAATGTAAAAAGAAAGAAAAATTCCTGAAATAATATCTGCCCCTCTCTTTTATTGGAAAACTGAGTAAAAACCAATCCACCTTCCCACTATCCTTCTCCTATAAAAAGTGGTAAAATGGAGGACAGAAAGAAGGAACTGATATGACAACATTATTTTCAAAAATCAAAGAAGTAACAGAGCTTGCTGCGATCTCAGGCCACGAAGCGCCTGTCCGGACTTATCTTCGTGAAAAGTTGACACCGCACGTGGATGAAGTAGTGACAGATGGCTTAGGTGGTATTTTCGGTATCAAGCATTCAGAAGCTGCGGATGCGCCACGCGTCTTGGTCGCATCTCACATGGACGAAGTTGGTTTTATGGTCAGCGAGATTAAGCCAGACGGAACCTTCCGTGTGGTTGAAATCGGTGGCTGGAACCCTATGGTGGTCAGCAGCCAACGCTTTAAACTCTTTACTCGTAACGGTCGTGAAATTCCTGTGATCTCAGGTTCTGTCCCTCCACATTTGACTCGTGGAACAGGTGGACCAACCATGCCAGCTATCTCTGATATCATTTTTGATGGTGGTTTTGCAGACAAGGCTGAGGCAGAAAGTTTTGGCATTCGTCCTGGTGATACCATCGTGCCAGATAGCTCAGCGATCTTAACAGCCAATGAAAAAAATATCATTTCAAAAGCTTGGGACAACCGCTACGGTGTTCTTATGGTTAGTGAGCTAGCAGAAGCTTTGTCAGGTCAAAAACTCGGAAATGAACTCTATCTTGGCTCTAACGTCCAAGAAGAAGTTGGGCTTCGTGGCGCTCATACTTCTACAACTAAGTTTGACCCAGAAGTCTTTCTGGCAGTTGACTGTTCACCTGCTGGTGATGTTTATGGTGGTCAAGGCAAGATTGGGGATGGAACTTTGATTCGTTTCTATGATCCAGGTCACTTGCTCCTCCCAGGTATGAAGGATTTCCTTTTGACAACGGCTGAAGAAGCTGGCATCAAGTACCAATACTACTGTGGAAAAGGTGGAACGGACGCTGGAGCAGCTCATCTGAAAAATGGTGGTGTCCCATCAACAACCATCGGTGTCTGCGCTCGTTATATCCACTCTCACCAAACTCTCTACGCTATGGATGACTTTCTAGAAGCCCAAGCTTTCTTGCAAGCCTTGGTGAAAAAATTGGATCGTTCAACGGTTGATTTGATTAAAAATTATTAAACATAAGGGAGGTGGTCAGGAGATGGCAGAACCAAACCTAGAAAGCCTTATAAGAGATCTCTACAACCATGCTCGTCAGGGTTTGAGTGAAGATTTAGTTGCTGCTCTCCTAGAGACTGCTAAAAAACTACCCACTACAAATGAGCAGTTACTAGCAGTCCGTCTCTCAGGACTGGTCACCCGTGAATTGCTCACCAATCCCAAACACCCAGCACCTGAATTGATAAACTTGGCGCGTTTTATCAAAAGAGAAGAAGCCAAGTATAGGGGCACTGCAGTTTCTGCTATCATGTTTGGAGAACTCTTTAAAAAGCTTTGATTCCATTGTGAATCAAAGCTTTTTTTATATGTTCCAAAAGAAATTCTTGATGAGGAGACAAAAAAGCCATCCCATTCAGGACAGCTTCTTGGTACTTATACTCAATGAAAATCAAAGAGCAAACTAGGAAACTAGCCGCAGGCTGTACTTGAGTACGGCAAGGCGACGTTGACGTGGTTTGAAGAGATTTTCGAAGAGTATTAGATTTGTTCAGCAATGACCTTTTCGGCTAGGTTCATAGCATGGTCGGACACACGAGTGTAGTGGGAAATGATGTCGATAAAGTTGACTCCAGCTTGTGTAGAACACTCACCTTTGTTAAGGCGTTTGATGTGAGTCTTTCTGAGAACGCGTTCCATATTGTTGATTTCTTTATGGCGTTCAATCAGACTTTGAGCTTTTTCAATATCATTGTTTTCCACACTATCAAGGGCATCCTTGATAAAGTCAGTAGTTTTTTGATAGATATCCGCCAATTCCTCCAAAGCAGCTTCAGAGAACTGAACATTCTTACGTTGGAGGTAGTCTGTTAGGTTGAGCAAGCCTTCTGCGTGGTCCCCAATCCGTTCCAAATCACGAGATGAATCCAGGATGTTAGTCAAGACTTCACTTTCCTTTTGACTCAAGGATTCGCTTGAGAGTCTGATGAGGTAACGAGTGAGTTTTTCATCGATGGTGTTGATGGCTTCCTCTGTCTTGTGACCTTTTTCAGCTACCTTTTCATCCAAAGCGATGATATAGGTATAAGAAAGGTCAAAAGCTTTGGCTGCATAGTTCCCCAAGTGCAAGAGCTCTTTTTTGGCATTTCCTAGGGCAATAGAAGGAGATTGCTGGATAAGTTGCTCGTCGAGATAAAGGGGCTCGTACTTGACAACCTCGTCTTCACCAGGGATGAGCTTGGTTACAAAGTAGGCCAAGGCTCCGATGAACGGAAATTGTACAATGGTGTTACTTACGTTAAAGGCACCGTGAGAGAAGGCAATCGTCATCTCAGGTGAGAGGTGAAGGAGTGCCTGGAAGTACTCGATCATAGCAGTGAAGGGGCCTAATAAGATTAAGCAAAGAATAGTCCCTAGAACGTTAAAGGTAACGTGAGTCGCTGCAACGCGTTTCGCAGAGACATTGGCTCCAGCTGCGGCAATGATAACGGTTAAGGTTGTCCCGATATTATCCCCGAAGAGAACTGGTAGCGAACCTTTAAGGTCAAGGAACCCACCTGCATAGAGGCCTTGCAAAATCCCGATTGTAGCCGAGGAAGCCTGGATGAGGACGGTAATCACTGCACCAGCTACTACTCCTAAAATAGGATTTTGTCCCAAGGTTACCATATATTCCTTGAATTGTGGTAAATCTTTAAGCGGACTCATACCGGCACTGATGAGATTAAGGGCGTAAAAGATTCCCCCGACACCAAACAGGATGCGCCCGATATTGTTTGCTGTTCTGTTTTTTGTAAAGAAGAGGAACATAGTCCCAAGGAAAATCAAGGGTAAAGCATACTCACCAAGCTTGAAACCGATGATAAAGGAAGTAACGGTGGTTCCGATGTTGGCTCCCATGATAATTCCGATAGCCTGTCTAAGAGTGAGAAGACTAGCGCTGACCAGTCCGACCGTGATAACTGTAACCCCTGTACTTGACTGAATCAGGGCAGTCACGACAATCCCGACTAGAACACCTAAAAAGGGATTGCTAGTGTACTTGTCAATGTAAAAACGAAGGCGATCTCCAGCAGCTTGTTGCAAACCGTCTCCCATGGTCTTAATACTGTACAAAAACAGTCCTAGACCTCCTAAAAAGTGAAATAAAATTTCCTGCCAATTAATGGACATTTCTTTTTCCTCCGAAAAATAATAACGGAATTTCTCCTATTCTATTTTAAAGGATAAAAGTAAATCTCACAAGTGTTTAGCTGAAATTTTCATAAGAAACAAGAACTTTCTTTTAAAATGAGAGATAGATTTCCTTTGAGATAGATGATTTATAGGATTGTGTCCAAATTTTACTGATTTTTATCCTAGTTATAGTTTTTATGTTAAATAGATTGACATCGCTTTCATATAGGATAAAATGAAGATGATCCTGTTCTGGTGGTGTGCACTGAGAACAGTTACTTTTTATCAAAAAGTAAAGCGCTTACTTTATATTTTATTAGGAGGATAAGATGAAAGATCTATTTTTTGAAAAACGTTGCCGTTACAGTATTCGTAAGCTGTCAATCGGGGCCTGTTCCTTGATGATTGGTTCAGCTCTATTTGTGAGTCCAGCTCTTGCCGAACAAGTCGCAGTCCCTGAAACAGCTGCAAATACGAGCGCCCAAGCTACAAGCGCTAGTGAAACAGCTAATCCAGATACTGTAGCCCTTGAAAAACAATTAGAGGAAACAGAGAACAAAGTAGCTGAGCAGCCAATTTCAGAAAACACTCCAGCAATAGCTGATTTGGTCAATGAAAAAGAAGAGGCAAAACCCGCTCCGGCAGATAAAGCTGAAAAACCTGCTCAACCAACTGATAAAGAAGAAGTTAAACCAGAGGAGGCACCTCAAGTAGCTGAGAAGAAAGCCGACAAACCGACTCTAACAGACGTTCCTAAAAATGAAGAAAAGAGTCTCCGACCAAAAGAAATCAAATTTGATACATGGGAGGATTTGTTGAAATGGGAACCGGGTGCGCGTGAGGATGATTCCATCAACCGTTCCTCAGTTGAACTCGCCAAGCGCCATAGAGGCCAGTTGGTTAATGAAAAAGCAAGCAGAAGAGCCAAGGTTCAAGCTCTAACAAATACCAACTCGAAAGCTAAAGACCACGCTTCTGTCGGTGGTGAGGAATTCAAGGCCTACGCTTTTGATTACTGGCAATACTTGGATTCAATGGTCTTCTGGGAAGGTCTAGTTCCAACTCCAGATGTCATTGATGCCGGTCACCGTAACGGAGTTCCCGTTTATGGAACACTCTTTTTCAACTGGTCTAACAGCATTGCCGACCAAGAGAAATTTGCAGCTGCCTTGAAACAAGACGCAGATGGCACCTTCCCTATCGCACGGAAACTTGTCGATCTTGCTAAGTACTATGGCTTTGATGGCTATTTCATTAATCAGGAAACAACGGGGGAATTGGTAGCACCTCTTGGTGAAAAAATGCGCCAATTCATGCTCTATACAAAAGAATACGCAGCCAAAGTCAACCACCCAATCAAGTATGCTTGGTACGATGCCATGACCTACAAATACGGTCGTTACCACGAAGATGGTCTAGGTGATTACAACTACCAGTTCATGCAAAAAGAAGGAGACAAAGTCCCTGCAGATCAATTTTTTGCCAATTTCAACTGGAACAAGGAAAAGAATGACCACTCCGTAGAGATGGCCAAATGGCTAGAACGTAGCCAATATGATGTCTTTGCAGGCTTGGAATTGCAACAAGGTGGTTCTTATAAGACCAAAGTCAAATGGGATGCTCTCTTGGATGAAAAGGGTAAGTTGCGTTTGTCACTTGGACTTTTTGCACCAGATACGATTACCAGTCTAGGAAAAACAGGCGAAGACTACCACAAGAACGAAGACATCTTCTTTACAGGTTACCAAGGAGATCCAACGGCTCAAAAACCAGCAGATAAAGAGTGGTATGGAATTGCCAATTTAGTTGCTGACCGTACACCAGCAGTAGGACGTACCTTCACCACCTCTTTTAATACAGGTCATGGTAGAAAATGGTTTGTTGACGGTAAAGTTTCTAAGGATTCTGAGTGGAACTACCGTTCTGTTTCAGGTGTTTTGCCAACATGGCGCTGGTGGCAGACTTCGACAGGTGAAAAACTTCGTGCAGAATATGATTTTACAGATGCCTATAATGGTGGGAACTCTCTTAAATTCTCAGGTGATGTAGCTGGTAAGACGGACCAGGATGTGAATTTGTATTCTACCAAACTAGAAGTAACTGAGAAAACCAAACTTCGTGTTGCCCACAAGGGAGGAAAAGGCTCTAAAGTTTATATGGCCTTCTCTACGACTCCAGACTACAAATTTGAGGATGCAGCTGCATGGAAAGAACTGACTCTCTCTGATGACTGGAAGAATGAAGAATTTGACCTCAGCTCACTAGCAGGTAAAACCATCTATGCAGTCAAACTCTTCTTCGAGCATGAAGGAGCTGTAAAAGATTATCAGTTTAACCTAGGACAATTAACAATTTCAGACAGTCACCAAGCACCACAAGCGCCTACAGGTCTCTCTGTGGTGAAGCAATCTCTTAAGAATGCCCAAGAAGCTGAAGCAGTGGTTCAATTTTCGGGTAACCAAGATGCGGATTTCTATGAAGTCTACGAAAAAGATGGGGATAACTGGCGTTTGTTGACAGGTTCATCTGCTTCAACCATCTACTTGCCAAAAGTTAGCCGTTCTGCTAATGCGACTGGTACGACTCAAGAATTGAAAGTCGTTGCAGTTGGTAAAAATGGGCTCCGTTCTGAGGCTGCAACTGCGTCATTCAACTGGGGTATGACTGTTCAGGATACAACTCTCCCAAGACCTTTGGCTGAAAATATTGTTCCAGGGGCAACGGTTATTGGTAGCACTTTCCCGAATACTGAAGGTGGGGAAGGCATCGAAGGCATGTTGAACGGTACCATTACTAGCTTGTCAGATAAGTGGTCTTCAGCTCAGTTGAGCGGTAGTGTGGATATTCGCTTGACCAAGCCACGTACCGTTGTTAGATGGGTCATGGATCATGCGGGAGCTGGTGGTGAGTCTGTCAACGACGGTTTGATGAACACCAAAGACTTTGACCTTTATTATAAAGATGCAGATGGTGAGTGGAAACTAGCTAAGGAAGTCCGTGGCAACAAAGCACACGTGACAGATATTACTCTTGACAAACCAATCACTGCCCAAGACTGGCGCCTAAAAGTTATCACTTCAGATAATGGGACACCTTGGAAGGCCATTCGTATCTACAACTGGAAGATGTACGAAACCTTGGACACAGAAAGTCAAAATATTCCAATGGCTAAGGTAGCTGCTCGTTCACTTGGAAACCACCAAGTTCAACTAGGCTTCTCTGATGTTCCAGCAGGCGCAACCATCACCGTTTACGACAAGGCTGATTCACAAACACCAATTGCAACCTTGAAGTCTGAAACTGGTGGCGACCTGGCAACTGCACCATTGGCCTTTGACAAGCAACCAAATCTCCTCTACTATCGTACCCAACTACCTGGCAAAGAAATCAGTAACACCTTGGCAGTAGCGATTCCACAGGATGAGAGGAAAATTGCTGCAGTTAGTCTTGAAAAAGGGCCTAAGAAGACGGTTTACAAAGAGGGAGAAAAACTGGACCTTAGAGGCGGAACCCTCCGTGTTCAATACGAAGGGGGGCAAGCAGACGAGCTGATTAACCTTACTCACTCAGGTGTGACTGTTTCTGGCTACAACGCTCATCAAAAAGGGGAACAAAAGCTCACAGTTAGCTATCTTGGACTTCCAGTAAGCGGTGACTTGAAGGTACAAGTGACTGGTCAAGATGAAGGAAAACTAAAGGAAGTAGCAGGTCTGTACATTACTCAGAAACCGAAAACGGACTATCTAGTAGGAGAGCAACTGGATCTTGCAGAAGGGCGCTTCGGCATTCTCTATGATGATGAGACAGAAGAAAGCCATGCCTTCACGGATCAAGGTGTTGAAATTACGGGCTACGATGCTCAAAAGACTGGTCGTCAGACCTTGACCCTTCATTACAAGGGACACACAGCTGAGTTTGACGTCTTGGTTTCTCCAAAAGCAGCTGTCAACGACGAGTACCTCAAACAAGAAATTACTGCTGCCCAAGGCCGTCAGTCAACCCTTGCCTACACCTTCTCAAGCGAGGACAAACAAGCAGCACTAGTAGAGAAGCTCAATGCAGCGAAAGCTGTAGCAGAAAACCATAATGCTAGCCAAGAAGAAGTAAACCAGGCTTTGAATGAGTTGAAACAAGCAGGGACAGACTTGGATGGAAATCAACGTTATCAGACTGCTAGAGAAGAATTGGAAGGTTTGCTCGAATCCCTTCGTGAAAAAGATTCTCAAGCTGAGTTGATTGCCCAAGCAGAAACTTTGTTGGCTTCAGAGATGCCAACTCCACAAGATTTTGCGGAAATGAAAGAAAAGCTAAATAAGAAACTAGCTCCTGCAGAAGAAAGTCACCATGTTGGAAGTATGGATCCAAATGAAGTGGCCCCAACGGTTGAGGCCCTCCCTGAACTAGTTATTGAAACTGAAACAACAGCCTATGAACGTCAGGAGCGACCAAACTCCGAATTTCTCAAAGGACAACGCCGTGTTGTGCAAGCTGGAGTTGAAGGTCAAGTTCGCCACTTTGTAGAAGTTGATGGTCAGGGCAAACGCACTCTTCGTTTGACTGAGGTGGTCAAGGAAGCAATCCCAGAAATCACTGAAGTTGGGACAAAAGTTCTATCAAGCAACCAACCAGCTGAAGGTGTGAAAGATTTAGTTCTAGAAACTCCGAAACTGGAAGTTGAAGAGGGAACAGTTTCCTTCGAACATCAGGAACGGCCAAATGCAGCCCTTCTCAAAGGCAAACGCCAGCTAGTTCAAGCAGGAGTTGAGGGCCAAGTTCGTCGCTTTGTAGAAGTTGATGGTCAGGGCAAACGCACTCTTCATTCTACTGAGGTTCTCAAGGAAGCTCTTCCAGAAATTGTTGAAGTAGGAACGAAAGAAGAGCAAGTCTCACAAACAAGGGATCAAGCGCTTTTAGCAACGCCAGCAAAAGTTGAAGAAGTAAGTAAAGAGCTGCCAAATACGGGAGCGACAAGAGATGCTAGTCTAGTAGCGCTGGGACTCCTCGGAGTAATGAGTGGCTACGGCTTGCTTGCTGGAAAGAAGAGAGAAGATTAATCGAATTTACGAATCTTGGATTTTCTTATAAAAATAAAAAACAAGGTTTGACTGTAGATTAGTCAGGCCTTGTTTTTAGTTTTGAAATTGAAGAGTAAATTTGAAGCTAGATTTTTGTTATTCAATTCCTTGGATAAATTTTTGGAAACGATAGGTGTCGAAATAAATATTGGATGCAACTAATTTATCAAATTCATCGAATTTCAGAAATTCTGCGACATCCAGCTCTAGTTCTTTTCCTTGAGGAGAATGTAGACGGTATCGATTTAAAGCTGAGACTGTTCGACCATCAACAAGTAATTGCTTCACTTCAAGATGCTGGCTCAAAGCATAGAATTGGCCTGCGCCTTGCAAATAAACATCACGTCCTTGTCGAATTTCTATACTATCGCACATGCCATAATCAAAGTTTTCAGCTACGAAATCTTCCCAGCCTCCCTCATTTACTGCTGTAAAATAGCTTTCTGCAAGTGTTTTTGTATCCATTTGGAACCTCCTGTAAAATAATTGGGCTATGATGAATATCACGAAATATTTTGCCCACTTAAGAGTATACAAAAGGAAATATGACTACAGGTTGTCATATTGCTGAAGATTTTTTTTGAGAGTACTGACCAGTAGATTTTGTAAGTGACTTGGAGATACGACCTTTACTTGATAACCAAAGCTTAAGAGTAAATCAAAAAATGCAGGAGTTAAAGCTCTGAATGCCTGAACTTTTATTATTTCGTCCTCGACTCTGATTTCTTCTTCCGTGAAGTGATCGTAGATTTTTGGGAGTGCAAATCTTGTAAAAACTAGTTCGATTTCTTCTCCTTGCCCCTCCACTTTATGTTTTGGGGGATTTAAAAAAAGCTCTAACTTTTCTTGAGATAAACGTGGATAATCGAATGGTTTATCTTTTATCTCCACTAGTTCTAGTTCACGAATTCGAGTTAATTTAAAAATACGAAAATCTAATTTTTCTAAGCAGTAACCGATAACATACCAAGCATTCAGTTTATAGATCAATCTGTATGGGATAATTGTTCGCTGACTTTTCTCCTGTTTTTTCGAATAGTAAGAAAAAGAAATCATCTGTTCAGTTTGTATCGCTTCCTCAATTTCTAGTAAATAATTTGTATTAAGAGTCCAGGAACTGAGATCAAAGTAAAAAGGACTGTTTGCTCTTGTAATTTCTTGAGAAGACAGCTTGTGTTCGATACTGTCAAGACTTGAATGACCAACGATTTTACTAACATTTTGGCTCATATTAATGATAAACTGTCTCTCCTCCTCAGTGAAAAAGTTTCTGTCTATCTTATAGTCGCTCGGTATATAGAAACCTCCCTTATCTCCACGTTCCGAATAGATTGGGATCCCCGCTAAACTGAGTGTATCCATGTCCCTATATACAGTTCGAGTAGATATTTCAAATCTCTCTGCAATCTCTTTAGCTGTTATTCTCTTCTTATTTAAAAGAGACAGTAAAATATAGATTAGTCTTTCTAATTTCATGGTAGCAATTCCCCTTCTTTTAATCTCAAATAGCACAAACTAAAGAAACTATTTTAGTTATATTGTATAATAAGAAACCTAGCAATTCAAAAAGAAGGACTGTAGAGTTTAGAATATTAAGGATTAAAGTGTTAGAAAAAGAATGGTATAGAAGTAATTAGGCAGATCAATCAAGAATTTGCCTAAATTATTCCAACCGAATTATGTGAAGATTACTATTTCCCGCACTGCAATCCTAGGTTTTTAGGTTAATAGATAGAAGAATGAACAAGAAAAGTTTAGGGTTTTTCTATCTCTTTTGCGGATTTTGTGATATAATTAACACGTATAAAAAAAGAAGGAGTCATATCTAATGGCAAAATTGACTGTTAAAGACGTTGACTTGAAAGGGAAAAAAGTTCTCGTTCGTGTTGACTTCAACGTACCTGTTAAAGATGGCGTGATTACCAATGATAACCGTATCACTGCAGCTCTTCCAACTATCAAGTACATCCTTGAACAAGGTGGACGTGCAGTCCTCTTCTCTCACCTTGGACGTGTAAAAGAAGAAGCAGACAAAGAAGGTAAATCACTTGCTCCTGTAGCTGCTGACTTGGCTGCTAAATTGGGACAAGAAGTTAAGTTTATCCCAGGTGTTACACGTGGTGCTGAATTGGAAGCCGCTGTTAACGCTCTTGAAGATGGACAAGTTCTCTTGGTTGAAAACACTCGTTTCGAAGATGTTGATGGCAAGAAAGAATCTAAAAACGATCCTGAACTTGGTAAATACTGGGCATCACTTGGAGATGGTATCTTCGTAAACGATGCATTCGGTACAGCTCACCGTGCACACGCATCTAACGTTGGTATCTCAGCAAACGTTGAAAAAGCAGTTGCTGGATTCCTTCTTGAAAACGAAATTGCCTACATCCAAGAAGCAGTTGAAGCTCCAGAACGTCCATTCGTGGCTATCCTTGGTGGTTCAAAAGTTTCAGACAAGATCGGTGTTATCGAAAACTTGCTTGAAAAAGCTGATAAAGTGCTTATCGGTGGTGGGATGACTTACACATTCTACAAAGCACAAGGTATCGAAATCGGTAACTCACTTGTAGAAGAAGATAAATTGGATGTTGCGAAAGCTCTTCTTGAAAAAGCAAACGGCAAATTGATCTTGCCAGTTGACTCAAAAGAAGCAAACGCATTTGCTGACTACACTGAAGTGAAAGACACTGAAGGTGAAGCAGTAGACCCAGGCTTCCTTGGTTTGGATATTGGTCCTAAATCTATCGCTAAATTTGACGAAGCTTTGACTGGTGCAAAAACAGTTGTATGGAACGGACCTATGGGTGTATTTGAAAACCCTGACTTCCAAGCTGGTACAATCGGTGTCATGGACGCTATCGTAAAACAACCAGGAGTGAAATCAATCATTGGTGGTGGTGACTCAGCTGCTGCAGCTATCAACCTTGGCCGTGCAGACAAGTTCTCATGGATCTCTACTGGTGGTGGAGCATCAATGGAACTTCTTGAAGGTAAAGTTCTTCCAGGATTGGCAGCTTTGACTGAAAAATAAATAGTTAACTAAAAGAAGATGGTGTGACCATCTTCTTTTTAATTTAATTTATAAATATGTAGAATTTTTCTATAAATAAAAAGAAAAAAGAGTAAATATTTGCATCCTGCCTTGTAAAGTGCTAGTATAAGAGGTAACGACTAAATTTAGATAAGGAAATGACTTATAATGAAAAATAAAAAAGAAGTCTATGGATTTCGTAAAAGCAAAGTTGCGAAAACTTTGTGTGGTGCTGTTTTAGGAACGGCTTTGATTGCTTTTGCAGACAAAGCAGTATTTGCTGATGAAGTTACAGAGACAACTAGTACAAGTACAGTTGAGGTAGCTACTACGGGAAACCCCGCTACAAATCTACCTGAAGCTCAGGGTGAAATGAGCCAAGTTGCCAAAGAGAGTCAAGCTAAGGCTGGTTCTAAAGACTCAGCTTTGCCAGTAGAAGTATCATCAGCTGATTTGGATAAAGCAGTTGCCGATGCAAAATCTGCAGGAGTAAAGGTGGTTCAAGATGAAACAAAAGACAAAGGAACCGCCACAACTGCTACAGAGAATGCTCAAAAACAAGATGAGATTAAAAGCGACTATGCTAAACAGGCTGAAGAAATAAAGACAACGACTGAAGCATATAAAAAGGAAGTCGCAGCTCATCAGGCTGAAACAGATAAAATCAATGCTGAAAACAAAGCAGCGGATGACAAGTATCAAAAAGATCTAAAAAGTCATCAAGAAGAAGTTGAAAAAATCAACACTGCCAATGCAACAGCTAAAGCAGAATACGAGGCTAAGCTAGCACAATATCAAAAAGATTTAGCAACTGTCAAAAAAGCAAACGAAGATAGTCAACAGGATTATCAAAATAAACTTTCAGCTTACCAGACAGAATTAGCTCGAGTACAAAAAGCTAATGCTGAAGCTAAAGAGGCATATGATAAAGCCGTAAAAGAAAACACTGCAAAAAATGCAGCGCTTCAAGCTGAAAATGAAGCGATTAAACAACGTAATGAAACTGCCAAAGCAACTTATGAAGCGGCGATGAAGCAGTATGAAGCAGACCTCGCATCTATTAAGAAAGCCAAGGAAGATAATGATGCTGATTATCAAGCTAAATTAGCAGCTTATCAAACAGAGTTGGCACGTGTTCAAAAGGCAAATGCTGAAGCTAAAGAAGCTTATGATAAAGCAGTGAAAGAAAATACTGCAAAAAATACAGCCATTCAAGCTGAAAATGAAGCGATTAAGCAACGTAACGCCACTGCAAAATCGACTTATGACGCAGCGGTGAAAAAATACGAAGCAGATTTGGCGGCAGTTAAGCAAGCAAATGCTACCAATGAAGCAGACTACCAAGCTAAGCTAGCCGAATACCAGACGGAATTAGCTCGCGTTCAAAAAGCTAATGCTGATGCAAAAGCAACTTACGAGAAGGCAGTTGAAGACAACAAGGCAAAAAATGCTGCGCTCCAAGCTGAAAATGAAGAAATCAAGCAACGCAATGCCGCCGCAAAAGCTGAATACGAAGCTAAAGTTGCGAAATATGAAGCAGATCTTGCCAAATATAAAAAAGAGTTGGCTGAGTATCCAGCTAAATTAAAGGCTTATGAAGATGAGCAGGCCCAAATTAAGGCAGCGCTTGTAGAACTTGAAAAGAATAAAGATCAAGATGGTTACTTGTCTAAGCCATCTGCTCAGAGCTTGGTTTATGATTTAGAACCGAATGCCCAACTTGACCTCAAAACAGAAGGAAAACTTCTCACTGCAGCAGCAGTTGATGAAGCCTTTAAGAAAGACACAGACCAATATGGTAAGAAAAATCTTCAGTTAGACAATCTCAATGTCAAGAACTTGGAGAACGGTGCAACTACTTCTTCAGTGGAATTGTATGGTAATATTGGAGACAAATCAGAATGGACGACCAATGTAGGGAATAAAACAGAGGTTAAATGGGGATCGGTTCTTTTAGAACGTGGACAAAGTGCTACAGCAACTTATACCAACCTTCAAAATTCATACTACAACGGTAAAAAGATTTCGAAGATTGTTTACAAATATACTGTAGATCCTTCTTCTCAATTTAAAAATCCTACTGGAAAAGTTTGGTTGGGAATCTTTAGTGACCCAACTTTGGGAGTCTTTGCTTCTGCTTACACTGGTGATGTTGAAAAAGGGACTTCAATTTTTATTAAAAATGAATTTACCTTCTATGATGAAAATGACCAACCAATTAATTTCGACAATGCCCTTCTTTCAGTTGCATCTCTAAATAGAGAAAATAATTCTATTGAGATGGCCAAGGATTACACTGGTAACTTTATTAAAATTTCCGGTTCATCTGTTGGAGAAAAAGACGGAAAGATTTATGCCACAGAAACCCTGAACTTTAAACAAGGGCAAGGTGGAGCTCGCTGGACAATGTATAAAAATAGCCAGCCTAATTCAGGATGGGATTCATCAGATGCTCCAAACTCTTGGTATGGTGCAGGAGCAATCAGCATGTCTGGTTCAACTAACCGTGTTACTGTCGGTGCCATTTCAGCTACTTTAGTAGTTCCGTCTGATCCAGTTATGGCGGTAGAAAATGGTAAGAAACCAAACATTTGGTACTCGCTCAATGGTAAAATTCGTGCGGTTAACGTTCCGAAAATTACAAAAGAAAAACCAACTCCGCCAGTAGAACCAACTGCACCACAAGCTCCAACTTATGAAGTAGAGAAACCATTGGAACCAGCTCCAGTAGCACCAAACTACGAAAATGAGCCAACTCCACCGGTAAAAACTCCAGATCAACCGGAGCCATCAAAACCAGAAGAGCCAACATATGAGACAGAGAAACCATTGGAACCAGCTCCAGTAGCACCAAACTACGAAAATGAGCCAACTCCACCGGTAAAAACTCCAGATCAACCGGAGCCATCAAAACCAGAAGAGCCAACATATGAGACAGAGAAACCATTGGAACCAGCTCCAGTAGCACCAAACTACGAAAATGAGCCAACTCCACCGGTAAAAACTCCAGATCAACCGGAGCCATCAAAACCAGAAGAGCCAAATTATGATCCATTGCCAACTCCGCCGGTAGCACCAACTCCTAAGCAGTTGCCAACACCACCAGCGATGCCAACAGTTCACTTCCATTACAATCGTCTATTTGCACAACCTCAGATTAATAAAGAAATTAAAAATGAGGACGGAGTAGATATCGACCGTACTCTCGTTGCTAAGCAGTCTGTAGTGAAGTTTGAGTTGAAAACAGAAGCGTTGACAGCTGGTCGTCCAAAAACAACTTCGTTTGTATTGGTAGATCCACTTCCAACTGGCTATCAGTTTGATTTGGAAGCAACCAAGGCTGCAAGCAAAGGTTTTGAAACAAGCTATGATAAAGCTAGTCACACTGTAACCTTTAAGGCTACTGAGGAGACCTTGGCTGCTTTCAATGCAGATTTGACAAAATCCTTTGAGACTCTATATCCAACTGTTGTTGGTCGTGTCTTGAATGATGGGGCAACTTATACAAATAACTTTACATTGACAGTCAACGACGCCTACGGTGTTAAGTCAAACATTGTTCGTGTAACGACTCCAGGTAAACCAAATGATCCTGACAATCCAAATAACAACTACATCAAGCCTTTGAAAGTTAACAAGAACAAGCAAGGTGTAAATATTGATGGTAAAGAGGTTCTAGCTGGTTCAACGAACTACTACGAACTCACATGGGATTTGGACCAATACAAGGGAGATAAATCTTCTAAAGAAGCAATTCAAAATGGTTTCTACTATGTGGATGATTATCCAGAAGAAGCCTTAACCCTTCAACCAGAATTGGTTAAGATTCGTGATCTAGAGGGCAACCTTGTATCAGGTATCAGTGTTCAACAATATGATAGTTTAGAAGCTGCTCCTAAGAAAGTTCAGGACTTGTTGAAGAAAGCAAACATCACTGTTAAAGGTGCTTTCCAACTCTTCTCAGCTGATAATCCAGCCGAATTCTACAAGAACTATGTAGCAGCAGGAAAATCATTGCTCATCACAGATCCGATGACAGTTAAACCTGAATTTGGTCAAACGGGTGGTAAGTATGAAAACAAAGCCTACCAAATTGATTTTGGAAATGGCTATGCTACAGAAGTAGTTGTCAACAACGTACCGAAAATCACACCGAAAAAAGATGTGACAATCAGTATGGATCCAAGTAGTGACAATATCGATGGTCAAACCATTCCGTTGAACCAGTACTTCAATTATCGTTTAATCGGTGGTTTGATTCCACAAAATCATTCTGAGGACTTGAATGACTATAGTTTTGTAGATGATTATGACCAAAAAGGTGATCAATACACTGGAAATTATAAAGTTCTTGCCAAGGTTGATATCCGATTGAAAGACGGTCGTGTTATTAAGGCAGGGACAGACTTAACAGCTGAAACACAGGTTGAACATGATCAAGATAAGGGAATGATTACCATTCGCTTCAAGGAAGAATTCCTTCAAGAGATTCAGTTGGATTCTCCATTCCAAGCTGAGACTTATATTCAAATGAAACGAATTGCTGTTGGAACTTTTGAAAATACCTATGTAAATACTGTGAACAAAGTTGCTTACGCTTCAAATACAGTTCGCACAACAACGCCAGAACCTAAGAAACCAGAGGAGCCAACGACTCCTACTCCAAAACCAAAAGGTAACCCTACTCTACCTCAAACAGGTACAAATGATTCAAGCTACATGCCATATCTTGGTCTAGCAGCTTTAGTAGGAGTTTTAGGACTTGGTCAGTTGAAACGTAAAGAAGACGAAAGCAACTAAGCTCTAAAAGTTAAATAGAAAAGAGGAACTCTGTTTCCTCTTTTTCGGCTCATTGTCAACTGTAGTGGGTTGAAGAAAAGCTAAGCTCGAGAAAGGACAAATTTCGTCCTTTCTTTTTTGATATTCAGAGCGACGAAAATTCGCTTCTTGAAGTTTTCAAAGTTCCGAAAACCAAAGGCATTGCGTTTGATAAGTTTGATGAGATTATTAGTCGCTTCCAATTTTGCGTTGGAATAGGATAACTGAAGGGCATTGACGATTTTCCCTTTGTCCTTTAGAAATGTTTTAAAGACAGTCTGAAAAAGAGAATGAACCTTCTTTATATTGTCTTCAAAGAGTCCGAAAAATTTCTCTGTTTCCTTATTCTGAAAGTGAAAAAGCAAGAGTTGATAGAGATGATAGTGGTGTTTCAAGTCTTCTGAATAGCTCAAAAGCTTGTCTAGGATTTCTTTATTGGTTAAGTGCATACGAAAAGTAGGGCGATAAAAACGCTTATCACTGAGTTTACGACTATCCTGTTGAATGAGCTTCCAGTAGCGCTTGATAGCTTGTGTTCTGCCCTCAAGAACAGTGATGATATTGAGCTTTTCAAAATCTTGCGCAATAAAACTCATCTTTCCCTTAGTGAAGGCATACTCGTCCCAGGACATAATCTCAGGCAGACGAGAAAAATCATGCTTAAAACGGAAGTCATTGAGTTTGCGAATGACAGTTGAAGTTGAAATAGACAGCTGATGGGCAATGCCAGTCATAGAAGTCTTTTCAATTAGCTTCTGGGCAATCTTTTGGTTGATGATACGAGGGATTTGGTGATTTTTCTTGACTATAGGAGTCTCAGAGACCATCATTTTAGAGCACTGATAGTACTTAAAACGGCGTTTTTTAAGGAGAATTCTAGTAGGCATACCAGTCGTTTCAAGGTAAGGGATTTTAGAAGGTTTTTGAAAGTCATATTTCTTCATTTGGCTTCCGCAATCAGGACAAAGTGGGGCATCATAATCCAATTTAGCAATGATTTCCTTGTGGGTATTCTTATTGATGATGTCTATAATTTGGATATTAGGGTCTTTGATATCGAGTAGTTTTGTGATAAAATGTAATTGTTCCATATGGCTCTTTCTAATGATGGTTTGGTTGCTTTTCATTATAGGTCATATGGGACTTTTTCTCTACAACAAAATAGGCTCCATAATATCTATAGGGGATTTACCCACTACAAATATTATAGAGCCAAAATAAATAGTTTAACTAAAAGAAGATGGTGTGACCATCTTCTTTTTAATTTAATTTATAAATATGTAGAATTTTTCTATAAATAAAAAGAAAAAAGAGTAAATATTTGCATCCTGCCTTGTAAAGTGCTAGTATAAGAGGTAACGACTAAATTTAGATAAGGAAATGACTTATAATGAAAAATAAAAAAGAAGTCTATGGATTTCGTAAAAGCAAAGTTGCGAAAACTTTGTGTGGTGCTGTTTTAGGAACGGCTTTGATTGCTTTTGCAGACAAAGCAGTATTTGCTGATGAAGTTACAGAGACAACTAGTACAAGTACAGTTGAGGTAGCTACTACGGGAAACCCCGCTACAAATCTACCTGAAGCTCAGGGTGAAATGAGCCAAGTTGCCAAAGAGAGTCAAGCTAAGGCTGGTTCTAAAGACTCAGCTTTGCCAGTAGAAGTATCATCAGCTGATTTGGATAAAGCAGTTGCCGATGCAAAATCTGCAGGAGTAAAGGTGGTTCAAGATGAAACAAAAGACAAAGGAACCGCCACAACTGCTACAGAGAATGCTCAAAAACAAGATGAGATTAAAAGCGACTATGCTAAACAGGCTGAAGAAATAAAGACAACGACTGAAGCATATAAAAAGGAAGTCGCAGCTCATCAGGCTGAAACAGATAAAATCAATGCTGAAAACAAAGCAGCGGATGACAAGTATCAAAAAGATCTAAAAAGTCATCAAGAAGAAGTTGAAAAAATCAACACTGCCAATGCAACAGCTAAAGCAGAATACGAGGCTAAGCTAGCACAATATCAAAAAGATTTAGCAACTGTCAAAAAAGCAAACGAAGATAGTCAACAGGATTATCAAAATAAACTTTCAGCTTACCAGACAGAATTAGCTCGAGTACAAAAAGCTAATGCTGAAGCTAAAGAGGCATATGATAAAGCCGTAAAAGAAAACACTGCAAAAAATGCAGCGCTTCAAGCTGAAAATGAAGCGATTAAACAACGTAATGAAACTGCCAAAGCAACTTATGAAGCGGCGATGAAGCAGTATGAAGCAGACCTCGCATCTATTAAGAAAGCCAAGGAAGATAATGATGCTGATTATCAAGCTAAATTAGCAGCTTATCAAACAGAGTTGGCACGTGTTCAAAAGGCAAATGCTGAAGCTAAAGAAGCTTATGATAAAGCAGTGAAAGAAAATACTGCAAAAAATACAGCCATTCAAGCTGAAAATGAAGCGATTAAGCAACGTAACGCCACTGCAAAATCGACTTATGACGCAGCGGTGAAAAAATACGAAGCAGATTTGGCGGCAGTTAAGCAAGCAAATGCTACCAATGAAGCAGACTACCAAGCTAAGCTAGCCGAATACCAGACGGAATTAGCTCGCGTTCAAAAAGCTAATGCTGATGCAAAAGCAACTTACGAGAAGGCAGTTGAAGACAACAAGGCAAAAAATGCTGCGCTCCAAGCTGAAAATGAAGAAATCAAGCAACGCAATGCCGCCGCAAAAGCTGAATACGAAGCTAAAGTTGCGAAATATGAAGCTGATCTTGCCAAATATAAGAAAGAGTTCGCAGCTTATACTGCAGCACTCGCAGAAGCGGAGAGTAA
The DNA here is from genome assembly GCF_022749195.1 of Streptococcus oralis. Classification (NCBI taxonomy): domain Bacteria; kingdom Bacillati; phylum Bacillota; class Bacilli; order Lactobacillales; family Streptococcaceae; genus Streptococcus; species Streptococcus oralis. The sequence continues at coordinate 327,862 of NZ_CP094226.1, forward strand.
AAAGAAACAAGATGGTTATCTTTCAGAACCAAGATCACAATCGTTGAACTTTAAATCAGAACCAAATGCAATACGAACAATTGATTCATCTGTACATCAATATGGGCAGCAGGAATTGGATGCTTTGGTAAAATCATGGGGGATTTCGCCAACAAATCCTGATAGGAAGAAATCTACAGCATATTCATATTTCAATGCAATCAATTCGAATAACACTTATGCAAAGCTTGTATTAGAGAAGGATAAACCAGTCGATGTTACCTATACTGGTCTAAAAAATTCAAGTTTTAATGGTAAGAAAATTTCAAAAGTAGTTTACACTTACACATTAAAAGAAACAGGTTTTAATGATGGAACCAAAATGACTATGTTTGCCTCGAGTGATCCAACTGTGACAGCATGGTATAATGATTATTTTACTTCTACAAACATTAATGTAAAAGTCAAGTTTTATGATGAAGAAGGTCAACTTATGAATCTCACAGGAGGATTAGTTAATTTTTCATCTCTAAATAGAGGTAACGGTAGTGGGGCAATTGATAAGGATGCAATTGAAAGTGTTAGAAACTTTAACGGTCGATATATTCCAATTTCTGGTTCATCTATCAAGATTCATGAAAATAACTCTGCTTATGCAGATTCATCAAATGCAGAAAAATCGCTAGGCGCTCGTTGGAATACATCGGAATGGGATACAACCTCTAGTCCAAATAATTGGTACGGAGCTATTGTCGGTGAAATAACTCAATCGGAGATTAGCTTTAATATGGCTTCTTCTAAAAGTGGAAATATTTGGTTTGCTTTCAATTCAAACATTAATGCAATTGGGGTTCCGACGAAACCTGTTGCACCAACAGCTCCAACTCAACCAATGTATGAGACAGAAAAACCACTGGAACCAGCTCCAGTAGCACCAAACTACGAAAATGAGCCAACTCCACCGGTAAAAACTCCAGATCAACCGGAGCCATCAAAACCAGAAGAGCCAACATATGAGACAGAGAAACCATTGGAACCAGCTCCAGTAGCACCAAACTACGAAAATGAGCCAACTCCACCGGTAAAAACTCCAGATCAACCGGAGCCATCAAAACCAGAAGAGCCAACATATGAGACAGAGAAACCATTGGAACCAGCTCCAGTAGCACCAAACTACGAAAATGAGCCAACTCCACCGGTAAAAACTCCAGATCAACCGGAGCCATCAAAACCAGAAGAGCCAAATTATGATCCATTGCCAACTCCGCCGGTAGCACCAACTCCTAAGCAGTTGCCAACACCACCAGCGATGCCAACAGTTCACTTCCATTACAATCGTCTATTTGCACAACCTCAGATTAATAAAGAAATTAAAAATGAGGACGGAGTAGATATCGACCGTACTCTCGTTGCTAAGCAGTCTGTAGTGAAGTTTGAGTTGAAAACAGAAGCGTTGACAGCTGGTCGTCCAAAAACAACTTCGTTTGTATTGGTAGATCCACTTCCAACTGGCTATCAGTTTGATTTGGAAGCAACCAAGGCTGCAAGCAAAGGTTTTGAAACAAGCTATGATAAAGCTAGTCACACTGTAACCTTTAAGGCTACTGAGGAGACCTTGGCTGCTTTCAATGCAGATTTGACAAAATCCTTTGAGACTCTATATCCAACTGTTGTTGGTCGTGTCTTGAATGATGGGGCAACTTATACAAATAACTTTACATTGACAGTCAACGACGCCTACGGTGTTAAGTCAAACATTGTTCGTGTAACGACTCCAGGTAAACCAAATGATCCTGACAATCCAAATAACAACTACATCAAGCCTTTGAAAGTTAACAAGAACAAGCAAGGTGTAAATATTGATGGTAAAGAGGTTCTAGCTGGTTCAACGAACTACTACGAACTCACATGGGATTTGGACCAATACAAGGGAGATAAATCTTCTAAAGAAGCAATTCAAAATGGTTTCTACTATGTGGATGATTATCCAGAAGAAGCCTTAACCCTTCAACCAGAATTGGTTAAGATTCGTGATCTAGAGGGCAACCTTGTATCAGGTATCAGTGTTCAACAATATGATAGTTTAGAAGCTGCTCCTAAGAAAGTTCAGGACTTGTTGAAGAAAGCAAACATCACTGTTAAAGGTGCTTTCCAACTCTTCTCAGCTGATAATCCAGCCGAATTCTACAAGAACTATGTAGCAGCAGGAAAATCATTGCTCATCACAGATCCGATGACAGTTAAACCTGAATTTGGTCAAACGGGTGGTAAGTATGAAAACAAAGCCTACCAAATTGATTTTGGAAATGGCTATGCTACAGAAGTAGTTGTCAACAATGTACCGAAAATCACACCTAAAAAAGATGTGACAATCAGTATGGATCCAAGCAGTGACAATATTGATGGCCAAACAATTCCGTTGAACCAGTACTTCAATTATCGTTTAATTGGTGGTTTGATTCCACAAAATCATTCTGAGGACTTGAATGACTATAGTTTTGTAGATGATTATGACCAAAAAGGTGATCAATACACTGGAAATTATAAAGTTCTTGCCAAGGTTGATATCCGATTGAAAGACGGTCGTGTTATTAAGGCAGGGACAGACTTAACAGCTGAAACACAGGTTGAACATGATCAAGATAAGGGAATGATTACCATTCGCTTCAAGGAAGAATTCCTTCAAGAGATTCAGTTGGATTCTCCATTCCAAGCTGAGACTTATATTCAAATGAAACGAATTGCTGTTGGAACTTTTGAAAATACCTATGTAAATACTGTGAACAAAGTTGCTTACGCTTCAAATACAGTTCGCACAACAACGCCAGAACCTAAGAAACCAGAGGAGCCAACGACTCCTACTCCAAAACCAAAAGGTAACCCTACTCTACCTCAAACAGGTACAAATGATTCAAGCTACATGCCATATCTTGGTCTAGCAGCTTTAGTAGGAGTTTTAGGACTTGGTCAGTTGAAACGTAAAGAAGACGAAAGCAACTAAGCTCTGAATTTAAATAGAAAAGAGGAACTCTGTTTCCTCTTTTTTATAGCCTAAATTAAAAACGCTTCCTATTGATTTTCACTCATAAAATCAACTAATTTATGTTAAAATGGTAGTAGAAAGTTGAGATTATGAGTTATTTTAAAAAATATAAATTTGATAAGTCACAGTTCAAGCTTGGTATGCGAACCTTCAAAACAGGGATTGCCGTATTTATAGTTCTCTTGATTTTTGGTTTTTTTGGCTGGAAGGGGCTTCAAATCGGAGCACTAACAGCGGTCTTCAGTTTACGAGAGAGCTTTGATAAGAGTGTCCATTTTGGAACTTCGCGTATCTTAGGAAATAGCATTGGCGGTTTTTACGCCCTTGTCTTTTTCCTCTTAAATACTTTGTTTCATGGAGCCTTTTGGGTAACCTTACTAGTTGTTCCGATTTGCACCATGTTAACCATTATGACAAATGTTGCCATGAACAACAAGGCAGGAGTTATCGGTGGTGTAGCGGCTATGTTGATTATTACCCTATCAATACCGAGCGGAGAAACATTTTTGTACGTGTTTGCGCGCGTATTTGAAACATTTATGGGAGTTTTTGTCGCAATCCTTGTTAATTATGATATTGAGCAACTGAAACTCTTTTGGGAGAAAAAAAGAAAATAATGTTACATTTTATGACATTATTCATTGACGTATGTCTTTTTTTAGACTATAATAGACAGGAAGAAGGAAATTGTAAATGAAGGAAAGAGAATTTCGCCGAAATATGGCTGTTTTTCCTATCGGCAGTGTTATGAAGTTGACCGATCTCTCGGCGCGTCAGATTCGTTATTATGAAGATCAAGAGTTGATCAAACCTGATCGAAACGAAGGGAACCGTCGCATGTATTCGTTGAATGACATGGATCGTCTACTTGAAATCAAAGATTATATCTCTGAAGGTCATAATATTGCTGCGATTAAGAAAAAATATGCGGAACGCGAGGCGAAGTCCAAGAAAGCTGTGAGTCAGACGGAAGTGCGTCGTGCACTTCACAATGAACTCCTCCAGCAGGGGCGCTTTGCTTCAGTACGTTCACCCTTTGGTCGCGGTTAGGCAATCGCAAGTAGTCATATATTAAGGAGAAAACCCATGCCAATCACAGCTGCAGATATTCGTCGTGAAGTCAAGGAAAAAAACGTTACCTTTATCCGTCTCATGTTTTCAGATATTCTGGGAACCATGAAAAACGTCGAAATTCCTGCTACAGATGAACAGTTAGATAAGGTCTTATCAAACAAAGCCATGTTTGATGGCTCTTCTATTGAAGGTTTTGTACGTATCAATGAGTCAGATATGTACTTGTACCCAGACTTGGATACGTGGACAGTCTTCCCATGGGGAGATGAAAATGGAAGTGTTGCAGGTTTGATCTGTGATGTCTATACAACAGAAGGCGAACCATTTGCAGGTGACCCTCGTGGTAATCTGAAGCGTGCACTTCGTCATATGGAAGAAGTAGGATTCAAATCTTTCAACCTTGGTCCAGAACCAGAATTCTTCCTATTTAAGTTGGATGAAAATGGGGATCCAACACTTGAAGTAAATGACAAGGGTGGCTACTTTGATTTGGCGCCTACTGACCTTGCGGACAATACACGTCGTGAAATTGTGAATGTCTTGACCAAAATGGGATTTGAAGTAGAAGCGAGTCACCACGAGGTTGCGGTTGGACAACATGAAATTGACTTCAAGTATGATGAAGTCCTCCGTGCCTGTGACAAGATTCAAATCTTTAAACTCGTTGTTAAAACCATTGCTCGCAAACACGGCCTTTACGCAACCTTTATGGCGAAACCAAAATTTGGTATCGCTGGATCAGGTATGCACTGTAATATGTCCTTGTTTGATGCAGAAGGAAACAATGCCTTCTTTGATCCAAATGATCCAAAAGGAATGCAGTTGTCTGAAACAGCCTACCATTTCCTTGGTGGTTTGATCAAGCATGCTTACAACTATACTGCTATCATGAACCCAACAGTTAACTCATACAAACGTTTGGTTCCAGGTTATGAAGCACCTGTTTACATTGCTTGGGCTGGTCGTAACCGTTCGCCACTTGTGCGCGTACCGGCTTCACGCGGTATGGGAACTCGTCTTGAGTTGCGTTCAGTGGACCCAATGGCAAACCCATACATCGCTATGGCGGTTCTTTTGGAAGTTGGTTTGCATGGTATTGAAAACAAAATCGAAGCACCAGCTCCTATCGAAGAAAATATCTACATCATGACAGCAGAAGAGCGTAAGGAAGCTGGAATCACTGATCTTCCATCAACTCTTCATAACGCCTTGAAAGCTTTGACAGAAGATGAAGTGGTCAAGGCAGCCCTAGGTGAACACATCTACACTAGCTTCCTTGAAGCGAAACGTATCGAGTGGGCCAGCTATGCAACATTTGTTTCACAATGGGAAGTTGATAATTATCTTGATTTGTATTAAGAACATAAAAAAGATTATCTAATTGGATAATCTTTTTTATTATTGCAATTTTTTAAATGCATTTTGATACTATTCTTAGTATATATAATATGGTGAATTGAGCAAAAATGGATCATTAGTTGAATTGATTAAAAAGTAATAATATTCTGAAAAAACTCAGAATAATATTCCCGTAATCCTATCTCGAGAATCTCTCTAATGTATGAAATAGTAGGTTTTTAACATTCTAAAAAAAATTTACAATTTGACAACATATTTCTTGAAATACTAATTAGTAAATGATAAAATATCATTTGACATGAATGAGGTTTAGCTCTCGTTTTTATAGATTGATATATTATTTAATTGAAACTTATTCATGATATTTTACTATTATAAGAAAGGGGATTTTGTGTAAAAAAGACAGATGGTGGTTTCTGTTTTAAGAGATGGAGTCATCATAGCTTTAGCGGTGGGTTTAATTTATTTCACTAGACCCACTAAGGATGGAGATATAGGGGCGTCTTCAATTTTGCAATCAACTTCAAGTGATGAGAACAATTCAACTTTGAGTTTAAAAGGTCAACAACTTCCAGAATTTAAAACGGCCTCTCAAGATGGAAAATTGATTGCTATATCGGAACTGTATGATAAACCTATATTAGTTGTCGAATGGGCTAGCTGGTGTCCGCATTGCCAGAAACAACTACCCATTGTTCAGCAGATGTATGAAAAGTATGGAGATCAAATTCATTTTGTTCTTCTGAATATGAACGAACCAGGAAAAGAAACAAAGGAAACTGCTGATCAGTATATCAAAGAAAAAGGATATACTTTCCCGTATTATTATGACGAAGATCAGTCCGCAGCCGATCTTTTACAGGTTCAAACCATACCAAGTATGTATCTTGTGACAAAACAGCAACAGGTAAAGAATGTATTAGTAAATCATACCACTGCTGAAAATTTCTCGAAAGAGTTACAAGAACTGCTAAACTAACATACATCTATTTCAGAAAAAAGGAGGAAGAAGAAATCGCAATAGGATTTCAGAGAAAACTATGAGAGATTTCATTAAAAAGGTCTCTGTTCTGTTTATGATTCTGTTTCTCTCTGTGCCATTAGGATTGGCTGGACTGTTCCTTGCTCGAGGTGCATCAGCTGATGAAGGGGCTGCAAGACAAGTAGGAGAGAACACAGAAATTATCCAGAATGGATGTTATCGTAAGGTAAAGAAAACAGAAAAAACACAGTGGACAGTTCCACGTAAACCGATCGACTTAGTTATCCTTCAAGATGCGAGTGGATCCTTTGAAAAGACTATTCCTAGTGTTAAGAATGCCTTGAAGCGTTTGACCACTTATGTGAAACCTGAACAGTACAATGAAACTGACCCACATTTAGTGAGTACAGGTGATCCAGATACGACTGACCGCGTCTTCGTTTCAGCTTATCAAGGATTGGATCAGGTTCGATATTTTGATAATGAGGACTTCACAGGAGCGATTGATACCTATACAAATGAGGGGATCACTGGTAAACATTATCAGTTTAGTTCAAGTGATTTAACATCAGATCAAAAATCTATTCATAGCTTTATTGATAATATTACTGTTGGAGGAGGAACTCCTACAGTTCCTGGTATCACGGATGCTCTTGCTGCTTATAACAGTCAAAAAGGAGAAATGAAAAATGGTCGTAAGACAGTATTCCTCCTTGTAACGGATGGTGTGGCCAATGGTTACCGTCTCCCAGATGGTAATGTTGTTATGGATAAAAGTTATGCCAGAACTTATAAGCTACAACCTGCATGGGGACTTGGTCAAAACTATTTCCCTGAAGCAGCGCAAGATATTGTCAGCCGTGCAAACGAGTTAAAAGAGGCAGGAAATACACTTAAGAATGCTGTTGGATCAGAAGGCTCTGTAGTTATTGGTTTCTGGGAGCGAGTGGCAGGGTTCACTGACCCATACTTCCAATATGGTTCTGCTTATTTGAATGGATTTGGAAAAACATTGAATATCGGTGATAGCCGTTCAGTTCAAGGAATCTTCCATGATGCTCTTCAATCGATGGCTTCACCAGACAAGGTTGTAAACGGAAAGAACGTTTCCTTCTATGTTAATGAACAAAGCGATATCGATAAGTTCTCAAATCGAATTTTAGAATCGGTAGCTGCAGCGTTGATCAAGGAAGACATCAAAGGTGAGTTCACTGTTACACCTGGGTATAAGGTTGATGCTGTTCGAATCAATGGTAAAACAGTTGTTGAAAAAGTCACAGATCCATCAAAACAAATTCGTGGTCGAATCAATCAAGAAGGTGACAATGTCACAATCTATGTACCTGATAGTGTCTTCAATCCAGGTAATAACAATTTCGACTATGATTTGAGTAAGGAAGCTCGTGCTCCTGAAACGAATGAAGAAGATGAAGTTGATCCGCCAGCTGACTATAAACCTGTAAACGAAGAAGTTACAGTTCCTGAATTGACGGGTGTCTTCAAGACAGGTGAATTTTCAACTCAAAAAATCGGTGGACGTAATGAAAAAGTTGAAGTTCAAAAACTCGAGTACTGTTACCCAAGTGTCACGAAGAGAATTACCGACGCAGATAAGAGTAATGACTTGGGAGAAATTGATGACCCACTTGGTTTGACAAAGAAAAAAGCCTATTCTGCACAATTGTCAGACAAGGCAGAGGAGTTCACCTATACTCTTGATTACAACTTCAATAACGTAGCCTACGAATTTGAAAAGAACGTCATGTTGACAGACCCACTTGACTACCGTTTGGAAGTGGTTGAAAGTTCAGCTACTGGACCAAATGGAGAAAAATGGACCACTCGTGTAGTTAGTCAAGATGATTCAGAAGGCAACCCTCAAAGTGTCGTGGTTGCGGATGTTCCTGCTAAAGGATCCAACTATAATTACTTGGTATTGAAGAAAGCTCAAATGACCATTAAGGTTCGTTTGAAAGAACAATACCGCAATAATCAATCAAGTAAAGAATTCATGGCTCTCCTTCAGGAAAGTAATGGATTTGGTCTCCTAAACCAAGGGAACATCATGTGGAATGGTGATGACAATCAACCAAACCAAGATGCGCATGCCAAGACAGATACCAAACCAAGTACCATTCGCCGTTCAAATCCAGTTTACGTGAAACCGCCAGTAGTAACAGAGATTACGAAGAAGGTTAATGACAAAGAACATGAAGATTTGAAGGCAGAAGAGGAACTCTTTGAGTACAAGGTGACTGCTCCATGGCCAGGTATTGCGGACAACTTTACGCTGACAGATACAGTTGTTCCAGAGTTAGAAGTTCAAGCAGATAGTTTGAATGTAAAACTCGGTGGAAAAGATAACGCTGATTTGAAAGGTGCGACAACCGTTTCAGGTCAAACCGTTTCGTTGACACTAGACAAAACTAATCTTGAAAAAATCACTCGTAAAGTGAATCGCCGTAAGGTGAAAGACATTCAATATGTAGAATTAACCTTTAAGGCGAAAATCCGTAAAGGTGCTGATCTTTCTAAATACAAGAAAGATGGTCAAGTAAAAGTACCAAATACAGCGGATGTGATCTTGAACGATGTGAAACAAACATCTAACGAAGTAACGGTTACCCCACCAAAACCAAAAGAACCAACGATTGATAAGAAAATCAATGAAAACTTGGATAGCTTCCAAACGTTTGATGGGCAACCATACAACTACAATATTACAACAGCAGTACCAAGTGATGTTGCTAATTACAAGAAATTTGTGATTCGTGATACACTGGATGCTAATTTGGAACTTGCAGGAGACGTAAGTATTAAAGGTTCTGCAGCGGCCCTCTTTGATATCCACACCAATGGCCAAGAGATTACGGCAACGGTGAAGGATGGTCAGTTTGGTGAACTTGCAAAATACTCAACTGTTGAACTAGTCATTCCTGCAAAAGTTAAAAATGGTGTGACAGGCACAACCATTGAAAACAAGGCTTCTATTTCCTTTACAAATGAGAATAATGTAGAGAAAGAAGTTGAATAGAAACCTGTCACCGTAACGCCACCTCCTGTAACGAAGAAGATCAATGAAACTCTTGATCACTTAGATATCGCGACAGGTCAAGCGTATAACTACAACATTAAGACAAAACTTCCAACCGATATTACAGATTACAAGAAATTTGTGATTACAGATACACTTGAAGGAGATTTGTCAGTTATCAATGAAACTTCAAGCAAACCAGTTATCAAAGGAGCAGCTGCCGCCTTCTTCGATGTAACAGTTGAGGGTCAAACCGTGACTGCAACGATGAAGGACTTTGCGAACGCTACAGACCTTGCTGGTCAAGAAGTGGAATTGATTATTCCAGCTAAGATCAATGATGGAGTGACTCGTATCAACATTCCAAATACTGCGAAGTTCAGCTTCACAGATAAGAACGATCATAGCGGAGAAAAAGAAACAAAACCTGTAACCGTAACTCCTCCATCAGAACCAGGTGTTGATAAGAAAATCAACGAAACACTGACAGAGGCAACAATCGGTGCGGAAACCGACTTTACTTATAATATCAAAGCGAAATTGCCAAATGATATTACAACGTACAAGTCCTTCGTTGTAACGGATACCTTGGATGAGAACTTGACTCCAGGTCAAGCTGAAATCAAGGGAGCGGCAGCGAAATTCTTCGATGTAACAGTTCAAGGTCAAACCGTGACTGCAACGATGAAAGATTTTGCGAATGCGGGTGACTACGGTAACCAAGAAGTAGAGCTCGTGATTCATGCCAAAGTGAAGAAAGGCTCAACTGTTCCATCTATTGAGAACAAAGCTAAGATTACTTACACCAACAAGAATGACCAACAAGGTGAGAAAGAAACCAAGCCGGTCACTGTTACACCACCACCAATCACGAAGAAGGTGAATGGTCAGGAACACGCAGATCTTGGTAAGTTATCAGAAATCTTTACTTATACGATTGACTCAACGGTTCCACATGTGGCAGATAGCTTCACCATTTCAGATGATATCGTCAAAGAATTGGCATTTGAAGGAGAAGCAACGGTCACTGTTGATGGCCAAGCTGTTCAAGACCTCACTGTAACAACAGAAGGTCAACGTTTGACGGTCACATTTGGTAAAGAGCAAGTGAAACAATATGCTGGTAAAGCTGTACAAGTTTCATTTAAGGCTAAGGTGAAGGAAGGCATTACCTTTGATGCACTCTTAGCGGCTTATCCAAATGAATCAAAAGACAAGCCGGTAGTACCAAATACTGCTAGCTACATCATTAATGATAATCCTGATTCTAAGAAAGAATCAAAACCAGTTACCGTTACACCACCACCAACCACTACTCCAGAGCTTAAGAAGGAAGTAAACGGAGCAGAACGTTATGATCTTGCAAAACGTAATGAAGAATTTACTTATACTTTGAAAACAACAATGCCTGCCAGCGCAACTGTGTTTGAGATGACAGACGAGTTGAAAGAAGTTCTAGAATTTGTTGGTGAGAATGCTTCAGCCACTGTTAAACTTGATGGTGAGGATGCAGGATCGAAGGCGACAGTGACACTTTCTGGTCAAGTCATCAAAGTTGCCTTTACAGAAGCTTCTGTAAAAGCAGATGCCGGTAAGACTATTGAAGTGAATTTCAAGGCTAAGATTAGAGATAATGCCAACTTATCAGCTTATGTGAATAAAGATGGTAAGACAGAGATTCCGAATAAGGCTTCTTATGATATTGATCATAATCCAAAATACCACAAGGACTCTAACGAAGTCCCAGTAACGCCTCCAACACCAGACGAGCCAGAGATCAAGAAAGATGTGAACGGCAAGGCAGAAGAAACCCTCGCAAAACGTGATGAAGTCTTCACTTATAATGTGAAAACAAGTGTAGCGCAAGATGCGACAGCCTTCAGCGTAACCGATAAGATCGAAGATGTTCTTGAGTTCGCAGGAACTTCAAGTGCTAAATTGAATGGTCAAGCTCTTGATGCTAGCCAAATCAAGGTAGAAGGTCAAACGATTACCTTGACCCTTACAGAAGACCAAGTGAAAGCCAATGGCGGTCAAGCAGTTGAATTAACATTCGACGCCAAGATCAAAGCCGGCGCGAACTTGTCTGCATATGTGAAGGAAGACGGCCGTACACAGATTCCGAATAAGGCTTCTTATGACGCAAGCTTCCCACACAAACCAGGTGTGCACAAGGACTCTAACGAAGTCCCAGTAACACCTCCAACACCAGACGAGCCAGAAATCAAGAAAGATGTGAACGGCAAAGAAGCTGAAACTCTCGCAAAACGTGATGAAGTCTTCACATACAATGTGAAAACAAGTGTAGCGCAAGATGCGACAGCTTTCTCAGTCACAGATACCCTAGTGGACGTTCTTGAATTCGCAGGAACTTCAAGTGCTAAATTGAATGGTCAAGCTCTTGATGCTAGCCAAATCAAGGTAGAAGGTCAAACGATTACCTTGACCCTTACAGAAGACCAAGTGAAAGCCAATGGCGGTCAAGCAGTTGAATTAACATTCGACGCCAAGATCAAAGCCGGCGCGAACTTGTCTGCATATGTGAAGGAAGACGGCCGTACACAGATTCCGAATAAGGCTTCTTATGACGCAAGCTTCCCACACAAACCAGGTGTGCACAAGGACTCTAACGAAGTCCCAGTAACACCTCCAACACCAGACGAGCCAGAAATCAAGAAAGATGTGAACGGCAAAGAAGCTGAAACTCTCGCAAAACGTGATGAAGTCTTCACATACAATGTGAAAACAACAGTAGCGCAAGATGCGACAGCCTTCAGCGTAACCGATAAGATCGAAGATGTTCTTGAATTCGCAGGAACTTCAAGTGCTAAATTGAATGGTCAAGCTCTTGATGCTAGCCAAATCAAGGTAGAAGGTCAAACGATTACCTTGACCCTTACAGAAGACCAAGTGAAAGCCAATGGCGGTCAAGCAGTTGAATTAACATTCGACGCCAAGATCAAAGCCGGCGCGAACTTGTCTGCATATGTGAAGGAAGACGGCCGTACACAGATTCCGAATAAGGCTTCTTATGACGCAAGCTTCCCACACAAACCAGGTGTGCACAAGGACTCTAACGAAGTCCCAGTAACACCTCCAACACCAGACGAGCCAGAAATCAAGAAAGATGTGAACGGCAAAGAAGCTGAAACTCTCGCAAAACGTGATGAAGTCTTCACATACAATGTGAAAACAACAGTAGCGCAAGATGCGACAGCCTTCAGCGTAACCGATAAGATCGAAGATGTTCTTGAGTTCGCAGGAACTTCAAGTGCTAAATTGAATGGTCAAGCTCTTGATGCTAGCCAAATCAAGGTAGAAGGTCAAACGATTACCTTGACCCTTACAGAAGACCAAGTGAAAGCCAATGGCGGTCAAGCAGTTGAATTAACATTCGACGCCAAGATCAAAGCCGGCGCGAACTTGTCTGCATATGTGAAGGAAGACGGCCGTACACAGATTCCGAATAAGGCTTCTTATGACGCAAGCTTCCCACACAAACCAGGTGTGCACAAGGACTCTAACGAAGTCCCAGTAACACCTCCAACACCAGACGAGCCAGAAATCAAGAAAGATGTGAACGGCAAAGAAGCTGAAACTCTCGCAAAACGTGATGAAGTCTTCACATACAATGTGAAAACAAGTGTAGCGCAAGATGCGACAGCTTTCTCAGTCACAGATACCCTAGTGGACGTTCTTGAATTCGCAGGAACTTCAAGTGCTAAATTGAATGGTCAAGCTCTTGATGCAAGTCAAATCAAGGTAGAAGGTCAAACGATTACCTTGACCCTTACAGAGGAACAAGTGAAAGCCAATGGCGGTCAAGCAGTTGAATTAACATTCGACGCCAAGATCAAAGCCGGCGCGAACTTGTCTGCATATGTGAAGGAAGACGGCCGTACACAGATTCCGAATAAGGCTTCTTATGACGCAAGCTTCCCACACAAACCAGGTGTGCACAAGGACTCTAACGAAGTTCCAGTAACGCCACCAACACCAGACGAGCCAGAAATCAAGAAAGATGTGAATACTAAAGCTGAAGAAACACTTGCTGATCGTGACCAAATTTTCACATACAACGTGAAAACAAGTGTCCCAACAGATGTATCATCCTTCAGTGTAAGTGATACACTTGAGTCTGTTCTTGATTATGCAGGTTCAGCAAGTGCAATCTTGAATGGTCAAGCTCTTAATGCAAGTCAAATCAAGGTAGAAGGTCAAACGATTACCTTGACCCTTACAGAGGAACAAGTGAAAGCCAATGGCGGTCAAGCAGTTGAATTAACATTCGACGCCAAGATCAAAGCCGGCGCGAACTTGTCTGCATATGTGAAGGAAGACGGCCGTACACAGATTCCGAATAAGGCTTCTTATGATGCAAACATTCCAAATAGACCAGGGCTACACAAAGATTCGAATAAAGTTCCGGTTATCGTTCCAAAAGAACCAGAACCAGAAATTACGAAGAAAATCAACCGTACCTTGGATCACTTGGATGTCGAATACGATGCACCTTACATGTACAATGTCAATACAGCTTTACCAAAAGATATTGATAAGTACAAAGAGTTTATCGTAACGGATACACTTGAATCTGTTTTGGCAATCGCTGATACACCAGTAGCCTATGTGGACGGTCGTGATGCAAATGGAGCTCTTGAAACAAGTGTTGAAGGAAACACTGTCACTGTGAAAGTGAAAGATTTCGCTCGACTAAAAGGCTTCAAAGAGATTCAATTGTACATCCCAGCTAAACTCAAAGCGAATAGCGATTTGACTCCTTATAAGGATCAATTGGTACCAAACAAAGCAACTGTTAACTTCAAGGATGCCAATGGTCAATCTGGCAGCAAGGAATCAAAACCGGTAACGGTGAAACCGCGTGACCCAGAAAAACCAACAGATCCAACACCAGGTGAACCAGCTAAGTCTGTTGGACCAGAAGATGGATCTAAACCTGATAAAGAATACCACTTGCCAAACGCTTTAGATACCTTCCGATTCGATATTACTACACCGGTTCCAACAGATCCTGTAGATGAAAACGGAAATGCTAAGAAGGATCAATATGGTCGTCTTATCAAGACAGACTTGACTAGTTTTACAATCACGGATGAAATCAATTCAGTCTTGAAAGTCAACAAAGACCGTATCGCTCTTAAAGTTGAAAATGCTCAGTTTGACAAGATCAAAGCAACTCTTCAAGCTCAACTTGAACAGTCTGAGAAAGAACTCAAAGCTTTGACAGGCAAGTCAACTGATGAGACTTCAACAGAGACTGGTAAGAAGGAAGAACTCAAGGCAGCGGAAGCTAAAGTAGCTGAATTGAAAGCGAAGTTGGAAGCAGCTAAGGCAGCGCAGCCAGCTAAACCAGCTGAAACTACAACACCAGCTACTCCAGCAACAGCTACTGAAGAAACAACTCCAGCTACATCTGATTCTTCTGCAACAGAAGATAAGAAACCTGCAACTAGCGAGCCAAGTCAAGATCTTGTAAGCTTGGAAGCAGAGTTGAAAGCAGCTGAAGAAAACTTGGCTAAACTTCAAGCACCAGCTGAGAAAGAAGCAGAATTGGCACCAGCTGATAAGAAACAACAACAAGAGAAACTTGAAAATGAAATCAAGAAACTAAAAGAAGCTCAAACTAAGCTTCAAGCAGCTATTGATAAATTGAGTAAGGCTTCAAATGATCGTGGTGAATTAGTAGGTAAAGAGTTGGAAGCAATTGCCACTGTTACTTACGATGAAGCTAAAAACATTGTAACTCTTGAAATCAGCGATAAGGATGTTCTTGAAGCCTTGAAGGGAAGTACCGTACGTCTTGTACTTTACACTAACTTCAAAGAAGGAACAGATTTTACACAATTCGCTGCTGGTGTTCCTAATACAGCTACAGTAAGCTTTAACCATAATCCAAAGCCTACCAACAAGGTTGTAGTGTTCCCGCCAACACCACCAACACCAGAAAAACCACAAACTCCGCCACCAGGTGGAACCGTTCCTCCTGCAGAACCTAAGAAAACATTGCCAAATACAGGTTCTGAAGCATCTTCAATCTTTGGAGTACTTGCTGCCCTAGCTCTAGGACTTGCTGGACTTCTAGTTTGGAAGCGTAAAGCTGAACGTTAGTATCATATAGTAAAAGGAGAGTAGAAATATTTCCTCTCTTCCTTACTATATATTAAATGAATTAAGGGAAAAAGAATGAGTAGAAAAAAATTATTAAAGTTAGGGATTTCAATACTTGCTTTAAACGCTCTTGGAGTAGCAACTTATCATGTAGCTCCAGATCTATATCAAATTCCAACAGTGCATGCAGAAGAAACACCGGCGGAAGATGAAGAAATTCCAGATGGCCAAGAGAGAGTCGTGGCATTCCGATTTAGAGATAAACTGAATGATCTAGAGGCTTTCATCGCTGACTATAAAGCTAATCCTAATGATGAAGACAACAAAGCTGGATTAGAAGATAGTTTGGCGGAAGCTACTAACTACCTTCCTACCGCAAAGAAGGCAATGAAGAGTCCAGAAGCTCAAAAAGGTTTTGTGGCATATGAAGCTCGCTACAATGAGTTGAAAGCCAAGGCTGAAGCTTTGTTGGCTGGTAAGACAGAACAACCAACGGAACCAAAAGTTGAGCATCAAGAAATCACTACGACAGAAGAGATTCCTTATGCATCTCGTACCGAAAACAATGCTGATCTTGCAGAAGGTACTCGCAATGTGAAACAAGCGGGTGTTAAAGGTACTAAGACCATTACTTGGGATATCACACTGACAGATGGTAAAGAAACAGCTCGTACTAAGAAAAGCGAGAAAGTTACCAAAGAACCAGTAGAAGAAATCATCGAAGTTGGAACTAAGAAAACAGGTGTAGAAACCAAAGAAACAGTGACTGTAGAGGAAAAAGTTGCTTTCAAAGAAGAAACGAAAGTAGACCCAGCACTGGATAAAGGTCAAACGCGTGTTGAAGAAGGTGAAGAAGGTATCGATGAAGTCACTTATGAAGTGACAAAAGTGGATGGTGTTGAAAAATCTCGTAAAGAAGTTTCACGCAAGACCAAGAAAGCAGCCAAAAACAAGATTACTTATACCGGTTCAAAAGCAGTTGTAACCACTAAGGAAGTAACCAAAACTGAAGAAGTTGCCTTCCAGACTCGTGAGGTTGAAAATGCACTCTTAGCTGAAGGTGTTCGCCGAGTGAAGACAGCTGGTCAAAAGGGTGTTCGTACGATTGTTGAAACAGTGACTTACACAGACGGAAAAGAGACAGGCCGCGAGGTGAAATCAAACACAATCACGACTCCAGCAGTAGACGAAGTTGTCGAAGTTGGAACTAAGAAAGCAGCTGTTGTAACGACTAAGGAAGAGACCAAGACAGAAGAAGTTGCTTTCCAAGTCAAAGAAGTGCAGAACACAGACCTTCCAGAAGGAACTCGTCGAGTGAAGACAGCTGGTAAGAAGGGTGTTCGCACCATTGTTGAAACTGTCACTTACACAGACGGTGTTGAAACAGGTCGTGTTGAGAAATCCAATACAATCACTACTCCAGCAGTAGACGAAGTTGTCGAAGTTGGAACTAAGAAAGTAGTAGCCCCAGTTGTAACGACTAAGGAAGAAACGAAGACAGAAGAAGTTGCTTTCCAAGTCAAAGAAGTGCAGAACGCAGACCTTCCAGAAGGAAGTCGTCGAGTGAAAGCTACTGGTAAGAAGGGTGTTCGCACCATTGTTTATACAGTGACTTACACAGATGGCGTTGAAACAGGTCGAGTTGAGAAATCAAACACAATCACTACTCCAGCAGTAGATGAGATTGTCGAAGTTGGAACTAAGAAAGTAGCTTCTACAACAACCAACGGTAATAAGAATGGTACTGCAACAACAGGGAACCAAGCTGAAAACACTAAGAAAGAAGAAACTGCAAGCCAAGATAAGAAAGCTCTACCAAGCACAGGTACAGCTTCTACCAGTCTTCTTTCAATGATTGGTTTATTTATCGCCGGTCTAGTAGGCTTTGTCGTTCGTAAGAAGGACTAAGGCTCTCTAATTGTACAAAAGCATCTTTTGTACGAGAAATACTAAAAAGAACCCAGAATTTATTCTTGGGTTCTTTTTTATAAAAAATTAAATATATTAATGTTTATGTGTAACTTGAGTACGTTATGAAACTCATAGAGTGATAATAGGTTCAACAATAAAACGGCTATTTACATAGTGTAAACGCCTTTTCTAACATTATGATATTTTAATGACTCTCCCCAAAATTGACAATCTGGAAATACAAAATAATAAATTTTTATCTATAATCTACTTTTAATTGTCCCCTTTTTGTGTTAGAATGAGGTGAACATTTCTTTTTAAAATGATTGTATATAAATCATTTTTAGTTTGGAGGTTAATTATGAAATGGAGAAGAGGCATGAAAGTGCCGTTTTTTACTAATTTTAGTAGAAAAACAAAGGCTTATATCGGCCTAGTCGTTTTACTTTTTTCTATTTTTCTTCTTCCGGTTCAGTCTTATGCTGCATTAGAAGAGATTAAAAATGGAACGGATATCTCTACCTTGGATATTCGTAAGTTTAATTTAAATATTAACAATGCTAGTGTTTTATCTAAATCACAGTCTGTTGATCAGTTTCATCTATCGAATCCCCATTATGAATATCTAAGTGGGGGTGCTTATCCAGGAGAGATGGAAAATTTTACTCTCAAAGTAGATAAAAGTAAAAAGCAAGATCAAGTTTTTGAAAATCCTTTATCTCTAAAATTCACAAATATTGGTAACGTTCACGGTAAGCAAGTAGATGCTTATTTAAGATTTAATAAGGTAACTCTTCACTATCTAAATACTGCTCAAGCAGAGTCTGAAATGAATAGTGCTCAAAAATCTACTGTCGAATTTTTCTCAATTTCTGAATTATGGGAAAGTAGTGCTTTCGAAATTGGGAATGTTCCTTATGTGGATGCGAATCATGACTACATCATGAATAAAGCGTTTTGGATTGATGCTGATGTTACAGCAGAAATTCGTTATGCTGATGGAACAGAAACAGACTTGAAATTGGTCATGAAACCAACAGATATTGATGCAATTGATGCAAACAATTTGAAGGAAACCTTCTATGTAAAAAACTATAAGAATGATGTGAACCTTCGATTAATGAACAATGCCAATGTCTTGCAACAGGAAGAAACAAGTGACCGTACTTCATGGATTGCCACTCAAATAACTGGAGGTAGTTACTATGAAAACAATGTTTCAGGTTTAGCGCTTCGTTCAAATAGTAACAGCATGAATTTTGGTTATTCATCTACGGAAACCTGTTCGGCGGTATTTGGACTGTATGTTGAAAAGCTTGACCCAAGTCCAGTTCTAGAGGTAGAACCAACTGAGATTCCAGCTAAAGAGGGGCAGGATGTAACTTATAAGGCTACTTTTAAAGTTCCGGTTCCAGGTAAAGACCTTTTAGCAGCTCCATCATCTATTGAAATGGTTCAAAATTTTGATGATCGCTTGGACTATAAAGAACTTAAAGTTGAATCAGGTGGAGTGACTCTGCAAGAAGGACGTGACTATACGATCGAGAAGTCAGGTCAAACAGTTACTGTTAAAATGACACCTGAATACATAAAATCAAATTCTGCCGCTGAGATTATTATCACTTATAAAACAGCTACCAACAAAAAAGTGGAAGAAAAAGGACCTGAAAAAATTAACAATACTGTAACCTTGCATGTTGATAACTTATCAGCTCCTTCTAATCAGGTGAGCACTGCTCTTCTTTACGAAAAACACCATGAATTTGTCAGTGGAACTCCAGGTAAAGAGTTGCCACAAGAAGTGAAAGACTTGCTTCCAGCAACAGAAAAGAATTTACCTAATGGCAGTCAAGTAACGCCAACACAACCAAGTCAAACGGAAGTTAAGACAACTGAAGGTACATGGAGCTTCAAGTCCTACAATAAGACATCGGAAACTATCAATGGAGCAGACGCACACTTCGTAGGAGCCTGGGAATTCACTCCAGCACCAACCTACAAGGCGACGCACGAGTTTGTCAGTGGAACCCCGGGCAAAGAGCTTCCACAAGAAGTGAAAACCCTACTTCCAGCAGACCAAACAGACTTGAAAGACGGTAGCCAAGCGATTCCGACTCAACCAAGTCAAACAGAGGTTAAGACCGCGGAAGGTACATGGAGCTTCAAGTCCTATGACAAGACATCGGAAACCATCAATGGAGCAGACGCACACTTCGTAGGAGCCTGGGAATTCACCCCAGCGCCAACCTACAAGGCGACACACGAGTTTGTCAATGGAACTCCGGGTAAAGAGCTTCCACAAGAAGTGAAGGCCCTTCTTCCAGCAGACCAAACAAACTTGAAAGATGGCAGCCAAGTAACTCCAACACAACCAAGCCAAACAGAAGTGAAGACCGCAGAAGGTACCTGGAGCTTCAAGTCCTACGATAAGACATCGGAAACAATTAATGGATCAGATGCTAAGTTTGTAGGTACATGGGAGTTTACAGCAAGCCCAGTTCCAACAGTGACTCATAAAGCAGTTCACGAGTTTGTCAGCGGAACTTCAGGTAAAGAACTTCCACAAGAAGTGAAATCCTTGCTTCCAGCAGACCAAACAGACTTAAAAGATGGTAGCCAAGCAACACCAACGCAACCAAGTCAAACAGAGGTTAAGACAGCAGAAGGCACCTGGAGCTTCAAGTCCTACGATAAAACATCGGAAACAATTAATGGATCAGATGCTAAGTTTGTAGGTACATGGGAGTTTACAGCAAGCCCAGTTCCAACAGTGACTCATAAAGCAGTTCACGAGTTTGTCAGCGGAACTTCAGGTAAAGAACTTCCACAAGAAGTGAAATCCTTGCTTCCAGCAGACCAAACAGACTTAAAAGATGGTAGCCAAGCAACACCAACGCAACCAAGTCAAACAGAGGTTAAGACAGCAGAAGGCACCTGGAGCTTCAAGTCCTACGATAAAACATCGGAAACAATTAATGGATCAGATGCTAAGTTTGTAGGTACATGGGAGTTTACAGCAAGCCCAGTTCCAACAGTGACTCATAAAGCAGTTCACGAGTTTGTCAGCGGAACTTCAGGTAAAGAACTTCCACAAGAATTGAAATCCTTGCTTCCAGCAGACCAAACAAACTTGAAAGATGGCAGTCAAGCAACGCCAACGCAACCAAGTCAAACAGAAGTGAAGACAGCAGAAGGCACCTGGAGCTTCAAGTCCTATGACAAGACATCGGAAACAATTAATGGATCAGATGTTAAGTTTGTAGGCACCTGGGAATTCACCCCAGCGCCAACCTACAAGGCGATACACGAGTTTGTCAGCGAAACTCCAGGTAAAGAACTACCACAAGAAGTGAAATCCTTGCTTCCAGCAGACCAAACAAACTTGAAAGATGGCAGCCAAGCAACGCCAACGCAACCAAGTCAAACAGAAGTGAAGACAGCAGAAGGCACCTGGAGCTTCAAGTCCTATGACAAGACATCGGAAACCATCAATGGAGCAGACGCACACTTCGTAGGCACCTGGGAATTCACTCCGGCCCCAATTAAAGATTCTGGAAATACTAGTCAACCAGAAGAAAGAAGTAGTCAAAATCAGAACTTGTTACCAAACACGGGTTCAGCAGTATCTGGTCTTCTTTCAATCATCGGTCTTGCCTTTGCAAGTCTAGCAGCTTTTGTTCTTCGTAAGAAAGACTAAGCCACTCTTAGGAAATAACAAAATGACTTCTTAATTCCTGAATCTAAGAAGAGAGAACGAGAAATCGTTCTCTCTTTTTCGTTTTATACGCTTGCTTGATTTCTTATCTAATCTATGGTTTTTTCAGACTTAAAAGGAAATACCAAGTAGATGAGAAGTAAGATTATAGGTCTTTAGACTGATTTTTAGCACTCTTGGCAAAAGAGTGCTAATTTTTTGAGTTTTTGTCTTGACATTCTCTTCTAAGGGTGTATAATAGAATCATGAGTTAGCACTTGGATGCATAGAGTGCTAATCAATCAGACAGAGAGGAGTGATGAGATGGTTACAGAGCGTCAACAGGATATTTTAAATCTGATTATTGACATCTTTACCAAAACGCACGAACCTGTCGGATCCAAGGCGCTACAAGAGTCTATTAATTCTAGTAGTGCTACCATTCGTAATGACATGGCAGCTCTAGAGAAGCAGGGTTTGCTTGAGAAGGCTCATACCTCAAGCGGTCGGATGCCAAGTGTCGCGGGGTTTCAGTACTATGTGAAACATTCGCTTGCTTTTGACAGACTGGCTGAAAATGAGGTATACGAGATTGTCAAAGCCTTTGATCAGGAGTTCTTCAAACTGGAGGATATTCTGCAAGAGGCTGCTAATCTACTGACAGACCTGAGTGACTGTACGGTAGTGGCTCTGGATGTTGAGCCGAGCAGGCAACGGTTGACAGCCTTTGATATTGTTGTCTTGGGGCAACATACAGCCTTGGCTGTATTTACCCTAGACGAATCCCGAACGGTTACCAGTCAATTTCTGATTCCAAGGAACTTCTTGCAGGAAGATTTGCTGAAACTGAAGAGCATCATTCAGGAACGTTTCCTCACTCATACCGTTCTGGATATTCACTACAAGATTCGGACGGAGATTCCGCAGATTATCCAACGTTACTTTACAACAACGGACAATGTCATGGATCTCTTTGAACACATTTTTAAAGAAATGTTCAATGAAAATATTGTAGTAGCGGGAAAAGTCAATCTCTTAAATTTTGCTAATCTAGCAGCCTATCAGTTCTTTGACCAACCACAAAAGGTGGCTTTGGAGATTCGTGAGGGTCTGCATGAAGATCAGATGCAAAATGTTCGTGTTGCGGACAGTCAGGAATCCTGTCTAGCTAACCTAGCAGTGATTAGCAGTAAATTCCTCATTCCTTATCGAGGTTTTGGAATTCTAGCGATTATCGGTCCGGTTAATCTGGATTACCAGCAATTGGTCAACCAAGTCAATGTGGTCAATCGTGTTTTGACGATGAAGTTGACAGATTTTTATCGCTACCTCAGCAGTAATCATTACGAAGTAAATTAATTTTGAAATCATTAAAGGAGGCGAAAATGGCCCAAGATAAAAAGAACGAAGAAATGAAAGAAGAGGAAGTTGTGGAAACAACTGAAGAAACAACTCCTGAGAAGTCTGAGTTGGACTTGGCAAATGAACGTGCAGATGAGTTCGAAAACAAATACCTTCGCGCTCATGCAGAAATGCAAAATATTCAACGCCGTGCCAATGAAGAACGTCAAAATTTGCAACGCTATCGTAGCCAAGACCTGGCAAAAGCAATCTTACCATCGCTCGACAACTTAGAACGTGCACTAGCCGTTGAAGGTTTGACAGACGATGTCAAAAAAGGATTGGAGATGGTGCAAGAGAGCTTGATTCACGCTTTGAAAGAAGAAGGAATCGAAGAAATCGCAGCTGACGGTGAATTTGACCATAACTACCATATGGCCATCCAAACTCTCCCAGCAGACGATGAACACCCAGCAGACACCATCGCTCAAGTCTTCCAAAAAGGTTACAAACTCCATGACCGTATCTTAAGACCAGCCATGGTAGTAGTCTATAATTAGGATACAAAGCCCGTAAAAACTTGTCCGAAACGACAATAAACTATGAAGAAGGATAAAAAGCAAGCCGGAGGCTTGCAAGGAAGATATTTCCCGCCGTGGTGAAAGTTTCAGTAGCTTTTGCTACTGAAACAGGGGATTTTTGAGACAATAGGCTCAAAAATAAGTGATGAAATCCCGTAGGGAGTTGCTCACGTCCCCACCACTTAAGGGGAATATCAAAAAATCAAAATTCGAATTAAACTTTAAGGAGAAAAACACATGTCTAAAATTATCGGTATTGACTTAGGTACAACAAACTCAGCAGTTGCAGTTCTTGAAGGAACTGAAAGCAAAATCATCGCAAACCCAGAAGGAAATCGCACAACTCCATCTGTAGTGTCATTCAAAAATGGTGAAATCATCGTTGGTGATGCCGCAAAACGTCAAGCAGTTACAAACCCAGATACAGTTATCTCTATCAAATCTAAGATGGGAACTTCAGAAAAAGTTTCTGCTAACGGAAAAGAATATACTCCACAAGAAATCTCAGCTATGATCCTTCAATACTTGAAAGGTTACGCTGAAGAATACCTTGGTGAAAAAGTAACCAAAGCAGTTATCACAGTCCCAGCTTATTTCAACGATGCTCAACGTCAAGCAACTAAAGACGCTGGTAAAATCGCTGGTCTTGAAGTAGAACGTATCGTCAACGAACCAACAGCAGCGGCCCTTGCTTACGGTTTGGACAAGACTGACAAAGAAGAAAAAATCTTGGTATTCGACCTTGGTGGTGGTACATTCGACGTATCTATCCTTGAATTGGGTGACGGTGTCTTCGATGTATTGTCAACTGCAGGGGACAACAAACTCGGTGGTGACGACTTTGACCAAAAAATCATCGACCACTTGGTAACAGAATTCAAGAAAGAAAACGGTATTGACTTGTCTACTGATAAGATGGCAATGCAACGTTTGAAAGATGCGGCTGAAAAAGCTAAGAAAGACCTTTCTGGTGTAACTTCAACACAAATCAGCTTGCCATTCATCACTGCTGGTGAGGCTGGACCTCTTCACTTGGAAATGACTTTGACTCGTGCGAAATTTGACGATTTGACTCGTGATCTTGTTGAACGTACAAAAGTTCCAGTTCGTCAAGCCCTTTCAGATGCAGGTTTGAGCTTGTCAGAAATCGACGAAGTTATCCTTGTTGGTGGTTCAACTCGTATCCCAGCCGTTGTAGAAGCTGTGAAAGCTGAAACTGGTAAAGAACCAAACAAATCAGTAAACCCTGACGAAGTTGTTGCCATGGGTGCTGCTATCCAAGGTGGTGTAATCACTGGTGATGTTAAAGACGTTGTCCTTCTTGATGTAACACCATTGTCACTTGGTATCGAAACAATGGGTGGCGTCTTCACAAAACTTATCGATCGCAACACTACTATTCCAACATCTAAATCACAAGTCTTCTCAACTGCAGCGGACAACCAACCGGCCGTTGATATCCACGTTCTTCAAGGTGAACGTCCAATGGCAGCAGATAACAAGACTCTTGGACGCTTCCAATTGACTGACATCCCAGCCGCACCTCGTGGAATTCCTCAAATCGAAGTAACTTTCGACATCGACAAGAACGGTATCGTATCTGTTAAAGCCAAAGACCTTGGAACTCAAAAAGAACAAACTATTGTTATCCAATCTAACTCAGGTTTGACTGATGAAGAAATCGACCGCATGATGAAAGATGCAGAAGCAAATGCTGAAGCAGATAAGAAACGTAAAGAAGAAGTAGACCTTCGTAACGAAGTAGACCAAGCAATCTTTGCGACTGAAAAGACAATCAAGGAAACTGAAGGAAAAGGCTTCGATGCAGAACGTGATGCTGCCCAAGCTGCCCTTGATGACCTTAAGAAAGCGCAAGAAGACAACAACTTGGACGAAATGAAAGCAAAACTTGAAGCATTGAATGAAAAAGCTCAAGGACTTGCTGTTAAACTCTACGAACAAGCCGCAGCAGCCCAACAAGCTCAAGCAGGAGCAGAAGGCGCACAAGCAACAGGAAACGCAGGCGATGACGTCGTAGACGGAGAGTTTACGGAGAAATAAAATAGTCCAGTGGACTATTTTATACCGAGCTTGAAAATCGGAGAGCGAGGTCGTTAAGAATGAGGAATCACTAAAGTGATTGTCATTCTACTACAATCGCTATGATGACTTTTGCGTTGTAAGTATAAGAAGAAATCCAGAGGTTGCAACCCAGCCTCTGTTTTTCGGTAAAAAGGGGCTAAACCCAATTTATTTGAGTTTTTATCATCAATATGAAAGAAAGGAATTGAACCCGAACTAGATTGAGGTTTCGTTCCGCAATATTAACAGAAAGGAATAAGGGTGTTCGTAATTGAACTCGAGCGGAAAGCTTGGAAATTAGATAAACCTCCTAAGAAATCAGGATTTCTTGTCGGTTTCCTAAATTTCAGTCGCTTTCTGTTCGCTCTTAGTATCTTGAATTATGAACAATACTGAATTTTATGATCGTCTGGGGGTGTCAAAAAACGCTTCGGCAGACGAGATCAAAAAGGCTTATCGTAAGCTTTCCAAAAAATATCACCCAGATATCAACAAGGAGCCTGGCGCTGAGGAAAAATACAAGGAAGTTCAAGAAGCCTATGAGACTTTGAGTGACGACCAAAAACGTGCGGCCTACGACCAATATGGTGCTGCAGGTGCCAACGGTGGCTTTGGTGGTGCCGGTGGCTTCGGTGGTTTTGACGGAGCAGGTGGCTTCGGTGGTTTTGAAGATATCTTCTCAAGTTTTTTCGGCGGAGGCGGAGCTTCGCGCAATCCAAACGCTCCTCGTCAAGGGGATGACCTCCAGTACCGTGTGAACTTGACCTTTGAAGAAGCTATCTTCGGAACAGAAAAAGAAGTTAAGTACAACCGTGAAGCAAGCTGTCGTACATGTAATGGATCTGGTGCTAAGCCAGGGACAAGTCCAGTCACTTGTGGACGCTGTCATGGCGCTGGAGTCATTAATGTCGATACGCAGACTCCGCTTGGTATGATGCGCCGTCAAGTAACTTGTGATGTCTGTCATGGTCGCGGAAAAGAAATCAAGGATCCATGTACAACTTGTCATGGAACAGGTCATGAAAAACAAGCTCATAGCGTACATGTGAAAATTCCTGCTGGTGTGGAAACTGGTCAACAAATTCGTCTAGCTGGTCAAGGTGAAGCAGGTTTTAACGGTGGGCCTTATGGTGACTTGTATGTAGTAGTTTCTGTGGAAGCTAGCGACAAGTTTGAACGTGAAGGAACCACTATTTTCTACAAGTTAAATCTTAATATCGTCCAAGCTACTCTTGGAGATACTGTTGAAATTCCAACCGTGCATGGAGATGTTGAATTGGTTATCCCAGAAGGAACACAGACTGGCAAGAAATTCCGTCTACGTGGCAAGGGAGCACCGAGCCTTCGTGGCGGTGCCGTTGGTGACCAATACGTTACTGTTAATGTCGTGACTCCGACAGGTTTGAACGACCGCCAAAAAGCAGCGCTTAAAGAATTCGCAGCTGCTGGCGACTTGAAAGTCAATCCAAAGAAAAAAGGATTCTTTGACCATATAAAAGATGCCTTTGAAGGAGAATAAACTAAAAAGAGCCGGCGGGCTCTTTTTAAAGCGTAAACAAGCTATATCCCATCAACTATACACCACAATTTAGACAACTCATTCACCATTTCATAACTAATACTCTTCGAAAATCTCTTCAAACCGCGTCAACGTCGCCTTGCCGTATATATGTGACTGAATTCGTCAGTCTTATCTACAACCTCAAAACAGTGTTTTGAGCAATCTGCGGCTAGTTTCCTAGTTTGCTCTTTGATTTTTATTGAGTATAAATCAAATACTTTCCCAGACTTTTCGCCGCAATGGAAACACCTGAAACCGGTTGATTTCAGGTGTTTGGAAACTTTGAGACCTAGGCTCAAAGTTTAGGTATGGAATTTCGAAGAAGGTCGTTACCGTCCGTCATTACTTAAGGAAAGTCTTAAAAAATCTATAAACTAAAAAGAGCCATCGGGCTCTTTTTACTTATCCTCAAGCTCCTGTGTTTCTTTTATCACAGCTAGTCTAGTCTGGAAATCTTTTTCCAAGACTTTAAATTTATAGGTTAAATCTTTTTGGTATTCCTTGATAAGTGCTTTTTGTTGGTCGATGATTTGTAGGCTGTTTTGGATGATATCCAAATCATCCTTGATAGCTTGGACGCGGTCAGTTGTATCTAGCACTTCATCCTGAATGGCTTGGCGATTTTTCACGACAAAATAACTTCCAGCTGCAGCTCCTGCAAATAGCAATAGATTGGATAGTTTCATAGCATCTCCTTAAGCGTTTTTAATGGTTTCAGCGACTTGGGCAAGTTTGTCAAAGTCGGGTTCGTGGGCGATAAAGTCAATCTTGAGGTCATCTTCTGCACCGTAGCGAGGTACGAGGTGCACATGGGTATGAAAGACCGTTTGACCAGCAATTTCCTCGCAGTTGGCAATGATATTCATGCCGACAGCTTTGGTAGCCTTCATGACTTTTTGAGCCACTGTTGGCACTTGGGCAAAGAGTTGGCTAGCGCTGGCAGCGTCCATCTCCAAAAGATTGCGAAAATGCTCTTTTGGTACAATGAGGGTGTGTCCAGGCGTTACTTGAGAGATATCAAGGAAGGCAAGAATCTGCTCATCCTCGTATACTTTTGAAGCAGGAATCTCCCCTGCGATGATCTTACAAAAAATGCAATCTGACATAAAATCCACCTCTACTGTATTGAATTTTGATATAATATAGCTACATTATACCAGATTCGGAGAAAATATGTTAGAAATTAGAAACCTGACAGGAGGCTATGTTCACGTTCCTGTCTTGAAAGATGTGTCCTTTACAGTTGAAAGTGGACAGTTGGTCGGTTTGATTGGGCTCAACGGTGCTGGGAAATCAACGACAATCAATGAGATTATTGGTCTGTTGACACCTTACAGTGGAGAAATCAAGATTAATGGTCTCACCCTGCGAGAAGATGCGACCAGCTATCGCAAGCAGATTGGCTATATCCCAGAAACGCCTAGTCTGTATGAGGAATTGACCCTCAGAGAGCATATCGAGACGGTTGCCATGGCCTATGGTATTGAGCAGAATATAGCTTTTGATCGTGTGGAACCTTTGTTAAAAATGTTTCGTTTGGATCAAAAATTAGACTGGTTCCCAGTGCATTTCTCCAAAGGGATGAAGCAGAAGGTCATGATTATCTGTGCTTTTGTCGTAGATCCGAGCCTTTTCATCGTTGATGAGCCTTTTCTTGGTCTCGATCCCTTGGCGATTGCCGACTTGATTCAGCTTCTAGAAGTAGAAAAGCAAAAAGGCAAGTCCATCCTCATGAGTACCCACGTGCTGGATTCGGCGGAAAAGATGTGTGACGCCTTTGTCATTCTCCACAAGGGAGAGGTGCGGGCTCAGGGGAACCTCCAGCAACTCCGCGAAGCCTTTGACATGCCTGAAGCGAGTTTGAATGATATTTACTTGGCTCTGACCAAAGAGGAGGAGCTATGAAAGACTTGTTTTTAAAGAGAAAGCAGGCTTTTCGTAAGGAATGTGTCGGTTATCTGCGCTATGTTCTAAATGACCACTTTGTCTTGTTCCTGCTGGTTCTCATTGGTTTTCTAGCCTACCAGTACAGTCAACTCTTGCAAGATTTTCCTGAAAATCATTGGCCTATTCTCTTGTTTTTAGTAATAGTATCTACCTTGCTTTTGGCTTGGGGAGGAATCGCGACCTACATGGAAGGACCTGACAAGCTCTTTCTCTTAGTCAGTGAAGAGGAGGTTAAGTCTCACCTCAAAGGGCAGACAGTGCGCTCACTGGTCTTTTGGCTCTTTGTCCAAACCCTTTTCTTGCTTTTATTTGCGCCCTTATTTTTAGCCATGGGTTATGGCTTGCCAGTTTTTCTCATCTATGTGCTTTTATTGGGAGCTGGGAAATACCTGCTCTTTCGTCAAAAAGCCAGTAAATGTTTTACTGAGAACGGAATTGACTGGGACTATGTGATTGCCCAAGAAAGCAAGCGCAAGCAAGTCTTGCTTCGTTTCTTTGCTCTCTTTACTCAGGTCAAGGGCGTTTCCAATAGTGTCAAACGTCGCGCTTATCTGGATTTTATCCTTAAAGTAGTTCAGAAAGTGCCGAGCAAGATTTGGCAAAACCTCTATCTCCGTTCTTATCTGCGAAATGGAGACCTCTTTGCCCTCAGTTTGCGCCTTTTGTTCCTATCCTTGTTAGCTGTGATCTTTATTGAGCAATCTTGGATCGCTACAGCGGTGGTAGTGCTGTTTAACTACCTCTTGCTCTTTCAGTTACTCGCTCTCTATCATGCCTTTGATTACCAATACTTGACCCAGCTCTTTCCGCTAGAAAAAGGGGAGAAAGAAAAGGGATTGAAACAGATTGTACTTGGTGTGGGAAGTGCAGTTCTTTTGTTAGAATTGCTGGTCGGAGCAGTGGTTTTTCAAGAAAAAGTAGCCTTGTTGGCTCTTGTAGGGGCTGGTCTCTTCCTACAATTGTTTTATTTGCCTTACCAACTAAAAAGATTGGTTGACGAATAGACCAAAAACTAGTAGAATAGTAAGGAAACTTTATACGGAGGAAAGAAATGGACTTGGGTGATAATGAGCTAACGCTGACCCCTATCCCTGGGAAGAGCGGCAAAGCTTATATGGGAAGCTACCCTGATGGGAAGCGCGTCTTTGTAAAAATGAACACCTCTCCAATCCTACCTGGCCTAGCCAGAGAACAAATCGCTCCTCAATTACTATGGACTCGTCGTTTGCCAGATGGTCGTGATATGTGTGCTCAGGAATGGCTGACGGGCAAAATCTTGACCCCTTACGATATGAATCGCAAGCAGATTATCAATATCTTGAACCGCCTTCACCGCTCGCGTCCTTTGATGAAGCAGTTGAGCCGTTTGGGATACACCATGGAAACACCAGTTGATTTGCTACGTTCTTGGCAGCAAGGAGTTCCAGAAATCTTGAAGCAGAACCACTATTTGAACAGTGTGATTGCGGAGCTAGGTAAGACGGTTCCAGGTTTTAGAGAAGACCATGCAACGATTGTGCATGGGGATCTTCGTCATAGTAATTGGATTGAGACAGAGAGTGGACTCGTTTATCTAGTGGATTGGGATTCGGTTCGTCTGACGGATCGTATGTTTGATGTGGCGCATTTGCTATGCCACTACATTCCAGATCATCAGTGGCGTCAATGGTTGAGAGACTACGGCTATAAGTACAATCAGACAGTGTTAGATAAATTGTATTGGTATGGTCAGTATTCTTACTTGAACCAGATTGCCAAATACTGTGAAAATCAAGATTTAGACAATGTAAACCGGGAGATTTATGCCTTGCGCGTCTTCCGTGACAAGTACGGAAAGAAGAGATGAGAGTTAGAAATCGTAAAGGGGCGACAGAATTACTAGAGGCTAATCCTCAGTATGTAGTCCTCAATCCCTTAGAAGCAAAAGGGAAATGGCGAGACTTGTTTGGAAATGATCATCCTATTCATGTTGAGGTTGGAAGTGGGAAAGGGGCCTTCGTATCTGGAATGGCCAAACAAAACCCTGACATCAACTACATCGGGATTGACATTCAAAAGTCAGTATTGAGTTATGCCTTGGACAAGGTGCTTGAAGTTGGAGTGCCCAATATCAAATTGCTGTGGGTAGATGGTTCAGATTTGACTGACTACTTTGAAGACGGGGAGATTGAACGTCTCTACCTAAACTTTTCAGATCCCTGGCCTAAAAAACGCCATGAAAAACGTCGTTTGACTTACAAGAGTTTCCTGGATACCTTCAAGCGCATCTTGCCTGAGAATGGGGAAATCCATTTCAAGACAGACAATCGTGGCTTATTTGAGTACAGTCTAGTGAGCTTTTCTCAGTATGGGATGAAACTCAATGGTGTTTGGCTGGACTTGCATGCCAGTGATTTTGAAGGCAATGTCATGACGGAGTATGAGCAAAAATTCTCCAGCAAAGGTCAAGTGATCTACCGAGTTGAGGCAGAATTTTAAGAAATAGCTTGAAAACCAGCTGTTTGAGTGCTTATGCTTTACATAAATTGACAAACGTGCTATACTGATAGTAAGAATATGAGAAAGAGAGGCGGGGAAATATCTTCGCCTCTTGCTTATGAGGAGGTGGACGCAATCGCAACAATCGTAGAATTAGTCAGAGAAGTTGTAGAACCTGTCATCCAAGCGCCTTTCGAGCTCGTGGATATCGAGTATGGAAAGATTGGCAGTGACATGATTCTCAGTATTTTTGTAGATAAACCCGAAGGAATTACCTTGAACGACACGGCAGACCTGACAGAAATCATCAGTCCTGTTCTTGATACTATCAAGCCTGATCCCTTCCCAGAACAATATTTCCTAGAAATCACCAGTCCAGGCTTGGAACGTCCTTTGAAAACTAAGGATGCCGTCGCTGGAGCAGTTGGAAAATACATCCATGTCGGGCTCTACCAAGCCATCGACAAGCAGAAAGTCTTTGAGGGAACCTTGTTGGCCTTTGAAGACGATGAGTTGACTGTGGAGTATATGGACAAAACACGTAAGAAAACTGTCCAAATTCCATACAGTTTAGTATCAAAAGCACGTTTAGCAGTAAAATTATAGAAAAGAAAGGATAGCTTTTGAGGATTCAAAAGTGAAGAAAACATGAGTAAAGAAATGCTAGAGGCCTTCCGCATTTTGGAAGAAGACAAGGGAATCAAAAAAGAAGACATCATCGACGCAGTAGTAGAGTCGCTTCGTTCCGCTTATCGCAGACGCTATGGTCAATCTGACAGCGTAGCTATTGACTTCAACGAAAAGACTGGTGACTTTACTGTCTATACTGTTCGTGAAGTTGTAGATGAAGTATTTGATAGCCGTTTGGAAATCAGCTTGAAAGATGCCCTTGCCATTAATTCAGCCTATGAGCTTGGTGACAAAATCAAGTTTGAAGAAGCACCAGCTGAGTTTGGTCGTGTAGCAGCCCAATCTGCTAAACAAACCATCATGGAAAAAATGCGCAAGCAAACACGTGCCATCACATACAATACTTACAAGGAACATGAACAAGAAATCATGTCTGGTACAGTAGAACGATTTGACAACCGCTTTATTTACGTCAACCTTGGCAGCATCGAAGCCCAATTGTCCAAACAAGACCAAATCCCTGGAGAAGTCTTTGCTTCCCACGATCGTATCGAAGTATATGTCTACAAGGTTGAAGATAACCCTCGTGGTGTCAACGTCTTTGTTAGCCGTAGCCATCCAGAGATGATTAAGCGTTTGATGGAGCAAGAAATTCCAGAAGTCTACGATGGAACTGTTGAAATCATGAGCGTAGCTCGTGAAGCAGGTGACCGTACCAAGGTTGCTGTTCGTAGCCACAATCCAAACGTGGACGCTATCGGTACAATCGTTGGACGTGGTGGTGCAAACATCAAGAAGATCACCAGCAAATTCCACCCAGCTCGTTACGATGCCAAGAGCGACCGCATGATTCCTGTCGAAGAAAACATCGACGTTATCGAGTGGGTAGCAGATCCAGCTGAGTTTATCTACAATGCCATCGCACCGGCAGAGGTTGACCAAGTTATCTTTGATGAAAACGACAGCAAACGTGCCTTGGTCGTTGTACCTGATAACAAGCTTTCTCTAGCTATCGGTCGTCGTGGACAAAACGTTCGCTTGGCGGCTCACTTGACAGGTTACCGTATCGATATCAAGTCTGCAAGTGAATTTGAAGCTATGGAAGAAGCAGGTCAAGTTGATTACGCAGCTGCGGACGAATTGATCGAAGAATAAAAGCTGCTAGAGGAGGGAAAGATGAAAACAAGAAAAATCCCTTTGCGCAAGTCTGTTGTATCTAACGAAGTGATTGATAAGCGTGATTTGCTCCGCATTGTCAAGAACAAAGAAGGTCAGGTCTTTATCGATCCGACAGGCAAGGCCAATGGCCGTGGCGCTTATATCAAGCTAGACAATGCAGAAGCCCTAGAGGCAAAAAAGAAGAAAGTCTTTAACCGCAGCTTTAACATGGAAGTGGAAGAAAGCTTTTATGACGAGTTGATCGCCTATGTTGATCACAAAGTGAAAAGAAGAGAGTTAGGACTTGAATAAGCAAAAGATAAGTAATCTCTTGGGACTTGCTCAACGAGCAGGCCGGATCATATCAGGTGAGGAATTGGTGGTCAAGTCCATCCAAGATCAGAAAGCCAAGCTAGTCTTTCTAGCCCATGATGCTGGTCCTAATCTGACCAAGAAGATTCAAGATAAAAGTGACTATTATCAAGTAGAAGTTATAACCGTGTTTTCAACACTGGAATTAAGCATAGCAGTCGGGAAACCGAGAAAGGTTTTGGCTGTGACAGATGCTGGATTTACAAAGAAAATGAGGTCTCTTATGGAATAGAAGAGGAGGACATGATTTGTCTAAGAAAAGATTGTACGAAATCGCAAAAGAACTTGGAAAAGAAAGTAAAGAAGTTGTAGCGCGTGCAAAAGAGTTGGGCTTGGATGTGAAAAGCCACTCATCGAGCGTGGAAGCTGCTGCTGCTGAACAAATCGCAGCTAGCTTTAAACCTGCACCTGCTCCTAAGGCAGAAGCAAAACCTGCAGCACCAAAAGTAAGTGTAGAAAAGAAAGTTGAAAAGCCTGTATCAGCTAAACCAGTTGTCGCTAAGGAAGAAAGTAAACCAGCTACACCTGCAGCTCCTAAGGAAGAAAAAGTAGTGGCCGCAAGACCACAGAGTCGAAACTTCAAGGCGGAGCGTGAGGCGCGTGCCAAAGAGCAGGCAGAACGACGCAAACAAAACAAGGGCAACAACCGTGACCAACAACAAAACGGCAACCGTCAGAAAAATGACGGCCGTAATGGTGGTAAACCTGGTCAAGGGAACCGCGACAATCGCCGATTCAACGACCAAGGGAAAAAATCACAAGGTCAAGGGAATCGTGGCAATGATCGCCGTCAGCAACAAGACTTCCAGCCAAAACAAGCTGGACCACGTGTTGACTTTAAAGCCCGTGCAGCAGCCCTAAAAGCAGAGCAAAATGCAGAGTACGCACGCTCAAGCGAGGAGCGCTTCAAACAATCGCAAGCAGCCAAAGAAGCCTTGGCTCAAGCTAACAAACGCAAGGAGCCGGAGGAAATCTTTGAGGAAGCTGCTAAGCTAGCTGAACAAACGCAACCAGCCGTAACAGTAGCTCCTGTAGCGAAAGAAGCGCCAGTGGATACACGTCGTAAAAAACAAGCTCGACCAGACAAAGAACGTGACGATTATGATCACGAAGAAGATGGTCCTAGAAAACAACAAAAGAATCGAAGTAGTCAGAATCAAGTGAGAAATCAAAGAAATAGTAACTGGAATAACAACAAGAAAAATAAAAAAGGGAACAAGCAAAACAACCGTAACCAGGCTCCAAAACCTGTTACAGAGCGTAAGTTCCACGAATTGCCAACAGAATTTGAGTATACAGATGGTATGACTGTTGCGGAAATCGCAAAACGGATCAAACGTGAACCAGCTGAAATCGTTAAGAAACTCTTTATGATGGGTGTGATGGCCACACAAAACCAATCCTTAGATGGAGAAACCATCGAACTCCTCATGGTGGATTACGGTATCGAAGCCAAACAAAAGGTTGAAGTGGATAATGCCGACATCGAACGTTTCTTTGTCGAAGATGGCTATCTTAATGAAGATGAATTGGTTGAGCGTCCACCAGTTGTAACCATCATGGGACACGTTGACCATGGTAAAACAACCCTCTTGGATACCCTTCGTAACTCTCGTGTTGCGACAGGTGAAGCAGGTGGTATCACGCAGCATATCGGTGCCTACCAAATCGTGGAAAATGGCAAGAAGATTACCTTCCTTGATACACCAGGACACGCGGCCTTTACCTCTATGCGTGCGCGTGGTGCATCTGTTACCGATATTACTATCTTGGTTGTAGCGGCCGACGACGGGGTTATGCCTCAGACTATCGAAGCCATCAACCACTCAAAAGCGGCAAACGTTCCAATTATCGTGGCTATCAACAAGATTGATAAACCAGGTGCCAACCCAGAACGCGTTATCGGTGAATTGGCAGAGCATGGTGTTATGTCAACAGCTTGGGGTGGTGATTCTGAATTTGTTGAAATCTCAGCTAAATTCAACCAAAACATCGATGAACTCTTAGAAACGGTCCTACTTGTGGCTGAAATCCAAGAACTCAAAGCAGACCCAACAGTTCGTGCGATCGGTACTGTTATCGAAGCTCGCTTGGATAAAGGAAAAGGTGCAGTCGCAACCCTTCTTGTTCAACAAGGTACCTTGAATGTCCAAGACCCAATCGTTGTCGGAAATACCTTCGGTCGTGTCCGTGCTATGACCAATGACCTTGGTCGTCGTGTCAAGGTTGCTGGACCATCAACGCCAGTTTCTATCACAGGATTGAACGAAGCGCCAATGGCGGGTGACCACTTTGCCGTTTACGAAGATGAAAAATCTGCGCGTGCGGCCGGTGAAGAACGTGCAAAACGTGCCCTCATGAAACAACGCCAAGCTACCCAACGTGTCAGCCTTGAAAACCTCTTTGATACGCTTAAAGCTGGTGAGCTTAAGTCAGTTAATGTTATCATCAAGGCCGACGTACAAGGTTCTGTTGAAGCCCTTTCTGCCTCACTTCAAAAGATCGATGTGGAAGGTGTCAAAGTTACCATTGTCCACTCGGCAGTCGGTGCTATCAACGAATCTGACGTGACTCTTGCCGAAGCTTCAAATGCCTTTATCGTTGGTTTCAACGTACGCCCTACACCACAAGCGCGTCAACAAGCCGAAGCTGACGATGTAGAAATCCGTCTCCACAGCATTATCTATAAGGTTATCGAAGAGATGGAAGAAGCCATGAAAGGGATGCTTGACCCAGAATTCGAAGAAAAAGTTATCGGTGAAGCAGTTATCCGTGAAACCTTTAAGGTATCTAAAATCGGAACTATCGGTGGATTCATGGTTATCAACGGTAAGGTTACCCGTGATTCTAAAGTCCGTGTTATCCGTGACGGTGTCGTTATTTACGATGGTGAACTTGCAAGCTTGAAACACTACAAAGACGACGTTAAAGAAGTTACAAACGGTCGTGAAGGTGGATTGATGATTGATGGCTACAATGATATCAAGACTGATGATGTGATTGAGGCATACGTCATGGAAGAAATCAAACGTTAAGATTTTTGCTCCTTTCTTAGGTGGTGAGGGACGCAAGCAAACCGATGGTTTCATTGCTTATTTTTGAGCCTAGTGTCTCAAAAATCCCCTGTGATAGGACTGATAAATCAGTTCCATCACTTTCACCACAGCGAAAGAAGCGAATGAGTTCAAATTGCACTTCGTTTCAATTTGAACTGAAAATCAATAAATTTAAAAATAGCTAGGTCTGCTGGCCTAGCTTTTGGTTCAAAGTAGAGAAAGGAATATCATGGCAAATCATTTCCGTACGGATCGTGTGGGCATGGAAATCAAGCGTGAAGTCAATGAGATTTTGCAAAAGAAGGTCCGTGATCCGCGTGTCCAAGGTGTGACTATCACAGATGTTCAGATGCTGGGTGACTTGTCTGTTGCCAAGGTTTACTACACCATTTTGAGTAACCTTGCTTCAGATAATCAAAAAGCTCAAATCGGGCTTGAAAAAGCAACTGGTACCATCAAACGTGAACTTGGTCGCAATTTGAAATTGTACAAAATCCCAGATTTAACCTTCGTCAAAGACGAATCCATCGAATATGGAAACAAGATTGACGAGATGCTACGCAATCTGGATAAGAACTAAGAAAGAGGGGCAACCCTCTTTTTTGTTGCCAGAGTATGATCATTGCTATTTGACGATATATCTATCTGATAAAAATCAGTTTAAAAAATTTGTAAATTTCAAATAGTATGATATGATAAAGCTTGATATAAATGAAAAACGGAGAGACATATGGCTAAACAAGATATAGCTATGCAAGTACTGCAACAAGTGGTAAAATTACCCGTGGTCAAAGTTGATCGAGAGAAATTTTTAGTAGAAAAGTTTTCAAAGGAATTAGACCGTAAGGATATTCCAACTTTGATTGAACAAGGACCGACTTCTTTGTTGCCTCAAGAAAGCTTGGATCGAGTGGCCAAGGCCTGTATTAAGGACAATGTCCTGTTAGCCAGTGGAACTTCGGTTTTGGCAGGTCTACCTGGAGGGATTGTCATGGCGATCACTATCCCGACAGACGTAGCCCAGTTTTATGCTTTTTCATTGAAATTAGCTCAAGAACTAGGGTATATTTACGGATTTGATGATCTCTGGGCATCGCGCAATGAGTTAAGCGAGGAAGCTAAAAACACACTCCTACTGTATCTCGGTGTGATGCTGGGAGTAAATGGCGCAGGTGCCCTACTTCGATCAGGTGGTGTGACAGTAGCCAAGCAAGTCATAAAAGTAGTGAACAAGAAAGCCTTGACAAAAACTCTTTGGTATCCGATTCTAGAAAAAGTTTTGAAAATTTTTGGTGTCAATCTGACAAAAGGAGGTCTAGCCAAAGGGATGGGGAAAGTGATTCCTATCTTAGGTGGAGTCATTTCTGGTGGCTTAACCTTTGCGACCATGAAGCCGATGGGAGAAAGATTGCAACAGGAATTGTCCAAGCTAGTCAACTACAGTGAAGTACAATATCAAAGAGACGTTGATACTATCCGAAAAGAGGTCGAAATCATCGAAGGAGAGTAATATGGGGTTCATTAAGATTCTAGCCAAGACTTACGGGAATTACTTTTTCGTGATGCAAAGCGTCAAAGTCCTGAAGAACATGAAAAAAGATGACAATGCTCTAGTAGGTTTCGGGAAAGTACTGCTTGCTGACAAGCTGATGGATGTAGCCCAGTGGCTCGCAAAACCAGAGGATAAGGAATAACTTGAAATGAAAGAAACTAGCAGGAACTCTTCTGCTAGTTTTTTAATCTCTCCCCATATGGTATAATATAAGCAGTAAAATCATTTTATACTCTTCGAAAATCTCTTCAAACCACGTCAGCTTCACCTTGCCGTAGGTATGGTTACTGACTTCGTCAGTTCTATCCACAACCTCAAAACACTGTTTTGAGCAACCTGCGGCTAGCTTCCTAGTTTGCTCTTTGATTTTCATTGAGTATTAGAACATACAATGGAGGTCGTCATGGACAATATCATCGATGTATCAATTCCCGTTGCAGAAGTGGTAGACAAGCACCCAGAAGTTTTGGAAATCCTAGTGGAGCTCGGTTTTAAACCACTTGCTAATCCCTTGATGCGCAACACAGTTGGTCGCAAAGTATCGCTCAAACAGGGTTCTAAGCTTGAAGGAACTCCTATGGACAAGATTGTCCGCACGCTAGAAGCGAACGGCTATGAAGTGATTG
This sequence comes from Streptococcus oralis, assembly GCF_022749195.1. NCBI lineage: Bacteria > Bacillati > Bacillota > Bacilli > Lactobacillales > Streptococcaceae > Streptococcus > Streptococcus oralis. The sequence goes on from NZ_CP094226.1 coordinate 366,451, forward strand.
GATTAGACTAATGGCAGATGAACGGATTCATATCCTACGGGATATTTTGTTAGAATTGCACAACGGTGCCTCTCCTGAGTCAGTTCAGGAGCGTTTTGATGCAACCTTTACGGGTGTCTCAGCTATCGAGATTTCTCTCATGGAGCACGAATTGATGAACTCAGATTCAGGAGTCACCTTTGAAGATGTCATGGAACTCTGTGATGTCCATGCTAATCTTTTTAAAAATGCAGTTAAGGGTGTCGAAGTAGAGGATACCGAGCATCCTGGCCACCCCGTTCGCGTCTTCAAGGATGAAAATCTGGCTCTTCGTGCAGCCTTGATTCGCATTCGGAGATTGTTGGATATCTATGAGTCTATGGAAGACGAGGAAATGCTGGCAGAGATGCGCAAGGGCTTGGTCCGTCAAATGGGCCTTTTGGGGCAATTTGATATCCACTACCAGCGCAAGGAAGAACTCTTCTTTCCCATCATGGAGCGCTATGGTCACGATTCACCTCCTAAAGTCATGTGGGGAGTGGATGACCAGATTAGGGAACTCTTTCAAACAGCTCTAACGACGGCTAAGGCACTACCAGAAGTGTCGATTAACACTGTAAAGGAAGCTTTTGAAGCTTTTGCGACAGAGTTTGAAAGTATGATTTTCAAGGAAGAGTCCATCCTCCTCATGATTCTCCTTGAGTCCTTCACTCAGGATGATTGGCTTCAGATTGCGGAGGAGAGTGATGCCTATGGTTATGCCATCATCCGTCCGTCTGAAAAATGGGTGCCAGAGCGCCAGAGTTTCATTGAGGAAAAGAGCGCAGAGGAGCCCGTGCAGCTAGACACGGCTGAAGGTCAAGTTCAGCAAGTTATCGATACGCCAGAAGGTCAGTTTACCATTACCTTTACCCCTAAGGAAAAGGAAGCAGTGCTGGACCGTCATAGTCAACAGGCTTTTGGGAATGGCTATCTCTCCGTCGAGCAGGCCAACCTCATCCTCAATCACCTCCCTATGGAGATTACCTTTGTCAATAAAGACGATATTTTCCAGTATTACAATGACAATGCGCCAGCTGATGAGATGATTTTCAAACGGACGCCATCCCAAGTCGGGCGCAATGTTGAACTCTGCCATCCGCCTAAGTACCTAGACAAGGTGAAGGCCGTTATGAAAGGTCTTCGTGAAGGTAAAAAAGACAAGTATGAAATGTGGTTCAAGTCGGAGTCGCGAGGCAAGTTTGTCCACATCACCTATGCTGCGGTACACGATGAAAACGGAGAATTTCAAGGGGTGTTGGAGTATGTTCAGGATATTCAGCCCTACCGAGAGATTGATACGGACTACTTCCGTGGATTAGAATAAGGAGAATCAATGAGTTACGAACAGGAATTTATGAAGGAATTTGAAGCCTGGGTCAATACCCAGATCATGATCAACGACATGGCGCACAAGGAAAGTCAAAAAGTCTACGAAGAAGACCAAGACGAGCGTGCCAAAGATGCCATGATTCGCTACGAAAGTCGCTTGGATGCTTATCAGTTTTTGCTGGGTAAGTTTGAAAATTTCAAAGCAGGAAAGGGTTTCCATGACTTGCCAGAAGGCTTGTTTGGCGAACGGAACTATTAATCGTTACAAATCAAAAAGTGCGTATGAACGCACTTTTTCTGTTTATACGTGATGTGTGTGTTTGGTGATCCATTGTTCCATTTTGATATGCAACCAGAATGAATAGATGCCCAAGGTGATGATGGTGAGCAAGAACCACTTGATCCAGTTCCCGAATAATTGAGAACCTGTTCCGTCAAAATAAAGGCGACGTCCATCGATGACAGTGTGCTTAACCTTCCAGTTTTGCATCATGCAAACTGCCCAAGGCGTAGCGATTCCAACAGTAAAGCCCATGATAAGCATGGCTAGGATAGCATGTCCAACGTAGCTCAAAAGACCACCGTCAAAGTAACTTTCGTTATTCATATCGTTCTCCTTATCAGCTTTTTACGTGAATCAGTCTTGCACATTACTGCATATTTTATCAAGAAGTCGAATCATTGTCAAATTAGATTGAAAGAAAAAACGGCTAGATTTTTAATGGGAATCTTATTTCCTTTCTTGATTTTTTGCCAAAATCTTGATAGAATATTTTTATTAAATCCTTGTTAGAGCAGGGATTTTTTATTGAAAGGATTTTATCATGTCAAAGAAACTCCAACGTAAAAAACAATTGCGAAATAGCCTTCGTCGTTCAGGTGCATTTTCAAATACGGTGACCAAGGTTGTAGAAGAGACCAAGAAAGTCGTGAAACACGCGGAAAAATCTGCCAGCCAAGCAGGAAAAGTCGTCTCTAAAAAAGTGGAACAAGCAGTAGAAGCGACCAAGGAACAAGCTCAAAAAGTGGCGAATTCAGTAGAAGATTTCGCAGCTACTTTGGGTGGCCTCTCAGTAGATCGCGCTAAGACTTTTTATGATGAAGGTATCAAGTCAGCTTCTGACTTCAAAAACTGGACTGAAAAAGAACTCCTTGCCTTGAAGGGAATCGGCCCAGCTACCATAAAGAAATTAAAAGAACACGGAATTAGCTTCAAGTAATCTTTCTTGTCCCTTGCATTTCCGAGAAAAACTTGCTACAATAGAGCCATTAGAGGTGTTTTGGATCCCACATTTTACAGAAAGTGGCGGTGCTGAGAAGTCCACAAATGTGTCAAAACTGGTTGCTGATGAATGAAAAATTGAAATATTAGAATAGTCTTTTTGATTCCGTTTAGGACTAGGCAGCGAGTTGCAGGCTGTACTCAAGTACGCCAATGCGAGCTAACGACGTCATAAAGGAGAAACAATAAGACGAAAGTTGCGGGCTCTGCCCGAAATTGGGTGGTACCGCGGATAAACACATTCGTCCCTGTCATGTAGATGGCAGGGGCATTTTTTATGGAAAGTGAGGGCTGAAGATGGAGCAAGCACAATTACCAGAACGATTAGAAACGGAGCGTCTAGTCTTACGAGTCCGCACCGTGGCGGATGCTGAAGATATCCATGCCTATGCTAGTCTGCCAGAAGTTGCCTATCCAGCAGGCTTTCCACCCATCAAGACCTTGGAAGATGAGATTTATTACCTGGAGTATATCCTTCCTGAGCGAAATCAAAGGGAAAATCTACCAGCTGGCTACGGCATTGTGGTCAAAGGGACTGATAAGGTCATCGGCTCTGTTGATTTCCCTCGCCGTCACGAGGATGATGTCTTGGAGATTGGCTATATCTTACATCCAGACTATTGGGGTTTAGGCTATGTTCCAGAAGCTGCGAGTACCTTGATTGATTTAGCTTTTAGAGAACTAGGTCTTCATAAGATAGAATTGTCTTGCTTTGGCTACAATATCCAAAGTCAACGAGTCGCAGAGAAGCTTGGATTTACCCTTGAAGCTCGCATAAGAGACCGCAAAGATGCCCAAGGGAATCGCTGTGACAGTTTGATATATGGATTACTGAGGAGTGAGTGGGAGGTGGTTTGATGCACATTTTCATCATTGGGGCTCCGGCTTCTGGGAAAATGACGATTGGCCAAGAGTTATCTCGAAAGACAAATGCTACCCTCTTTTATAACCATCAAGCCATCGATTTTGCACTAGAAATCTATCAGGACTATACAGAGGAAATGTGGGAATTTGTTCGTGGAATTACCTTTTCTTTCCTTGGAGCAAGTGCTAGGAATCAGCGATCTGTGATTTTAACAGACGTAATTGATTTTTCAAATCAGTACCAGCTACTGTATTTGAAGCAAATTCAGGATTTGTTGGATGACTATCATCAAGAGGTTCTGTTTGTGGAGTTGGAAACAAGTCTTGAGGAGCGCTTACATCGAAATCGAACGGAGAATCGATTAAAGCATAAACCCTTAAAACGACATATTGAGGTATCTGAAAGAGAAATTTTGGAGACTGCTGAAACACTTCAATTAAATTCCCAACATCAACCGAACGAGTTGTACCACTACCTTAAAATAAATAATACGAATCTGTCTGCAGAAGAAGTTGCCAAGCAGATTCAAAATAAAATGAATACAATAGAGAAAGGACAAACACATGTCTAAACAACTTTCACCTAAATACAATCCAGCCGAGGTTGAGGCTGGTCGTTACCAAAAATGGCTTGACGCTGATGTTTTCAAGCCTTCAGGCGATCAAAAGGCTAAGCCTTATTCTATCGTTATTCCACCACCAAATGTAACTGGGAAACTCCACCTTGGTCACGCTTGGGACACGACTTTACAGGATATCATCATCCGTCAAAAACGCATGCAAGGTTTTGATACGCTTTGGCTTCCAGGGATGGACCACGCGGGGATTGCCACTCAGGCTAAGGTTGAGGAGCGCTTGCGTGGTGAGGGTATTAGCCGTTATGATCTCGGTCGTGAAAAATTCCTCGATAAAGTCTGGGAATGGAAAGACGAATATGCCACTACTATCAAGGAACAATGGGGCAAGATGGGGCTCTCTGTAGACTACTCTCGTGAGCGTTTCACTCTTGATGAAGGTTTGTCAAAAGCCGTTCGCAAGGTCTTTGTGGACCTTTACAAAAAAGGATGGATCTACCGTGGTGAGTTTATCATCAACTGGGACCCAGCAGCCCGTACAGCCCTTTCTGATATCGAGGTCATCCACAAGGATGTGGAAGGTGCCTTCTACCACATGAACTACATGCTAGAAGACGGTTCACGCGCCCTTGAAGTTGCGACAACTCGTCCTGAGACCATGTTTGGGGACGTTGCGGTTGCGGTCAATCCAGAAGACCCACGCTACAAGGACCTGATCGGTAAAAATGTCATCCTTCCTATCGCTAATAAATTGATTCCAATCGTTGGGGACGAACACGCAGACCCTGAGTTTGGTACTGGTGTCGTGAAAATCACTCCTGCCCACGATCCAAACGACTTCTTGGTTGGTCAACGCCATAATCTTCCGCAAGTGAACGTCATGAACGACGACGGAACCATGAACGACTTGGCCTTCGAATTTGCTGGCATGGACCGTTTTGAAGCTCGTAAGGCAGTCGTTGCTAAGTTGGAAGAAATCGGTGCCCTCGTTAAAATCGAAAAACGTATCCACAGTGTTGGTCACTCAGAGCGTACAGGTGTTGTGGTTGAGCCACGCTTGTCTACACAATGGTTCGTCAAGATGGACCAATTGGCTAAGAATGCCATTGCCAACCAAGACACAGATGACAAGGTAGAATTTTACCCGCCTCGTTTCAACGATACCTTCCTCCAATGGATGGAAAATGTTCACGACTGGGTAATCTCTCGTCAGCTCTGGTGGGGTCACCAAATCCCTGCTTGGTACAATGCTGAGGGTGAAATGTACGTCGGTGAAGAAGCACCAGAAGGTGACGGATGGACTCAGGACGAAGATGTCTTGGATACTTGGTTCAGTTCTGCCCTTTGGCCATTCTCAACCATGGGCTGGCCTGATGTCGACTCAGAAGACTTCAAACGTTACTTCCCAACTTCAACCTTGGTAACAGGTTACGACATTATCTTCTTCTGGGTGTCTCGTATGATCTTCCAATCCTTGGAATTCACTGGCCGTCAACCGTTCCAAAACGTTCTGATCCACGGTCTCATTCGTGACGAGCAAGGACGCAAGATGTCTAAGTCACTCGGTAACGGGATTGACCCGATGGATGTCATCGAGAAATACGGTGCCGATGCCCTTCGTTGGTTCCTTTCAAACGGTTCTGCACCAGGTCAAGACGTGCGCTTCTCTTATGAGAAAATGGATGCTTCATGGAACTTCATTAACAAGATTTGGAACATCTCTCGCTACATCCTCATGAACAATGAAGGCTTGACCCTTGAGCAAGCAACTGCCAATGTGGAAAAAGTTGCCAACAAGGAAGCTGGAAATGTTACAGACCGCTGGATTCTCCACAACCTCAATGAAACGATCGGCAAAGTCACTGAAAACTTTGACAAGTTTGAGTTTGGTGTAGCTGGCCACATCCTCTACAACTTCATCTGGGATGAGTTTGCGGACTGGTATGTTGAGTTGACTAAGGAAGTCCTTTATAGCGATAACGAAGAAGAGAAAGTCATCACACGTTCTGTTCTCCTTTATACTTTGGACAAGATCCTTCGTCTCCTTCACCCAATCATGCCATTCGTGACAGAGGAAATCTTTGGACAAATCTCAGAAGGTTCGATCGTTACAGCGGAATACCCAACTGTCAACCCAGCCTTTGAAGACCTTGCGGCTCACACAGGTGTCGAAAGCCTCAAAGACTTGATTCGTGCCGTTCGGAATGCGCGTGCGGAAGTAAACGTAGCCCCAAGCAAGCCTATCACTATCCTAGTTAAGACAAGCGATAACGACTTGGAAGCCTTCTTTAACAGCAATGTCAACTACATCAAACGCTTCACAAATCCAGAACACTTGGAAATCGCATCAACCATTCCTGCACCTGAACTCGCAATGTCAAGCGTCATCACAGGAGCAGAAATCTACTTGCCACTGGCTGACCTCCTCAATGTCGAAGAAGAACTGGCTCGTCTCGACAAGGAACTCGCTAAATGGCAAAAAGAACTGGACATGGTCGGCAAGAAGCTCTCTAACGAACGCTTCGTAGCCAATGCCAAACCAGAAGTCGTCCAAAAAGAACGCGACAAACAAGCCGACTACCAAGCTAAATACGACGCGACCGTCGCACGTATTGATGAGATGAAGAAGTTGGTGAAATAAACTATAAACCTCGGCAATTTGCTGGGGTTTTTGGTATAATTAAAACAACACTAATAATGAGGTTTTTGTATGACTATAAAAGCATATTCTATTAATGAAATTGTAGAAGAGCGGATACTTGATGAAAAACAAGAAAGTAATATCCAAGAATTATTTAAATTTTTGATAGGTGATCAAAGATCTCATCTGTCTGTAAAGTGTATTTTACCTCCAGAAAAACAAAACAATGCTTCCGTATTGTTTGAATTTAAAAATCATAGATCTAAAGATAATTTTGATTTTAAAAAATTCGCTGATAAATTATTGTCAGCAGAAACGAATGAGGATGGGAAAAGAAATAAAACGATTAGAACAGGTATTTTGTTTATTGAGCAAATTGGTAGTCGTATTAAGTTGATAAAGCTAGAATCGACGAATGCAATCGATCCCGAGACATTTGCTATTAGACAAGATTTAGGTTTAGATAATAGTTACTACAAGATTTGTATCTTTAATAATGATTTTAAAGATGTGACCATCATAGATAAAAGTAATACAGCTGCAAAATTTTGGTATAATAAGTTTTTAGATTTGAAACTTTGTAGAGATAGTGATGCTAATACTGATGCATTAATTACTCTTGTTAAAAATAACTTATTATTTTCCGAAAAAGTTATAAATAAAAATAACTATGAAGAAATTAAAGAGCTATCATTAGAGTATATTTTTGAAAATCTCTCTTTTGATAAGGTTGTATTAACTAATAAGTTGGTCCAAAATGATTTACTAGATACAAATGATGAAAGTGAGATTTTTTCTAAAAAGTCATTGAATTTAGATTCAGAATTTGATATATCTAAGAAAATAATTATTAAACATTTCAAAAAATCTTTACAAATATCTGATATAACAAGTATTTATACGGATAACATTATTGAGATGAAGGATAGGCAGGAAGTAGAATATAATAGAAATACAGGTAAGTTAGAGTTGGATATTCAGGAGAGGTATCGCTCTCAAGTTTTACAAAATCTTGGTATAGACGAATGACTAATAGTGTAGTAAGAAAATGGCAAAATACTGCTGCGATTATAGATTTAAATACTCCTTTACAACAAATTTTAAAATCAAATCAGATTGGTGTCGAAAAGAATGATGGATACTATATCTTTAATAAAGAGAATACTTGGATTTTTGAAGAAGAGTTTATAAATATACCAAGTCATAATTTACAACAAATTTTTGATAAATTATGTATTAAAAATTACGATAATATACAATGTTTTGATTCAGCAATTAGCGAATTTAAAGTAGTCACAGAATCTGATGCTAAAAACTACTTTAAAATTATTAGTTTTAATACCATTAATGGTGTAGAATATGAAAAATTAAAAATTTCTTTAAAACTTTTATCTGAAGGAGACTATAGTTCTAAAAGTGATCGGGTGCGCCACCTTATAAACATATATGTGTTATTGCTTTTAGCTAATCGAACAAAGAGACAACAAAATAGACTTGAATTTACCTTTGAAAGAGATTTAGATTCTTGTGTCTTTATAACTGAATTTGGAAAACAAAATTTAACCGATGGATTATTAGAAATTGATGAATTATTAAAAAGTGATGGATTATTAGAAATTTATGAATGGATTGTTAATGAGCAAGAATATAGTGAAGCTTATAAAGTAAAGCTGCAGATTGTTCGAAGTTTAATTATAAAACAAAAAAGACTTGATGAATTGGACTTAATTAAAAATCAAGCAGAATCTATTTTTAATAGAATTGTTAGTGGAAAAACAGACCATTATTTTGAACTTCAAAATAATTTAAAAGATGACTTTATAAAAATTTCGACTATGATTAGTGAATCTAGTTCAAGTTTAAATACGAAATTATTTGGTTGGCTAACGGCTTTTTCTTTGATTATTTTTGATTTTATAAAAAAGAGCGATGGTCAAAGTCTATTTGGAAGAATTGTTTGTTCAACTTCAGAAAAAACTAATGTATTGTTATTACTTTTGATAATGGCTTTGTTAATCATCATGATAATGTTTAATCTGGATATTAAAAATATTAGAAAACAATATCAATGTTTAGAAGATCTTTATGTGAATCAAATGTTTATTTCTAAGGAAGAATTTAACAAATTTATCAAGAAACCATTGTATCGAAACATGTATAACTTATTATTAATAAGCTTATTAATTGTACTTGTTTTAAGATTGCTAATTCCTATGAAATATGGTTGTTTTTAATACAGTTTAATATAGAATTTCCTTTTTAATATATTTTAGAAAGTAGCTTACCACATGAAAATTCAGTCAATTCATGCCCGTACCTCCCTCCATCGCTCCCATCGGCTGGGTAGCAAAGAAATAAAAGGTTCTGCCACTTTCTCCCATTTAACCTTTGACTATTCTGCAAAATTATCGTACAATAAAGAGTACATGATAAAATGAGGTCAGAGTCTGTTCGCTCTGGCGATAGTAGTAAAATTGAGGAGAAACGCTTTGGAATTAGAAGTATTTGCTGGGCAAGAAAAAAGTGAACTATCTATGATTGAGGTAGCGCGTGCTATCTTGGAACTTCGTGGTCGCGATCATGAGATGCATTTTAGCGATCTTGTAAACGAAATTCAAAACTACCTTGGAACATCAAACAGCGATATCCGCGAAGCTTTGCCTTTGTTCTACACAGAGTTGAACTTTGACGGTAGCTTCATCTCTCTTGGAGACAACAAATGGGGGCTTCGTTCATGGTATGGTGTGGACGAAATCGACGAAGAAATCATCGCTCTTGAAGAAAGTGACGACGATGAAGTAGCACCAAAAGCTAAGAAAAAACGCGTCAATGCCTTTATGGATGGCGACTCAGATGCCATTGACTACAACGCAGATGATCCAGAAGACGAAGATGCATACGAAGCAGATCCAGCTCTTTCATATGATGATGAAAATCCAGATGATGAGAAAAATGAAGTGGAAGCTTACGATGCAGAAATCAACGAAATCGCTCCTGATGACTTGGGTGAAGACGTGGATCTTAACGAAGAAGACGATGAGTTTTCTGACGATGATACTGAAACGAGTGAAGAAGAGTAAAAGACTTCACAGAGGAGATCGCCTGATCTCCTTTTTTTGTTGCTAGAGCAGGTCATCCGTTTGGATGTGGATCTTTAGTTGGTTTTCTGAAAACAATCTCCTTTTTTCATCTTTTACCGATTCGGGTTGACAAATGTTCTGCTTTGAGGTATCATATTGTTCGGGCACCTCTTTTAGAGGTCGGGGCTCCCTAGTTACTAGGGAGCTATTTTTGTTTTTTCAGGAAGTTTTTCTTGAAATGTCGTGATTCATAAGGGTCTTGTTTTCTATCTCCCCTCGTAGTTAACAAGACCTTGAGCATTTTAGAAAGAGGAATCTATGTCTACGAAATATATTTTTGTAACTGGTGGTGTGGTATCGTCTATTGGGAAAGGGATTGTGGCAGCAAGTCTGGGCCGTCTCTTGAAAAATCGTGGTCTTAAAGTAACCATTCAAAAGTTTGACCCTTATATCAATATCGATCCGGGAACTATGAGTCCTTACCAGCACGGGGAAGTTTTTGTGACGGATGACGGAGCTGAGACAGATTTGGACTTGGGTCACTATGAACGTTTCATCGATATCAATCTTAACAAATATTCCAACGTGACAACTGGTAAAATTTACAGTGAAGTTCTTCGTAAGGAACGCCGTGGAGAATACCTTGGGGCAACTGTTCAAGTTATTCCTCATATCACAGATGCTTTGAAGGAAAAAATCAAGCGTGCCGCTCTAACGACCGACTCTGATGTCATTATCACAGAGGTTGGTGGAACCGTTGGAGATATCGAGTCCTTGCCATTTCTAGAGGCCCTTCGTCAGATGAAGGCAGATGTGGGTGCAGATAATGTTATGTATATCCACACAACCTTGCTTCCTTATCTAAAGGCTGCTGGTGAGATGAAGACCAAGCCGACTCAGCATTCAGTAAAAGAATTGCGTGGTTTGGGAATCCAGCCAAATATGTTGGTCATTCGTACAGAAAAACCAGCTGGTCAAGGAATTAAAAATAAACTAGCTCAGTTCTGTGACGTAGCACCAGAAGCTGTCATCGAATCATTGGATGTTGAACATCTTTACCAAATTCCATTGAATTTACAGGCACAAGGTATGGACCAAATTGTCTGTGACCATTTGAAACTAGATGCACCAGCAGCGGATATGACAGAATGGTCAGCTATGGTAGACAAGGTCATGAACCTGAAAAAACAAGTTAAGATTTCCCTCGTCGGTAAGTATGTGGAGTTGCAAGATGCTTACATCTCTGTAGTTGAAGCCTTGAAACACTCTGGTTATGCCAACGACGCAGAAGTGAAGATTAATTGGATCAATGCCAATGATGTGACGGCAGAGAATGTAGCAGAGCTCTTGTCGGATGCGGACGGGATCATCGTACCAGGCGGTTTCGGTCAACGTGGTACGGAAGGGAAAATCCAAGCCATTCGCTATGCGCGTGAAAATGATGTTCCAATGTTGGGAGTCTGCTTGGGAATGCAGTTGACTTGTATCGAGTTTGCTCGTCACGTTTTAGGGCTTGAAGGAGCCAATTCTGCAGAACTTGCACCAGAAACAAAATATCCTATCATTGATATCATGCGTGATCAGGTTGATGTTGAGGATATGGGTGGCACCCTTCGTTTGGGACTTTATCCGTCTAAGTTAAAACGTGGTTCTAAAGCAGCGGCTGCTTATCACAATCAAGAAGTAGTGCAACGCCGTCACCGTCACCGTTATGAGTTTAACAATGCCTTTCGTGAACAGTTTGAGGCAGCAGGTTTTGTCTTCTCAGGTGTTTCTCCAGACAATCGTTTGGTCGAAATTGTGGAAATTCCTGAGAATAAATTCTTTGTGGCTTGTCAGTATCACCCTGAACTTTCCAGCCGCCCAAACCGTCCAGAGGAACTCTACACTGCCTTTGTTACTGCAGCAGTTGAGAACAGCAATTAGCAAAATCAGAACCTTTGAGAACAATCTCAGAGGTTTTTAATCGATTCAGGAAAGTCTTGCTAACTCAGGCGCTTGGCAATAAGAATCAGAAGTCTTCTTTCCTCACCGAGGGAAGAGGTTTTTTACTTGCTTTTCTGCTACTTCCTCATTTGTCCTAGAGCCCTTTTTGTGTTACAATGAATGGTATGAAAGCTAAGAAATTATGGATGACTGGCTTGACTGTGGCTGGTCTAAGTGTCCTTGCTTTGGGGGCTAAAAAAGCAGCAGATAACCACAAACTCATGAAGACTCAAGAAGAGTTGACCGCTATCGTGCGCGAACTTTTCTCAGATATGGGTGAGATTGCGACTCTCTATGTTCAAGTCTACGAAAGTAGCCTAGAGCGACTTGTCGGAGGAGTCATTTTCGAGGATGGCCGTCATTATACCTTTGTCTATGAAAATGAAGACCTGGTCTATGAGGAGGAAGTCTTATGATTACTCCAAATAGTATAGAAGAGCTTGCAGGTTTTGTCGAGCAAGATGGCAAGAAGGTTTTCCTTTTTGTGGCAGACTGGTGTGGCGATTGTCGTTATATCTATCCATCCTTGCCAGAGATTGAGGAGACCAATCCAGAGTTCACATTTATTCGAGTGGACCGAGACCAGTATCTAGATCTGGCCAAACTCTGGGATGTGTACGGCATTCCTAGCCTTGTTGTGCTAGAAAAGGACAAGGAAATCGGCCGTTTTGTCAATCGCGACCGTAAAAGCAAGGAAGAAATTAACGACTTTTTAGCAGGACTGAAATAGGAGAAAATGGAAAGAATGATTTTTACATATAACAAAGAACATGTTGGTGATGTACTTATGGTCATCGTGAAAAATAGCGGAGATGCCAAACTAGACGTGGAGCGCAAAGGCAAGGTAGCCCGTGTTTTCCTCAAAGAAAATGGGGAAACAGTAGCTTGGAATATTTTCGAAGTTTCAAGTTTCTTTGAAATTGAAGAGCGTGGTCAAGTCTTTTTGACAGATGAGCAAGTCGCTCGTTTGAACCAAGAGTTGCAGGCGGAAGGCTTTGTAGAAGAAATTGTCAATGACAAGGAACCTAAGTTTGTTGTCGGTGAAATTGTCGAGATGGTCGCTCACCCAGATAGTGACCACCTCAACATCTGCCAAGTGGCAGTCGCAAGTGACAAGACAGTGCAAATCGTTGCAGGAGCACCTAATGCTCGTGTGGGATTAAAAACAATTGTAGCTCTTCCTGGAGCGATGATGCCAAAAGGTAACCTCATTTTCCCAGGTGAACTTCGTGGTGAAAAGAGTTTTGGCATGATGTGCAGTCCTCGTGAACTTGCCTTGCCAAATGCTCCGCAAAAACGTGGGGTTATTGAATTATCAGAAGACCAAGTTGTCGGAACTCCATTCGACCCAGCTAAACACTGGAATGCCTAGGAAGTTGTCAGTATCTGATACACCAGATAGAAGGAAATAAGATGGCAAAAAATGTTGTGATTACAGGAGCAACCTCAGGAATCGGTGAAGCGATTGCGCGTGCTTATCTGGAACAGGGGGAGAATGTCGTTCTAACAGGGCGACGGACAGACAGACTAGAGGCCCTCAAGTCAGAGTTTGCAGAAACTTTTCCAAATCAATCAGTTTGGACCTTTCCACTGGATGTGACGGATATGACTATGGTCAAGACTGTCTGCTCCGATATTTTGGAAACGATAGGGCAGATTGATATCTTGGTCAATAATGCGGGACTAGCTCTTGGCTTGGCTCCCTATCAAGACTATAAAGAATTGGATATGCTGACCATGTTGGATACCAACGTCAAGGGTTTGATGGCAGTTACTCGCTGTTTCTTGCCTGCAATGGTAAAAGCCAATCAGGGTCATATTATCAATATGGGGTCAACCGCAGGAATCTATGCCTATGCTGGGGCAGCTGTTTACTCAGCCACCAAGGCTGCAGTCAAGACTTTTTCAGATGGACTGCGAATTGATACCATTGCGACAGATATCAAGGTGACCACCATTCAGCCAGGAATTGTCGAAACAGATTTCTCTACAATTCGTTTTCATGGTGACAAAGAGCGAGCTGCGACCGTCTATCAAGGAATTGAGGCCTTGCAGGCACAAGACATCTCAGATACAGTGGTCTATGTGACCAGTCAGCCTCGTCGTGTGCAGATTACAGATATGACCATTATGGCCAATCAACAGGCGACAGGTTTCATGGTCCATAAAAAATAAAGAATCTCCTCAAAAAGTTACAAATTTCTGTAACTTTTTTTTGATTCCTTGCGAATAGATAAGTAGGAGGAAGAAAATATGTATAATAAAGTTATCATGATCGGGCGCTTAACGTCTACACCAGAATTGCACAAAACCAACAATGACAAGTCAGTAGCGCGAGCAACTATCGCTGTGAATCGTCGTTACAAAGACCAAAACGGTGAACGTGAAGCTGATTTTGTCAATTTGGTTCTTTGGGGGAAATTGGCTGAAACCTTGGCAAGCTACGCAACTAAAGGTAGTCTTATCTCTGTGGATGGAGAACTTCGTACCCGTCGCTTTGAGAAAAATGGCCAGATGAACTATGTGACTGAAGTCCTTGCCACAGGATTCCAACTTTTGGAAAGTCGCGCCCAACGTGCTATGCGTGAAAATAACGCAGGACAGGATTTGGCAGATTTGGTCTTGGAAGAGGAGGAATTGCCATTTTAAGCATTGAAAAGTCTGAGTTGGTCTCAGGCTTTTTTATATTGAGAAAGTCAGACTTTTTTCTTGACTATTTCTGACCAAGTGATACAATAGAACTATGAATTAGCACTCATATATAAAGAGTGCTAATAATATGTAGTTTATCATGGAGGAAAACAGATGTTGAAACCATTAGGAGACCGTGTGGTCTTGAAAATCGAAGAAAAAGAACAAACTGTTGGAGGCTTTGTCCTTGCGGGCTCAGCCCAAGAAAAAACAAAAACAGCCCAAGTTGTAGCTACTGGACAAGGTGTTCGTACCTTGAATGGTGACTTGGTTGCTCCAAGCGTTAAGCCTGGAGACCGTGTCTTAGTTGAAGCTCATGCAGGTATTGATGTCAAAGATGGCGATGAAAAGTACATTATCGTAGGCGAAGCCAACATCTTGGCAATCATTGAAGAATAGAAGGAGAAAGTAAGTATGTCAAAAGAAATTAAATTTTCATCTGATGCTCGTTCAGCTATGGTCCGTGGTGTCGATATCCTTGCAGATACTGTTAAAGTAACCTTGGGACCAAAAGGTCGTAACGTTGTTCTTGAAAAGTCATTCGGTTCACCATTGATTACCAATGATGGTGTAACAATTGCTAAAGAAATCGAACTAGAAGACCATTTTGAAAATATGGGTGCCAAATTGGTGTCAGAAGTAGCTTCTAAAACCAATGATATTGCGGGTGACGGGACAACTACTGCAACTGTCTTGACCCAAGCTATTGTTCGTGAAGGAATCAAAAATGTTACGGCTGGCGCAAACCCAATCGGTATCCGCCGAGGGATTGAAGCAGCGGTTGCAACTGCTGTGGAAGCCTTGAAGAACAATGCAATTCCAGTATCAAGCAAGGAAGCAATCGCACAAGTGGCTGCCGTATCCTCTCGCTCTGAAAAAGTCGGCGAATACATCTCTGAAGCCATGGAAAAAGTTGGTAAAGATGGTGTCATCACTATTGAAGAATCACGTGGTATGGAAACAGAGCTTGAAGTCGTGGAAGGAATGCAGTTTGACCGCGGTTATCTATCACAGTACATGGTGACAGATAGCGAAAAAATGGTGGCGGACCTTGAAAATCCATACATTTTGATTACCGACAAGAAAATTTCAAATATCCAGGAAATCTTGCCACTCCTAGAAAGCATTCTTCAAAGCAACCGTCCTCTCTTGATTATTGCAGATGATGTGGATGGTGAAGCTCTTCCGACTCTTGTATTGAACAAGATTCGTGGAACCTTCAACGTAGTAGCAGTTAAGGCCCCTGGCTTTGGTGACCGTCGTAAGGCTATGTTAGAAGACATCGCCATCTTGACAGGCGGAACAGTCATCACAGAAGATCTTGGTCTTGAGTTGAAAGACGCTACTATTGAGGCGCTTGGTCAAGCTGCTAGAGTAACTGTGGACAAAGATAGCACTGTTATCGTAGAAGGTGCTGGAAATCCTGAAGCTATTTCTCACCGTGTTGCAGTTATCAAGTCTCAAATTGAAACTACAACATCTGAATTTGACCGCGAAAAATTGCAAGAACGCTTGGCAAAATTGTCAGGTGGTGTCGCAGTTATCAAGGTCGGAGCTGCAACTGAAACTGAGTTGAAAGAAATGAAACTCCGCATTGAAGATGCCCTCAACGCTACTCGTGCAGCCGTTGAAGAAGGAATCGTTGCAGGTGGTGGAACTGCTCTTGCCAATGTCATTCCAGCCGTAGCTGATTTGGAATTGACAGGAGATGAAGCGACAGGACGTAATATTGTTCTCCGCGCCTTGGAAGAACCTGTTCGTCAAATCGCCCACAATGCAGGATTTGAAGGGTCTATCGTTATTGACCGCTTGAAAAATGCTGAAGTTGGTACAGGCTTCAACGCAGCAACTGGCGAATGGGTCAACATGATTGAAGAAGGAATCATTGACCCAGTGAAAGTGAGCCGTTCAGCCCTTCAAAATGCAGCCTCAGTAGCTAGCTTGATTTTAACAACAGAAGCAGTCGTAGCCAATAAACCAGAACCAGTAGCCCCAGCTCCAGCAATGGATCCAAGCATGATGGGCGGGATGATGTAAAAGTAACTTATAAAAAACACAAAAGGAGGGAACATGCATCCCTCCTTTTAAGGTTTTCTCTTCTAAAATTGATTTGAGCTCTCCTAACTTATATGATAAAATAAGACTAGAAAAAGGAGAAGAACATGATTGATGTAGAAGAAATTCTGAGCAAGATGAATCCCAATCAGAAGATTAATTATGACCGTGTCATGCAGAAAATGGTTCAGGTTTGGGAAAAAAATGAGCAACGTCCGACTATTCTCATGCATGTTTGCTGTGCTCCTTGTAGTACTTACACCCTAGAATACTTGACCAAATACGCGGATGTGACCATCTATTTTGCCAATTCTAACATCCATCCCAAGGCAGAATACCACAAGCGGGCTTACGTCACCAAGAAATTTGTCAGTGATTTCAATGAGCGAACAGGTAATAGGGTTCAGTACCTTGAAGCTCCCTACGAACCCAATGAATACCGGAAGCTAGTTAGAGGACTAGAAGAAGAACCCGAAGGTGGTGACCGTTGCAAGGTTTGTTTTGACTACCGTTTGGACAAAACAGCACAGGTAGCTATGGACTTGGGCTTTGACTACTTTGGTTCAGCCTTGACCATCAGTCCTCATAAGAATTCTCAAACCATCAACAGCATCGGAATTGATGTGCAAAAGATTTATACCACCCACTATCTCCCAAGTGATTTCAAGAAAAATCAAGGCTACAAGCGTTCGGTGGAGATGTGCGAGGAGTATGATATCTATCGTCAATGTTATTGTGGATGCGTCTATGCAGCTCAAGCCCAGAATATTGACCTGGTTCAGGTTAAGAAGGATGCCACGGCTTTCTTGTTGGATAAGGATGTTGAAAAAGACTATTCCCATATCAAGTTTACCGTCACTAAATTAGATATATAGAAACCAATCCAGGTGAAAAGCTGGTTTTTTCAAATAAAAAAACCAGGGCTTTCACCCCAGTTTGACAACTTTACCGATTCTTTAGTTCTATGTAGCGTTTGTACCAAATGTTGACATAGGCCTCTGAGAAAGGACCGCGTCCATTGTTGATCCAATCAACAAGGATTTTAACATGCTCTTTCAAAATATAGTCTAAATCATCAGAATACTTCATTTTGCGTTTATGGCGCTCATACTCTTCAACGTCCAAGAGACGTTTTTCACCATCAGTGAAGACCTTGACATCCAAATCGTAATCAATGTATTTCAGGGCTTCCTCATCTAGATAGTAGGGGCTGGCCATATTGCAATAGTAGGAAATCCCATTATCGCGAATCATGGCAATGATATTAAACCAATATTTTTTGTGAAAGTAAACAATAGCCGGTTCTCGAGTCACCCAACGACGACCGTCACTTTCGGTAACAAGTGTGTGGTCGTTGACGCCGATAATAGCGTTCTCTGTTGTTTTTAGTACCATGGTGTCTCGCCAAGTACGGTGAAGACTCCCATCATGCTTATAACTTTGAATTGTAATAAAGTCGCCTTCTTTTGGAAGTTTCATAACTAACCAACTTTCTACAATTTATAAGTTTATCGTCTACTATTATATCATAAATTGGTCTAATTTTTTTGAATTTTACCTGAAAATGTTAAAGATATTCTCTGAGAGCGCTTGCTATATCCGAAAAATCATAGCCTTTTCTAGCTAAAACTTGAGTTAAACGTTGCTTTAGTTCGTAACCTTCATACTTTCGAGCATACTTAGCATATTGTTTGTCTAGCTCTTTGAAAATGAGTTCTTGAGTCGTTTCTTGATTAACTTGACTATCCAAGTCGTCAAAGGCATTCTTAGCATCAGAATAGGAGAAGCCTTTGTTGGTCAAGTTTTGAATAATCTTATCCTGCAAGGCACGAGCGGGAAGCTTTCCCGTGTATTTTTTTAGCAGTTTCTCCGCCACACGTTGAGCAACCTCTGAAAAATCAAAATCCTTTAAAACATCTTCAATAGTTGATTTGACAATCCCTTTTTGAGACAGTTTTTGAGCTAGCACATAGGGTCCCTTATCTCCAGAGAGTTGATTTGCTTTGATAATAGAGTAGACATACTGACGATCATTTATCCAGTCATCTTCTTTAAGATTAGCGATAACTTGACTAATGATTTTTTCTTCAATATCATACTTTTTCAGGTACTCTCGCACTTCCTTTTCGGTTCGAGCTTTAAATGATAGATGGTAGAGGGCGAGATTTTTACCATAAGAGAACTGGGCAAAGTCCTGAATCTCGGTAAGTTCCTCTTTACTAATGACCTTATCTCGAGACAGCATAAAACGGACAATGGTATCTTCCGTGATAAAAGAGTTTTGCTGTCCATCTAACTCCATCAAGTAGAGACGTTTTTTCTTTTCAAGTTTTGTGATTTTCATAGTTCTATTATACCCTAAAATGTGATAAGATAGGGGTATGAATCTGAAAGTCAAACAAAAAATACCTTTAAAAATTAAGCGGATGGGCATCAATGGTGAGGGAATCGGTTTTTACCAGAAAACCCTCGTTTTTGTACCAGGCGCCCTCAAAGGAGAAGACATCTATTGTCAGATTACTTCTGTTAAACGTAACTTTGTTGAAGCCAAATTACTAAAGGTTAATAAGAAGTCGAAATTTCGGGTCGTGCCAGCTTGTACGATTTATAATGAATGTGGTGGTTGCCAAATCATGCACCTCCACTATGATAAACAGTTAGAGTTCAAGACGGATTTGCTCCACCAAGCCCTGAAAAAATTTGCTCCTGCAGGATATGAAAACTATGAAATCCGTTCAACTATCGGAATGCAGGAACCAAAGTACTACCGTGCTAAGCTTCAATTTCAGACTCGGAAATTTAAAAATCAGGTCAAGGCTGGTTTGTATGCGCAAAACTCTCATTATCTCGTAGAGTTGAAAGACTGCTTGGTGCAAGATAAGGAAACCCAAGTGATTGCGAATCGTCTAGCTGAACTTCTTACTTACCACCAAATTCCAATTACAGATGAGAGAAAAATGCTCGGTGTTCGCACCATTATGGTACGTCGAGCAAGAAAAACAGGACAAGTTCAGATTATCATTGTCACAAATCGCCAGATTAATTTAAATCAACTGGTTAAAGACCTAGTCAATGATTTTCCAGAAGTTGTCACGGTTGCTGTCAATACAAATACAGCAAAGACAAGTGAAATCTATGGTGAAAAGACGGAAATTATCTGGGGCCAAGAGAGTATTCAAGAAGGAGTACTGGACTATGAGTTTTCTCTCTCGCCCCGAGCTTTTTATCAGCTTAATCCTGAGCAGACAGAAATTCTCTATAGTGAAGCAGTTAAAGCTCTGGATGTCAGCAAAGAGGATCATCTAATCGATGCATATTGCGGTGTTGGGACGATCGGATTTGCCTTCGCAAATAAGGTCAAGAGTCTCAGAGGAATGGATATTATTCCAGAAGCCATTGAAGATGCCAAGCGAAATGCTAAAAAAATGGGATTTGACAATACCCATTACGAAGCGGGAACAGCAGAAGAGATTATTCCACGCTGGTATAAAGAAGGCTACCGAGCAGATGCCTTGATAGTTGACCCTCCACGTACAGGTTTAGATGATAAGCTACTGGATACCATTCTGACCTATGTTCCAGAAAAAATGGTCTATGTATCTTGCAATGTTTCGACCTTGGCACGAGATTTGGTTAAACTAGTAAAAGTCTATGACCTCCAGTATATCCAGTCGGTCGATATGTTTCCCCACACTGCACGAACAGAAGCAGTGGTTAAGTTAGTGAAGAAAAGAAAAATCAAATTCACTGAAAAAAGTTCTTGACAAAGGCGGAAAAGTAGGTATAATAGAAAGAGTTGAAAAGCTCAAGGTCCGTTGGTCAAGGGGTTAAGACACCGCCTTTTCACGGCGGTAACACGGGTTCGAATCCCGTACGGACTATGGGTATATTGTGGTAAAAAAACTTGGAAAAAAGTTTAAAAAATCTGTTGACAGAGACAGATGGCTGTGATATACTAATATAGTTGTCGCTTGAGAGAGAATGAGTGACAAAGACCTTTGAAAACTGAACAAGACGAACCAATGTGCAGGGCACTATAACTGAGGTTATAGTACTGAACAATGAAAAAAACAATAAATCTGTCAGTGACAGAAATGAGTGAGAACTCAAACTTTTAATGAGAGTTTGATCCTGGCTCAGGACGAACGCTGGCGGCGTGCCTAATACATGCAAGTAGAACGCTGAAGGAGGAGCTTGCTTCTCTGGATGAGTTGCGAACGGGTGAGTAACGCGTAGGTAACCTGCCTGGTAGCGGGGGATAACTATTGGAAACGATAGCTAATACCGCATAAGAGTAGATGTTGCATGACATATACTTAAAAGGTGCAATTGCATCACTACCAGATGGACCTGCGTTGTATTAGCTAGTTGGTGAGGTAACGGCTCACCAAGGCAACGATACATAGCCGACCTGAGAGGGTGATCGGCCACACTGGGACTGAGACACGGCCCAGACTCCTACGGGAGGCAGCAGTAGGGAATCTTCGGCAATGGACGGAAGTCTGACCGAGCAACGCCGCGTGAGTGAAGAAGGTTTTCGGATCGTAAAGCTCTGTTGTAAGAGAAGAACGAGTGTGAGAGTGGAAAGTTCACACTGTGACGGTATCTTACCAGAAAGGGACGGCTAACTACGTGCCAGCAGCCGCGGTAATACGTAGGTCCCGAGCGTTGTCCGGATTTATTGGGCGTAAAGCGAGCGCAGGCGGTTAGATAAGTCTGAAGTTAAAGGCTGTGGCTTAACCATAGTACGCTTTGGAAACTGTTTAACTTGAGTGCAAGAGGGGAGAGTGGAATTCCATGTGTAGCGGTGAAATGCGTAGATATATGGAGGAACACCGGTGGCGAAAGCGGCTCTCTGGCTTGTAACTGACGCTGAGGCTCGAAAGCGTGGGGAGCAAACAGGATTAGATACCCTGGTAGTCCACGCCGTAAACGATGAGTGCTAGGTGTTAGACCCTTTCCGGGGTTTAGTGCCGCAGCTAACGCATTAAGCACTCCGCCTGGGGAGTACGACCGCAAGGTTGAAACTCAAAGGAATTGACGGGGGCCCGCACAAGCGGTGGAGCATGTGGTTTAATTCGAAGCAACGCGAAGAACCTTACCAGGTCTTGACATCCCTCTGACCGCTCTAGAGATAGAGTTTTCCTTCGGGACAGAGGTGACAGGTGGTGCATGGTTGTCGTCAGCTCGTGTCGTGAGATGTTGGGTTAAGTCCCGCAACGAGCGCAACCCCTATTGTTAGTTGCCATCATTCAGTTGGGCACTCTAGCGAGACTGCCGGTAATAAACCGGAGGAAGGTGGGGATGACGTCAAATCATCATGCCCCTTATGACCTGGGCTACACACGTGCTACAATGGCTGGTACAACGAGTCGCAAGCCGGTGACGGCAAGCTAATCTCTTAAAGCCAGTCTCAGTTCGGATTGTAGGCTGCAACTCGCCTACATGAAGTCGGAATCGCTAGTAATCGCGGATCAGCACGCCGCGGTGAATACGTTCCCGGGCCTTGTACACACCGCCCGTCACACCACGAGAGTTTGTAACACCCGAAGTCGGTGAGGTAACCTTTTAGGAGCCAGCCGCCTAAGGTGGGATAGATGATTGGGGTGAAGTCGTAACAAGGTAGCCGTATCGGAAGGTGCGGCTGGATCACCTCCTTTCTAAGGATAAGGAACTGCACATTGGTCTTGTTTAGTCTTGAGAGGTCTTGTGGGGCCTTAGCTCAGCTGGGAGAGCGCCTGCTTTGCACGCAGGAGGTCAGCGGTTCGATCCCGCTAGGCTCCATTGGTGAGAGATCACCAAGTAATGCACATTGAAAATTGAATATCTATATCAAATAGTAACAAGAAAATAAACCGAAACGCTGTAGTATTAAAAGAGTTTATGACTGAAAGGTCAAAAAATAAGGTTAAGTTAATAAGGGCGCACGGTGGATGCCTTGGCACTAGGAGCCGAAGAAGGACGTGACAAACGACGATATGCCTTGGGTAGCTGTAAGTAAGCGATGATCCAGGGATTTCCGAATGGGGGAACCCAACAGGTACTACCTGTTACCCGCATCTGTTAAGGATGTGAGGAGGAAGACGCAGTGAACTGAAACATCTAAGTAGCTGCAGGAAGAGAAAGCAAAAGCGATTGCCTTAGTAGCGGCGAGCGAAACGGCAGGAGGGCAAACCGAAGAGTTTACTCTTCGGGGTTGTAGGACTGCAATGTGGACTCAAAGATTATAGAAGAATGATTTGGGAAGATCAGCCAAAGAGAGTAATAGCCTCGTATTTAAAATAGTCTTTGTACCTAGCAGTATCCTGAGTACGGCGGGACACGTGAAATCCCGTCGGAATCTGGGAGGACCATCTCCCAACCCTAAATACTCCCTAGTGACCGATAGTGAACCAGTACCGTGAGGGAAAGGTGAAAAGCACCCCGGGAGGGGAGTGAAATAGAACCTGAAACCGTGTGCCTACAACAAGTTCGAGCCCGTTAATGGGTGAGAGCGTGCCTTTTGTAGAATGAACCGGCGAGTTACGATATGATGCGAGGTTAAGTTGAAGAGACGGAGCCGCAGGGAAACCGAGTCTGAATAGGGCGCTTTAGTATCATGTCGTAGACCCGAAACCATGTGACCTACCCATGAGCAGGTTGAAGGTGCGGTAAGACGCACTGGAGGACCGAACCAGGGCACGTTGAAAAGTGCTTGGATGACTTGTGGGTAGCGGAGAAATTCCAAACGAACTTGGAGATAGCTGGTTCTCTCCGAAATAGCTTTAGGGCTAGCGTCGACATAAAGATTCTTGGAGGTAGAGCACTGTTTGGGTGAGGGGTCCATCCCGGATTACCAATCTCAGATAAACTCCGAATGCCAATGAATTATGGTCGGCAGTCAGACTGCGAGTGCTAAGATCCGTAGTCGAAAGGGAAACAGCCCAGACCACCAGCTAAGGTCCCAAAATAATTGTTAAGTGGAAAAGGATGTGGGGTTGCACAGACAACTAGGATGTTAGCTTAGAAGCAGCTATTCATTCAAAGAGTGCGTAATAGCTCACTAGTCGAGTGACCCTGCGCCGAAAATGTACCGGGGCTAAAACAATTTACCGAAGCTGTGGATACCTTTATAGGTATGGTAGGAGAGCGTTCTATGTGTGAAGAAGGTATACCGTGAGGAGTGCTGGAACGCATAGAAGTGAGAATGCCGGTATGAGTAGCGAAAGACAGGTGAGAATCCTGTCCACCGTAAGACTAAGGTTTCCAGGGGAAGGCTCGTCCGCCCTGGGTTAGTCGGGACCTAAGGAGAGACCGAAAGGTGTATCCGATGGACAACAGGTTGATATTCCTGTACTAGAGTATGTAGTGATGGAGGGACGCAGTAGGCTAACTAAAGCAGACGAATGGAAGTGTCTGTCTAAGCAGTGAGGTGTGATATGAGTCAAATGCTTATATCTATAACATTGAGCTGTGATGGGGAGCGAAGTTTAGTAGCGAAGTTAGTGACGTCACACTGCCAAGAAAAGCTTCTAGCGTTTAAACATACTCTACCCGTACCGCAAACCGACACAGGTAGTCGAGGCGAGTAGCCTCAGGTGAGCGAGAGAACTCTCGTTAAGGAACTCGGCAAAATGACCCCGTAACTTCGGGAGAAGGGGTGCTGACTTTACGTCAGCCGCAGTGAATAGGCCCAAGCAACTGTTTATCAAAAACACAGCTCTCTGCTAAATCGTAAGATGATGTATAGGGGGTGACGCCTGCCCGGTGCTGGAAGGTTAAGAGGAGTGCTTAGCGTAAGCGAAGGTATGAATTGAAGCCCCAGTAAACGGCGGCCGTAACTATAACGGTCCTAAGGTAGCGAAATTCCTTGTCGGGTAAGTTCCGACCCGCACGAAAGGCGTAATGATTTGGGCACTGTCTCAACGAGAGACTCGGTGAAATTTTAGTACCTGTGAAGATGCAGGTTACCCGCGACAGGACGGAAAGACCCCATGGAGCTTTACTGCAGTTTGATATTGAGTGTCTGTACCACATGTACAGGATAGGTAGGAGTCTATGAGATCGGGACGCCAGTTTCGAAGGAGACGTTGTTGGGATACTACCCTTGTGTTATGGCCACTCTAACCCGGATAGGTTATCCCTATCGGAGACAGTGTCTGACGGGCAGTTTGACTGGGGCGGTCGCCTCCTAAAAGGTAACGGAGGCGCCCAAAGGTTCCCTCAGAATGGTTGGAAATCATTCGCAGAGTGTAAAGGTATAAGGGAGCTTGACTGCGAGAGCTACAACTCGAGCAGGGACGAAAGTCGGGCTTAGTGATCCGGTGGTTCCGTATGGAAGGGCCATCGCTCAACGGATAAAAGCTACCCTGGGGATAACAGGCTTATCTCCCCCAAGAGTTCACATCGACGGGGAGGTTTGGCACCTCGATGTCGGCTCGTCGCATCCTGGGGCTGTAGTCGGTCCCAAGGGTTGGGCTGTTCGCCCATTAAAGCGGCACGCGAGCTGGGTTCAGAACGTCGTGAGACAGTTCGGTCCCTATCCGTCGCGGGCGTAGGAAATTTGAGAGGATCTGCTCCTAGTACGAGAGGACCAGAGTGGACTTACCGCTGGTGTACCAGTTGTCTTGCCAAAGGCATCGCTGGGTAGCTATGTAGGGAAGGGATAAACGCTGAAAGCATCTAAGTGTGAAACCCACCTCAAGATGAGATTTCCCATGATTTTATATCAGTAAGAGCCCTGAGAGATGATCAGGTAGATAGGTTAGAAGTGGAAGTGTGGCGACACATGTAGCGGACTAATACTAATAGCTCGAGGACTTATCCAAAGTAACTGAGAATACGAAGTGTGAGGTTTTCTTGGTATTTGATAGATATTCAATTTTGAGTAGGTATTACTCAGAGTTAAGTGACGATAGCCTAGGAGATACACCTGTACCCATGCCGAACACAGCAGTTAAGCCCTAGAACGCCGGAAGTAGTTGGGGGTTGCCCCCTGTGAGATATGGAAGTCGCTTAGCTTGAGGGAGTTTAGCTCAGCTGGGAGAGCATCTGCCTTACAAGCAGAGGGTCAGCGGTTCGATCCCGTTAACTCCCATAGGTCCCGTAGTGTAGCGGTTATCACGTCGCCCTGTCACGGCGAAGATCGCGGGTTCGATTCCCGTCGGGACCGTTTAAGATAACGGAAGTTATTTTAGACTCGTTAGCTCAGTTGGTAGAGCAATTGACTTTTAATCAATGGGTCACTGGTTCGAGCCCAGTACGGGTCATATTTGCGGGTTTGGCGGAATTGGCAGACGCACCAGATTTAGGATCTGGCGCTTAACGGCGTGGGGGTTCAAGTCCCTTAACCCGCATAATAGAAATCAGCCGGCTTAGCTCAGTTGGTAGAGCATCTGATTTGTAATCAGAGGGTCGCGTGTTCAAGTCATGTAGCCGGCATTTTTTTATATAGAATAAGAGGTCGATGCGAACGTAGTTCAGTGGTAGAACACCACCTTGCCAAGGTGGGGGTCGCGGGTTCGAATCCCGTCGTTCGCTTAGAGAGGCCGGGGTGGCGGAACTGGCAGACGCACAGGACTTAAAATCCTGCGATTGGTAACGATCGTACCGGTTCGATTCCGGTCCTCGGCATATAATGATGAGCACCCTTAGCTCAACTGGATAGAGTACCTGACTACGAATCAGGCGGTTAGAGGTTCGACTCCTCTAGGGTGCATTTTTTTATTTAACGCGGGAAGTAGCTCAGCTTGGTAGAGTACTTGGTTTGGGACCAAGGTGTCGCAGGTTCGAATCCTGTCTTCCCGATTCATGGCGGTGTAGCTCAGCTGGCTAGAGCGTCCGGTTCATACCCGGGAGGTCGGGGGTTCGATCCCCTTCGCCGCTATATTGATCTTGTTGGACCTTTAGCTCAGCTGGTTAGAGCTCTCGGCTCATAACCGAGTGGTCGTAGGTTCAAGTCCTACAAGGTCCATTGTAAATAATGGAGGATTACCCAAGTCCGGCTGAAGGGAACGGTCTTGAAAACCGTCAGGCGTGTAAAAGCGTGCGTGGGTTCGAATCCCACATCCTCCTTTTTATATTAACGCGGGATGGAGCAGCTCGGTAGCTCGTCGGGCTCATAACCCGAAGGTCGTAGGTTCAAATCCTGCTCCCGCAATTTGGCTCGGTAGCTCAGTTGGTAGAGCAATGGATTGAAGCTCCATGTGTCGGCGGTTCGATTCCGTCTCGCGCCATATTTTATTTTATTAAGCGGGTGTAGTTTAGTGGTAAAACTACAGCCTTCCAAGCTGTTGTCGCGAGTTCGATTCTCGTCACCCGCTTTGAACGAAAGTTCATACCAAGTTTTTGAACTTGGGCGCGTAGCTCAGGTGGTTAGAGCGCACGCCTGATAAGCGTGAGGTCGGTGGTTCGAGTCCACTCGTGCCCATTAATAGGAGAATTACTCAAGAGGCTGAAGAGGACGGTTTGCTAAATCGTTAGGTCGGGTAACCGGCGCGGGGGTTCGAATCCCCCATTCTCCGTACGATAAGAGCTGCTGGGCTCTTTTTTTGTAAGCTGATCCCCCTTCTAAATCGTTAAAAGGGGGATTTGTTTATTACCAACTTGTTAGTGATATTTCTCCGCTATTTAGCCAGATAGTATGTTTATCTTCAAGTTCGACTTGAAGTTGGCCGGATTCTGAGATTTCTTTTGCAAGACCTTTTTTCAATTTTCCATCTAGCTGGAAGGTAACTTCTTTTCCAAGAACGATTGATCTTTCTTTATAGATATAAAGTAGTTCATCTGAATCCGTATTGTAGAAACAATTCCATATTTCGCTGATGAGCTCATTACGACTAATTGCTGCAGGTGGCATAAATAGGCTGCCTGCTTTTTCTTTTAGGTCATCTGGGAAGTCTGCTATAGAAAAATTTATACCAAGTCCGATAATGACGTCTGTAACCAAGCCTGTCTCAACTGATGTCATCGCTTCGGTGAGGATTCCTGCTATTTTTTTATTTTTGAAGTAGATGTCATTTACCCATTTGATATCTACTTCTATCATAGTTAGATTTTTAATGGCTTTGCAGACTGCAGCTGCCACAAGAAGAGTATAGGATGGGAGTTTTTCATAGGGAAGGTTTGGTTGAATATGCAGGGACATATAGATACCTCCCTGAGATGGAGAATAGTAGGGCCTCTGAAAGCGGCCACGACCTGCTGTTTGACAGGTTGAAAGATAGAGTGTATTTCCTTGGTTTCCAGCTTCAATCCCTTCTTTTGCATCTGTTTGGGTTGATTTGGTCTCAGGTTTGTAGCGAATGGTTAAGTTGGTGTTCTCTTGAATCAATTCTGGCAATATCAAATCGCCTTGAATAAGCTTGTAGCCTCTATTTTTGATACTGTCAATTTCTAGGCCATCTTGTTGAAGACGTTGGATCGCTTTCCATATAGATGTACGGCTTAAATTCAGTTCTTCTCCGATTTTTTCTCCGCTAACATAATCGTTTTCTCTAGCTAATATTTGGTAGACTAGTTGGTGTGATTTCATTGATTTTCCTTTCTAGCTGAGAGGGAATGAGAGTATTCTTTTCGAGTTTGACTAGGTGTTTTATGAAAAAACTGCTTGTAGGCTTTTGAGAAATGTAGTGGATCTGAAAAACCCACAGAATACGCAATGACTTTTATCGTTTCATTGGTGTGTTCTAGTAACTGTTGCGCACGCTTCATTCGAACGAAAAGTAAATATTCCTTTGGAGAGAGTTGGTGAAATTCTTTAAACACACTAGTTAAGTAACTTCTATGAACCGATAGCTCTTTTGCTAAATCTTGAATGGTGAGCGATTGTGGATAGTGACTATCAATTAATCGTTTGCAGTCAAGATAGAGCTGGTGGGTTGATGAAATATTCTCTTTTTTCTGATTGGGAGCAATCGTTCCTAGATGAAACATTAGTTCATGGAGTTGTCCCATGATGTGGAGTTGAGCCAATTCATTAGATTTTGTAATCTGAGCAAAGCGGACAATATCTGAGATGAGTTTTGCAGTTGTCTGTGTATGACAGTTATTTGACTGGATGAGGTAAGATTGGTTAGAAATTTGAGATAGAGCAAAGTAGTCAGGTGCCCTCCCTCCAGTGATCCCCAACCAGTAGTAAGCCCAAGGATCCTGGTTATCTGCTTGATAGAATGTTAATTCATCTGGTTTTAGTAAAAAGAAATCTCCTGTCTTTAAATCAACAATTTTACCCTTATAATGAAATTGACCTTTTCCTTTAGTAATGTAATGTAGAACGTATGTGTCACGAATAGCTGGGCCAAAAGAATAGTTAGGCGTGCATTCTTCATAACCGTAGAAGCTAAGAGAAAGATCAATTGTTCCAGTCTGGTATTCTGAAAAAACGAGCATGGGCCACCTCCTACCTAACATTTTACCATACTTTAGAGACATTTTTCTATTTTAGAAAGCGCTTTTATTTGCTAAAATTTTATCAGGAAATCGATGAGGTACAATTTATGGGAATTCGGATAGAGAATAATCTATTTTACGTTGAGAGTAAAGGTTTAAGTTTGATTATTGAAAATAGGGATGGGTTCTTATTATTAAAACATCTAGGAAAGACTATTAAGAACTATAGAGGGGCTAATAGTGTTTACGAACGCGATCATGCTTTTTCTGGTAATCCCATAGCTACCAATCGAACCTTTAGTTTGGATACGCAACGTCAGATTTTTGGACAACATGGTTTGGGTGACTTTAGAAAACCAACTTTACAGATTCAACATGATGCAGCTGAAGTAACAGACTTTCGATTTGTAGAAGCAAAGATTTTAAAAGGTCAGAATGGTCCACAGGGCTTACCTTCTCCTCACAGCATGGATGCTACAGAGACGCTTGCCTTTATTTTAAAAGATCCTCAAGCTAAACTTAGTCTGACTTTGTATTATACTGCTTTTGATAACGATGCGACAATTGCTAGTTATAGCAAATTGGAGAATAATAGCAATCAGGAAGTTGTCATCCATAAGGACTTTTCTTTTATGGCTGATTTTCCTGCTGCAGCTTACGAAATACTAACTCTGCAGGGAGCTTATGCTCGTGAAAAGACTGTCCGACGTCAACAGGTAGAGCAAGGAATCTTTTCGATTAGTTCGAACCGTGGAGCTTCTGGGCATGCTCAAACACCAGCTCTTCTATTATGTGATCAAGGAGTTACAGAGGATGCTGGGAATGTGTTTGCTCTACAACTGATGTATAGTGGAAACTTCGAAGCTTTTGTCCAAAAGAATCAACTGAATGAAGTTCGGGCGGCTATTGGCATTAATCCAGAAAATTTTTCTTGGAAGTTAAATCCTGAGGAAAATTTTGAAACACCGGTAGCTTTAGTGACCTATTCAGATAAGGGATTAACTGGTATCAGTCATGAAAGTCAGAATTTTGTACTTAAGCACATTATGCCAAGTAAATTTTCTAAAAAAGAGCGTCCAATTCTAATCAATAACTGGGAAGCTACCTACTTTGACTTTCAGAAAGAAAAACTGTTAGAACTAGCTGATGAAGCTAAGAAAGTTGGAATTGAACTTTTTGTATTAGATGATGGGTGGTTTGGTAATCGCTTTGATGATAATCGTGCTTTAGGTGACTGGCGTGTTAATGAGGAAAAATTGGGTGGAAGTCTAGAAAGTCTGATTTCAGCGATCCATGAAAGAGGTTTGCAGTTTGGGCTTTGGTTAGAACCTGAGATGATTTCTGTTGATAGCGACTTGTATCGTAAACATCCTGACTGGGCTATTCAGGTTCCAGGTTATGAGCATACCTATTCTCGAAATCAATTAGTACTTAATCTTGCTAATCCTCAGGTAGTAGAATATTTGAAAAATGTCTTAGATGAACTCCTCTCTCATCATGATATTGACTACATCAAATGGGATATGAACCGCAATATCACTAATCTGGGGAATGGTTTAGTTTATCTGGAAACTCAGATGCAGTCTCATCAGTACATGCTGGGGCTTTACGAACTCGTTTCTTATCTGACAGAGAAACACAGTCATATTCTCTTTGAGTCCTGCTCTGGTGGTGGTGGACGAAATGATCTTGGTATGATGCGTTATTTCCCACAGGTCTGGGCTAGTGATAATACTGATGCTATTGCACGTTTACCAATTCAATACGGCTCTTCCTATCTCTATCCAACCATTTCTATGGGGGCTCATGTGTCAGCAGTACCAAATCATCAGATGGGACGAATGACACCATTGGAAACTCGTGGTCATGTAGCCATGATGGGAAATCTGGGTTATGAGCTTGATTTGACAAGTTTATCAGATGAAGAGAAGGCTGAGATTGCTAATCAGGTGAGCTTATATAAAGAATTGCGACCAGTAGTCCAGTTGGGAAATCAGTATAGGTTAATCAATCCCAATGCTGAATCCAATGAAGCAGCTCTACAATTTAACTATGGAAATCAAACGATTGTAACCTATGTCCGAGTCCTGTCAGTTGTGGAAACAATGGAAACCACCTTGAAACTGAAAGATTTGGAGGTGGAAGGGCTTTATGAGCTGGAAGGGACAAACATTGTTTATTCGGGTGCAGAGCTCATGTATGCAGGTTTAACTGTTACCCTATCACCAGGAGATTTTTTAAGTAGACAGTATAAATTCAAAAGACTATAATAAAAGCGTATAAATTTATCAAGGAGGCATTCCAATGAAATGGTATAAGAAAGCAGGTATTCTTTTAGTAGCTGGGGCAAGTTTACTAGGCTTAGTGGCTTGTGGTCAGAACAATCAATCAGCTGATGGTAAAGTAACGATTGAGTTTTTTAACCAGAAGACCGAGATGGCAGATACCTTGCAAAGGATAGTGGATGATTTTGAAAAGGAACACCCTAATATTGATGTGAAGCTGACTACAGTACCTTCAGCTGGAATTGTTCTAAAGACTCGGATTTTATCAGGAGATGTTCCAGATATTATTAATATCTATCCTCAAAATATGGATTTTCAGGAGTGGGCAAAGGCAGGCTATTTTGCAGATATGACAGGAAAACCCTATCTTGAGAACATCAAGAATGACTATGCCGAAAAGTATGCGATTAATAATAAAGTTTATAGTGTGCCTTTAACGGCCAACCTTTATGGAATCTATTACAATAAAACGAAGTTTAAAGAATTAGGACTTGAGGAACCGAAGACTTTTAAAGAGTTTCAAGAGATTGTTAAAAAGATAAAAGATAGTGGAAATTCTCCGTTTGCGGTTGCAGGCAATGAAGGCTGGACATTAAATGGTTACCACCAACTTTCTCTCATTACCCTTACGGGTAGTGGAGACGCGGCTAATAACTATCTTCGCTTTTCAAAACCAAACGCAATCTCTGCAGATGATGCTATTTTAAAAGCAGATGCAGAACGACTCGATTTATTAGCAGATAATGCTCAAGATGGTTGGCGTGGTGCCTCTTATAATGATGCGGTGGTAGCATTTTCGAGTGAAAAAGCCTTGATGATGCCACAAGGATCATGGGCATTAGCCGCAATTAATCAACAGGATCCAAAATTTGAGGTGGGGATGTTTGCTTTTCCTGGAGAAGAAGTAGGAAAAGAAGTCACTGTTGGTGCAGGGGATATGGCATTATCAACTTCAGCTACTACCAAACACCCTAAGGAAACCGAAGAATTTATCAGCTATATGACTAGTCCAAAAGCTATGCAGTCATACTATGATGTAGATGGATCACCTGTTGCGGTAAAAGGCATACAGGAAAAAGAAGAT
The DNA here is from genome assembly GCF_022749195.1 of Streptococcus oralis. NCBI lineage: Bacteria > Bacillati > Bacillota > Bacilli > Lactobacillales > Streptococcaceae > Streptococcus > Streptococcus oralis. Next base: position 398,713 of record NZ_CP094226.1, read on the forward strand.
TCAGCGCTTGCAGCTATTTCTAAACTGGCATTTACGGACAAACATTATGTTTGGTTGGGCCAACGCTGGAACTCTGAAGAAGACTTTTTTAATCTAAGTGCAGGTTACCTGATGGATAAAAATCTGAAAAATATGGCAAACAATCTCAATGCTTTCTTTAATCCAATGAAGGCAGATTTGGACTAGAATAGGAGTTAAGATGATATGGCTATTCGAAAATTTTTAAATAAATACTGGGGTTGGACATTTTTGCTTATCCCGCTTGCTTTACAAGCTATCTTCTTTTACTTTCCAATGGTACAAGGCGCTTTCTATAGTTTGACTAACTGGACTGGATTGACCTATAATTATAAATTTGTTGGTTTAAATAACTACAAATTGCTGATGATTGATGGGAAATTCTTCACAGCCATAGCCTTTACTTTGATTTTAACTCTGGCATTGATTGTTGGAGAGATTACAATTGGGATGGTTGTGGCACGAGCCTTAAATTCTAAGATGAAAGGACAGACCTTCTTTAGAGCTTGGTTCTTTTTCCCGGCTGTTTTGTCTGGTTTGACAGTTTCCTTGATTTTTAAACAATTTTTCAACTATGGTCTTCCAACGATTGGAAAAATTTTAGGGATTGGTTTTTTACAAGAGAGTCTATTGGGGACACCAGTCGGAGCGGTAGTGGCAACTATTTTTGTTCTTCTATGGCAAGGAGTAGCAATGCCAATTATTCTCTTTCTTGCTGGTCTTCAGAGTATTCCAAATGATATTTTAGAGGCAGCATCAATTGATGGTGCAACAAGTAAACAAACCTTTTGGAAGATTGAATTACCCTATTTATTGCCAACGATCTCAATGGTTTTTATCTTGGCTCTTAAGTCTGGTTTGACAGCCTTTGACCAAATTTTTGCGTTGACGAGTGGTGGTCCAAATAATGCTACAACGTCTCTTGGACTTTTAGTCTACAATTATGCTTTCAAGAGTAATCAATATGGATATGCGAATGCAATTGCCTTGATTTTATTCTTAATTATTGGAATTGTTTCTATTATCCAAATCAAGCTATCAAAGAAATTTGAAATCTAATAGAGGAGTCCTACACATGAAAAAAGAAGAAAAATTGAATCAGTTTTGGAAATACGTCCTCTTGATAGTCGGTGGTATTCTTATACTTGTTCCTTTGTTGGTAACAGTGTTTAGTTCTTTCAAAACAACTAAGGATATCATGAATCATTTCTTTAGTTTGCCCAATCCTTTTACGTTGAGTAATTATGAACGATTGATTTCGGATGGAATTGGAGGCTATTTCTGGAATTCAGCAGTTATTACGGTGTTATCATTGATTGTAGTAACTTTCTTTATACCAGCTGCAGCTTATTCCATTGCTCGAAATATGTCCAAGAAAAAAGCCTTTGCAATTATGTATTCGCTCTTGATCTTAGGGATATTTGTTCCATTTCAGGTGATTATGATTCCCATCACAGTTATGATGAGTAAACTCGGCCTAGCAAATATGTGGGGGCTAGTAATACTCTACCTAACTTATGCTATTCCACAGACTCTCTTCTTGTATGTTGGTTATATAAAAATCAGTGTACCAGATAGTTTGGACGAAGCTGCGGAAATTGATGGGGCTGATCGTTTTACAATTTATCGTCGAATCATTTTTCCAATGTTGAAGCCCATGCATGCGACAACTTTGATTATCAATGCTCTCTGGTTCTGGAATGACTTTATGTTGCCACTCTTGATTCTGAATAAGGATTCCAAGATGTGGACTTTACCTCTCTTCCAATACAACTACCAAGGTCAGTACTTCAATGACTATGGCCCAAGTTTTGCATCTTATATTGTGGGAATTGTAACGATAACCATTGTCTACCTCATCTTCCAAAAACATATCATTTCAGGAATGAGTAACGGGGCAGTGAAGTAAAAAAGTGCTTAGGGAATTTATAATTCCATACATAGAGGAACAGTTCAGCTTGTTTACAATTCTATGTAGAAAACAAGAAAGTAGTACTTAGTTACGTGCAGTCTATATTAGTACGAGTTCGATGTGAACAAAAACCTAAAAATATCTTTCATTTACGAAGCCAGGTCATATAAGACTTGGCTTTCATCAGAAAAAGGAGACCATATATGACCATTCAAAATAAAACTATGTTGATTACTTACTCAGATAGTCTTGGAAATAACCTTAAAGACTTGTATGAGAATTTGGAAGAACATTTTGGCGATGCTATTGGGGGAGTGCACCTTTTACCATTTTTCCCGTCAACAGGTGATCGTGGATTTGCACCAGTTGACTATGATGAAGTGGATCCAGCGTTTGGTGATTGGGAGGATGTTAAGAGTTTAGGTGAGAAATATTATCTTATGTTTGACTTTATGATTAATCATATTTCTCGTCAATCGAAATATTATAAGGACTATCAAGAAAAAAATGAAGCTAGTGAATTTAAAGATCTCTTTTTAAACTGGGATAAGTTTTGGCCGGAAAATCGTCCGACACAAGCTGATGTAGATTTAATTTACAAGCGTAAGGACCGTGCACCAAAGCAAGAGATTCTTTTTGCAGATGGTTCAGTAGAACATTTGTGGAATACTTTTGGTGAGGAGCAGATTGATCTTGATGTGACCAAAGAAGTAACGATGTCATTTATCCGTAAGACGATTCAACATCTAGCAAGTAACGGGTGTGATTTGATTCGTCTAGATGCCTTTGCTTATGCAGTGAAGAAATTGGATACCAATGATTTCTTTGTGGAACCAGATATTTGGAATTTATTGGACAAAGTTCGAGATATCGCTGCTGAGTATGAGACAGAGCTCTTACCTGAGATTCATGAACACTATTCGATTCAGTTTAAAATAGCGGACCATGATTACTATGTTTACGATTTTGCCCTTCCAATGGTGACCCTTTATACTCTTTACAGTTCCAGAACAGAGCGTTTGGCTAAGTGGTTAAAGATGAGCCCGATGAAGCAATTTACGACACTAGATACCCATGATGGGATTGGAGTGGTGGATGTCAAGGATATCCTGACCGATGAGGAAATTGACTATGCTTCAAATGAGCTCTATAAGGTTGGAGCGAATGTCAAACGTAAGTACTCTAGTGCAGAGTATAACAATCTAGATATCTACCAAATCAATTCAACCTACTATTCTGCGCTTGGAGATGATGATGTCAAGTACTTCCTCGCTCGTTTGATTCAAGCTTTTGCGCCAGGCATTCCTCAGGTTTACTATGTGGGTCTATTAGCAGGAAAAAATGACTTGAAATTATTAGAAGAAACCAAAGAAGGTCGAAATATTAATCGTCATTACTATAGCAATGAGGAAATAGCAGAAGAAGTTCAACGTCCTGTGGTGAAGTCTCTTCTCAATCTATTTTCTTTCCGTAATCGGTCAGAGGCCTTTGACCTAGAAGGGACTATTGACATTGAAACACCAACAGCTCACAGCATTGTAATCAAACGTCAAAATAAAGACAAGTCCGTAACAGCAGTAGCAGAAATTGATTTGCAAAGTCAGACCTATCAAGTAGTGGAAAACGGCAGAAACATTCAATTCTAGTGCTATATTGATGATAGAATTTTTTGTGGTGAAAACGTGTTCATTGTTCCCAAATGACGGAAAAAATGGTAGAATATAAAGATAGTTTAGCATTTATCTTCTGGAGAAATCCAGAACAGAAAGGATCCGTTTTGAAATCAATTGGATTACTGGATAAGATAAGAGGGCTTTCGAAAAAAGATTTCTTTTTGTATTTGATGATCATAAGTATCTTTTTACCTTTTTATTTGTTCTTAGCGCTCTTTGCTTTATATTTGATAGGTTTACTTGTTACTGGGGAGATGAAGGGAATTATCAAAGGATTGGCCAAACATCCTGTACTTCTCTTTTTTATTGCCTACAGTAGTATCATCTCTATCGTCGCCAAGAACTGGCTTGGATTGGTTGCATCTTTACTGATGTTTCTCTTCCTCATTTTCTTTAGCTTCTACCAGAAACGTCTGACACATGCTTTCTTTCGACTGATACTGCAGACAATCTTGTTTGGTAGTGTGCTCTCTGCTGTTTTTGCTACTTTGGAGCATTTCCAAATTGTAAAGAAATTTAACTACGCCTTTCTTTCGCCCAATATGCAAGTGTGGCACCAGAACCGTGCAGAGGTCACCTTCTTTAATCCTAACTACTATGGGATCATTTGTTGCTTCTGTATCATGATTGCCTTTTATCTCTTTACAACGACGAAGCTAAGATGGTTGAAAGTCTTTTGTGTGCTAGCAGGTTTTGTGAATCTATTTGGTTTGAATTTTACGCAAAATAGAACAGCCTTTCCTGCCATCATCGCTGGGGCCATCATTTATCTCTTTACAACCATTAAAAACTGGCGCGCCTTCTGGCTCAGTATTGGTGTTTTCGGGATTGGACTTTGTTTCCTCTTCTCAAGCGATTTGGGTGTCCGTATGGGAACCCTAGATTCTTCAATGGAGGAGCGTGTTTCAATCTGGAATGCGGGTATGACTTTGTTCAAGCAAAATCCTATCTGGGGTGAGGGTCCGCTGACCTATATGAATTCTTTCCCGAGAATCCATGCACCATACCACGAGCACGCGCATAGTCTTTACATCGATACTATTTTAAGTTATGGTTTGATTGGAACCATTCTCCTATCCATTTCTTCAGTTATCCCGGTTCACATGATGATGGATATGAGTCAGGAGTCTGGTAAACGACCAATTATCGGTCTTTATCTCTCCTTCCTGACAGTAGTCGCTGTACATGGAATTTTTGACTTGGCTCTCTTCTGGGTTCAGTCAGGATTCATCTTCTTGCTGGTTATGTGCAGTCTACCACTGGAACATCGAACCTTGGTGTCCGAAATGACAGATTAAGTTAATAAATAGTGAAGATCTTCTACTTTAGGTAGGAGATCTTTTTTTGTTGGTGAAAATTATTTCTAAATCGAAATAGTTGACAGATGGAACGAGAGGTGTTACAATAAAAACAATTCGATATAGAAACAAATTGGAGAGGTCATGAAAGATAGTCATTTGGTAGCCCATCATATTCGTTTGTTAAATGGGCGGATTTTTCAAAAGTTACTGAGTCAGGATCCTGAGGCTCTTTATCGGAGTGAACAGGGTAAGATTTTAGCGGTTTTATGGAATAGTGAGACAGGTTGTGCTACGGCGACAGATATCGCGCTTGCGACTGGTCTCGCGAATAATACGCTGACGACTATGATTAAGAAACTTGAGGAGCAAAACCTGGTCATCATTAGTCCATGTGGAATAGATAAGAGGAAGAAGTATGTCAAATTGACAGAGCAGGGTTGGTCCCAGAAAGAAGTTGGCTATCGTATCAGTCAAAAATTGGATGCAATTTTTTATAAAGGATTCACTGAGGAAGAAATTCGCCAGTTTGAAAGTTATCAGGAACGCATCTTAGCAAATTTAAAAGAAAAAGAGGCATAAATCATGTCAAAACAAGTTGAAAATGCACAAAATCTATATATTCATGCTATTCAAGACGGACGAGTTGCTGAGGCTCAAGCTCAGTCTGTAGGGGATACTTATATCCAACACTCGACAGGTGTGCCAGATGGGAAAGAAGGGTTTGCGGCTTTCTTTGCAAATTTCTTTGAGCGCCATCCCGAGCGTGAGATGAAAATTGTTCGCACCATTGAAGACGGCAATCTGGTCTTCGTCCATGTTCATCAATATCTCAATGGCGGAGAAGCGCAATGGGTGACGACAGATACTTTCCGTGCGGATGAGAATGGTCGTATCGTGGAGCATTGGGATGTCATTGACTACTATCGTGCTCCAGAAAATGGACAATTAGATCAGATTTTTGGTGATTTTGAAATCACAGATTTGGATAAGACAGCAGAAAATAAAAAGTTAGTCCGTCGTTTCTTGACAGAAATCTTTCAAAACGGCGAACTAGAGCAGTGGAATGATTATGTGGCAGAAGATTTGATTCAGCATAATCATGAGATTGGCCAAGGAAGTCAAGCTTACAAAGACTATGTTACAGAGCACAGGGTTACTTTCGACTTTGTTTTCCAGCTTTTGGGACAAGGAAATTATGTGGTCAGCTATGGACAGACTCAGATAGATGGGGTGCCTTATGCCCAGTATGACATCTTCCGTTTGGAGAATGGCTTGATTGTGGAGCATTGGGATAATAAGGAAGTCATGCCTAAGGTAGAAGACTTGACTAACCGAGGAAAATTTTAAATTGAGGACTAAGAATGATTGAATATAAAAATGTAGCGCTACGCTACACAGAAAAAGATGTTTTGAGAGATGTTAATTTACGGATTGAGAATGGAGAGTTCATGGTTTTAGTTGGACCTTCTGGATCCGGTAAGACGACCATGATTAAGATGATTAACCGTCTCTTGGAACCAACTGATGGAAATATTTATATGGATGGCAAGCGCATCAAAGACTATGATGAGCGTGAGCTTCGTCTTTCTACTGGTTATGTTTTACAGGCCATTGCTCTGTTTCCCAATCTAACGGTTGCGGAAAATATTGCCCTCATTCCTGAGATGAAGGACTGGAGCAAGGAAGAAATTGCTCAGAAAACTGAAGAGCTTTTGGCTAAGGTTGGTTTACCGGTAGCTGAGTATGGGCATCGACTTCCAAGTGAACTATCTGGTGGAGAACAGCAGCGGGTGGGCATTGTCCGTGCCATGATTGGTCAGCCTAAGATTCTCCTCATGGATGAGCCCTTTTCAGCCTTGGATGCTATTTCGAGAAAACAGTTGCAGGTTTTGACGAAAGAATTGCATAAAGAATTTGGGATGACAACGATTTTTGTGACCCATGATACGGATGAAGCTTTGAAATTAGGTGACCGTATTGCTGTTTTGCAGGATGGAGAGATTCGTCAGGTGGCGAATCCTGAGACGATTTTAAAGGCCCCTGCAACGGACTTTGTAGCAGACTTGTTTGGAGGTAGTGTTCATGACTAATTTGATATCAACTTTTCAGGATCGTTTTGGTGACTGGGTAACAGCTCTATCTCAACATTTGCAGTTGTCGCTTTTGACTTTGTTACTAGCTATTTTTATAGCGATTCCTTTGGCTGTTTATCTTCGCTATCATGAGAAGTTGGCGGACTGGGTCTTGCAGATTGCAGGAATTTTCCAGACTATCCCGTCTCTGGCCTTGTTGGGACTCTTTATCCCCTTGATGGGAATTGGAACCTTGCCTGCTTTGACGGCTCTAGTGATTTATGCGATTTTTCCAATTTTGCAAAATACCATCACTGGGCTGAAGGGAATTGATCCAAGTCTGCAAGAAGCTGGGATTGCCTTTGGGATGACTAGATGGGAGCGTCTCAAGAAGTTTGAAATTCCACTTGCCATGCCGGTCATTATGTCTGGTATTCGGACGGCAGCGGTTTTGATTATCGGTACGGCAACCTTGGCTGCCTTGATTGGGGCAGGGGGACTGGGTTCCTTTATCCTTTTGGGAATTGACCGCAATAATACCAGTCTGATTTTGATTGGGGCCCTTTCTTCAGCAGTGCTTGCCATTGCCTTTAACTTCCTACTAAAAGTGATGGAAAAAGCAAAATTGCGGACGATTTTCTCTGGTTTTGCCTTGGTGACCATATTGCTCGGTCTGTCTTATAGTCCAGCCCTCTTAGCTCAAAAAGAGAAAGAAAACTTGGTGATTGCTGGGAAATTGGGACCTGAACCAGAAATTTTGGCAAATATGTATAAGTTGCTGATTGAAGAAAATACCAGTATGACTGCGACTGTTAAGCCGAATTTTGGGAAAACAAGCTTCCTCTATGAAGCTCTGAAAAAAGGGGACATTGATATCTATCCTGAATTTACTGGTACGGTGACTGAAAGTTTGCTTCAGCCATCACCCAAGGTAGGTCATGAGCCAGATCAGGTTTATCAGGTGGCGCGTGATGGCATTGCCAAACAGGATCATCTGGCCTATCTAAAACCTATGTCTTATCAAAATACCTACGCTGTAGCTGTTCCGAAAAAGATTGCTCAAGAATATGGCTTGAAGACCATTTCGGACTTGAAAAAAGTGGAAGGGCAGTTGAAGGCAGGCTTTACACTCGAATTTAATGACCGAGAAGATGGCAATAAGGGCTTGCAATCAATGTATGGTCTCAATCTCAACGTAGCGACTATGGAGCCAGCTCTTCGCTATCAGGCAATTCAGTCAGGCAATATTCAAATCACAGATGCCTATTCGACAGATGCAGAGTTGGCGCGTTATGATTTGCAGGTCTTGGAGGATGACAAGCAACTCTTCCCACCTTATCAAGGAGCGCCACTCATGAAAGAAGCTCTTCTCAAGAAACATCCTGAGTTGGAGACAGTTCTCAATAAACTAGCAGGTAAAATTACTGAAAGCCAGATGAGCCAGCTCAACTACCAAGTCGGTGTTGAAGGCAAGTCAGCAGAACAAGTAGCCAAGGAGTTTCTCCAAGAACAAGGTTTGTTGAAGAAATAGATTGAAAATGTCAAACTCAACTTCTTTAAATGACCATACAGAAGAATGCTCAGACAATCTTGTCTGGGCTTTTTTGATATTAGAGTTACTAAATGTCATTTAAAATGGAAAATAATACTCAATGAAAATCAAAGAGCAAACTAGGAAGCTAGCCGCAGGTTGCTCAAAGTACAGCTTTGAGGTTGTAGATAGAACTGACGAAGTCAGTAACATATATACGGTAAGGCGACGCTGACGTAGTTTGAAATTGATTTTCGAAGAGTATAAGACGAAATTTTCAGGATTTTCTAGATTTTTACTGTAAATACACTTGACTATTCAGAAATTAGGTGTATAATGTGTTGTGAACTACTTAACAAATAAAGATTTTCAGCTCATGTCGACTAAGGATGGAAATCTTGTGTATAGACAGTTCAGTAGATATATAATAGAGCGTTGCGTCCGAAAGTCTATCCAGACACGGCTCTTTAAAAACAAAAGGAGAAGATTATGAAAACAGAACCGATTCATCGTACCAGTATGTGGAAATTTAAGTTAAGTGCTGCCACCATGACTTTGATTCCCGCTGCCGTGGGGATTAACTATGTTGCCAAAGCATTGGCGGAGGGGTTAAAGTTGCCCGTTTGGCTGGGGTCTTTGGGAACCTTTCTTACCAGCATGTTGGCTGGGCCGGTTGCCGGTGCCATTAGTGGTTTCATCAACAACGTGATCTATGGGCTGACCTTATCGCCAATTTCAACCGTGTATGCGATTACCAGCATCGGAATTGGGATTGCTGTAGGAGTTTTGCACGCCAATGGGTGGTTCTCGTCAGCGCGACGAGTATTTGTTTCTGCTATTATTATTGCCATCGTTTCAGCTGTCATTTCAACGCCACTCAACGTCATCTTTTGGGGTGGTCAGACCGGTATCGCTTGGGGTGACTCATTGTTTGCGGTAATGGTCGCCAATCATGCACCAGTGTGGCTGGCCTCATTTACCGATGAGTTTGTCTTGGATATTTTGGATAAAGTCTGCGTGGCCTACCTGGCATTCTTCATCTATCGTCAGCTGCCGAAGCGGATGGTGCACTTCTTTAGAGATGATAAATGATGACTGATAAAACATTGATTTCTGGAGCGCCACGGGTCAAGCTCAAGTGGTACCAGGTGATCGATCCGATTACTAAGCTTTTGTTCATCTTGGACATGACGTTGTTGAGCTTTGCCAGTATGAATTTATTGCTTCAGGCCGGATTAATTCTTGTCGCAACACTGCTATTGTTATTTTCCAAATTGAGTTCTACCACCTTTAAGGCGCTGGGATTCAGCCTGTTTCTGATTTGCACCATGCTGATCATCCAAGGGTTATTTTACAGTCGGAATCAAACTGTGCTGTTTTCTGTGCTTGGGGTGTCGTTCTACAAAGAGGGCCTGATTTACGCCACCACTCTGGGTTGTCGAGTATTGGTGATTATTTTGACCAGTGGCTTTTTTATGGTGACCACGAGTATTTCAGAAAACGCGGCCTATTTGGAACTGTCCGGATTGTCTTATAAAACCGTCTACGTTCTGATGTCGGTGTGTTATATTTTGCCGGAAATGATGCGCAATATGCGGAAAATCCAGCAGGCACAAAAAGTTCGCGGAACCAATCCGCAAAAAACGTTGATTCAGAAATTAAAGTCAGTCCTGCCGGTTCTAATTCCATTGGTGATTAAGACCTTGGATCAATCGATGACGCGGTCGATTTCTCTCCAACTGAGAGGTTTTGATAATCTCAACCGGACTGTCAGAACCTCCCAGCGCGTGTATCGCCTGTCGCGGACGCTGCACATTGGTCTGACTGGATTGGCAATTTTATTGATTGGGTGGAAGATATGGACGAAGATAAACGGATTGTAATTGAAAATTTGACCACCCTTTATCCGGGTACTGAGCAACCACAACTGCGTCAGATTAACGCGGAGGTTCATACCGGCCAGGTGGTTGGGATTATCGGGAATAGCCACTCCGGCAAATCGACTTTGTGCCGTGTGCTGGCAGGGGTCATTCCCAAAATTGTGTCTGCTAAGATTGAGGGCGATTGGCACATGTTTGGCCAGCGAGTGTCTGACAATTGGCCCGTTTATAATGCCATGAATGGAGTTGTACTGCAAAATCCAGCTGGCCAACTAAGCGGGTTGGCAGACACGGTTGCCGATGAAATCGCCTTTGACTTGATTAATCAGGGAATGGCTGAAGGACTGATTCAAAAACGGGTTGAAGAAGTTGCCACGCAAATGGGGCTGATTGAACAGCTGAATTTGCGTCCCGAGAGCCTTTCCGGTGGTCAGATCCAGCGGTTGGCAATTGCCACGGCGATTGTGGCTAATCCGGCTGTTTTGATTATGGATGATCCGACCAGTGAGATGGATCCCCTTGGCCGCCGGCAATTTTTCCAATGGCTGGCCCAAGTCAAAGAGACGACTGTCTTCATTGTCACCAGTGAAATTGACGATTTGTGCGAAGTCGCCGACGTTGTGTGGGTGCTGCACGAGGGTCAAATGGTAGCCCAGGGCAGGCCGGGTGAGGTGTTTAATCATTTGGCAGCTGACTGGCAGATTCCAGCCCCGACAATCCAGCAACTTGCTCAAAAAATGGATTGGCACTTGGCTGATGGCCGGTATCCGGTGAATTACGCTGATCTGAAGGAGGTTCGTTATGTCCACAATTGAACTGAGCCACCTGACGTTCACTTATCCGGAACGGTCCTTTAGCTTGGATGTTGAAGACAAACACTTCGCCGATCCGATGGTGGCGATTGTCGGCCAAAATGGTGCCGGCAAATCAACGCTCTTCAAATTGTTGACGGGTTTGCTGACACCACAAACCGGTGTGATTAAGATCGATGGAGAAAATTTTAATGATCTTAAACCAGTCGAAAAGTTACTGAAGGTTGGGATTACTTTTCAGAATCCTGACGATCAGCTTTTCAACCCGACCGTTCAACGAGAGGTGGAGTGGAATGTCGCGCAGGTCATAGATGACCACGACACGATTACGAGGCGGGCTTTAGCGGCTCTAAAAAGAGTTGGCTTGGATGATAAAACAGCTGAAAGTCCATATGACCTGTCATTGTCGGAACGCAAGCTGTTGAGCGTTGCCACAGTTTTGGCGGTGGATCCGGCGATTTATTTATTTGATGAGCCGATGATGTCGCTTGATTGGGAAAGCCGGCGCAAGTTGACCGCAATTTTCCATCAGTTGGCTGATTCGGGCCACCAAGTTGTGACCATCACCCATGACATGGATTGGGTCGCCGCCGAGTTTGAGTCAGTGTATGTTATGGAACACGGGAAGTTTGGCTTCGCCGGCAGTCCACGGGAATTGTTCAGCAATCACGAACTTGTCCAGCGAGTGGGATTACTACCACCGCGGATTATGGACATAGCGGAGTCGCTGGGTGATTCACAGACATATTTATCGGTTAATGATTATTGCCAGAAAAATCGAGATGTATAGAAAAAGTCACCTCTGCGGGTTTTCCAGGTTGAAGGATTAACTTCAGCTTCTGGCAAGAACTCACATGGGTGACTTTTGTGTTTAATAACGTTTCATGATCATCGGGTGCTTCCTCAGATCACTCGGTTTGATTTTACTTTGTTTCATGGTCATAATCATATACCATTTCTTTTGGATTTTTTGTTTGACTAATACAAAATAGGTCTTCATAGGTCTTCGCATTTTTAGCGCCTATTAGGATCATCAGTATAATTTTCTGAATTAGGAGACTGTCCCATCACTATTCGAACTTCGTCTCCCAACTTACGCTGTTCCCATTCATCCGTGAATCCTTTAAATCGCAATTCTGGAACTTTCTTTTTAACTGAATCATCTATTTTCGCCATAGTCCCCACCATTTTATTGGTTTTTCTTGTTCTTCTATCCTTTTTTGATCTTTGATTTGTTCCTGTAAATTTTCCAACTTCTCTTTAAGAGCGTTCACTTCATCTTTATATTGATTGTCTAAGTGTTTGAATTCTGTTTCCTGTGAGGGCATTTTGAGGGCTTTTAAGTTATCATTTTCCGCCTTGTATTCTTCTAGCAACTTTTTATCTTGCAAGGCTAATCATTGTTACTGGTCTAACAAATTAGTTAGTTTTTCTATTTGTTGGTCTTTGGTATTTGATTTGCTACTACTTTCTACTTTACCTAAAATTATTTTTTCTGCTTTAGAATTTATTAGATTAGACCCATTGGAACTTTTAAACTGTAATTCTTTTGGTAACCTTTGGTAGTGATATTGAATATTTTGTTTTGTAACACTCAACTCATCCGCCAGCTCTTTGATCGTTTTTAAGTCTTCACTCATGGTTTAAGTCCTGCCTTTTAACCGTTGGTAGATATTGTTCAATGGCTTTTTTGAGGTAGCGTGCGATATTATGCTTAGAATATTCTTCACGTCTGCTGGCAACATAAGACAAGTGGTCTTTAACACTATTTAGCCCTCTTAATTCTTTCAGTTCGTCATAGAGGGGGTAAACATGGACTTGCAATTCTGCCATGATTTTTGTATCTTGCATTTCAAACGGACTTAGCAACATATTTTCTAGCAATAGCGTGGTGTACTTGCTTTTCATTGTTCAATAGCTAGCTTATCTTCGGTTTCTGCTTTGCGTGCTTTATCTTCTTGATAGGCGGTATCTTCTAACTTATAGCTGTTATCGTCTGCTCGACGTTTCTTTCGTAACCAGATATCCAATGTTAAACCGTCCGCATCAATCGCTCGATAGAGATAATGCCAACGCACCTTAATTTTGATATAGGTTTCATCCATTTTCCACGAATAGAAGGACTGTTTATTTTTCTTTTTCCAGAGATGATAGAGGATTTTACTGTATTCTTGAACCCACCGATAAATCGTAGTGTGACAAACATTTATTCCACGGTCATAAAGCAATTCCTGAACTTCACGATAGCTCAGATTGTAACGTAGGTAATAACCAACAGCGACAATGATGACGTCTTGTTGGAATTGTTTGCCTTTAAAATGATTCATCTCTCAAGCCTTACTAACCTTTTTTCTGCTCTTTGAGAAGCTGAAGGTCGTGCTAGTAACTACCTATTTGGTTTGATTAATTCCATCATTTATCTGGTGCTTGCCCTTCAAAAAGGCTTCTATGGTGAGGTTTTAACAACTCTCAATTTTACAATTATGCAGCCAATTGGTCTCTTGGTTTCGATTTATCAAGCCCAGTTTAAGAAAGAACAACAAGAGTTTGTCGCACGTAAACTAGACGGCAAGGGTTGGACAAAATATCTTTCTATTAGTGTTCTTTGGTGGTTGGCCTTTGGGTTTATTTATCAGTCTATCGGAGCTAATCGTCCCTATCGTGATTCTATCACTGATGCGACCAATGGTGTAGGGCAAATCCTCATGACAGCTGTTTACCGTGAACAATGGATATTCTGGGCAGCTACCAATGTCTTTTCTATCTATCTCTGGTGGGGAGAAAGCCTGCAAATCCAAGGGAAATACCTAATTTATCTCATCAATAGTCTAGTTGGGTGGTATCAGTGGAGCAAGGCAGCAAAAAGCGCTTAAAAAAGTAAAAAAAGGATCAGATGATCCTTTTTTTGTGTTAGAGCAAAATGAATAATACCGTAATGACAATAGCGCTCGTTATACGAACGATGTGGTGCGAGATATGTTGTTTTTCTTTCTGTTGGCCGTTCCAGTAGGCTCCATAGCAGACGATGCTCGAACCCACAATCCATAGAAGAATGGTTGCAACTGGAACGAAGTAAAAGATGGCTAGAGCCAGAGATGTGAGGCAACTGCCGACCAAGATGCACGTGTTTCCCAGACTGTAGTTCTTCTGTTTCATGGCTGAAAAAGCAGCAGCAAGGTGAAGCAATGAGAAGGCGAGAGCTAGTACAATTGTTAGTATTCCTAGAATCATCGAAGTTAACATAGTTTGTTCCTTTCTGAGTTTCAGGCTTAGTTATCAAGTGGAGTTGTAGAGGTCATCTCTATTACATCAAGGTAAAATCTCACCACTTGCTCTTCGGTATAAGATTCTCCTTTTTTTAGCCACCAAGTCAGGGTCTCGATAAAGTTCGTCACAACAAAATGCTGGAGGTAGGAGGCCGGAATGTTTGGATAGGCTTCTTGCAAGTCATCCGCCACCATGGGATAAACGTGGTGTTCGAGCTCCTTGTGTAGTTGGCGGAGGAAGTAGTCGTTTTTGGAAAAAAGGAGACTGGTGACATGGTCCTGGTTTTTCTGAAAATGTAAAAAGATATGTGCGAGGTAGTCCTCGGTAGTAAAGTGTCCTTCCCTTTCAAAGAGATGGTGAAAGAGGTAGCGACAGAGCTCATCTAAAAGGAGTTCCTTACTTTCGTAATGACAGTAAAAAGTAGAACGTCCAACATCTGCTAGGTCAATGATGTCCTGGACAGTAGTGGCATCATAGCCTTTGTCGTTTAAAAGTTGTAAAAAAGCTTGATAGATGGCTTTTTTAGTCTTACTGACTCGACGATCTCTTTTTGGCATATAGACACTTGAGACAAACTGTTCAGAACTGAACATGGCTGACAGTTTGCTTCTATCCTTTCTTTGAATTTTATTAGATAATACAAATGAAAGAAGTATGTATATACCCATTATACCAAAGGAGGGAGAGAAATGAGTTCTAAAACATCTATCTGGCTAGCTTTTTTCTTAAATTTAAGCTATGCGATTGTTGAGTTTATCGCAGGAGGAATCTTTGGTTCGAGTGCAGTTCTTGCTGATTCTGTTCATGACCTGGGGGATGCTATAGCCATTGGTATCTCAGCCCTTTTAGAAACAATCTCAAACCGTGAAGAAGATAGACAGTACACCTTGGGTTACAAACGTTTTAGTCTTTTAGGGGCAATGCTAACGGCTGTGATTCTTACGATAGGGTCTGTCCTAGTGATCTTGGAAAATATCACAAAGATCGCTCACCCGCAACCCGTTAATGAGGAGGGCATCCTCTGGCTGGGAATCATTGCAGTAGTTATTAATGTGCTAGCAAGTCTGGTAGTTCGAAAGGGGAAAACAAAGAACGAGTCTATTTTGAGCTTGCATTTTTTGGAAGATACCCTTGGTTGGCTGGCTGTCATCCTAATGGCGATTATCCTCCGATTTACAGATTGGTATATCCTTGATCCGCTTTTATCGCTGGTTATTTCCATCTTTATTCTGTCAAAAGCCATTCCTCGCTTTTGGAGCGCACTGAAGATTTTCCTAGATGCTGTGCCAGAAGGGGTCGAGACACATGATTTGGAGAAGGATTTAGAGGCTCTACCCAATGTCAACAGTGTCAATCAACTTAGTATTTGGTCCATGGACGGTCTAGAGAACAATGCTATTGTTCACATTTGTATTAAGGACTGGGAGCAGATGATGGAGACCAAAGAAGTGGTGCGTCAATGTTTAGAAGAAAGAGGCGTGCAGAATATCACTATTGAAGTGGACAGCAGTCAAAGTAATCATGCGCAACATAAGCGGAGGATGAGAGAGTTAGAGCAGAAGCATGGGCATCATTAGTAAAAAGTAAAGAATGATTAAGCCCCTATGTTATTTTAAATAGAGTATTTCTTTTCGGTTTAAATATTTTAAAAGTTTGATCCTATAAGGCTCTGTATAAACTTTACTTAGTTGTTTGGTAATTAAAAAAATTTTTCGATTAGATGCAAAAAGTTTGACTTGGAGTCAACTCAAAGTTGTATAATAAGATGAATGAGTTATAGTTGCTTAAATTCAGTGAAGATAATGAAAGGAGGCTAGTATATGAATATTAAATCTGCCAGCGACTTATTAGGAATTTCAGCGGATACGATTCGGTATTATGAGCGAGTTGGTCTTGTGCCACCGATTACTCGAACCGCAACTGGAATTCGTGACTTTCAAGATCAGGATATAGAAGCACTGGAATTTATTAAGTGTTTCCGTTCGGCGGGTGTCTCTGTAGACAGTTTAGTTGACTATATGTCGCTCTACCAAAAGGGGGATGAAACGAGAGAGGAAAGGCTTGGTATTTTAGAAGACGAAAAGAAAAAATTAGAGGAGCGCTTGTCTCAGTTACAGACGGCTTTAAATCGCTTAAATCACAAAATTAAACTTTACAAGGAAGGAAAATTTTAAATGAAATCAGCAGTATATACAAAGGCAGGCCAGGTTGGACTTGCTACAATTGAACGTCCGCAAATTATAGAAG
This sequence comes from Streptococcus oralis, assembly GCF_022749195.1. NCBI lineage: Bacteria > Bacillati > Bacillota > Bacilli > Lactobacillales > Streptococcaceae > Streptococcus > Streptococcus oralis. The sequence goes on from NZ_CP094226.1 coordinate 415,426, forward strand.
CAGATGATGCTATTATCCGCATTGTCCGTACTTGCGTTTGCGGATCGGACCTCTGGAGTTATCGTAATCCCGAAATCGAAGAAGGGCATGGAAATAGTGGTCATGAGGCGATCGGGATTGTCGAAGAAGTCGGAGAGGCTATTACAACGGTCAAACCGGGAGATTTTGTCATTGCACCTTTCACCCATGGCTGTGGGGAGTGTGATGCCTGTCGCGCTGGCTATGATGGGACTTGTGACCGCCATATTGGCACCAATTGGTCAGGTGGTGTCCAGGCTGAGTATATCCGTTTCCACTTTGCTAATTGGGCACTGGTTAAAATCCCTGGACAGCCTTCAGATTATAGCGAAGGTATGCTAAAATCCCTATTGACTCTTGCTGATGTCATGCCGACAGGCTATCATGCGGCGCGTGTTGCTAATGTGCAAAAAGGGGACAAGGTGGTCGTTATCGGTGATGGGGCTGTTGGTCAATGTGCTGTCATCGCGGCTAAAATGCGTGGTGCATCGCAAATTATCCTGATGAGCCGTCATGAAGACCGTCAACAAATGGCCTTGGAGTCAGGGGCGACAGCTGTTGTGGCTGAACGTGGCGAAGAGGGAATTGCCAAAGTCCGTGAAATCCTTGGTGGTGGAGCAGATGCAGCCCTTGAATGTGTTGGGACTGAAGCAGCCGTAGATCAAGCCCTTGGGGTTCTTCACAATGGTGGACGTTTAGGCTTCGTTGGTGTTCCTCATTACAATAACCGTGCGCTCGGTTCTACCTTTGCTCAAAATATTTCAGTGGCAGGTGGAGCAGCCTCAGTTACTACTTATGACAAACAATTTTTGTTAAAAGCGATTCTTGATGGAGACATCAATCCAGGCCGTGTCTTTACATCAAGTTATAAATTGGAAGATATTGACCAGGCTTATAAAGATATGGATGAACGCAAGACCATTAAGTCTATGATTGTGATGGATTAACAATGAAAATCCTAATGGAGATTTGAGACTCTCTATTAGGATTTTTTGATTTATTATATTAGTTGAGTTATGGCAGCGTACTCTCTCTCAGAGTCAGTCTTGTTCCCAACATAGTCAAGCTAGAGATTTTCCGACCGTGGAGAACTTCCTTGTTAAGAATATCCATACCTGCTCGGCCCATTTCCTCGGTATAGACAGTGATGCTTGAAAGAGGAGGATAGACCTGCTTGGTCAGGCTAGTGTCGTTAAAAGAAATGAGGCTGACGCGGTCTGGTAGGCTAATTCCTGCTTCTTGAAGGGCACGGAGGGCACCGATGGCTAAACCATCGCTGGCAGCGAAAAAGGCTGGTGGGAGTTGTTCTCCTAGCTTGTGAATGGCCTCCTTCATCAAGTCATAGCCAGACTGGGCAGTAAAGCTCCCTTGAAAGACCAGTTTTTCATGGTAGATTCCATTTGCTTGGGTAATGTCTTTGAAATTTTCTAGCCGCTTATCCTGGATAATTTCTTCCTGGTCGGTTGTTTCCTCAAGACCTGTGAGAATTCCGATACGGTTCATCCCTTGGCTGAGGAAATGGTCTACAACTTGTTTCACAGCAGTGTAAAAGTCAGTAATAATACAGGTGTGTCCCAACGAGAGGGTATCACTGTCTATAAAGACTAAAGGTTTTTGGTATTCTTCAAAGGCGGCAATCTGTGCTCGGCTAAATTTTCCGATGCAGAGAATGCCAATCACTTCTTCGCTCAGAGTAAAAGGATGGTCGTTGAAATAGCGCAAGATATCATAGTCCAACTCTTGGGCTCTTTTTTCAATACCGAGACGAATCTGATAGTAGTAGAGATCGTCCAACTCCCCTTGTTCGCTGACCCATTGGATAATGGCAATCTTTTGTTTGGGTTTGTGGGATTCGCCTGTCTTGAGGTGCTTAGTATAGCCCAGCTCTTCAGCGACAGTTAAAATGCGGTGTCTGGTTTCTTCTGTAACAGATAGGCTCTGGTCGCGATTGAGGACACGAGATACGGTCGCGATAGAGACAGAGGCTAGCTGTGCAATGTCTTTTAAGGTAGCCATAAATCCTCCTCCTTTTAGGTTAGTATATCATATTTTTCTGCTTTTTACTGATAGTTTAGTAAAAGTTTAGTAAAAAGGATTGACCTTAGCAAATCCCTTGGATACAATAGAAGAAAACGATTACACGTTAAGATGACTTAACGGACAGTCAAAGGAGAATTTATATGACACAACATCTTACTGCTGAAGCCCTTCGCAAAGACTTTCTTGCCGTTTTTGGTCAAGAAGCAGACCAAACTTTCTTTTCACCAGGTCGTATCAATTTGATTGGTGAACACACAGACTACAACGGTGGGCACGTTTTTCCGGCGGCTATTTCTTTGGGAACCTATGGAGCGGCTCGCAAGCGTGACGACCAAGTTTTGCGTTTCTACTCAGCCAACTTTGAGGACAAGGGCATTATCGAAGTACCTCTTGCTGACCTCAAATATGAAAAAGAGCACAGCTGGACCAACTATCCAAAAGGTGTTCTTCATTTCTTGCAAGAAGCTGGGCACATGATTGATAAAGGGTTTGATTTTTATGTTTATGGGAATATCCCAAATGGTGCTGGCTTGTCTTCATCAGCATCCTTGGAACTCTTGACAGGGGTCGTGGCAGAGCATCTCTTTGATTTAAAACTAGACCGTTTGGATTTGGTTAAAATCGGAAAACAAACAGAAAACAACTTTATCGGAGTCAACTCTGGTATCATGGATCAGTTTGCTATCGGTATGGGGGCTGACCAACGTGCTATTTACCTAGATACCAACACATTAGAATATGACTTGGTGCCCCTTGATTTGAAGGACAATGTTGTTGTTATCATGAATACCAACAAACGTCGTGAATTGGCAGATTCCAAATACAATGAACGCCGTTCTGAGTGTGAAAAAGCAGTGGAAGAATTGCAAGCTGCCTTGGATATTCAGACCTTGGGTCAATTGGATGAGTGGGCTTTTGACCAATACAGCTATCTGATTAAAGACGAAAATCGTTTAAAACGTGCTCGCCATGCTGTGCTTGAAAACCAACGTACTCTTAAAGCTCAAGCAGCACTTCAAGCAGGTGATTTGGAAACATTTGGTCGCTTGATGAATGCTTCTCACGTCTCTCTAGAACATGACTATGAAGTAACTGGTTTGGAATTGGACACACTTGTTCATACAGCTTGGGATCAAGAAGGTGTTCTGGGTGCTCGTATGACAGGGGCAGGTTTTGGTGGCTGTGCCATTGCCTTGGTGCAAAAAGATGCTGTTGAGGCCTTTAAGGAAGCTGTAGGCAAGCATTACGAGGAAGTAGTTGGATACGCTCCAAGCTTCTATATCGCTGAAGTTGCAGGTGGCACTCGCGTTTTAGACTAGGAGAGAAGTAAATGGACGCTGTAATATTTGATTTAGATGGCTTATTAGCTGATACTGAGATCATTTCTCTAAAAGTTTATCAAGAATTGCTTAAAGATTTTGGAATTCCTTTCACAGAAGAAACATATTCTAGAGAATACAGTGGACATAGGGAAGAGGAGAATGTTCAACGATTTTTAGATACCTATGATTTACCTTGGAACTTTGAACAAACCTTGGAAAAAGTTTATGAACTGGAAGCTCGAATATTAGCCAAAGGTGTAAATTTAAAAAAAGGTGCTAAAAATTTGCTTGCTTTTTTGCAAAGAGAAGGTATTCCAATCGCTCTAGCAACTTCAAGTGTTGAATCTAGAGCTAGAATGATTTTGGATAGTAATGGTATACTGTCCTTATTTGACCATCTAGTTTTTGCAAAAGATGTAAAGCGAAGCAAACCTTACCCTGATATATTTTTAAAGGCCTGTATTGATTTGAATGTTTTACCAGAGAATTGCTTAGTACTAGAGGATAGTGAAGCAGGGATTGAAGCAGCGTATAGAGCTGGGATACCAGTTATTTGTATTCCAGACTTAAAAATGCCAGCACAGTCTTTCTTAAATAAAACAGAACAAGTTTTTCAGGATTTAGATGCTGTCAGAGACTATTTAGAAAGTAAGAAGGAGAATCAATGAGTCAGGGAATTCTAGATGCATTTATCACGGAAGTCATTGCTGGAAGTTCATTTGAGGAAATGGATCGAATCTACCTGACCAATCGTGTTTTGGCGCGAGTGGGTGAAGGTGTTTTGGAAGTTGAGACTGATCTAGATGAGTTGATTGACCTCAAGGACCAGCTGGTCGAAGAAGCGGTTCGATTAGAGACGATTGAGGATAGTCAGACTGCGTGTGAAATCCTCGGTGCTGAACTGATGGACTTGGTAACCCCTTGTCCAAGTCAAGTCAATCGTGACTTCTGGAAAACCTATGCCCAGTCACCAGAGCAGGCAATTGCAGATTTTTACCAACTTAGCCAGAAAAACGACTACATCAAACTCAAGGCCATTGCTAAGAATATTGCTTATCGTGTACCGTCTGACTACGGTGAACTGGAGATTACCATCAATCTCTCTAAGCCTGAAAAGGATCCAAAGGAGATTGCGGCAGCCAAGTTAGTCAAGTCTAGTAACTATCCTCAATGTCAGCTCTGTATGGAAAATGAAGGCTACCATGGTCGTGTCAACCATCCAGCTAGAACTAACCATCGTATTATACGTTTTGATATTTCTGGGCAGGAGTGGGGCTTCCAGTATTCGCCCTATGCATACTTTAATGAGCACTGTATCTTCTTAGATGGTCAGCATCGACCTATGGCGATTAGTCGTCAGAGTTTTGAGCGTCTGCTGGCGATCGTAGAGCAATTTCCGGGATATTTTGCGGGTTCGAATGCGGACCTGCCAATCGTTGGTGGTTCTATCCTAACCCATGACCACTATCAGGGAGGACGTCACGTGTTTCCTATGGAATTAGCTCCCTTGCAAAAGGCTTTCCGATTTGCTGGTTTTGAGCAGGTCAAGGCTGGAATTGTCAAGTGGCCTATGTCAGTGCTACGTTTGACTTCGGATTCCAAAGAGGACTTGAGCAACTTGGCTGACAAGATTTTGCAGGAATGGCGGCAATATTCAGACCCTGAAGTACAGATTTTGGCAGAGACAGACGGGACACCGCATCACACCATTACACCCATTGCCCGTAAACGCGATGGACAGTTTGAGTTGGACTTGGTCTTGCGAGACAATCAGACATCGCCAGAGCATCCTGATGGCATCTATCATCCCCACAAGAATGTCCAACATATCAAGAAGGAAAATATCGGCTTGATTGAGGTCATGGGCTTGGCTATTTTGCCACCACGTCTGAAAGCAGAAGTGGAGCAAGTTGCCAGCTATCTTGTAGGCGATGATGAAGCAGTTGCCTCTTATCATCAGGAATGGGCAGACCAGATCAAAGATCAACATCCGGACCTAGCGGATAAAGAAAAAGCCCTTGAAATCGTTAAGGACTCTGTGGGCGCTATTTTTGCGCGTGTTTTGGAGGACGCAGGGGTTTACAAGCAGACGGAACAAGGACAGGTAGCCTTTATGCGCTTTGTAGAACAGGTAGGAATTTTGCCAAACTAGGAGCTTTCTCCTTGCGCAGTCCTATAAAAAGTAGTATCATAGTGTCGTTTGAACTATCAGGAGGAAACGATGAAAGATTTTCATTTTGACGCTATATCTGCCTTTGAAAATTACGAAATAGAAAAAATGAGAGACGGTCACGTTGTGGTGACGACAAAAGTAGTGGACTCGTCGCTCAACTACTATGGCAATGCCCATGGTGGCTATCTCTTTACCCTTTGTGACCAGATCAGTGGTTTGGTGGTTATCTCGCTAGGGCTTGATGGAGTGACGCTCCAGTCCTCTATCAACTACCTCAAAGCAGGAAAACTCGACGATGTGCTGACCATTAAAGGAGAATGTGTCCATCAAGGTCGCACAACCTGTGTCGTGGATGTCGATATCACCAATCAAGAAGGCAGAAATGTCTGCAAAGCCACCTTTACCATGTTTGTCACAGGCCAGCGGTCAGAAGAAAGACAGGTAAGGATATAAATAAACAAAAAAGAGGCTCACACCTCTTTTTCTTATTTCTTTTTCCGATTTAATACAGCATTGAGTACAATTGCGAGTAGGCTTGCTACGACAATTCCGTTTGAGAAGAACATTTGGAAGGCTGTCGGCATGCTGACAAAGAGATTGCTATTGTTGAGTCCGACACCTGCAGCGATGGAGACAGCTGCGATAAGGAAGTTGTGTTCATTGTTAGCAAAATCAACGCGAGCGAGGATTTGCATCCCTTGAAGGGAAACAAAACCAAACATCACCAGCATGGCCCCTCCAAGAACAGGGCTCGGAATGATTTGGGCGAGGGCTCCAAACTTAGGTAGGAGTCCAAGGAGGACTAGGAAACCAGCTGCGTAGTAGATTGGCAGACGGGTCTTGATACCAGACAATTTGACCAAGCCAACGTTTTGTGAAAATCCGGTGTAAGGGAAGGTGTTAAAGATTCCTCCGAGAAGTACGGCTAAACCTTCTGCACGGTAACCGTTACGCAGGCGCGTGCTGTCGATTGGGTCATTAGTAATATCAGACAAGGCCAGATAAACACCAGTGGACTCAACCATAGAAACCGTTGCAATGATACACATCATGACGATGGATGAGATTTCAAAGGTTGGCACCCCAAAGTAGAGGGGAGTTGGAACATGGACAAGCGGTGCTGCAGCCACAGGAGAGAAGTCAACCAAGCCCATGGTAGCAGCAATGGCGGTTCCGACAACTAGACCAATCAAAATAGAGATAGACTTGATAAATCCTTTGGTAAAGATGTTAATCAAGAGGATGATCAGAACAGTAATAGCAGCAAGCAAAAGACTTTGACCAGTTGGCTCTGGGACATTATTTCCCATATTTCCAATAGCGACAGGAATCAAGGTTAAACCAATCGTGGTAATAACAGAACCTGTTACGATAGATGGGAAGAGATTGGCCACTTTTGAGAAAATACCTGAAATCAGAACCACATAAATTCCTGATGCGATAAGGGCACCAAACATAGCACCACTACCATGGCTTTGCCCAATCATAATTAAAGGAGCGACGGACTGGAAGGCAACTCCGAGAACGACTGGTAGTCCAATTCCGAAGTATTTGTTGAGTTGGAGTTGAAGGAAAGTGGCCACCCCACACATGAAGATATCTGTGGAGATTAGATAGGTCAACTGCTCAGCTGAATAGCCAAGGGCTGTCGCAATCATGATGGGAACCAGGATAGAACCTGAGTACATGGCTAGTAAGTGCTGCAAGCCAAGAACGGCTGCTTGCGAATGTTTTTCTTGTTTTTGCATTAGAGATCTGCCTCCTTAAATACGACCTGACCATTTTCGAAACGATCCAAGCGAGCCAGTGATAGGACTGGATACCCTGCTTTTTCAAGCAAATTACGACCATCCTGGAAAGATTTTTCAATCACGATACCAATCGCTTCAACTTTTGCTCCAGCTTGTTCGATGATTTGGATCAAGCCTTTGGCAGCTTGGCCATTAGCAAGGAAATCGTCAATAATCAATACCTTGTCCTCTGGTGAAAGGAATTTTCCAGCGATGGAAACGGTGCTTGTCACCTGCTTGGTAAAGGAGTAGACTTGGGCAGTTAAGATACCTTCGTTCATGGTGATGTTTTTAGCTTTCTTGGCGAAAATCATGGGAACGTTTAAGGCTTCAGCTGTAAAAACGGCTGGGGCAATGCCTGAAGCTTCAATGGTTACGACCTTGGTAATGCCAGCAGTAGCAAATTTTTCCGCAAATACCTTACCAATCTCTCGCATCAAGCTAAAGTCAACTTGGTGGGTTAGAAAGGAATCCACTTTGAGGATGTTGTCACCCAAGATATGCCCATCCTCGAGGATGCGCTCTTCTAATAATTTCATAAGACCTCCTAAAGTCTAAAAGCAAGTTTACTTGTTGGTTAAATATTTCTATAGTGAACCAGTTTGCTAGTACTATATATTTGATAAAACTAGTACGAGCGAAGCGAGTTTTATCAAATATTTCCCGCCGTAGTGGTATCATAGACAATAATCTTGTTATTGTCTATGACGGGATTTTTGAGACTTTTGGCTCAAAAATTAGGGATGAAATTCCCTGGATTCCTGAAATTACTCACAGGGTAATTTCACCTCCCGTCCGCACTAATTAAGGGAAATATTAAAAATATTTAGTTTACACTTAAAGGCGTGATTTAACAAAAATATTCAAAAAGGACCTACTTAATCCCCTAAGTAAGTCCCCAAAATAGGCATGGCCAAAACCATACCTTCAGCTGACATACTCATTGTTAGGTGTTCCGGCACCTTGTAGAAACGTCGTGCCAATTCACGACATAAACAAGTAAAATGATATTCAATTTTAAACAGGCCGCTGCCAATGTTTTTATTTTACACCAATTAGCTTTATAAATCAAATATTTTGTTAGTAAATAGATCATAAAAGCGAACGAAAAAGCCTACAAGGCTAGATAGTATTGTAGACTTCGATTATTCTATTCGCTAAATCTTAGAAAATAACCATCTGGATCCAAAACGGCAAATTCATGAGGATAGATATAGTGATCCCCAACACGAAATGTTCGTTTAGTCAAAGGACGATAAATAGGATAGTCAGCTTCCAGCAGTTTTTGGTGGAGCTGAGGGACATCTTCAATGCCAAAGGAAATATTGACACCGCGCCCGAAAGGATAGGTTAGTTGGGCTAATTCTTCTGTGCTGCCTTCTTCTAGCATAAGTTGGCAGTCTTCAAGCGAGAGGAAGAGAAATTTCTCCTCTGGACGCTCGTATTCGACAGAAAATCCCAGCAAGTCGCAGTAGAAGTGGCGTGACTTTTCGAGGTCAGATACTACAAATTCAGGAATGACAGCTTGATAGTCCATTAGCTTTCTCCTTAGAGTTCAATTTCCAATACAATCGGCGTATGGTCTTGACGCGCACCTGAGTCAATCATGTCAGACTTAGTCACCTTGTCAGCCACGCGATTGCTGGTGAGCCAGTAGTCGATTCTCCAGCCTGTATTGTTGATTTTAGAAGTCTTGCTGCGTTGCGCCCACCAAGTGTAACGTTCCGGGACATCGCCGTGAATGTGACGGAAGGTGTCAGCAAATCCAGTTGCCAAAAGGTTGGTAAAGCCAGCACGTTCCTCGTCTGTAAATCCTGGTGAACGGCGGTTGCTGGCAGGATTTGCAAGGTCTATTTCCTTGTGAGCTACGTTGTAGTCTCCAGTCGCAAGGACTGGTTTTTCTTTGTCTAGTTGCGCCAAATACTCAGCGTATTTGACGTCCCAGACTTGGCGTTCTTCCAAGCGTTTGAGCCCATCGCCAGCGTTTGGAGTGTATACTTGGGTCACGAAAAATGCATCAAATTCCAAGGTGATGATGCGGCCTTCCAAGTCCATGGTAGAAGGAGCCCCGATTTCTGGGAAGCTAATCGTTGGTGTGAGTTCTTTCTTATAAAGGAACATGGTTCCAGCGTAGCCTTTGCGAGCAGGTTCTTGAGAGGAACGCCAAGTGTTTTCATAACCTGGGAAGAGTTCTTCTAAAATTTCCAAGTGTTTTTTTGTAGGCCCTTTTGCAGAAAGCTTGGTTTCCTGAATAGCGATAATATCAGCATTTTCGGCTACCAAGGTTTGTAGGACTTCCTGTGACAGTTTGGCGCGAGCTGAGTCGCTCGTTAGGGCTGCATTTAGGGAATCGATATTCCATGAGATGAGTTTCATAAAGTTACCTTTTTCATTGAGATTATAGACTATATTATACCAAAAAAAGCTCTATTTCCCCAACGTATGGTTTGAAAAATTACCCTCTTTCGTTTATAATGAAGAATGATTTTATGAAAGGGAGTGAAAATACATGAAATTCTATTCTTATGACTATGTCCTTAGCCAAATCGGTCAGCAAAATGGCATCATGATTGGTTTAGGGATTGTCCTATTAGCTGTGACAGGATTTTTAGCTTTCAAGGCTTATCATGATAAAAAGGGGAGCAAATTTCGTGAGTTGGTCATGATTTCAGCTTTGACCTTATTAGCTCTCCTTTTGGTCAGCATCACGACTTATCAAAACAATCAAGTATCTAATAATAAATTTCAAGCTTCACTTCATTTCATCGAGCTTGTTTCCAAAGAATTGGGCGTAGACAAGTCAGAAGTCTATGTCAATACTTCTGCAGATACGGATGGTGCACTTATCAAGGTAGGAGATCGCTATTACCGTGCTTTGAACGGAAGTGAGCCAGACAAGTACCTGTTAGAGAAAGTGGAATTGTATAAAACAGATGCAATTGAACTGGTGGAGGTGAACAAATGACACTCAATTATATCGAAATTTTAATTAAACTAGCCTTGGGGCTCTTTTCTTTGGTTTTTGTAATCAATGTGACAGGAAAGGGCAACCTGGCGCCTAACTCAGCAATAGATCAAATTCAGAACTATGTACTCGGGGGTATCATCGGTGGGGTGATTTACAATAGTGCCATCAGTATCCTTCAGTATGCAGTTATCCTGATTATGTGGACCATTCTGGTCTTGACTCTCAAATGGCTCAACAATAATGTTCACTTTGTGAAACGTTTGATTGATGGGAAGCCAACCCTGCTTATCAAAAATGGGAAGATTGATCCAGAAGCCTGCCGTTCGGTTGGTTTATCAGCAGCGGACGTAGCACTTAAGCTCCGTAGCCAGGGAATTTTCCAAATGAAACAAGTCAAACGCGCTATGCAGGAGCAGAACGGTCAACTCATCGTAGTCCAAATGGGAGATGAGAATCCCAAGTATCCTGTTGTCACAGACGGTGTTATCCAAGTCGAAATTTTGGAGACCATTGGTCGGAGCGAAGAATGGCTGCTTGATAACCTCAGTAAACAAGGGTATGATAATGTTGCCAATATCTTTATCGCTGAGTATGACAAGGGTGTCGTCTCAGTCGTAACTTATGAATAAGAAAAACCTGGGGTCTTGTACTCTTCAAAAATCAAATTCAAACTGCGTCAACGTCGCCTTGTCGTATGTAGGTTACTGACTTCGTCAGTTCTATCTACAACCTCAAAGCAGTGCTTTGAGCAGCCTGCGGCTAGTTTCCTAGTTTGATCTTTGATTTTCATTGAGTCTTGGTCTCAGGTTTCCATTTGCAATCAGAAAGGGATTTTATGTCCATTATTCAAAAACTTTGGTGGTTTTTCAAGTTAGAAAAGCGCCGTTATCTAGTCGGGATTGTGGCCTTGGTCTTGGTTTCCGTCCTCAATCTCATTCCCCCCATGGTCATGGGACGGGTGATTGACGCCATCACTGGGGGACAATTAACCCAGCAGGACCTCCTTCTTAATCTATTTTATCTACTGCTGGCAGCCTTTGGGATGTACTATCTACGCTATGTTTGGCGCATGTATATCCTTGGGACTTCCTACCGTCTGGGGCAGATTATGCGGTCTCGCTTGTTTGAGCATTTTACTAAAATGTCGCCAGCCTTTTATCAAACATATCGGACAGGGGACCTGATGGCACACGCCACCAATGATATCAACGCCTTAACCCGTTTAGCAGGTGGAGGTGTTATGTCTGCGGTGGATGCTTCTATCACGGCACTGGTGACTTTGCTGACCATGCTCTTTAGCATTTCTTGGCAGATGACCTTGGTTGCCATTCTTCCCTTGCCTTTCATGGCTTATGCCACCAGTCGTTTAGGGAGAAAGACCCACAAGGCCTTTGGCGAGTCACAGGCAGCCTTTTCCGAACTCAATAACAAGGTGCAGGAGTCTGTATCAGGTATTAAGGTGACCAAGTCTTTCGGTTATCAGGCGGACGAGTTGAAGTCCTTTCAAGCAGTCAATGAATTGACCTTCCAAAAGAACCTGCAAACCATGAAATACGACAGTCTCTTTGACCCCATGGTTCTCTTGTTTGTTGGTTCGTCATATGTTTTAACCCTCTTGGTCGGTTCCTTAATGGTGCAGGAGGGGCAGATTACAGTTGGGAATCTGGTCACCTTTATCAGCTACTTGGATATGCTAGTTTGGCCTCTTATGGCCATTGGCTTCCTCTTTAATATCACTCAGCGAGGCAAGGTTTCTTACCAACGGATTGAGGATCTTTTGTCTCAGGAATCACCTGTACAAGATCCTGAATTTCCTCTGGACGGTATTGAAAATGGACGTTTGGAGTACGCCATTGACAGCTTTGCTTTTGAAAATGAGGAGACACTGACGGATATTCACTTTAGTTTAGAAAAAGGGCAAACTCTTGGTTTGGTCGGGCAGACAGGCTCTGGGAAAACGTCCTTGATTAAGCTCCTCTTGCGAGAATACGATGTGGATAAGGGTGCTATTTACCTAAATGGTCATGATATTCGGGACTATCGTCTGACAGACCTTCGTAGCCTCATGGGCTATGTTCCTCAGGACCAGTTCCTCTTTGCGACCTCGATCTTAGACAATATCCGCTTTGGCAATCCTAACTTGCCCCTTTCAGCAGTTGAGGAAGCGACTAAGCTAGCTCAAGTTTATAAAGATATTGTGGACATGCCTCAAGGATTTGATACAGTTATCGGTGAAAAAGGGGTCAGTCTATCTGGTGGGCAAAAGCAGCGCCTAGCCATGAGTCGAGCTATGATTCTAGACCCTGATATCTTAATTTTGGATGATTCCCTGTCCGCCGTGGATGCCAAGACAGAGTATGCCATCATCGACAATCTCAAGGAGACGCGGAAGGGTAAGACAACTATCATCACAGCACATCGTCTCAGTGCAGTTGTTCATGCAGATTTGATTTTGGTTCTGCAAAATGGCCAAATTATCGAACGCGGTACACACGAAGACCTGCTAGCTTTAGATGGCTGGTATGCCCAAACCTACCAGTCTCAGCAGTTGGAAATGAAAGGAGAAGAAGATGCAGAATAAGAAAGAACAATGGGCTGTATTGACGCGCTTGATGTCCTATCTCAAGCCCTATGGCCTCCTGACCTTTTTGGCACTCAGTTTTCTCCTTGCGACGACGGTCATTAAAAGTGTCATTCCCCTTGTGGCTTCCCACTTTATCGACCAGTACCTCAGCAATCTTAATCAACTGGCCGTGACCGTTTTGCTGGCCTACTATGGCCTCTATATCCTGCAAACTCTGGTTCAGTATGTCGGCAATCTTCTCTTTGCGCGGGTGTCCTACAGTATTGTCAGAGATATTCGTCGCGATGCCTTTGCCAATATGGAAAAACTCGGCATGTCTTATTTTGACAAGACGCCAGCAGGTTCCATCGTCTCTCGTTTGACAAATGACACCGAGACCATCAGTGATATGTTTTCGGGAATTTTGTCCAGCTTTATCTCAGCAGTTTTCATCTTTCTGACAACACTGTATACCATGTTGGTGCTGGATTTTCGTTTGACAGCTTTAGTCTTGCTCTTTCTTCCCTTGATTTTCCTGTTGGTCAATCTCTATCGGAAAAAATCAGTGAAAATCATCGAAAAAACCAGAAGTCTCTTGTCAGATATCAATAGTAAGCTGGCAGAAAATATCGAGGGAATCAGGATTATCCAGGCCTTTAATCAAGAGAAGCGCCTGCAAGCAGAATTTGATGAGATTAACCAAGAACACTTGGTCTATGCCAACCGTTCTGTAGCCTTGGATGCCCTCTTTTTGCGCCCTGCCATGAGTTTGCTGAAACTCTTAGGCTACGCCGTCTTGATGGCCTACTTTGGCTATCGTGGTCTTTCTATTGGGATAACGGCCGGAACTATGTATGCCTTTATCCAGTACATCAACCGTCTTTTTGATCCCTTAATTGAGGTGACGCAAAACTTTTCAACCCTTCAAACGTCCATGGTATCTGCAGGTCGTGTCTTTGCCTTGATTGACGAAACGACCTATGAGCCTCTTCAAAAAGATGGGCAAGCTAAAGTCAAAGAAGGCAATATCCGTTTTGAACATGTGTGTTTCTCATATGATGGCAAACATCCGATCCTGGATGATATTTCCTTTTCAGTAAAGAAAGGTGAAACCATTGCTTTTGTAGGACATACAGGTTCTGGGAAATCTTCGATTATCAATGTCCTCATGCGCTTTTATGAATTTCAGTCAGGCCGCGTTCTTTTGGATGATGTGGATATCAGGAACTACAGTCAGGAAGAGCTGAGAAAAAACATCGGTCTGGTCTTACAGGATCCCTTCCTCTATCATGGGACTATCAAGTCCAATATCGCCATGTACCAAGATCTTAGTGATGATCAGGTACAGGCTGCGGCTGCCTTTGTGGATGCAGATTCCTTTATTCAGGACCTTCCGCTGGGTTATGATGCACCTGTGTCTGAGCGTGGTTCGAGCTTTTCTACTGGCCAACGCCAGCTTCTTGCCTTTGCCAGAACAGTCGCAAGTCAGCCTAAAATCTTGATTTTGGATGAAGCGACAGCCAATATTGACTCTGAAACAGAAAGTTTGGTTCAAGATTCCCTAGCCAAGATGAGGCAGGGTCGGACGACCATTGCTATTGCTCATCGCCTTTCGACCATCCAAGACGCCAATTGCATTTATGTCTTGGACAAGGGGCGCATCATTGAGAGTGGAACCCATGAGGAACTCTTGGACTTGGGAGGAACCTATCACAAGATGTATAGCTTGCAGGCTGGAGCTATGTCCTAATACTCTTTGGAAATCTCTTCAAACCAAGTCAGCTTTATCTGCAACCTCAAAGCTGTACTTTGATTTTCATTGAGCACCAGAAGGAAATTCTTCAAATCACAGATTTCTTGTACCGCCTTTTCCATTTTGTGGTATAATGAAAAATGTTGACAAATAGTATAATAAAAACAAAGGAGAAACAGCATGCTGAAATGGGAAGACTTGCCCGTGGAAATGCAATCAAGCGAGGTTGAGTCCTACTACCAGCTTGTCTCTAAAAGGAAGGGTTCGCTGATTTTCAAGCGTTGCCTGGATTGGGTTCTGGCCCTGTTTTTGCTACTTTTGACTTCTCCCGTCTTTCTTATCTTGAGCATTTGGATCAAGTTGGATAGCAAGGGACCTGTCATTTACAAGCAAGAGCGCGTGACCCAGTACAACCGTCCGTTCAAGATTTGGAAGTTCCGTACTATGGTAACGGATGCGGATAAAAAAGGAAGCCTGGTGACTTCTGCTAACGATAGCCGTATTACCAAAGTGGGAAATTTCATTCGCCGTGTGCGTCTGGACGAACTGCCTCAGCTGGTCAATGTCCTTAAAGGCGAAATGTCCTTTGTAGGAACAAGACCTGAAGTGCCACGCTACACCGAGCAGTATAGCCCTGAAATGATGGCGACCTTGCTCTTACCCGCAGGGATTACCTCCCCAGCAAGTATCAACTACAAGGACGAGGATACTATCATCAGTCAAATGACGGAGAAAGGCCTATCGGTTGACCAAGCCTATGTCGAACATGTCCTCCCTGAGAAGATGCGCTATAACCTCGCCTATCTTCGAGAGTTTAGTTTCCTTGGAGACATCAAAATCATGTTTCAAACCGTGTTTGAAGTGCTAAAATAAAGTAGTCATGAGAAAATGAGTACAGATAAAAGGAGCAAATCAATGCCAAATTACAATATTCCATTTTCACCACCCGATATTACAGAAGCAGAAATTGCTGAAGTAGCGGATACCCTGCGCTCTGGTTGGATCACAACAGGTCCTAAGACAAAAGAACTGGAGCGTCGCTTGTCTCAATATACACAGACACCTAAGACTGTCTGCCTCAACTCTGCGACAGCCGCTCTTGAGTTGATTTTACGTGTTTTGGAAGTGGGACCAGGTGATGAAGTCATCGTTCCAGCTATGACTTATACAGCTTCATGTAGTGTCATCACTCACGTAGGAGCGACACCTGTCATGGTGGATATTCAAGCAGATACGTTTGAGATGGACTATGACCTTCTTGAGCAAGCCATCACTGAAAAGACTAAGGTGATTATTCCGGTTGAACTTGCAGGGATTGTGTGCGACCATGACCGTTTGTTCCAAGTCGTGGAGAAAAAACGGGATCTCTTTACAGCTGCTAGCAAGTGGCAAAAGGCCTTTAACCGTATCGTGATTGTCTCTGATAGTGCTCATGCTTTGGGATCTACTTATAAAGGGCAACCAGCTGGATCTATCGCTGACTTTACTTCCTTCTCATTCCATGCCGTTAAGAATTTTACAACTGCTGAGGGAGGAAGTGCGACTTGGAAGGCCAATCCAGCTATTGACGACGAAGAGATGTATAAGGAATTCCAAATTCTTTCCCTTCATGGTCAAACCAAAGACGCCCTTGCTAAGATGCAACTGGGTTCATGGGAGTACGATATCGTAACACCTGCCTACAAGTGCAACATGACGGATATCATGGCTTCGATTGGTTTGGTACAATTGGATCGTTACCCAGCTTTGCTACAACGTCGTAAGGACATCGTGGACCGCTATGATCGTGGTTTTGCGGGTACTCGTATTCACCCACTGGCACACAAGACTGATACTGTTGAATCTTCACGCCACCTCTATATCACCCATGTAGAAGGAGCAAGTTTAGAAGAACGCAACCTCATCATCCAAGAATTGGCCAAAGCAGGAATTGCAAGTAATGTACACTATAAACCGCTTCCTCTCTTGACAGCCTATAAGAATCTTGGTTTCGATATGGCAGATTATCCAAGAGCCTATGCCTTCTTTGAAAATGAAATTACGCTTCCTCTTCATACAAAATTAAGCGATGAAGAAGTTGATTACATCGTTAAGACTTTGGTGAGAATTTCCGAAGAAATCCTCGGTTCTGGAAAAAAATCATAAAAAAATCTTGACAAAAAGCGGACAATAGCATATAATATTCTCAACAAATCAGAAAAGTAACTATTTTTGATCTTCAGGGAGCCTGTGGTGATTGTGAACAGGTGGTTGGAAGTAGTGAAAGTGGGCTGATTTAAAAAATGAATTTGAAACAATGAAAATTCGGTGCGCACACCTTACAGTGCAACTTGTTGTTAGACAAGGCAGAGATGTAAAGGGGAATAGTCCCTTTATAATTGAGGTGGCACCGCGTTACCAACGCCCTCACACAGAATCCAATCTGTGTGTGGGCTTTTTTCATATCTTGAAATCAATACTGAAAGAGGAAAAATTTTATGACAACTAAAGGTTATTTTGGACAATTTGGTGGTAGTTTTGTACCGGAGCCGATTCAGGCTTTGTTGGATGAGTTGGAAGTGACATTTGATAAATACAAGGATGATTCAGAATTTTTGGCAGAATTTCGCCATTACTTGAAGGATTATTCTGGTCGCGAAACACCGCTTTATTTTGCGGAAAGTTTGACAGACCACCTAGGTGGAGCTAAGATTTATCTCAAGCGCGAAGACCTTAATCACCTTGGTTCTCACAAGCTCAACAACGTTTTAGGACAAATCCTTCTTGCCAAACGTATGGGCAAAAAACGAGTGATCGCAGAAACAGGAGCTGGTCAGCACGGTGTTGCGACTGCAGCTGCTGCAGCCAAGTTTGGTATGGCCTGTGATGTCTATATGGGGGCAGAGGATGTTGAGCGTCAACGTCTCAATGTTTTCCGTATGGAGATGATGGGAGCAACTGTTCATGCAGTTGAAACAGGAACACGAACTCTTAAGGATGCGGTCGATGCAGCCTTTGGAGCATGGATGAATGACCTTGAAGCCTTCTACGTTTTAGGTTCTGCTGTGGGACCTCACCCTTATCCAACTATTGTTCATGAATTCCAAAAAGTCATCAGTGAAGAATCTCGCCGTCAAATCTTAGAAAAAGAAGGCCGTTTACCAGACTACGTCATTGCCTGTGTAGGTGGTGGTTCTAATGCTATCGGTGCTTTTTCACAGTATGTGGCTGATGAAGAAGTCAAATTGGTTGGGGTCGAAGCTGCCGGTCACGGACTGGACACAGACAAGCACGCAGCCACTATGACAAAAGGTAGTGTCGGAATTGTCGATGGTATGAAGACCTATGCAGTCTTTAAGGAAGATGGAGAGCTGGCGCCAGTTTACTCTATCTCAGCTGGATTGGATTATCCAGGGGTTGGCCCAGAACACGCCTACTTCAAAGATTCAGGTCGCGTGGAATACGTAGCAGCGACAGATGAAGAAGCTGTTCAAGCCTTGCTCCTTCTAAGCAAGACTGAAGGGATTATCCCAGCGATTGAAAGTTCGCACGCCATCGCAGAAGCGGTTAAACGCGCACCGAAACTAAGTAAAGATGAGCTTATCATCATCAATGTCTCTGGTCGTGGAGACAAGGACGTAGCTGCGATTGCAGACTACCTAGAAGCTAAAAAATAAAAGATGGAAAAATTACAGTACTTTCTTTCCCAGAGAGCTTGTGGTTGCTGGAAACAAGCAGAGAAAGCTGTAAGGTTGGGTCCATCTGAAACGAGAGAAGAAAACATAATTCTCAAGGGAGTGCCCTTTATCGCACAGCCTGTTACAGGAAAGTTCTGAGACAGGAATGAGAGATAGGAGAAATCCTATAATTGAGGTGGCACCGCGAATTTCGTCCTCACGTAAGTTATTTTGCGTGGGGATTTTTATATATTTATCGTAGATATGGCTATCAGTTTTTAATTATGCTTCATCACTAGATAGATTTCTATAAAATATTTGCGAACGAAGTGAGCATTAAACCACTATTTCCCGCCATAGTGGTATCCTAGAGAAGCAAAGATGCTTCTCTAGGACGGAATTTTTGAGAGTAAAATAGTTTGGGGAACTATTTTAGCCTGAGCCTAGAAATGAATGAGCGAGGAGCTCAAAAATTAGGTCTTTTATTTCATGGATTTCTAAAATCATCCACTGGATAATTTTACCTCCCGTCCGCACTATTTAAGGGAAATAGAAAAAGATAAAAAATTAAAAATAAGGAACTGAAAGGGAAATTACAATGGAACGAATCATTCATGGAGATGTCTTATCACCAATCTTGGCTTACATGCGCCTAAAGGGACAACACAAGGTGATCTTAGAAAGTATTCCGAGAGACAAGGAAACCGCTCGTTTTTCTATCCTAGCTTATAATCCTGTTTTTGAGATTCAGTTTGAAAATGGAGTCCTTTATCAAAATGGTCAAGTGATTGATCGGGATCCTTTGGATTTCCTTTATGAAGTGACTCATAAGAGCCACCACCATTCAGACCTACCTTTTGGTGGGGGAGCTATTGGCTTTGTTGGTTACGATATGATTTCGCTCCATGAAGAAATTGGTCAAATCCCTGAGGATACCATTGGGACGCCAGACATGCATTTCTTTGTCTATGAGAGTTATATGGTCTTTGACCACAAGAAGGAAAAAATCCATGTCATTGAGGATGCTCTTTACAGCGATCGCAGTCAAGAAGATTTGGAAAAAGCCTTGAACCAAGTGCTTGAGGAATTACGCATTCCTGCTCCAAATGAATTTGAAGATTTGGATCTATCTCCGCTGAACTTTAAACCACATATCGCTCCTCAGAAGTTTGAGCAAATGGTCGAAACAGCTCGCGACTTGATTCGTAATGGTGATATGTTCCAATGCGTACTCAGTCAGCGCTTCTCAGCAGAAGTTACTGGAAATCCATTTGACTTCTATAGAAATCTCCGCGTGACCAACCCATCTAATTACCTCTATTTCTATGATTTTGGGGATTATCAAATTATCGGTGCTAGTCCAGAAAGTTTGGTTTCTGTCAAAAATGGCATTGTAACTACCAATCCGATTGCAGGTACGCGACCAAGAGGGGCTACGGATGAAGAGGACAAGGCATTGGCGACAGACCTCCTGTCTGATGAGAAGGAAACAGCAGAACATCGAATGTTAGTAGACTTGGGACGTAATGATATTGGTCGTATCTCTGAAACAGCCAGTGTTCAAGTCACCAAGTATATGGAAGTGGAGCTTTTCCGCTATGTCATGCATTTGACCAGCGTGGTCAAGGGACGTTTGCTTCCAGACCTCACTGCCATGGATGCTTTGAAAGCTACACTTCCAGCTGGAACAGTTTCAGGAGCACCAAAGATTCGGGCCATGAGACGCATCTATGAACTGGAGACGGAAAAACGAGGCGTATACGCAGGAGCAATCGGCTACTTGTCTGCGACGGGTGATATGGATTTCGCCATTGCCATCCGAACCATGATTCTCAAAAATCAAACAGCCTATGTGCAGGCTGGGGCAGGGATTGTCTATGACTCTATTGCCCAAAATGAATACCAAGAAACCATTAACAAGGCTAAATCTATGACTAGAATTGGAGAACTAAGACCATGATTTTATTGATTGACAACTATGATTCTTTTACTTATAACTTGGATCAATACATTGGGAATTTTGCAGAAGTGCAGGTCTTGAGAAATGATGATCCCAAGCTGTATGAAGAAGCTGAAAAAGCAGATGGACTGGTCTTTTCTCCCGGTCCTGGTTGGCCAGTGGATGCCGGAAAGATGGAAGACATGATTCGTGATTTTGCAGGTAAGAAGCCAATTCTAGGGATTTGTTTGGGTCACCAAGCTATCGCAGAAGTCTTTGGTGGGAAGTTAGGTTTGGCTCCAAAAGTCATGCATGGGAAACAGAGCCATATCAGCTTTGAAGCGCCATCTGTTCTCTATCAAGGCATTGAGGATGGTCGTCCAGTCATGCGCTATCACAGCATTTTAATTGAAGAAATGCCAGAATGCTTTGAAGTGACAGCTCGTTCGACTGATGACCAGGCCATTATGGGAATTCAACACAAAACCCTGCCGATTTATGGATTCCAGTACCATCCAGAAAGTATCGGAACGCCAGATGGCTTGTCTTCTATTCGAAATTTTATCGAGAAGGTTGTAAAGTGAGGAAACTAGGATGAAAGAGATTATTGAAAAACTAGCAAAATTTGAAAATTTATCAGGTGTGGAAATGACGGATGTCATCGAGCGTATCGTTACTGGACGTGTAACCGAAGCGCAGATTGCTTCTATCCTCTTGGCCCTTAAGATGAAGGGGGAAACACCGGAAGAACGCACAGCCATTGCACAAGTCATGAGAGGGCATGCTCAACATATTCCAACTGAAATTCATGATGCTATGGATAACTGTGGTACTGGTGGGGACAAGTCCTTCAGCTTTAACATCTCAACAACTGCAGCCTTTGTCTTGGCTGGTGGCGGCATTCATATGGCCAAGCATGGCAACCGCTCGATTTCTTCTAAATCGGGTTCTGCAGACGTCCTTCAAGCATTGGGCATCAATCTTGACCTCAAACCAGCTGAACTAGGTAAGGTCTTTGATAAAACTGGAATCGTCTTTCTCTTTGCTAAAAATATGCACCCAGCTATGAAGTACATCATGCCAGCTCGTTTGGAGTTGGGAATTCCAACAATTATGAACTTGACTGGTCCCTTGATTCATCCAATGGCCTTGGAAACACAGCTTCTTGGTATTAGTCGTCCAGAACTTTTAGAAAGTACAGCTCAGGTTTTGAAAAATATGGGTCGTAAGCGTGCCATTGTGGTTGCTGGACCAGAAGGTCTTGATGAAGCTGGCTTGAACGGAACAACCAAGATTGCTCTTCTTGAAAATGGCGAAATCACCTTATCCAGCTTCACTCCAGAGGATTTGGGGATGGAGCGCTACGCTATCGAAGATATTCGTGGAGGGAATGCTCAGGAAAATGCAGAAATTTTGCTTAGCGTTCTTCAAAACGAACCAAGTCCATTCTTGGAAACGACAGTTTTAAATGCTGGTCTTGGTTTCTATGCCAATGGTAAGGTAGCTAGTATCAAGGAAGGAGTAGCCTTGGCTCGTCAAGTGATTGCTAGTGGTAAGGCCCTTGAAAAACTCAGACTGTTACAGGAGTACCAAAAATGAGTCAGGAATTTTTAGCACGAATCTTAGAACAGAAGACGCGTGAAGTCGAGCAAATGGAGCTGGAGCAAGTCCAGCCCTTGCGCCAGACCTATCGCTTGGCAGAATTTTTGAAGAATCACCAGGACCGTTTGCAGGTAATCGCTGAGGTCAAGAAGGCTAGCCCTAGTTTGGGAGATATCAATCTCGATGTGGATATTGTGCAACAGGCCCAGACTTATGAAGCAAATGGAGCAGTGATGATTTCGGTTTTGACAGATGAAGTTTTCTTTAAAGGGCAATTGGATTATTTACGTGAGATCTCCAGTCAGGTAAACATTCCAACGCTCAACAAGGACTTTATCATCGATGAAAAGCAAATCATCCGTGCTCGCAATGCCGGCGCGACAGTTATCTTGCTCATCGTCGCGGCCTTGTCAGAAGAACGCCTCAAGGAACTGTATGACTACGCGACAGAGCTTGGTTTGGAAGTCTTGGTGGAGACTCACAATCTAGCTGAACTAGAAGTGGCCCACAGGCTGGGTGCTGAGATTATTGGGGTTAACAACCGCAACTTGACCACCTTTGAAGTCGATTTGCAGACCAGTGTAGACTTGGCCCAGCACTTTGAGGAAGATCGCTATTACATTTCTGAATCTGCTATTTTCACAGGGCAGGATGCGGAACGAGTAGCACCATATTTTAACGGAATTTTGGTAGGAACAGCTCTCATGCAGGCAGAAGATGTAGCCCAGAGAATCAAGGAGTTGCAAATTGACAAAGGTTAAGATTTGTGGACTGTCGACCAAAGAAGCGGTGGAGATAGCCGTATCAGCAGGGGCAGACTATATTGGTTTTGTCTTTGCACCTAGTAAAAGACAGGTGACCTTGGAAGAGGCTACAGAGCTGGCAAAGCTCATTCCTGCAGGTGTAAAAAAGGTTGGCGTATTTGTTTCACCAAGTCGGGCAGAACTGCTAGAAGCGATTGAAAAAGTTGGCTTGGACTTGGTTCAAGTTCATGGTCAGGTAGCAGATGATTTGTTTGAGGATTTGCCTTGTGCCAGCATTCAGGCTGTGCAGGTGGATGGAAATGGTCATGTGCCTCATTCTCGGGCAGATTATCTACTCTTTGATGCGCCTGTGGCAGGGAGTGGTCAGACCTTTGACTGGGGTCAACTAGATACGGCAAGACTTGCTCAGCCCTTCTTTATCGCAGGTGGGCTTAAGGAAGACAATGTAGCAAAAGCAATTCAACACTTTACTCCCTATGCAGTAGATGTATCGAGCGGAGTGGAGACAGATGGACAGAAAGATCATGAAAAGATTAGAAGATTTATAGAGAGGGTAAAGAATGGCATATCAAGAACCAAATAAAGATGGATTTTACGGAAAATTCGGCGGACGTTTCGTCCCAGAAACACTGATGACAGCAGTTTTGGAGTTGGAGAAGGCTTACCGTGAGAGTCAGGCAGACCCAAGTTTCCAAGAGGAATTAAACCAACTCTTACGTCAGTACGTAGGACGTGAAACTCCTCTTTACTACGCAAAAAACTTGACCCAGCATATCGGCGGAGCCAAGATTTATCTCAAACGGGAAGATCTCAACCATACAGGGGCCCACAAGATTAACAATGCCTTGGGACAAGTTCTTCTCGCTAAACGCATGGGCAAAAAGAAAATTATCGCTGAAACTGGTGCCGGTCAGCACGGTGTAGCAACTGCAACAGCTGCAGCCCTCTTTAATATGGAATGCACCATCTACATGGGTGAGGAAGATGTCAAACGCCAAGCACTCAATGTCTTCCGTATGGAGCTCTTGGGAGCCAAGGTCGAGGCCGTGACAGATGGTTCGCGCGTGCTCAAGGATGCGGTCAATGCAGCCCTCCGTTCATGGGTGGCAAATATCGACGATACCCACTATATCCTTGGTTCTGCCTTGGGACCTCATCCTTTCCCAGAAATCGTTCGTGACTTCCAAAGTGTCATCGGTAAGGAGGCTAAACAACAGTACCGTGATTTGACAGGACAAGACTTACCAGATGCCCTAGTAGCTTGTGTTGGTGGTGGTTCTAATGCTATCGGTCTCTTCCATCCATTTGTAGAAGATGAGTCAGTAGCCATGTATGGGGCTGAGGCGGCAGGACTTGGTGTGGATACAGAGCATCACGCAGCGACCTTGACAAAGGGACGTCCAGGTGTCCTCCATGGTTCTCTTATGGATGTGCTTCAAGATGCTCATGGTCAAATTCTTGAAGCCTTCTCTATCTCAGCAGGTTTGGACTATCCTGGTATCGGTCCAGAACATTCTCACTACCACGATATTAAACGTGCCAGCTATGTTCCTGTGACAGACGAAGAAGCCTTGGAAGGATTCCAACTCTTGTCTCGTGTGGAAGGGATTATCCCAGCCTTGGAATCTAGCCATGCTATCGCTTTTGCAGTGAAATTGGCCAAAGAACTCGGTCCAGACAAATCCATGATTGTCTGTCTATCAGGTCGTGGGGACAAGGATGTGGTCCAAGTCAAAGACCGCTTGGAAGCAGATGCAGCAAAGAAGGGAGAAGCCCATGCCTAAGACACTAACAGAAAAATTGAATGCTATCAAAGCAGCAGGAAAAGGAATTTTCGTTCCCTATATCATGGCTGGAGACCATGAAAAAGGTTTGGAAGGTCTCGGTGAAACAATCCACTTTTTAGAAGATTTGGGTGTTTCAGCTATTGAAGTGGGTATTCCCTTTTCAGACCCTGTTGCAGATGGACCTGTGATCGAAGAAGCAGGCTTGCGCAGTTTAGCCCACGGGACCTCTACCCAGGCTTTGGTTGAAACCTTGAAAACCATTCAGACTGAGGTTCCGCTGGTCATCATGACCTACTTCAACCCCCTCTTTCAGTACGGTGTGGAGAAATTTGTCAAAGATCTTTCAGATACAGCAGTTAAGGGCTTGATTATCCCAGACCTGCCTTATGAGCATGCCAACTTTGTGGAGCCATTTTTGGTAGACACAGATATCGCCTTGATTCCCCTAGTTAGTTTGACCACAGGACTTGAGCGCCAAAAAGAGTTGATCAAGGGAGCTGAGGGATTTGTCTATGCAGTTGCCATCAATGGGGTGACAGGGAAATCAGGAAATTACCGTGCAGACTTGGACAAGCACTTGGCGCAATTGCATCAAGTAGCTGACATCCCAGTATTGACAGGCTTCGGTGTGTCTAGCCAGGCTGATGTAGAACGATTCAATGCGGTGTCAGATGGCGTTATCGTCGGTTCAAAAATTGTAAAAGCTCTCCACCAAGGAGAGCCGATTGAGGACTTTATCAAACAAGCAGTAGGTTACCAAAAATAATCAAACAAGCAGCAAGTAAGAGGAAAGGCACGAAAGGAAGTCTTTCCTTTTTCTTTTGCAGGAGAAAAGCTAGGATCCCCGTCGCAGAAGCGAACTGGATCAAAATCAGTAATTCTGTCGCGCTAAAGATGAGAGCACAAGAAGCCAGAAAGAGAAAATCCCCTGCGCCCATGCGAATATCGATAAAATGGGCCATGATTCCGAGGACAAGGAAGAAAATCATAACCAGATTCCAGCCACAGAAAGCCATGAGGATTAGGTGGAAAGTTAGCCAAACCATTAAGGGATATTCCTGATGGCGAAAGTCGTAGATGCCCAAGGTTGAGCCAGCAGTGATGAGGATGATTTGACCTAAGGAAAGCCAGCCCCAAGACCAAGCTAGAAAGAGGATTCCTAAGCCGAGTTCAAAGAGGGCATACCAGAATGGATAGCGAGCCTTGCAGTAGCGACAGCGAAAGCGACCAATTACTTGAGAGATAATCGGAATCAAATCTAAGGGACGCAAGCGAGTCTGACAGGAATCGCAGTGGCTAGCTGGTCGAATAATGGATTGCTCAGGGAATCGGTCAATGACCAAACCCAAGAAAGAAGCGAGAATGCTCCCAACAAGAAAAAAATAAAGATCAATCATACTTATCTATTCGTAAAAAATAAGAGAAGTAGTATAATAAAGAAATATTGATAAGATGGTGAGGCCAAGATGATGATTCGTTTTGAAGAAAATATGAGCACAGAAAATGCTCAGCTCGTATGCCAATGGTCTAACTCCCTTGGCAAATCCTTTCAAGAACAATGGATGGGAACAATGATTCCTTTTCCCTTAACAATTCAAATCTTGCAAGATTTGGAAGGAATCTTTTCAATCTTTGATGGACAAGAGTTTGTGGGGCTTATCCAGAAAATCAGGCTAGAAGACAGGAATCTTCATATCGGGAGATTTTTTATCAACCCCCAGAAACAGGGGCAAGGCTTAGGTAGCCAGGCTTTAAGGAAATTTGTTAGTTTGGCCTTTGAAAATGAAGACATAGATACTATTTCTCTAAATGTCTACGAGGCAAATCACACAGCTTACAATCTTTACCAAAAAGAAGGATTTGAAATCGTTCAAATGGTTGAAACACCTATACGAAAATACATCATGAAAAAGGGGAGATAGCAGTCACTTGAGTTAGAGTCCCAAGGATATCCAAGGATAAGGCAGTTACCTTTCAAAGTTGGAAACAAGCCTTCTATGATTTCTTAGATAGAGGAGATAAACATGTCGAGACCTAGAAAAATACGAATCTTGCTCGCTTCTGTACTTGCCTTAGTTGTTGGTATCACTCTTTATTCTCAGTATCAAAGCCACCAAGAACGCCTCCAATTAAAAACCTCCTTTGAAGAACAGGACACTATAGCCGTCTTAAAACATTTAACGGCGTCAGGAAAATATGCGTCTGACATTCGTAAAGCAGGCTATGTCGTTCCTCCCGACGGTGCCATTCGCTTGGATGGAGGAATTGACTCCATAGGGATAAAAGGAGACATCGATCTGAAAATGTTGAATCCTGGCAGGGATGAAGTTTCTGTTTTATTTGCAACAATGGTAAAGGAGGAAAAAATAAATGCCTACTATATTTTAGATCATCAATTTACTCTAAAACGTAGTTACTATTCTTATATTAGTAATCAAAAAAAAGAAGATGTGAACATCTCTCAAGTCGAAGAAGAACGCCTGTTAAAGATTGTTCGAAAAGAGTTGAAAGCTTTTCTAGATAAGATGTATCAGACTTTGTATGGTTGATGTTACTAGTGAGAAATGGATGCGAGACTCTGCTGAGGCTGACAACGACGATAAGAAAAGGAGAAAAGAATGTTTACAGAATTGCTCTTTATTGTCTCTTTTGTGTTACTTTTACGTTTGTTTAAGAGTAGGCGCTCACGAATGATTATAGGAGTCTTGTATAGTTTGCTACTAGTTTGGTTTGTCTTTTCCGTTTTGAACTATGGCAAATACACTCTTCAACCAGGTCAATCCGTCAACTTAAGAGTAAATCCCAGAACACAAGATTTGGAATACTATTCAATCTTCATCTTGAAGAAAAATGATTCAAGTAAAATTAAACTAACTGGCTCTGGTGTTTGGAGTGAGAGAAATGGTGATGTATATTATGGAGTAGAGGAACAAAAAATTATAAAAAGCCATGGTTTGGACGAGGAGGATGAAGAACTTCCAAACAAGCAAGCAGATATTTATTTAGAAAAAGATGGAGTTGTTGTGAGTTACCAAGGTGAAAAAGTATTTGATGCCACCAATAACAAACCCTACACGATAACTATTACCAATGTAGACACCCAGCCAGCCCAATTTGAGGCTCAGGTGGTGGATAAATAAGCCAGTCTAGTAGTGTGCAAGCTTTTAAATTTTCTTTCTTTAAAAGGGAGATATTATTTTAAGTAAGCAAAAAAGCCCTGAAACCAGAGCCTTTCCTATTAAGAATCTCTTTTAACGAAAAATGGGAAGCATGTTTAGAATCCGATCTACAAAAAAAGAGGACATTTACGGTCCTCTTTTTGACTACTATAATGAAAAGGTCAATTAACGTTTAGCCTTATTTTTCATCTTTGTGAAGCATGTTTTTCACACCTTCAATAGCGCCTTCGACAGCGTCTTTAGCATCTTCAGCAACTTCTTTTACTTTAGAAACAACTTTTTCAGCTGTTCCTTCTTTTTCCATTTTTTCATCGCCGATCATTTTGCCGACACCTTCTTTAATGGAACCTTTTGCTTGATTTAATTTTTCTTCTGTTGACATGATTCTGCCTCCTTTAAATTGATTGATTTTGACAAGATAAATTAGTGTACGCGAGCATTTTCCTTTGTTTCGCCTTTAACGGCTTCAACACCTTCGCCTACTTTTTCTTGAACAGCAGCAACACCTGAACCGATACCAGATTTCACTTTTTCAAATTGTTCTGAAGCAAATTCTCCTGTTGAAGAAGCCACGTCAGTTACTCGGTCTTGGAGGCTAACTGAATCTGCTTCATGCTGTTCCTTCGTTTTGATATCAACAACATTCACATTGACTTCAACAACTTCTAGATCCGTCATTTTTGTAACTTGTGATACGACAACATCTTTGATTTCTTTGTACAAAGCAGGGACATTCTTTTGGTACTCAACAACAATGTTCAAGTCAACTGCAACTTGCTCTTTCCCAACTTCAACATTGACACCATGAGTGACATTATCAGTATTGATAATTTTTTCTGTTAGATTAGAGAAGAATCCTCCATCAACATCCAAAAGTCCAGGTACTTTTTCAAGTGAAAGACCAATGATTTTTTGGATTACTTTGTCTTCATAAGTGAGTTCCCCTTTAACATTTTGAGAAACAACAGCAACATCTTTTTTTTCTACATTTTTTTCTACATTTTTATCTACGTTTGACATACGAGACTCCTTTATTTATTTAAATATTTTTCCTTAACATAGTATCCTGCAAATGCTCCTAGGGCTCCACAAATTAGTACAAATAGTGTTTTGAAAAAGCCAAAGGATAAGATAAAGCAAGCGAGAATGACACCTACTAGACCTGCAATAATTGGATACTGATATTTTTTAAACCATTCCATTTTTTACTTCCTTACTTTACACGACTAACAGTCTTTTTGGTCGTTTTTGGAGGTTCAAATTCTTTCACTTTAACTTCAAGTTTTACCTCACGTTCAATACCAAAGAACTGCTTTAATCCATGAGTTATTTCATTCTGAATGACAAGACATCGTTTTGAGATGTTGTCCGAAGGAAGAATTTTGCCCTCAACATAAACGAAACATTTATTTTTGCGGCTATTTACATGGACTGTTGGTTCTTTGATCAACTGATGATCAATGACCAAACATCGAACAAAGCCTTCGATAGCTGAATTTTTTAGTTTTAATGTATCTTCTTGAGTCTCTAATTGAATCTCTAAATACTGTTTAGGATAGAAGAGTATTACTAACATTGAAATTAACACTAAAACAGATAGGACAAGTGTCCCCCAAAAGACATATCTAGCAATCAGAAATTCAGCGTAGAGTTCTCTCCAACTGAATAAGTGGATATCTAAATCACTGACCTGATGATAATCTATGAGAATAGGAAGGAAAATAGCCAAGATTAAAATACAGAAAATAAGTAGCAATATTTTCTTTGATTTTGACATATTAAATCCTTTCAAATGAAAAGCTTTAAACCATAATTTTACCCGTCTAAAGAATTCAAAATTATGGCTTATCACTTTTAATGTTCTATTAGGTAATGCTTATTTTTTACCAAATAGAAATGAAACGACTGCAACAACAATCACTGCACCTACGATTGACGGAATAATAGCCATTCCAGCCAATGAAGGTCCCCAGCTTCCTAGAAGTGATTGCCCTACAGATGAACCGATAAGACCTGCAAAGATATTTGCAATCAATCCCATTGAACCACCTTTTTTAGTGATTGCACCTGCGGCGAGACCAATAAGACCTCCTACAATAATGGACCACAACATAGTGTATCCTCCTTTTCTAATTCTAAGTCAAAGAATCTGTTTCTTTGACTGAACTAATTATATACTATCTCGACTTGGAAACATAATAGTTCGTCTTAAAATCCGTACTGTAAATATGTACTTTAGATACAGATAAATAAGAAAAATTTGATTCTACTGAGGTTCTAGGTGATGAAGCGAGTCTTTTCATCGCAAGCAAAAGTCGTTATAAGAGAATAAATACACTCTATATGGTATAATTGCATGAAGATTGAAAGACAATCAATTAGTTTATTATAAAGAAAGAAAAGTTATACATGAGAGATTTATTATCGAAAAAAAGTCACAGACAATTAGAATTATTAGAATTACTATTTGAAAACAAACGCTGGTTTCATATTTCAGAACTAGCAGAATTATTGCACTGTACAGAACGTTCTGTAAAAGATGACTTGTCCCATGTCAGGTCTTCTTTTCCTGACTTGATATTTCATTCCTCAACAAACGGCATCCGTATCATTAATACCGATGATAGTGATATTGAGATGGTCTATCATCATTTTTTTAAGCATTCAACCCACTTTTCAATTTTAGAATTTATCTTCTTTAATGAAGGATGTGATACTGATAGTATTTGCAAAGAGTTTTATATCAGTTCTTCCTCTCTTTACCGTATCATCCGTCATATTAATAAAATTATTAAGAAACAATATCGTTTTGAAATTAGCCTCAATCCAGTTCGAATCACTGGAAATGAAATCGATATCCGTTACTTTTTTGCCCAGTATTTTTCAGAGAAATATTATTTCCTTGAATGGCCCTTTGAAGATTTTTCTGTAGAACCTTTGTGTAAGCTGTTGGCACTGGTCTATAAAGAAACTGCATTTCCAGTCAATTTCGCCACTCAACGAATGTTAAAGTTACTCCTCGTAACAAATTTATACCGCATTAAGTTTGGTCATTTCTTGGAAGTTGAGAAAAATTCTTTTAACAACCAATTGTTGGAATCGTTTATGCAGGCAGAAGGAATTGACGAGATTGTAGCGAGCTTTGATTCTGAATATCATATCTCACTGAATAAAGAAGTGATAGGTCAACTGTTTGTATCCTATTTTCAAAAAATGTTTTTCATAGATGAAGAAGTATTTCTCAACCATGCAAAAACAGACAGCTATGTAAAAAAATCGTATCAGTTATTGGGAGATCTAGTAGACCAGGTATCAAGAGAGTATAATCTCCAAGTAGACAATAGAGACAATCTGATTTGGCATATGCACAATACGGCACATCTGCATCGCCAGGAATTATCAACAGAGTTTATCTTATTTGATCAAAAAGGCAATACAATCAAGAACTTTCAAAATATTTTCCCTCGATTCGTTTCAGAGGTGAAGGAAGGGATTGAACACTATCTAGAGGCTTTGGATATGGATCGTAGTTCAATGAAGGTCAATCATTTGACCTATACTTTTATCACCCATAGCAAACACTTGGTGTTAAACCTTTTACAAAATCAACCTAAATTAAAGGTTTTGGTTATGAGCAATTTTGATCAGTATCATGCAAAATCAGTAGCAGAGACACTTTCTTACTATTGCAGTAACAATTTTGAACTGGAGGTCTGGAGTGAATTAGAGTTATCACTTGAGTCTCTAAAAGAATCACCTTACGACATCATTATTTCTAATTTTATTATTCCTCCTATTGAAAATAAGAGACTGATCTATTCCAATAATGTCAATACAGTCGCTCTCATCTCTTTGCTTAACGCAATGATGTTTATTCGACTAGACGAGTAACTAAGAATAACAAAAAAACGCTACATAGCGTTTTTTGTTTTATAAGAAAAGAATTTCCTCTATACTAAACTCAGAATATCCTAAAAAACTAAGCAAAAAAGCCCTGAAACCAAGGCTTTTCCTGTTGTATCTAGATGCCCCCTGCATGAATTTGGAAGGATTTATCATCTTGAAAGTAATTAAAAATATTGGAATATAAGTGTTTTTCGGAATATATTTGGAGTGATTTTCAATTTAATTATTTCAAAATGGGGTAAAAGTGGGGCAAAATCGAATGGCTCATAAAGGTTCTTGGCATGAACTTATCTGCTGAATTTGACTATGCACCATGGAATCAAAGTGGCTTTGGATCAAGTGCTCTTTTAAAATATTTTAAGTATAAATACCTTGGTTTTGAACCTCAAGATGAAAAAGAACTAGAGCAGTTCAAGGCAATGGAGACCTTCAAAATAGAGCAGAATGAAAAATAGTTTGCTTGGATCAAAGATTGTCTTTTAGGCGTTCTTTTGTGATTTAATAAAAGTTGGTACATGGGTTTTGTGGTATACTAGTATTAAAATATCATTCAGAACAGATAAGTAGGTATATTTATGTCGAGAGCTTCAAAGAAAAAGAAAGCAGTGATTGAAGAACGCTACCACGGCCCTTTGATTACAAATGAAGTTAGTTTAGGTTATATTAAGTTATATCCATGGATTGGTTTGGCATTGAGCGGTTTTATGTATTTGGTTGGAAGTTATGAAGATAATCTAGGTATCTTTAAAGGGCTTTCTTTGCTTTGCGGTGTTGTGAATATATTGGGTATTATCATTTCTTTTATTCCCTATTTGGTAAACGCCTGGAAGACTTTAACATATTATTTAATAGCCCTCACAGTGTTAAGTTTAGTGATAGGTTTAGATTTTATTGGTTTATTAATGGTTATTTCAGACGGCAGTCCTATCGGAGCTAAGGAGATATATCAATCACCTCTCACTCCATTTTATGTAATATTGATGATGTTCCTTTTTATCTTTGCTTGTGGCCTCTATGCTTGGTATTATCTTCCAAAGAACCAGGGGAAAGTCTGGACCTTTAATCAAGTAAAAGAAGGAGATAGAAAGAAAACGTGGTGGAATAATTTTGCAATAGCTTTTGCTGGGGCAACAATCATTCCCTCCCTCCTAACCGGTTATATTCAGATTGCTTTTGGTGTTTTATTGGGAATTTTATTGACTTTGACTTTGCCGGCGGTCATGGTAGATGCAGTTTATGCAGCAATTTATATAAGGAAGCATCCTGATTATGAAGAGTTGACTTAAAGAAATTATAAAGACTAAAAAATAATCAATAATTAATTATAGTACTTGCAAAAATCCTTGATTCTAATTTTTTAGATCAAGGATTTTTTGTTATTTCAAAAAAATATATAACAGACTTAAATTATCTTAAAAACGCACTTATACTATCTTATCTTGAAAAATATGTTGCATTATTATAGTATTTATGGTTTGAATTGGTTTTTCAATATGTTTCTCTTGTCAGGATACTCTAAAAAGATTACTTTCTATTAATCTAATAAGTCCTTATTTTCAATTAAGAGTTCTAGTGGGGATTTATCTCTTGCTACAATAAAACCAGGTTCATATTGGGTATGAAATGTTCTTTTCTGAGAAGTTGGGTCAATATACAACTCTCCTCCATCTTCTGTGTATAGTTGGTTACCTCTTGTTAGGTAAAGTAAATCCTCTAAGTGCTGTCCATCAGTATGCAGGAAATGTTCGATGTATTTGACAGCCTTTAAGATCTCACTTACTTTATCAGAGTATTCATTCGATTCAAGAACACTCTTTTCTAATTTAATCTCTTTACTAGTTCCAAATAGTTGGGTTGGAGTTGCATTAAAATATTCTGCTATCTTATCCAAATTTGCAAAGGTAGGATAGCTTTTTTGTTTTTCGTAGAGGGGCAAAAGAATTTTTTACACACCAAATATATCTTGAGTATCCGTTGATAGAATAAAAGTAGGGAGGACACAAAAAAGCCCTGAAACCAGAGCTTTTCCTGTTGTATCTAGATGCCCCCTGCAGGGCTCGAACCTGCGACC
The DNA here is from genome assembly GCF_022749195.1 of Streptococcus oralis. Lineage (NCBI taxonomy): Bacteria > Bacillati > Bacillota > Bacilli > Lactobacillales > Streptococcaceae > Streptococcus > Streptococcus oralis. The sequence goes on from NZ_CP094226.1 coordinate 448,957, forward strand.
CATAGATTAAGAGTCTACTGCTCTACCAACTGAGCTAAGGAGGCAAAGAAAAAGCTGTATTGGTGCCGAAACTTCACGGTTTGTATTGAACCCGCGCAATTAAGCAGGTGGGCAACTCGCTCTAACTGAAGCTGTTTCCGTGTGAGACGGCCTACATGCTGTTAGAAGACTTTTGTTTCCCTAATAATACAAAAAATAGTCGGTCAACACTTAAGTGTGAAGTCGTACACCACAGCGTTTCTATGTTTATATGATACCACTTTTTCAAAAAAAATCAAGAGGAAAATGCAATTATTTGAAAAGGATTTCACAAGTCCCGTAATTTATCAATGGTTTCCTTGCGTTGAGCTAAGGCCCGTTCGTATTTTCCACTATCTTCTGGTGAGAAGTAGTGATGATCACGTATTTTTTCGGGTAAGTAATCTTGTTTGACCCAGTTTCCAGGATAGTTGTGCGGATAGAGATAGTTTTGGGCATTGCCCAATTCCTTGCTTCCACTGTAATGACCATCACGCAGGTGCCGAGGGATAGGCAAATGCCCCGATGTTTTGAGGTCAGCAAGAGCCTTGTCCATAGCCACATAGGCTGAGTTGGATTTTGGAGAGAGGGCCAAATCAATCACGACATTGGCAATGAGGATGCGAGCTTCTGGGAACCCAATCTTTTGAGCAGCATCTAGAGCAGTCACGGTATGAATCTGGGCTTCAGGATTGGCCAAGCCGATATCTTCATAGGCGATAACAGTCAAGCGACGAGCGAGACTAGGCAAATCGCCAGCCTCAATCAAGCGGGCAGCATAGTGGAGACTAGCATCCACATCAGAGCCACGGATGGACTTTTGCAGGGCTGAGAGGACATCGTAGTGTCCATCTCCATCCTTATCCATGGTAATGTAGCTCCGCTGCAGGCTATTTTCCATGATGTCTAGAGTGATATGGCGGATGCCCTTGTCATTTTCGGGAGTAGAAAGAACAGCCAAGTCAAGTGAGTTGAAGGCAGAGCGAAGATCTCCGTTTGTAGAAGTTGCGATGAAATCCAGCGCCTCCTCATCTAGCTCAACTGGAAAATCAAAACCACGCTCAGGGTTACTTAGAGCTATCTGAAGAGCCTCTTTGACGTCTTGGTTAGACAGAGGTTCCAACTCAAAAATTTGAACACGGCTACGAATGGCAGGAGTGACAGAAAAGAAAGGATTTTCAGTCGTAGCGCCAATCATGATGACCAGACCACTTTCCAAGAGGGGAAGTAGAAAGTCTTGCTTGGTTTTATCTAGTCGGTGAATCTCGTCCAGTAGTAGGACCAATCCACCTGAAAATTTAGCTTCTTCAGCGATTTCTTGGAGTCGCTTTTTACTATCCACTGTCGCATTAAAGGTTCGAAAGGCATACTTGGTCGTTCCAGCGATGGCAGAGGCAATACTGGTCTTTCCAATACCTGGAGGTCCGTAGAGAATCATGGAGGACAGACGATTGGCTTCCACCATGCGACGGATAATTTTTCCAGGTCCGACTAGATGCTTCTGACCGATGACCTGGTCAATGGTTTTTGGGCGCATGCGAAGCGCGAGATTGTCTGGCATAGCAGTCCTTTCTAACATGGATTTTCTGATGTATATGTGGTAAGATGGTAGTATCTATTTTAGCATATTTCCGAGCAATCGGGGCGATTAAAGAGTCGCATAGAAAGAGGACAAAATGGCAACATACGGATTTTTAGATGTTTTAGAGGAAGAATTGGAGAAGAACTTTCCCTTTGACTTTGAGATTAGTTGGGACAAGCGCAATCATGCGGTTGAAGTGAGTTTTTTGTTGGAAGCGCAAAATGCTACAGGTGTGGAGATGCTGGATGAAGACGGAGAGGTGTCATCGGACGATATCCTATTTGAGGAAGCGGTGCTCTTTTACAATCCTGCCAAATCAACCGTCAATGAGGAAGACTATTTGGCTGTCATCCCTTACCTACCTAAAAAAGGATTTTCTCGTGAATTTTTAGCTTATTTTGCGCTATTCCTCAAAGACACTGCTGAGGTTGGACTAGATGCCCTTATGGACTTTTTGGAAGACCCAGAAGCAGAAGAATTTGTCATGGAATGGAACCAAGAAGTCTTTGAAGAAGGAAAGGTGGGTTTGGAAGAAGGGGAGTTTTATCCTTATCCTAGGTATTAGAAATTAGCGAGGAAGTATATGAAGAAAATAGGTTTGTCTTTTATTTCTGGTCTGTCCTTTGTTTTTTTGATGCTAGGATTTGCTTTTGGAACGATTTCCTTCAAAGAGCTAGGTTTCTCGTTAGTCTTTGTTCCAGGCTATCTATTTACTTTTCTCAGTATTTATCTGATATTTATCCTTCATGAGCTAGGTCATGCATTTTGCGGTTACCTGACAGGCTATCGCCTGGTGGCTTTTGGATTAGGAAACTTTCTTTTGACAAAAAAGTTAGGCAAGTTTCATCTGAGTCGAACAGCCGTTCTGAAAAATGTTGGTGCTCAGTATATTGGATCAAAAGAAGATGAAAGTGATCAAAGAATCATCCTGATGCTTGCAGGAGGCTTGATAGTTCATCTTGTCTTGATTTTTTTGGCGATATTGTATGGAATTTTGACAGCTAACTGGTATTTTGCGGCTACTTGGGTTTGTCTAAATCTATCTTTTCTTCTCATCAATGCAAAGCCAGTTGGGATTACCGATGGAGCGAAAATTTGGGAATTGCTACAGCAACCTGAAAATACGAAATACGCCTACTCGGTGTTGAGGCATTCTGCCCAGACCTTGCTAGCTCCTCAAGAATATGATTTGAAAGACTTTATCGTGCCTGTTGATGAGGATGCAAGAGGGAGTTTTGCAGAAAGCATTCAGATTTTTCAGGGACTAGTTTTCATATTCGATGGTCAGATAGAGACTGCCAAAAAACACTTTCAGTCTTTATTAGATAAAACAGATAACCCAATGTCTCAAACTCTTTCTCAATTATACCTTCTTCAAATAGCCTTGCTTGAAAGGGATCATGAGAAAGCAGAGGAATATGCAAGTAATCGAGGAGTTAAATCCTTCTTATCTCTAAAAATGGCAGACATGCAGAGCATTCAAGCCTGGTATCAATTTAAGGTAAGGAACGACATGGCTCAAACTCGCAAGGCTATGAAGATTGCTAGACAGAAAATGAATACTAGTCGCATGTTGCGAGATGAGAAACGCTACTATGAAAACTGGTTAGAGGAGTTGGAGAAGGAAATCCATGAAGAAAACTCTGTTGTAAGCTGACAAGCTAGGTTTGTTTCAATCGGCTTGATTGCTTGATATAAATGAGAAGGGGATCTAACTGGTGTTTCTGAAGAGGGTTTGAAGTCTAGAAAAGAGGGAAAAATGTTTCATATATTCAAGCAGCTATTTAGGAAAATAAGCCCAAACTCGCAAGAGTATGGGATTTCTCTACCACGCAATCGATTTGAAAATTTAGATTTTGAGAGAGTGTTGAAGTGTGAAAGCCGCCGATTTTTTAATGAAGGGGGACTTTATGACGAGAGCGCAAAAATCATGGAACTTGAGTTTTCTGAAGGCTTTGGAGAATTTGAGTTTTTGATTTACTTTAAGACTGGTGAAGAGAAACAGTTTGAGCAGTTGATAGCTTCTTTAAACGACTTTGATAATGCCATCCAGTCCAGTTTGGAAAGGGAGTTTCAAAACTCCATTCCTCAGAACAAGAAAAAGTTGAACAATAGTCGAGAGAGGCGAGAGAAATATTTTTATTTTCATCCATGGATACTGAGTTGCGAGGAGGCTCCACCTAGTCTTCGCTATGTTGCAGATAATGTAAACGATGAGTTTACGGTTTATTTTAGTAAGAATCAGGGGAGATGGCAGGCATATTGGGATCTAGATTGTCAAAAATTGATTCAAGAATAGCTAAGTAGAATGTTAGCACAGAGCAGTTTGTTATCATAGGAAGAGAGTTAATCATGGAATTATTGAATAAAAGAATGAATTTCACAGGTTGCAAAATTGCCCTCTTTTGTGGTGATAAGCTCTTAACTATCTTACGTGATGACAAATCAAACATTCCATACCCTAATACCTGGGAGTTACCAGGTGGTGGCCGTGAGGATGATGAAAGTCCTTTTGAGTGCGCAGCGCGCGAAGTTTTTGAAGAACTGGGGATACATTTGACTGAAGATTGTCTGCTTTGGAGTAAGGTGTACCCAAGTATGCTTTTTGAGGGGAAGGAATCCGTCTTTCTAGTTGGAAAATTGGATCAGGAACAGTTTGACAAGATTGTCTTTGGTGATGAAGGGCAAGGCTACAAGTTGATGAGCATTGAGGAATTTCTTGGCTCAGATAAGGTTGTACCCCAGTTGCAGGATAGAGTGAGGGATTATTTGGAGGAAGTAAAATGATTTTTGCAATTGCAACAACGACGTTAAATAAGGAAGTTAAACGCAAACTAAAAACAGGACAATATTCTAGAGAAGAAGCTACATTCATCTATTTGGAATATTTAAAGTTAAAGAAGCAGAGAGAAGGTGGTACGAAAGTAGCTGGGATTTCTATGGCCCTTATCTGGGGGTTGCTGTATGTTCTGTCTTTACAAGGTGAGAATAATCAAACACTTTCATTTTCAGAATATTTTTTGTTTCTGATACTGTTTGAAGGAATTGTTCTATTTGTTTATTATCTTACGTTTGGTATTTTTAAACAGCAGATTCATAGTGCAATGAAAGAACACTATACAGATGTGATTGAAGAATTTAAGAAAAATAAGGAAGATTCAAAATGGAAACATGGCAAGAGTTAAAAGTTACAGTGAAGCGTGAGGGGGAGGAGCTGGTCTCTAATCTCTTGATTGAGCTAGGAGCGCAAGGTGTTGCGATTGAAGATAGTATGGACTATGTGGGGAATGTCGACCGTTTTGGTGAAATATTCCCTGAAGTCGAGCAGCAAGAAGAAATCGTGGTGACAGCCTACTACCCTGATACGGTTGATGTGGCAGTGGTTGAGGCGGATTTGCAGGCTCGTCTAGCAGAATTGACCGATTTTATGGATCTAGGAGAGGTCAAGATGGGCACGACTGATTTGGCTGAGGAAGACTGGGCTGACAACTGGAAGAAATACTATGAGCCAGCTCGCATCACTCATGACTTGACCATCGTGCCGTCTTGGACGGACTACGAGGCGACTGCGGGAGAAAAGATCATCAAGCTAGATCCAGGCATGGCCTTTGGTACGGGTACTCATCCAACGACCAAGATGAGCCTCTTTGCCTTGGAGCAGGTTCTTCGTGGTGGCGAAACGGTGCTAGATGTGGGGACTGGTTCAGGTGTCCTTTCTATTGCCAGCTCGCTACTTGGTGCTAAGGAAATTTTCGCCTATGACCTGGATGATGTGGCAGTTCGTGTGGCTCAGGAAAATATTGAACTTAATCCAGGCATGGAAAACATCCACGTTGCTGCTGGAGATTTGCTTAAGGGTGTGGAGATTGAGGCAGATGTCATCGTGGCTAATATCTTGGCGGATATTCTCATTCATCTGACAGAGGATGCTTATCGCTTGGTCAAGGATGAAGGCTACCTCATCATGAGTGGCATTATCAAGGACAAGTGGGACATGGTGCGAGAGTCAGCTGAGTCAGCTGGATTTTTCCTTGAAACCCATATGATTCAAGGGGAATGGAATGCCTGTGTCTTTAAGAAAACCAAGGATATTTCTGGTGTGATTGGAGGCTAGCATGCAACAGTATTTTATCAAGGGCAGTGCAGTCTCTCCTGTCACTATTGAGGACAAGGAAACCAGCAAGCATATGTTTCAGGTCATGCGCTTGAAAGAAGATGATGAGGTGACCTTGGTCTTTGATGATGGTATCAAGCGCTTGGCGCGCGTGCTGGATGTGGAAAATCGTCAGTTTGAATTGGTTGAAGAATTAGCTGACAATATGGAATTGCCCGTTCAAGTAACCATCGCATCAGGATTTCCCAAGGGAGACAAGCTGGAGTTCATCACTCAAAAAGTGACAGAGCTAGGTGCCAGCCAGATCTGGGCATTTCCTGCCGACTGGTCGGTCGCCAAATGGGACGGCAAGAAACTAGGCAAAAAGGTTGAAAAACTAGAAAAAATCGCCCTTGGAGCGGCAGAACAAAGCAAGCGTAATATCGTTCCAAGTATCAAACTTTTTGAGAAAAAAGCAGATTTTCTAGCTCAGTTTGACCAGTTTGACTCAATTGTGGTGGCTTATGAAGAATCAGCAAAAGAGGGAGAAGCTGCTGCGCTCTTACAAGCAGTCACTGGTCTTGAAAAAGGAGCCAAATTGCTCTTTATCTTTGGCCCAGAAGGCGGTCTTTCACCTGCCGAAATTGAAAGTTTTGAAGCCAAAGGAGCTGTTCTTGCAGGACTTGGTCCAAGGATTCTTCGAGCGGAAACAGCCCCGCTTTATGCCTTATCAGCCCTTAGTGTTTTAGTAGAATTAGAAAAATAAGAGGAAGAAAATGGAACAAAAACACCGATCAGAATTTCCCGAAAAGGAACTTTGGGACTTAACTGCCCTATACCAGGACCGTGAGGATTTCTTGCGTGCAATCGAGAAAACGCGCGAAGACATCAACCAATTTAGCCGTGACTACAAGGGCAATCTTCACACTTTTGAAGATTTCGAGAAGGCTTTTGCAGAATTGGAACAAATCTATATCCAGATGAGTCATATCGGCAATTATGCCTTTATGCCTCAGACGACAGACTATAGCAATGAAGAATTTGCCAACATTGCCCAAGCTGGGATGGAATTTGAAACAGATGCCAGCGTAGCCTTGACCTTCTTTGACGATGCTTTGGTTGCTGCAGATGAGGAGGTCTTGGACAGTTTGGGTGAATTGCCACATTTAACGGCAGCCATTCGTCAGGCCAAAATCAAAAAAGCCCACTATCTAGGGGCGGATGTGGAGAAGGCTTTGACAAATCTGGGTGAAGTTTTCTACAGTCCACAGGACATTTATACTAAGATGCGAGCTGGGGACTTTGAAATGGCTGACTTTGAAGCCCATGGCAAGACCTACAAAAACAGCTTTGTGACCTATGAAAATTTCTACCAAAACCACGAGGACGCTGAGGTTCGTGAAAAATCCTTCCGTTCTTTCTCAGAAGGACTTCGTAAGCACCAAAATACAGCTGCGGCAGCCTATTTAGCCCAAGTCAAGTCTGAAAAACTGTTGGCTGATATGAAAGGTTATGACTCAGTATTCGACTATCTTTTGGCTGAACAAGAAGTTGACCGTGCCATGTTTGACCGCCAGATTGACCTCATCATGCAAGAATTTGCGCCAGTTGCTCAGAGGTACCTCAAGCATGTTGCCAAGATCAATGGTCTTGAAAAGATGACCTTTGCAGACTGGAAATTGGACTTGGATAGTGCTCTTAATCCTGAAGTGACTATTGATGACGCCTATGATTTGGTCATGAAGTCAGTAGAACCTTTGGGACAAGAATATTGTCAGGAAGTTGCGCGCTATCAAGAAGAACGCTGGGTGGACTTCGCTGCTAATAGTGGCAAGGATTCTGGTGGGTATGCGGCGGATCCATATCGCGTGCACCCTTATGTCCTCATGAGCTGGACTGGTCGTTTGAGTGATGTCTATACCTTGATTCATGAAATTGGGCATTCTGGTCAATTTATCTTTTCAGACAATCACCAAAGCTACTTCAATGCCCACATGTCGCCCTACTACGTTGAAGCTCCATCAACCTTCAATGAATTGCTTTTAAGTGATTACTTGGAGCACCAGTCTGACGATCCGCGTCAAAAACGCTTTGCTCTTGCCCACCGCTTGACAGACACCTACTTCCATAATTTCATCACCCACCTCTTGGAAGCAGCCTTCCAGCGTAAGGTATATACATTGATTGAGGAAGGGGAGACCTTTGGAGCAAGCAAGCTCAACAGCATTATGAAGGAAGTTTTGACAGATTTCTGGGGAGATGCTATTGAAATTGACGACGATGCGGCCTTGACTTGGATGCGACAAGCTCACTATTACATGGGCTTGTATAGCTACACCTACTCTGCTGGTCTTGTCATCTCGACAGCAGGTTATCTCCATCTGAAAAACTCTGAGAATGGGGCTAGAGACTGGCTCAATCTCCTTAAATCAGGTGGTAGTAAGACACCGCTTGAGTCAGCCATGATTATCGGAGCGGATATCTCAACAGACAAACCACTCCGTGATACCATCCAATTTTTGTCAGACACAGTTGACCAGATTATTGCCTACAGTGCTGAGTTGGGGGAGTAAAGAAACAGGATGTCAGAATTAAACCTACTATAGAGTACGTACTGAATTCGAAGTTTAATGAACAGAAAGTCATCTTCGGATGACTTTTTGATAAGTTACTAGAAATGTAGAGGTACTTGAGATGTATGAAGAATTACAAAGAAAAGTGACAGAAGAAAAACCAAGCTATAGTCGAGAAGAAATTCAGTGGTTGCTTGATCATTTAGGAGATCCCTCTCCAGAAATTCGAGACGAACTTGTTTTTACGAGTTTGGCTAGAGGGATTCAAGAAGAACTGTTTTCCCTTGAACAGTTTCAGTTTATCTCAGAAGAGGTCTCCTCTGATGAAGGTCTATACAAAGAGATTGATAGTAGAGGAGTTTCGGCTTTTAAACGTTCTTTTAGCGCACTTATTTATGCTAATCTTTTGTCTGCAGATGCCAACCAGCAATCAGTTTTTTATCAGGGATTAAAAGGAGAAATTCGCAATGTCCTTTTAAATCAAGGTTTGTATTATCTTAAAAAAGAAAAGGATACGACAGGTTTTTCAAGTCAGTATGGTTGGGTTCACGCTTTTGCGCATGGAGCGGATCTCTTGACTGAAGTCGTTTGTCATCCAGACTTTCCTAAAAATAGAGATTATGAAGTATTTGATGTACTGGGTCAACTATTTAAAAGAATTACCATTCGTTTTACAAATGATGAGGATTGGCGGTTAGCGAGAGTACTTTATGAACCCATTTTGCAAGGGAAATTAGGGCAAGAACAAGTAGCTTCTTGGATAAAAACTATTGACTTTCCGATAGAAGAGAAGGAAGATTTTTATAAATTTTCCAACTTCAGATCCTGTCTGTTGGAAGTCTATATCCAACTTGACCAGAAAAATAGTTTACAAGATGCCTTGAAAGAAGCCATTCAATCTTTTCAGTACTAAGGATAAGCGAGTCGTTTCATGATTTTCAAAGAACTTTCCAGTCAATTTTCTTGAAACCCTTTCCTTCTTTTGATAGACTAATACATAGTTTGAAAAAAGGAGATTTATCATGAAAAAATTTGTTGCTGAATTAATCGGTACATTTATGCTTGTGTTCATTGGAACAGGAGCTGTTGTTTTTGGAAATGGTCTTAATGGCCTTGGACACCTTGGAATTGCTTTTGCCTTTGGTTTGGCAATCGTAGTCGCAGCTTACTCAATCGGAACTGTTTCAGGTGCTCACTTGAACCCAGCCGTTTCGATCGCTATGTTTGTAAACAAACGTTTGTCATCTTCAGAACTTGTAAACTACATCCTTGGACAAGTAGTTGGAGCTTTCTTTGCATCAGCTGCAGTATTCTTCCTCTTGTCTAACTCAGGCATGTCAACTGCTAGCCTTGGTGAAAACGCCTTGGCAAACGGTGTCACAGTCTTTGGAGGTTTCTTGTTTGAAGTTATCGCAACTTTCTTGTTTGTCTTGGTTATCATGACGGTAACATCAGCAAGCAAGGGCAATGGCGCAATCGCTGGTTTGATAATCGGCTTGTCCTTGATGGCGATGATCCTTGTTGGATTGAACATTACTGGACTTTCAGTTAACCCAGCTCGTAGCTTGGCACCAGCTGTCTTGGTCGGTGGCGCAGCCCTTCAACAAGTATGGATTTTCATCCTTGCCCCAATCGTTGGTGGTGTTCTTGCAGCTCTTGTTGCGAAAAACTTCCTTGGAACAGAAGAATAATTGAAACTCAAAAAGCCTTGCTCCTCAGCTTGAGGAACAGGGCTTTTTCGTATGATACTCTTCGAAAATCTCTTCAAACCACGTCAGCTTCACCTTGCCGTACTCAAGTATAGCCTGCGGCTAGCTTCCTAGTTTGCTCTTTGATTTTCATTGAGTATGAGTTTAGCGGTTGTCAATTTTCTCTGGATAAAGGTCGTGTTGGAAGAGGCGTTGTTCTGCTAAGCCTTCATACTTAGTTCCAGGTCTACCGTAGTTGTAGTAAGGGTCGATTGAGATGCCACCGCGTGGAGTGAATTTTCCCCATACCTCCAAATAGCGAGGGTCTAGTAGATTGACCAAATCTTTCCCGATAGTGTTGATACAGTTTTCGTGAAAATCCCCATGGTTTCGATAGCTAAAGAGGTAGAGTTTGAGGGATTTTGACTCGACACAGAGCTTGTCAGGAATGTAGGAAATATAAATGGTCGCAAAGTCTGGTTGAGCAGTGATAGGGCACAGCGAGGTAAATTCAGGACAGTTGAATTTGATGAAATAGTCATTTTCCACATGACGATTGTCAAAAGATTCGAGGACTTCTGGTTGATAGTCAAAAATGTAGTTGGTTTCTTTGTTGCCGAGGAGGCTAAGGTTTTTCATTTCTTCTTGTTGTGACATGATTTTTTCTTTCTAATTTAAACACCACGTTGGTTGTCGTAGAGGAGGGTATGGAGTTGAGGAAGGACGCGGACATTGCCCCAGCTATCGTCAGCAGCGACGCGTTCCCAGAGTTCTTTGAGGCGGTCCAGTTGATCTTGGACAATATTGCCTGTAACCTTGGGCTCAGGATTTCCTGCTGATAAGAAGAGGACATCTGGTTGGTAGCGTTCTTGAATCCCTTTAGCAAAGGCCAAATCGGCATCGTCAAAGACAGGGATTTTAAAGGTGACCTTGTCTGGATCTAGTTGGGAAACGATAAAGTCCAAGGTCTCGAAGTTGACTTCCATCTTGGATGAAGGAGGCTTGGGACTCAGAGTGACCTGATCGATATCTTTTAACCAATTTTGCCAGCGGGAGCCTTGGGTCTCAACTGCCAGAGTGACACCACGTTCCTTGAGCTTGGTGACGAGTTGAGCCATGTTGGCTGCTAGGATAGCAGGATTTCCCCCAGACAGGGTAACGTAGTCGTAGCTTCCTAGCTTATCTAAGGCAGCAATGACTTCATCAGCGGTCATGCGAGTTGGCTTTTCAGAACCATCCCAAGTAAAGGCAGAGTCGCACCAGTCGCAATGGTAGTCGCAACCAGCAGTGCGGACAAACATGGTTTTCTGCCCAATAGCACGGCCTTCACCTTGAAAGGTTGGGCCAAAAATTTCCAGAACTGGTAGTTTGAGGACACGTTCCCTAGTCATCTAACCACTCCCGTCTAAACTCCGCAAAGGCAGTCGGAGTCTCATAGAGGCGAACGTATTCCATACGGAGACCGCGTTCGTCGGGCAACTCTTGACTCATGGTTTGGAAAATCCAGTAAACCATGTTTTCAGCAGTCGTGTTCATATAAGGCAGGGTTTCATTGAGATAGCGATGATCCAAATGGGGCTCCAAGTAGTCCTTGTAGATAGCTTTGATGCCTCCAAAATCGTAGGTCATGCCACGGTCATCTAAAAATCCACTGACAGCAATTTGCAGATGATAGGTATGTCCGTGCAAGGACTTGCATTTTCCTTCATAGTGAAAGAGGTGGTGGGCAGCGTCGAAAGTAAACTCTTTTGATACCAAGGTTCTGTGAGGATTGTAGACAAGAGACTCCCCAGTTTCCTGTTTGATTTCTTTGGGTGCAAAAAACATTAGCCCTCTCCTTTCTGTGAGAGATAAACATCTAAACCATGCTGGCGTAGGTGGCAGGCTGGGCAATCTCCACAGCCACTTCCGATAATCCCATTGTAGCAGGTCAAGGTCTTTTCGCGAACATAGTCAAAGGCACCGAGTTGGTCGGCTAATTCCCAAGTTTCAGCCTTGTCTAGCCACATGAGAGGCGTTTGGATAACGAAGTCGTAATCCATGGCAAGGTTGAGAGTAACATTGAGAGATTTGACAAAGACATCCCGGCAGTCAGGGTAGCCTGAGAAGTCTGTCTCGCAGACACCTGTCACGATATCTTTAATCCCACGTTGCTTGGCAAGAACTGCTGCAAAGGATAGAAAGAGGTGGTTGCGGCCGTCAACAAAGGTATTGGGAACCTCTCCCTCTTTTTGCTCAATCTCCAAATTAGAGGTTAAGGCATTTTCAGTGATTTGCCCCAGCAGAGACATATCGAGGATGTGATGACGAATACCCTGTTCCTTAGCGATTTCTTCAGCAACTTGAATTTCGAGATGATGGCGTTGGCCATAGGCAAAGGTGACAGCTTCGACTGTTTCATAGTGTTCTTTAGCCCAAAAGAGGCAGGTTGTGGAATCTTGACCGCCACTAAAGACGACCAAGGCTGATTGACGTTTCATAGTACTCCTTCCAAAATGGGAAATGTTCAGAGCACGCAAAAAGCTCCCTTGAGGGGAGCTAAAAAATACCAAATAGAGGTTTTTTTTAGCGATGGCATGTCCCAAACATCGTAATATTCTACCTACAGTCTAGCATATTTTTTGAAAAATGGCAAAGGGCAAGAAAAAAGAGACCAAATGAAGCACTTGGTCTCTCGTGTGATTAGCTCAATTCAGCAACGATGGCCTTGATTTGTTCTGCTGTGTGTACTCCAGCAACTTGTTTCACCACTTGGCCGTCTTTTTTGAAGAGAAGGGTTGGGATAGACATGATTCCAAAGGCACGAGCTGTGTTTGGATTTTCATCAACGTCCATTTTAACGATTTTCAAGACATCTTCTGAAAGTTCTTCAGACAATTTATCCAAGATTGGACCTTGCATACGACATGGACCACACCAAGTTGCCCAGAAGTCTACCAAGACCAAACCGTCTTTTGTTTCTTGTTCGAATGTTGCATCTGTAATTGCTTTTGCCATTGTATTTCTCCTTTTTTAGTTATATTGGCTTAAATCTTGTTTCATGAGATAGAAGAAGACATCTCCATAAGTCCCATGGTAGTCCAAATCATGACCATTGTAGGTTAATTTTTGGACAGTATAGTAATCAGCAACGCCGATGAGGCAGGCATGTTGAGAACGTTCAAAGTCTTGGTAAGACTCGAAAGTCATGGTTCTCTCTTGCTTGCTGGCGTCTAGATAAGTAATTTCGATCATATAAAACTCCTTTGTTCGATCTTGACTTTATTGTACTCCTTGGAAAGAGGAATGTCAAGAAAAATGATTGCGCACGCAACTTTTTTAGAAAATCTGATTATGAAATGAAATCAAGACTCGTCTCCAGTCTTTCCTCGACAGCCTTTTGCAGGTAAGCTAGAGTTGTCTGTCCCTCGTCAGTCAGGCAGATAAAACTAGCCCGTCTATCCTGATCGCAACACCGGCGACTAAGCAAACCACAGTTTTTCTCTTCCAGGCGAGCCACCATTCGAGAAACTGCGCTTGGACTGAGATGGAGTTTATCAGGTAAATCAATCTGCCGTAAAGATTTTTCATCAGCTAGGTCCAGATAGTAGAGTAGGTAAAACTCTTTCAAGGTCAACCTTTGTTCACTCTGCTGGGCAATAGTTTCTTCCAACAAGGCTTCCATTTCCTTTTGACGGCGGTTGTAGTCAAACCACTTTTCTAAATAGGTCATTGCTTTCTCCTTTCTTTTCAAAGTAAAAATCACAAAGTCATTACTGATTGTCTTTGCAACACAAGATGATTGCGCATGCAATGATTATACTACTTTTAACTAATCCTTGCAAGAGAGAAGAATTGCAATATTTCCTTGAAATTTTCTGAAAAAAGAGTAAACTGGTATGCAAGAAGTCTATTTCGTGGAGTTTAGGATGAAATTATATGTTCAATTAATGATTCTCTTTGTGATTTCTCTTATCGGAGAGGGAATCTCCAGTTTCTTTCATCTGCCCATCCCAGGCAGTATTATCGGTTTGATTATTCTCTTTCTAGCCTTACAGTTCAAGTGGCTAAGGACCAGACATGTCAATATGGTCGGGAATTTCTTGCTGGCCAATATGACCATTCTCTTTTTGCCACCAGCAGTGGGTATCATGGAAAAGTTTGATGTGATTGCTCCTTATCTTTTGCCTATCGTCTTGATTGTCTTTTTTGCGGCTGTCATCAACATTATTCTTATTGCCCTAGTGGTTCAGTTTATCAAGAGACGATTTGAGGGAGATTATGAGAAAGGAGATGCTAAATGAGCGAATTTGTATCCAATCCCCTGTTTGGGATTGCATTATCTATCCTAGCTTATCTAGTGGGAATGCTGATTTACAGACGTTTTCCCCATCCATTGACAACGCCCCTGCTTTTGTCAGCTATTTTTATCATTATTTTCCTTAAGGCGACGGGTATTTCTTATCAAGATTATTACCAAGGTGGTGTTTATCTGAACAACTTGATTGTTCCATCGACCGTGGCTCTAGGGATTCCGCTTTATAAGAGTTTTCATTTGATGAAGCACCATGCTCGCAGTATTCTCTTTGGTAGTCTGCTAGCAGTAGTTGTCAATACTAGCTTCACTGCCATAGTAGCGAAAATATTTGGTATGGACTTTTTCCTAGCCATTTCTCTCTTTCCTAAGTCAGTGACAACCGCCATGGCAGTGGGAATCACAGAAAAATTGCAGGGTTTGACGACTGTGACCTTGGTCGTCGTAGTGGCCACTGGGATTTTGACCAGTGTGATTGGACCAACCCTTTTGAAGTGGTTGAAAATTGATGATCCGGTAGCAGTCGGGCTTTCCCTTGGAGGAACAGGCCACGCTGTCGGAACGGGAACAGCCTTTCGATACGGCTCGGTAGCAGGAGCCATGGGTGGCTTGGCTATCGGAGTCACCGGCATTCTCTACGTATTTGTTAGTCCCATCGTAGCTAGCTTGATCTTGAGTTAAAGAAAAACCCAGCTTCCTAGCTGGGTATTTTTTATTGCAAATTAACCTTGTTTTTCAAGATGTAGTAGGTTCCGAGATAGTAGATAGCTGATAAAAAGAGATTGCGCAAGATTTCTGTACTAGCCATCACGTTAAAGTCATTTTCAATTCTGAAGAAGAGAGAAACATAACCAATGACGATGGCAATGACGATATAGGCTAAAATTCCCATAGCTGTTCGATATTCGTTAAAGAGTTGTCCGATAGAGATGGAGAGGTAAATGGATAGAATCCATGCGATTGATCCGACAAATAGTGATAGGGCATAAAGCCAGCCGTAGCTGAGATAAGGGGAAATGAAGTTGTAGAGGGCAGTGAAGTCTTTTTCTATTGGTGTTAAGAAGATGATAATCAATATACTCAAGATAAAGACGATATAGCTTAAGATGGACCAGACAAGACCACCTAAAAGTTTTGCGGTGATGATTTGGTGCTCGGAGACAGGCAAGGTCAAGGTCAAGTACCCTTGGCGGTCATAAACACTACCCTTGAATCTTCGGATGATTAAAAAGATTGTTGCAATCCAAAGAGTGACGCTGAGTCCTCCAAAGACTAGTACTAAAAAGAAGATGAAATAAGCAGCATTGTTAGGATTGTAACTCTGGCTAAGGCTGCTAATAAAAGCTCCAATCAAAACTGAAATTGCAAGCACAGCACCGTAGAGTGCCAGATACCATTTATTGACATTTTTAAATTCATAACGAACTAGATTCCAAAACATAATAATCTCCTTTGCTTAGGCTTTAAATTCCTGGCGGAAGAGCTGGTCAATTGATTCACCTGACTCGTAACGAATATCATCAACATTTCCTTGGCGGACGACTTTCCCGTCTTTGAGGAAGATGATCTCATCCAAGATTGGCTCAATATCTGAAATCAAGTGGGTTGAAATCAGCACCGTAGAAGTTGGTGAGTAGTTATTGATGATGGTATTGAGGATATAATCACGGGCAGCTGGATCCACGCCTCCGATTGGTTCGTCCAGAACGTAGAGGCGGGCTTCACGGCTCATAACCAAGATGAGTTGGACCTTTTCCTTGTTTCCTTTTGATAGTTTCTTGAGGCGACTGTTTTCATCAATACCGAGATCGGCTAAAAGGTGTTGGGCTCTTTCGAGATTGAAATCCTGATAGAAGGTTTTAAAATAGGTTAGAGCATCCTTAACTTTCATCTCTTCATTGAGGTAGGTTGTATCTGGTAGGTAGGAGACGATTGCCTTGGTGGCAGGACTTGGATCCTGTCCGTTAATGAAGACACGTCCTTTATTTGGTTGAAGGAGACCATTGATCAGTTTGATCAAGGTTGTTTTTCCGGATCCGTTTGGTCCAAGGAGCCCGACAATCTTTCCGGCTGAGATCTCTAGTGAGATATTGTCAAGTGCTGCAGTTGCTCCATATGATTTTGTTACATTTTCAAGTGCTAGTAGTGTCATAGTCTTAAACTCCTTTAATATAGTCGCTTAATACATTTGGCAGTTCTTCTTTTTTGTAGCCAAATCGGAGCATGCAAGAGACGAATTGTTGCAGTTGCTCCTCGGAAAGTTGTTTGCGGGACTGAAGGATGAGGTCCAAATCCTCGGTGACAAAACGACCAGTTGTCCGCTTACTGTATACAAATCCTTCACGTTCGAGGTCAGACAAGGCGCGCTGAATGGTATTAGGATTGACCCCAGCTTCGCTCGCCAAATCTCTCACGGTAGGGAGCTGTTGGTTGGGTTCCAGTTCATGAGAAACAATCTGTAATTTGATTTTTTCCATAATCTGTAAATAAATCGGTTTTGTATTATCAAATGACCAGGACATCATAGTCTCCTTTCTTTGTCTTTATTGTTCTAATTAAATAATACAATAAAACAAAAAACTTGTCAAGTAAAAATAAGAATTGTTTTGGGAATTGCTCAAAAAATGGTATAATGAAAAGAAAACGACAAGGAGGGAAATGCATGCGTTGTCCAAAATGTGGGGCTACCAAGTCTAGTGTTGTTGATAGTCGACAAGCTGAAGAAGGAAATACCATCCGCCGAAGACGTGAGTGCGACGAGTGCCAGCATCGTTTTACAACCTATGAACGAGTAGAAGAAAGAACGCTGGTCGTTGTCAAAAAAGACGGTACACGAGAGCAGTTTTCGAGAGATAAAATCTTTAATGGGATTATCCGCTCAGCCCAGAAACGCCCTGTTTCAAGTGATGAAATCGGCATGGTGGTCAATCGCATCGAGCAAAAACTCCGTAGTCGCAGTGAGAATGAGATCCAAAGCGAATACATTGGGTCCTTAGTCATGGAAGAATTGGCAGAGCTTGATGAGATTACCTATGTTCGTTTTGCCAGTGTTTACCGTAGCTTTAAGGATGTGAGTGAGTTGGAGAGCCTGCTCCAGCAGATCACCCAGTCCTCTAAAAAGAAAAAGGAAAAATAGATGAAACCAAATGACCGTTTTTCTTTTCTAAAGAATAATCGGGTGTCGCAAGATACCTCTTCTCTGGTGCAGTGCTACCTCCCGATTATCGGTCAGGAGGCGCTGAGCCTCTATCTATATGCCATTACCTTTTGGGATGGTGGACAAAAGGAACACCTCTTTTCCAATATTCTCAACCACTTAAACTTTGGTATGCCGACCTTGCTCCAATCCTTCAAAGTCTTATCTGCCTTAGATCTGTTGACCCTTTATCAAAGGGGAGAAACTTATGAATTACAGCTTCATTCTCCCCTCTCCAGTCAGGATTTTTTAAGTCATTCTGTCTATAGCAGATTATTAGAGAAAAAGATTGGGGATACTGCAGTCGCTTCCATGAAGCAGGCTCCAAGTGAGGGAGAAGCACTCTCTGTTTCTTTGAGCCAAGTCTTTCCAACCCTGACTGAAGAAGTGACACCAAGTGAGTCTAAAAGCAAGTTAAAAAATGATTTTGACTTGGAACATTTCCAGCGCCTGATGGCTCGAGATGGCTTGCGTTTTGAAAATGAGCAGGCAGATGTTTTGGAATTGTTTGCCATCGCAGACGAAAAAAAATGGACCTGGTTTGAAACCTATCAATTAGCTAAGGCGACAGCGGTGGCTCAGGTTATTTCAGTCAAACGCATGCGTGAAAAGATAGCACAAAAACCAGCATCTTCTGACTTTAGCTCCAAAGAAATGACCATTATCAGGGAAGCCAAAAATAAAACTCCCCTACAATTTTTAGCGGAAATCAAGCAAACGCGCAAGGGGAACATCACCCAAAGTGAAAGAGAACTCCTTCACCAGATGGCGTCTTTAGGCTTGTTGGATGAAGTCATCAATATCATCTTGCTTCTAACCTTTAACAAGGTTGATTCGGCAAATGTCAATGAAAAATATGCCATGAAGGTCGCAAATGACTATGCTTATCAAAAAATTCGAACAGCAGAAGAAGCTGTGCTTCGGGTTCGAGAACGTCAGCAAAAAGGCCAAGAAGACCAAAAATCGAAAACGAGCTCGACTAAGAGCAATGTTCCCAAGTGGAGTAATCCAGAATATAAAAATCAAACCAGTGAGGAAACTCGTCTGGAACTAGAACGCAAAAAACAAGAAATGTTAGCCCGATTAGAAGAAGGAGGAGACTAGATGGAAAGCGTTGGTGATGTAATCAAACGTCAGACAAGTCGTTTTCAGTATCAGGACTTGGTCCAGCAGATCATGAAGGACCCCGATGTAGCGGCTTTTATCCAGAAAGAATCCCTCAGCCCAGAGGAGTTGAATCGTAGCATCTCCAAGTTCAACCAATATATCACAGAACGGGATAAGTTTCTTCGTGGGGATGCGGACTATATAGCGCGTGGCTACAAGCCTATCTTGGTTATGAATCACGGCTATGCGGATGTGTCTTATGAAGAAACACCAGAACTAATCGCAGCAGAAAAAGAGGCTGCAATTAAGAATCGTCTTAAGTTGATCAATCTACCAGCAAGTCTCAAGAAAGCGAAATTGGCTCAGATTGACCTGGATGATCTAGGACGCTTGCCGATTTTTGAGAGACTCTATTCCTTTGTTGACCTTTACCCAAGTATCCGAAAAGGCCTCTATCTTTACGGAGATTTTGGTGTTGGAAAGAGTTTCATGATGGCAGCCTTAGCTCATGACCTATCTGAAAAACGTGGGGCATCAACGACGATTCTCCACTATCCAAGCTTTGTCATTGATGTGAAAAATGCCATTGGTGAAGGATCAGTGAAGACCTTGGTGGATGACATCAAGTTAGCAGAAGTCCTGGTCTTGGATGATATTGGTGCAGAGCAGTCGACACCTTGGGTGCGTGATGAGATTCTTCAAGTCATTCTTCAGTACCGCATGCAGGAAGATTTGCCGACCTTCTTTACTTCCAACTTTAATTTCCAAGATTTGGAAAAACATTTTGCCAAAGGAAAGAATGGAAATGACGAGACTTGGGAAGCTAGACGGGTTATGGAGCGAATCCGTTATTTGGCTGAGGAAACGAGACTAGAAGGAGAAAATCGCCGATGACAGAAACCATTAAACTGATGAAAGCTCATACTTCAGTTCGTCGCTTTAAGGAGGAAGAAATTCCTCAAGCAGACTTGGAAGAGATTTTGACTGCTGGGCAAATGGCGTCATCTTGGAAAAATTTCCAATCCTACTCTGTGATTCTTGTGCGCAGTCAAGAGAAGAAAAATGCCTTATATGAACTGGTTCCTCAGGAAGCCATTCGTCAGTCAGCTGCCTTTTTGCTTTTTGTCGGTGACTTGAACCGAGCTGAAAAGGGAGCAAGTCTTCATACAGAAACTTTCCAACCTCAAGGAGTGGAAGGTCTCCTCATCACGTCTGTGGACGCTGCACTTGCTGGGCAAAATACCTTGCTTGCGGCTGAGAGTCTGGGATATGGTGGTATGATTATCGGTTTGGTCCGTTACAAGTCGGAAGAAGTGGCAGCGCTCTTTAACCTGCCTGACTATACCTACCCTGTTTTTGGGATTGCCCTTGGCGTGCCAGATCAACAACACGATGTCAAACCAAGACTGCCTTTGAACCAAGTGGTTTTTGAAGAAGAATACCAAGAACAGCCAGTAGCGGCGATTTTGGACTATGATCAAGTTCAGGCAGACTATGCTGGTGCGCGTGCGACGACCTCTTGGAGTCAACGTTTGGCTGAGCAGTTTGGTCAAGCCGAACCTAGTTCAACTCGGAAGAATCTAGAACAGAAAAAGTTATTGTAGAAAGTGAGAAAACATGGCCTTACCAACTATTGCCATTGTGGGACGTCCCAATGTTGGGAAATCAACCCTATTTAATCGGATCGCTGGTGAGCGGATCTCCATCGTAGAAGATGTCGAGGGCGTGACACGTGACCGTATCTATGCAACGGGTGAGTGGCTCAATCGTTCTTTTAGTATGATTGATACTGGAGGGATTGACGATGTCGATGCTCCCTTCATGGAACAAATCA
Source organism: Streptococcus oralis (assembly GCF_022749195.1). Classification (NCBI taxonomy): domain Bacteria; kingdom Bacillati; phylum Bacillota; class Bacilli; order Lactobacillales; family Streptococcaceae; genus Streptococcus; species Streptococcus oralis. The sequence goes on from NZ_CP094226.1 coordinate 469,342, forward strand.
AGCACCAGGCAGAAATCGCTATGGAAGAAGCGGATGTTATCGTTTTTGTGGTGTCTGGAAAAGAAGGAATCACAGATGCAGATGAGTACGTAGCTCGCAAACTCTATAAAACCCATAAACCTGTTATCCTTGCCGTTAACAAGGTTGACAACCCAGAAATGCGAAATGATATCTTTGATTTCTATGCGCTAGGATTGGGTGAACCGTTGCCAATTTCGTCTGTCCACGGTATCGGTACGGGTGATGTGCTGGATGCCATTGTGGAAAATCTACCACACGAAGTTGAAGAAGAAAATCCAGATGTCATTAAATTTAGCTTGATTGGCCGTCCTAATGTTGGAAAATCAAGCTTGATCAACGCTATTTTGGGAGAAGACCGCGTGATTGCTAGCCCTGTTGCTGGAACGACTCGCGATGCCATTGATACCCATTTTACAGATGCTGATGGACAAGAGTTCATCATGATTGATACAGCTGGTATGCGTAAGTCTGGTAAAGTCTATGAAAATACGGAGAAATATTCTGTCATGCGTGCCATGCGTGCCATTGATCGTTCTGACGTGGTCTTGATGGTCCTTAATGCCGAAGAAGGTATCCGTGAGTACGACAAGCGTATTGCAGGTTTTGCCCACGAAGCCGGTAAAGGGATGATCATCGTGGTCAATAAGTGGGATACCCTTGAGAAAGATAACCACACCATGAAAAAATGGGAAGAAGATATCCGTGAGCAGTTCCAATATCTGCCTTATGCACCGATTGTCTTTGTATCCGCTCTCACCAAGCAACGTCTCCATAAACTGCCTGAGATGATCAAGCAAATTAGCGAGAGTCAAAACACACGGATTCCATCAGCTGTCTTGAATGATGTCATTATGGATGCCATTGCTATCAATCCAACACCGACAGACAAAGGAAAACGCCTCAAGATTTTCTACGCTACCCAAGTGGCAACCAAGCCACCAACCTTTGTCATTTTTGTCAACGAAGAAGAACTCATGCATTTCTCTTACTTGCGTTTCTTGGAAAATCAAATCCGCAAGGCCTTCGTCTTTGAAGGAACCCCGATTCACTTGATTGCAAGAAAACGCAAGTAAACCTTGCTTGTTTTCCTATAAGAATAAATTGAAAGAAGACTTCATAGTCTTCTTTTTTCTATACTAAAAGGGGAGAAAAGAACCTGCCAAATTGGAGGATAATCTGTCATCAAATTTCAATCATTCTCCTATCTTTTGTAATCTATTTGTAATGAAAATGCACTTTCTTTGTAAAAATCAAAATGCTATAATTCCTTAAATCAATTTTCCTTTATCAGGGAGGTTATTATGAAAAAAAGCAGATTATTTAAACATAGTTTGTTGGTTCGCTTGCTTGGGTTGCTGATGGCCTTTCTCTTCTTGTCAGCATTCACAGCACCTGAAAAACCTGAGTACGGGATCTATGACCCGGATCATTATTTAACGGATGAGACTATAAGTCAGATTCGGGAATTGAATAATGTAAATAGTAAAAAATCAGAAAAATTCCAGATGGGTGTTTACGTTGTGAAAAGCCTAGATGGAGAAACAATCGAGACTGTGGCTAATGAAACAGCTAGGGCTTGGAAGATTGGCTACTCGGGAGACAATCACGGTGTCTTGATTGTGGTAGCAGTCCAAGATAGAAAATCACGGATTGAAACCAGTAATAATGTGGCCAGTAAGATCACTGACTATCAGACTCACAGGTTCTTGACAACAGCACGTCCTTACTTTAAAAATGGTGACTATAACAAGGGTGTTCTCTCAATAGTCAATAATCTCAACTACATGTTCTATAGTGGATCGAGTACGACTGCTTCAAGTTCTAAAAGTAGCTACGGCTATACTACCAACTCTAGTCGCTTAAGGGAACTTGAAAGGTATGCTGGTGAGAGCAGTTCTTCGAGACGGCATCGAAAAAGCAGTTCGAGTGACGGAGTTATCGGATTTGGAATTCTCATTTACTTCATCGTGATGATTATCGGATTTATATCTGGAGGTCGTGGTAGCGGTTCACATGGTGATGATTCTGGCAGTGGCTGGTGGGGCGGTGACTCATCAGACTCAGGTTCCTCTTGGTCTGATTCGGGCTCCGACTCATCTGGAGGCTGGGACGGCGGTGGCTTTGATGGCGGTGGTTCGTCTGATGACTGGTGAGTGATCATATATTGCACAAACCGATTTCTCCATACAGTAAGGTGACTCCTTTGCAAGAGTTCACTCCTTAATTAAAAATAAAAACAAAGTTTGGGAAATTGATTTAAAATCTGAGTATTTTCTCAGAAAAGTTAATAAAAGAAAGTGTTAAGGTTTTGATATGAAACAAAATAAAGTAATTCTCTCAATAGTGGCGATTTTCTTTGGACTACTAATTCTGGGAAGTTGTTCCGCAGTGACGACCTATAATGGTCTGGTTGGTGAACAGACTAAGGTGGAGCAGGCTCAGGCCGATGTCTCGACAGCCCTCCAACGTCGTTCGGACTTGATTGGTAACTTGGTGGAGTCCGTTAAAGGACAAATGAATCATGAAACCGAAGTCTTTACCAAGATTGCGGATGCTAGAGCTAAAATCGGTAGTAGCTCAGTGACATCGGAAGAAAACCAAAAGGCTCAGGGCGAATTGAGCTCCGCTCTTTCCCGCTTGATTTCCTTGACGGAGAATTATCCAGAACTCAAGAGCAATCAAAATGTTGAGCAACTAATGGTCGAACTTTCAGGCAGTGAAAATCGTATCTTTGTAGCACGCAAGGACTATAATAAGGTTGCAGCTGAGTACAATCAAAAGTTGAGAAGTTTTCCAACCGTGCTTTTTGCGAATATGATGAACTTTAAAGAAGCTGAAACCTTTAAAGAAACAGAAGAAGCCAAGACAGTTCCTAAGGTCGATTTTGGAACATCTTCATCAAGTCAATAAAGTGAATCAGCCTATGAATAAAGGAATTTCTCTAGTATGACTAGTGATTTTAAACCCGAACCTGGAAAGTTTTTTCCAGGTTTTTTTGGTATAATAAAAGGGAAGAGACAGTGACTCAAATGGAGGTTTGCTATGGAGAAAACAAAAGCCTTTCTTGAAGCGCACTACAAGAGATATGTTCTTACGATTTGCCTTCTCTGGTTCCTCATGTTTTTCCTTCCTTGGGATTGGCAAATAGGAGGAGTTGCAGTATATTATTTCGTTATGAGAAAACTCTTTGTGGTTTTTGGCGTTTTATCTATCCTATACTCCGTGCTGATTAAAAAAATCAGTCTTCTCATCTTTGGCATCATCTTTTGCTTGGCCTTCTGGCTCAATCTCTTTTGGTATTTTGGTATATTGCCTGTATTCTTGGGAAATTAAACATTAAAAAATAAAGGACTAGACTAGCTTCTAGTCCTTTTTTCTTTCTTATTAAAATAGTTGGAGATATAAAAATAATTTTGTTGACAGCTGTCTGTATGATATAATAAGTCCCGTAAAAGAAGATTAAGGGATTTGAAAAATGGCTAAAAAAGTAAAAGATTATTATGACTTGGCTTATGCTATGGATTTGAGTCGACGGTTGCAAAAAGCATCCGTTGCCTTTGATGGACAAAAGTTTAGGCTCTTGTTAGAAAAAGACTTGGAAAATTTGGAGTTTAGCCAGCGTCAAGAACTCTTGGCTAAAAGTATCAAAGAATGTCTTCCCTTATCTTATCAGGACTCTCTCAAGGTTTTTGAGAAAATTTTGGGTCCTGAGTTAGAGGGTGGTTTAGGTATGTTCTCAGAAGGATATTGGCTTTGGCCAATCGGAAAATATGTAGAGCTATATGGGGACAAGGAATTTGAATTGAGCGCGGCCTTTAGTAAGGAACTAACCAAGCGATTTACTGGAGAATTTTCTATGAGACCTTTGCTGGCTCGCTATCCTAAGGCTACAATGGCTTTGCTGTTAGAATGGAGTCGGGATGAAAATTTGCGCGTTCGCAGACTTGCCAGCGAATGTATGCGTATCCGTCTGCCTTGGGCTAAGAGACAAACCGTGGTATTGGATTATTTTGAGGATTTCACCACTATTCTGACCAATCTAAAGGATGATAGAGACAAGTCCATTCAAAAAAGTGTAGCCAATAATCTAAATGATTTGTACAAGGAAGACCCTGATAAGTTTGAAAGGATTCTTCAAACTTGGCAAAAGGAGGAGCTGAGTCCAAGTTGTGCTTGGATCATCAAGCATGCATCACGAACAAAAAACAAAAAGGTAGCCACAGAAGATTTATGCAAAAAAAGCTGAATTTTGGCTGGCCTTTTCCGTTGTAAATTAAGGATTCTTTCTTGAAAAATAATGGTAAATATGCTAAAATGAAAAGAACATTCTAAAATATTCAGAATAAAAAGTAAGGAAAATCATGGCTAATATTTTAAAAACGATTATTGAAAATGATAAAGGAGAACTTCGTCGTCTAGAAAAGATGGCTGATAAGGTTCTTAACTATGAGAGCCAAATGGCTGCAATGTCAGACGAAGAACTAAAAGCGAAAACTGACGAATTTAAAGAACGATACAACAAGGGTGAATCACTTGATTCATTGCTATATGAGGCTTTTGCAGTAGTTCGTGAAGCTGCAAAACGTGTCCTTGGGCTCTTCCCTTATAAGGTTCAGGTCATGGGTGGGATTGTTCTTCACCATGGTGACGTTCCAGAGATGCGTACGGGTGAAGGGAAGACCTTGACAGCGACCATGCCAGTGTACCTCAATGCCCTTGCAGGTAAAGGAGTTCACGTAGTTACAGTCAACGAATACCTAACAGAACGTGACGCGACTGAAATGGGTGAATTGTACTCATGGCTCGGTCTGTCAGTAGGGATTAACTTGGCAGCTAAATCTCCAATGGAGAAAAAAGAGGCTTACCTTTGTGATATTACCTACTCAACCAACTCAGAGATTGGTTTCGACTACCTTCGTGACAACATGGTCGTTCGTGCAGAAAACATGGTGCAACGTCCACTCAACTATGCCTTGGTCGATGAGGTTGACTCAATTTTGATCGACGAAGCCCGTACTCCTTTGATCGTTTCAGGTGCCAACGCAGTTGAAACAAGCCAACTCTACCATATGGCAGACCACTTTGTGAAGTCTTTGGACAAGGACGACTATATCATTGACGTGCAGTCTAAGACAATCGGTTTATCAGATTCTGGTATTGACAAGGCTGAAAGCTACTTCAAACTAGAAAATCTCTACGACATTGAAAATGTAGCTCTTACTCACTTTATCGACAATGCCCTCCGTGCCAACTATATCATGATTCTTGATATCGACTATGTGGTTAGTGAAGAGCAGGAAATCTTGATTGTCGACCAATTTACAGGTCGTACCATGGAAGGTCGTCGTTACTCTGATGGTTTGCACCAAGCGATTGAAGCAAAAGAAGGTGTGCCAATCCAAGACGAGACCAAGACTTCAGCTTCTATTACCTACCAAAACCTTTTCCGTATGTATAAGAAATTGGCAGGTATGACAGGTACTGGTAAAACAGAAGAAGAAGAATTCCGCGAAATCTACAACATTCGTGTTATCCCAATCCCAACCAACCGTCCAATTCAACGTATCGACCACTCAGACCTTCTCTATGCAAGTCTTGATGCGAAATTTAAGGCTGTAGTTGAAGATGTAAAAGCTCGTTACCAAAAAGGTCAGCCGGTCTTGGTAGGTACAGTTGCCGTTGAAACGAGTGATTTCCTTTCTAAGAAATTGGTTGCTGCAGGTGTTCCTCACGAAGTCTTGAATGCGAAGAACCACTACAGAGAAGCGCAAATCATCATGAACGCTGGTCAACGTGGCGCAGTTACCATCGCAACCAACATGGCCGGTCGTGGTACCGACATCAAGCTTGGTGAAGGGGTTCGTGAACTTGGTGGTCTTTGCGTCATTGGTACTGAGCGCCACGAAAGTCGCCGTATTGATAATCAGCTTCGTGGACGTTCAGGGCGTCAAGGAGACCCAGGTGAGTCACAATTCTACTTGTCTCTTGAAGATGATTTGATGAAACGTTTTGGTTCAGAACGTTTGAAAGGTGTCTTTGAACGTCTCAACATGTCTGACGAAGCCATCGAATCTCGCATGTTAACGCGTCAAGTTGAAGCAGCTCAAAAACGTGTCGAAGGAAACAACTACGATACTCGTAAACAAGTCCTTCAATACGATGATGTTATGCGTGAACAACGTGAGATTATCTATGCACAACGTTATGATGTCATTACTGCAGATCGTGACTTGGCACCTGAAATCCATGCTATGATCCGTCGTACCATTGGCCGTATCGTGGATGCACATGCTCGTTCGAAAGAAGACGAAAAATTGGAAGCAATCTTGAACTTTGCTAAGTATAACTTGCTTCCAGAAGATTCAATTAGCCGTTCAGACCTTGCAGGTTTGTCAGACCAAGCTATCAAAGATGAACTTTTCCAACGTGCCTTGAAAGTCTATGACAGCCAAGTTGCTAAGCTTCGTGACGAAGATGCAGTAAAAGAATTCCAAAAAGTCTTGATTCTACGTGTTGTAGACAACAAGTGGACTGACCATATCGATGCCCTTGACCAGTTGCGAAACGCTGTTGGCCTTCGTGGATATGCCCAAAACAACCCTGTTGTAGAATATCAAGCAGAAGGTTTCCGCATGTTTAACGACATGATTGGATCGATTGAATTCGATGTGACCCGCTTGATGATGAAAGCACAAATCCATGAACAAGAACGTCCGCAAACTGAACACAATATCAGTACAACTGCGACTCGTAATATCGCAGCGCAGCAGGCAAGCCTTCCAGAAGATTTGGACTTGAGCCAAATCGGACGAAACGACCAATGCCCATGTGGATCAGGTAAGAAATTCAAGAACTGTCATGGTAAGAGACAATAATATGAGATAAGATACAGGCGGATACCTGGTAAAAATCATTTTTTGCTTGGTGTCCGTTTGCTTTATAAGGAGATGAATCATGGTATTTAAAGCTAAAAGTCCTAAAATTAACATTGAAGAAGTTCGCGCCTTGTCTAAATTAGAGGGAGCGGCTCTTGCGAGAAAAAATCAACGTGATCAGGAATTGGAAGCCATCATCCGTGGGGAAGACCAGCGTATTCTCTTGGTGATTGGACCATGTTCATCTGATAACGAAGAGGCGGTTCTTGAGTATGCCAAGCGTCTATCTGCTTTGCAAGAAGAGGTCAAAGACCGTATTTTTATGGTCATGCGTGTCTATACGGCTAAACCTCGCACCAATGGAGATGGCTATAAGGGCTTGATTCATCAACCAAATGCGACAGAAGCTCCTAGCTTGATCAATGGGATCAAGGCTGTTCGTCAGCTCCACTACCGCGTGATTACCGAGACGGGAATGACAACAGCGGATGAGATGCTTTATCCTGAAAATCTTCCGCTGGTGGATGATTTGATTTCTTATATGGCTGTTGGAGCTCGTTCTGTAGAGGATCAACAGCACCGTTTTGTAGCGAGTGGAGCAGACTTTTCAACAGGATTTAAAAATCCCACATCTGGAAATCTCAATGTCATGTTTAACGGGATTTACGCAGCGCAAAATAAACAGAGTTTCCTTTTCCTCGGTAAAGAGGTGGAAACAACGGGGAATCCATTGTCCCACGCCATTCTTCGCGGAGCCTTGAACGAATACGGGAAAAATATTCCTAACTACTACTATGACAATTTGATGGATACCATTGATCAGTATGAAAAGATGGGCTTGGAAAATCCCTTTATCATCATCGATACCAATCATGATAATTCGGGCAAGCAGTACATGGATCAAATCCGTATCGTTCGTCAGACCTTGATTAACCGTGACTGGAATGAGAAGATCAAAAAATACGTTCGTGGTTTTATGATTGAGTCCTATCTAGAAGATGGACGTCAAAATGAGCCAGAAGTTTTTGGTAAGTCCATTACAGATCCGTGTCTCGGATGGGACAACTCAGAAGCACTTGTTCGCGAAATTTACCAAACGCTAGGAGAGTAAGATGGCATTTATCGAAAAAGGTCAAGAAATTGATATTGAAGCAATCAAGGCTGCGACCCAGTTGTCACCTGAAGCCTTGCGAAAGAAAGAAGCCCGCGATAGAGAGTTGGCAGCCATCATCTCGGGTGAGGACGACCGAATCCTTTTGGTGATGGGACCGTGTTCTTCAGACAATGAAGAAGCTGTGCTCGAATATGCTCGTCGCTTAGCAGACTTGCAGAAAAAAATTGCGGATAAAATTTTTATCGTGATGCGTGTCTATACGGCTAAACCTCGTACTAATGGAGATGGTTATAAGGGCATGATTCATCAGCCAAATACCAGTGAAGCGCCTAGTCTCATCAATGGTTTGCAGGCTGTTCGTCAGCTACACTACCGAGTGATTACCGAAACTGGATTGACGACAGCTGATGAGATGCTTTATCCGTCAAATCTCGTTTTGATTGATGATCTAGTCAGCTACCATGCTGTAGGGGCTCGTTCAGTAGAAGACCAGGAACACCGTTTTGTAGCGTCTGGGATTGATGCTCCAGTTGGGATGAAAAATCCAACATCTGGGAACCTTGGGGTCATGTTTAATGCCATCTATGCGGCTCAAAACAAGCAAACCTTCCTTTACCATGGCCAAGAAGTGGAAACTTCAGGAAATCCTTTGGCTCACGTTATCCTTCGTGGCGCCATGAACGAATATGGTAAAAATGAACCCAATTTCTACTATGAAACCCTCTTAAATGCCATCAATCGTTATGAGACCATGGGACTTGAAAATCCCTTCATTATCATCGATACCAATCATGACAATTCTGGCAAGCAGTATATGGAACAAATTCGTATTGTGCGTCAAGCCTTGCTGAATCGTGACTGGAATGAAAAGATTAAAAAGACGGTTCGAGGCTTTATGATCGAATCTTACCTAGCAGACGGTCGCCAAAATCAACCAGAGGTCTTTGGTTGTTCCATTACCGACCCTTGTCTAGGTTGGGAAAATACAGTAGCCTTGGTAGAAGAAATTTATACTACCTTAACAAAATAAGTGAAAAGGATGGAGTTGGGGGAATCTCAACTCCTTTTGTGAGTATGATAGTTGGACACGGAATTGACATCGAAGAATTAGCTTCGATAGAAAGTGCAGTTACACGACGTGAGGGCTTTGCCAAGCGCGTGCTGACACCTAAAGAAATGGAGCGCTTTGCCAGTCTCAGAGGGCGCAGACAGATCGAATACTTGGCAGGCCGCTGGTCAGCTAAGGAGGCCTTTTCTAAGGCTATGGGAACTGGTATTGGCAAACTGACCTTTCAGGATTTGGAAGTTTTGAACAATGAACGCGGGGCTCCCTATTTTAGTCAGGCACCATTTTCAGGAAAGATTTGGCTATCGATCAGCCATACAGATCAGTTTGTGACAGCCAGTGTCATTTTGGAGGAAAATCATGAAAGCTAGTCCACATAGACCAACCAAGGCTCTGATATGTCTAGAAGCTATTCAACAAAATATCCATCAAATGGGGGTTCATATCCCTGAAGGGACGCTCAAGTGGGCAGTGGTTAAGGCCAACGCATACGGGCATGGGGCTGTTGCCGTTGCCAAGGCCATTCAGGATGATGTCGATGGTTTTTGTGTTTCTAATATTGATGAAGCTATTGAACTTCGTCAGGCTGGAGTTAGCAAGAAAATCCTCATCTTAGGAGTTTCTGAAATAGAAGCTATTGGCCTAGCTAAAGAATACGACATCACTTTGACGGTGGCTGGACTGGAGTGGATTCAAGCACTCTTAGCTACTGGTGCTGATTTATCTGGCTTATCTGTTCACCTTAAGATTGACTCAGGGATGGGTCGGATTGGTTTTCGAGAGGCCAGTGAGGCTGAGCAAGCTCAAGACTTGCTCAAGCAACACGGTGCTCGTGTTGAGGGGATTTTTACTCACTTTGCTACTGCAGATGAAGAATCAGATGCCTACTTTAATAGTCAGTTAGAACGATTTAAAGCTATTTTGGCAAGTATGAAGGAAGTGCCAGAGCAGATTCATGCTAGCAACTCGGCAACGACCCTCTGGCATGCAGAGACTATTTTCAATGCAGTCCGTATGGGAGATGCCATGTATGGTCTGAATCCAAGTGGAGAGGTCTTGGCCTTACCTTATGACTTGACTCCAGCCTTGACCTTGGAATCTGCCCTGGTTCATGTTAAGACAGTTCCAGCTGGAGCTTGCATGGGCTATGGAGCAACTTATCAGGCGGATAGTGAGCAAATCATCGCGACTGTGCCAATCGGCTATGCGGATGGTTGGACACGAGACATGCAAAATTTCACTGTCTTGGTAGATGGACAAGCTTGCCCAATCGTCGGACGAGTATCAATGGACCAAATCACTATTCGACTGCCTAAGGTTTATCCGCTAGGAACAAAAGTAACCCTGATCGGTACCGACGGTGACAAGGAAATCACAGCAACTCAGGTAGCGGCCTACCGTGGAACTATTAACTATGAGGTGCTTTGTCTCCTCAGCGATCGCATTCCTCGAGAATATTATTAAAACTAAGAAAGGAGGGGGAGCATGAATCTACATCAACCCTTGCATGTCTTGCCTGGTGTGGGACCAAAGTCAGCAGAGAAATACGCTAAACTAGGAATTGAAAACTTACAAGACCTCTTGCTCTACTTTCCTTTCCGTTATGAAGATTTCAAGACCAAGCAGGTCCTAGAGCTGGAAGATGGTGAAAAGGCTGTTCTTTCTGGTCAAGTCGTGACTCCTGCCAGTGTCCAGTATTATGGTTTTAAGCGCAATCGCCTGCGTTTTAGCCTCAAGCAGGGAGAAGTCGTTTTTGCGGTTAATTTCTTTAACCAGCCTTATCTAGCAGATAAGATAGAGTTGGGAGCAACTCTTGCCGTTTTTGGAAAATGGGACCGTGCCAAGGCCAGTCTGACTGGGATGAAGGTTCTAGCTCAGGTGGAAGATGACCTCCAGCCTGTCTATCGTCTGGCTCAAGGAATCAGTCAGGCCAGTCTGGTCAAGGTCATCAAGACGGCTTTTGATCAGGGACTGGACCTCTTGATAGAGGAAAACCTTCCCCAGTCTTTGCTGGACAAATACAAACTCATGTCCCGTTGTCAGGCAGTTCGTGCTATGCATTTTCCAAAGGATTTGGCAGAATACAAGCAGGCCCTTCGCCGTATCAAGTTTGAGGAACTCTTTTATTTCCAAATGCAGTTACAGACGCTCAAGTCTGAAAATAGAGTTCAAGGAAGTGGTCTGGTTCTGGATTGGTCTCAGGAAAAAGTGACTGCCGTTAAAGAAAATCTTCCTTTTGCCCTGACTCAAGCTCAAGAAAAGAGTCTGCAGGAGATTTTGACCGACATGAAGTCCGACCACCACATGAATCGTCTCCTGCAAGGAGATGTGGGGAGCGGGAAAACAGTAGTCGCTGGTTTGGCTATGTTTGCGGCGGTGACGGCTGGCTACCAGGCGGCTCTCATGGTGCCAACAGAAATCCTTGCTGAGCAACACTTTGAAAGTCTACAGAGGCTCTTTCCAGACTTGAAACTCGCTCTCTTGACAGGATCCCTGAAAGCTGCAGAAAAAAGAGAAGTCTTGGAGACCATAGCAAAGGGTGGGGCTGATTTGATTATCGGAACCCACGCTCTGATACAGGATGGGGTTGATTATGCTCGTCTTGGTTTGATTATCATCGATGAGCAGCACCGTTTTGGTGTGGGCCAAAGGCGTATTTTACGGGAAAAAGGGGACAATCCTGACGTTCTCATGATGACAGCGACGCCCATTCCACGAACCTTGGCTATCACAGCCTTTGGCGATATGGATGTTTCTATTATTGACCAGATGCCAGCAGGGCGGAAGCCGATTGTGACGCGCTGGATTAAGCATGAGCAGTTGCCTCAGGTCTTGACTTGGTTAGAGGGAGAAATTCAAAAAGGTTCTCAAGCCTATGTCATCTCTCCCTTGATTGAAGAATCTGAAGCTCTAGATCTGAAAAATGCCATTGCCTTATCTGAGGAGTTGACAGCTCATTTTGCTGGCAAGACAGAAGTGGCTCTTCTACATGGTAAGATGAAGAGTGACGAAAAAGACCAGATTATGCAGGAATTCAAAGAGAGAAAAACGGATATTCTGGTTTCGACGACGGTTATCGAGGTCGGGGTTAATGTTCCCAATGCGACCGTCATGATTATCATGGATGCCGATCGGTTCGGTCTCAGTCAGCTTCACCAGCTCAGAGGCCGTGTTGGTCGGGGGGACAAGCAGTCCTATGCTGTTCTTGTGGCTAATCCCAAGACGGACTCTGGGAAGGATCGCATGCGCATCATGACAGAAACGACTAATGGATTTGTCCTTGCGGAGGAAGATTTGAAAATGCGTGGTTCTGGAGAGATTTTTGGAACCAGACAGTCAGGACTTCCAGAGTTTCAAGTGGCTGATATTATCGAAGATTTTCCGATTTTAGAAGAAGCCAGAAAGGTTGCCAGCTACATTAGTTCGATAGAAGGTTGGCAAGAGGATCCAGAATGGCGCATGATTGCTCTCCATCTGGAAAAGAAAGAACATCTAGATTAATACTCTTCGAAAATCAAATTCAAACCACGTCAACGTCGCCTTGGATTATATATGTAACTGACTTCGTCAGTCTTATCTACAACCTCAAAGCAGTGCTTTGAGCAACCTGCGGCTAGTTTCCTAGTTTGCTCTTTGATTTTCATTGAGTATAAGCTTTCTCTAAGGAAAACTTAAGCTAGCTTTTAGGTTTGGGCTTTATACTAGAGTCATCAAAAAGAAACGAGGACTCTCACATGACGATTAAAGTAACCTACCAAAAGAAATTTCAAACCGTCAAACTAGAGAAAGGAGCTAGCACCTATTGATACACGAAGAGCGGAAACGCTCTTTTTATTTTTAAAACTACTTTCAGACGATAGGTTTGAGAAAAGAGAATCTAAAATCACTTTCTGTTTATCTTTCTTTCTTGCATTGCTTTCCTAGATATGCTAGAGTTATGATAGCGATTACAAAATAAAAGGAGCATGCTATGAAACATCCAGCTTTGTTAGAAGAAATCAAGACTTATAAAGGAAGGGATGAGATTCCAGAAGACTTTGATGCTTTCTGGGATGAAGAGGTCAAAAAAGTTTCATCTCTTCCAGCCTACCAGTTGGAGGAAAGAGATTTTCATATTCCTCAAGTCAAGTGTTATGAGCTGACCTTTGAAGGAACTAATGAAGGAAAGGTCTATGCACGAATCGTCCTTCCAAAGACTGAGGAGAAGGTTCCGCTAATCTTCCACTTTCATGGTTATATGGGACGTGGCTGGGACTGGGTCGACATGCTGGCCTATACTGTAGCTGGTTACGGTGTTGTCTCCATGGATGTACGGGGCCAGTCTGGCTATTCTCAAGACGGCATGCGTTCTCCTCTTGGAAATACGGTGAAAGGGCATATCATCCGTGGTGCTGTTGAAGGTAGGGAGCATCTCTTTTATAAGGATGTCTATCTGGATATTTACCAGTTGATTGAAATTGTTGCCAGTCTCCCTCAGGTAGATGAGGAAAGACTTTCTAGCTATGGTGCCTCACAAGGGGGTGCTTTAGCCCTGGTTGCAGCAGCGCTCAATCCTCGGATTCAGAAAACAGTTGCCATCTATCCTTTCTTGTCAGACTTTAGACGAGTGCTTGAGATTGGCAATACCAGTGAAGCCTATGATGAACTTTTCCGATATTTCAAGTTCCACGATCCTTTCCATGAAACAGAGGAGGAAATCATGGCGACCCTTGCCTATATCGATGTGAAAAATCTTGCCCATCGCATTCAAGGTGAGGTCAAGATGATTACGGGCTTGGATGACGATGTCTGCTATCCTATTACCCAGTTTGCGATTTACAACCGTCTAACTTGCGACAAGGCCTATCGTATCATGCCCGAGTATGCTCACGAAGCCATGAATGTTTTTGTCAATGACCAAGTCTACAACTGGCTCTGTGGCAGTGAGATTCCTTTTTCTTATGTAAAAAAATGAAGAGATAGTAGTGACTTTCTTCAGATTGAAGAAAAAGTCCATTTTGGCCAATTTTCTTTTGCTAGAGAAATTAAAAAAATCTTAAAAATAGTATTATATCAGTATACCTAAGAATTTTCACTATACGGTAGCCAACCTCCAAAAGGGAAATTTTTAATTGCTGATAGTGTTTCTCTATGTTCTGAAGCCAGTATCAATAGATACTGGCTTTTATATTTTTAAATTAATAAATACCATGTTCAATTAGAGATTAAACATGATATAATAGAAAAAAATATATGTTTTACAAATATGATAGGAGATTGTTCAGATGGCAAAAGGGAAAGAAAAAATTCAATCAGTTGAGCCTATGGTGGCTGATTTAGTCAATGGTTGGTTGAAATCATATGGTTTAAAATACAAATTGGAACAAGAAACATTAAATTCAGAAATAGATAAAGCTTTAATGGAGTATGCGTCTAAAAGTGGGGGTGATGGTGGAAATCGTCCTGATGCAAAATTATTACTGCAAGATAAACATATGGATTATTGGCCAATTTTGATTGAGTATAAAGGTTATAAGGATAAGTTGGAGAAACTTGATGGCAATGGACAAGTTTATAATATAAATGCTAAGAATGAGCCTTATTATTCACATATCAATTCTTTTGCCGTTAATGGAGCAGTACATTATGCTAATGCATTATTACACTATACGAGTTATACAGACATTATTTCGATAGGGGTTACAGGATACAAAGATGAACAAGGGGAACTTCAGACACAAATTGGGGTCTACTATGTTTCAAAAGATAACTTTGGTATTGGCCAAAAGGTAGATGACTATACTGATCTATCTTTTTTGAAGTCTGAGCATTTCGATACCTTTATCGAAAAAGTCAAAACTTTAGAACTGACGATTGAGGAAGCTGAAAAATTAAAAGAACAGCGAGAAAGAGAAATCGATGTCAGATTAACGAAACTTAATAATGATATCTATCAAAGCGAAAAAGGTTTAGGTGAAAATGACCGTGTATATTTAGTGGCAGCTTCTATCATTGCCACTCTCGGAGTTCCAGGTAAGGTTAAGCCACTCGATAAAGAAGATTTAAAGTCATCCATTGAAGAAGATTATCGAGATGGAGATATAATTATCAGAAAAGTTAATAATTTTTTGAATGAGAAGAATATTCCGCAAGGTAAAAAAAATATAATTATTCGTACATTGAAAAATACATTAACTACGGACAATATTAATAAACCAGTAAATGGCGAAAGCCAACTCAAACGAGTTTTCAGTAAAATTGTTGATGATTTAGGTATTTACTACAAAATTGGTCTGAATACTGATTTTACTGGAAAACTCTTTAATGAGATGTATTCATGGTTAGGTTTTACACAAGATAAGTTAAATGATGTTGTTCTAACTCCATCATACGTAGCTAATTTATTAGTGAAATTGGCTCGTGTTGACAAAGACTCCTATGTTTGGGACTTTGCGACTGGTTCTGCGGGTTTGTTGGTTGCGGCAATGAATGAAATGCTGAATGACGCTAAAAATAAAATTGCTTCACCAGATGAATTATACAAAAAAGAAGCGGAAATTAAAGCAAATCAACTTTTAGGTTTAGAAATACTATCATCTGTCTATATGTTAGCTGTTCTCAATATGATTATGATGGGAGATGGCTCATCAAATATTATCAACGAAGACTCTCTAACACAATTTAATGGTAAATATGGTTATGGTAAGAAAGATGAGAAATTTCCAGCAACTGCGTTTATCCTTAATCCTCCATATTCAGCAGAGGGTAACGGAATGATTTTTGTCAAACGTGCCCTTTCTATGATGGATAAAGGATATGCTTCTGTCATTATTCAAGGTTCGGCTGGAAGTGGTAAGGCAACGGATATTAACAAGGAAATTTTAGAGTCGAATAGATTACTTGCAAGTATTAAGATGCCTATTGATTTATTTGTAGGTAAATCTAGTGTTCAAACCTATATTTATGTTTTTCGAGTTGGAGAAGCGCATGAAAATGATTATATTGTAAAATTTATTGATTTCACAAATGATGGTTATACCAGAACTAATCGTAAGAAAGCAAGCAACAATCTTAGGGATACAGACCATGCTAAAGAAAAATATCAAGAAGTTGTAGATTTGGTGAAATACGGTAAAAGTAAACTACAGTATTTATCTGAAGAGGAATATTATGAAGGTAACATTGATGTTACTAACGGAAATGACTGGAATCAATCAGCACCTGTTGACCTGAAGCCTACTTTGAATGACTTTAAGAAAACAATTGGAGATTATTTAGCTTGGGAAGTTTCTAACTTGTTAAGAAATCAAACAGTAGAGGATGAAACGCTGGGAAAATAGACGCCTCACTTAACGAGAAACTGAGAAGCGTTGAGTGGGGGGAATATAAAATTGAAGATTTATTTATTGTTAAAACGTCGAAAGGATATGATGCCGGGAAATTAAATTTTATTTCTAAAAGTAAGGAAACTTTTGAATTTATTGGACGTACACAGTCTGATTATGGGGTTCAAGGTTATGTTTTAAAGTTAGACTCAGAACCAAATGATAGTGGATGTATCTCAGTCAGTCAGATTGGTGCTGTACATGCGCAACTACGGAATAAAAAATGGTATTCTAGTCAAAACATATTTATATTGAAGCCAAAAACTGATAAATTAATCAACCAATGGTTAATTGTTGCAATTAATAAAGCTTTATCTAGTTTTGGAGGGTATTCAAGCTATCCTACTTTATCAACCTTAAAGAAACTAACAATTTTGCTTCCGATAAATAATGAACAAATAGATTTTAAATTTATGGATACTTTTATAGCGGAGCTAGAGGCAGAGCGTATAGCGGAGCTATCCGCTTACTTAAAAGTAAGCGGATTGGACAATTATGAATTGTCCGCTGAAGAGCTAAAAGCTCTTCAAGATTATGATTCTATGGTGTGGAGAGAGTATAAATTAGGTGACCTATTTGACGTACAAACATACAAAAAACGATTTGATGCTAATAAAGTTGATTTATTAAGCGAGGGTGGACATCCATATGTAGTAAGAAAAAGCTCTGATAATGGAATTAAAGGCTATATTCGGGAGTGTACGGATTATTTGAATGATGGGAATACAATTTCGTTTGGACAAGATACTGCAACTTCATTTTATCAGGAGAAACCATATTTCACTGGCGATAAAATAAAAATTTTGAAACCGAAGTTTCAGGATTTCAGAAAAGAAAATGCTTTATTATTTGTGGCTGCAATAACTAGATCTTTTTCAAAATTCTCATGGGGGAATTCTAGTTATAGTGTTCAAATAATTCAAAATCAAAAGCTTTGTTTACCAATAAAAAATGATAAAATAGACATCAATTATATTGAAATATTTTTAAAAGCTATTTCTAAACTAATCATTCAAGATGTAGTTAAGTATGCAGATGAAAGAATTGATGCGACTAAAAGAGTTGTAGGAGAACACAATATAAACCAAAATTAAAGTCAATTTTAACAAATTGACTAACCATATTACTCAGCTTTCTATTGGTAGAAATATGTTAGTTAGGAAGTAAATCTAAATTCCAAATCGTCTTAGCATTTCGTAAAAATTTACGGAATGCTTTTTTCTATAGTGCGATTAGTTATATCGTAAGCAATGTTAGAAGTTAACTAGAGTAGGTTCGATGTTTCCATAGAAACGAGGAGCCCTCGCTTTACAGCGATTTTTGAAATTCTTAATATCAATGTACTTCAATAAAAATCAACTGAATGATTAGAATTTCATGAAAAAATTAAATCTTTGGATATTGGATAAAATCGAACTTTTTGGGGTGCGGTACACACTAGCCCTCTTTTTAACATCCAAAACCTGAAAGTACTTTCAGAAAATTTAAAATATTAAAATATTCTTAAAAGTAAAATCTATTCTGTGGTAACATAGATATAAATATAAGACTTTATTGTATAATAAAGGAAAAGTCACTTGTGAAAGGAGGAAAAAGGCTGCTGGGCGCTTAAAGAATGACTCAGCAGAAATGGGAGAGGATTGGGAGCTCTCATTGAGTTGGATACTTTCTTGTAAAACTTGTCTCTTGAAGAGACAATAAAAATTTTTAAAGAAAAAAGAAAGCGCTTTATTTTATGAAAAATGAAAGGACAAACATGAATTACAAATCTTTACATCGGAAACAGCGATACGGAATTCGAAAATTTGCAGTTGGTGCAGCATCGGTAGTGATTGGTACAGTAGTATTTGGAGCAAATCCAGTCTTAGCTCAAGAGCAAGCCAATGCAGCAGGGGCCAATACAGAAACTGTCGAGCCTGGTCAAGGTTTATCAGAATTGCCAAAAGAAGCGTCCTCGGGAGATCTTGCTCATTTGGATAAGGATTTGGCTGGTAAATTGGCAGCAGCTCAAGACAACGGTGTTGAGGTGGACCAAGATCATTTGAAAAAAAATGAGAGTGCAGAATCAGAAACCCCATCCTCTACGGAAACCCCTGCAGAAGAAGCAAATAAGGAAGAGGAATCAGAGGATCAGGGTGCTATTCCTCGTGACTATTACTCAAGAGATTTAAAAAATGCCAATCCTGTCCTTGAAAAAGAAGATGTTGAAACCAATGCAACAAATGGTCAGAGAGTCGATTTATCAAGTGAACTAAATAAACTAAAGCAACTAAAAAATGCTACAGTTCACATGGAGTTCAAACCAGATGCATCAGCTCCACGCTTTTACAATCTCTTCTCTGTATCCAGTGAAACCAAGGAAAATGAGTATTTTACTATGTCGGTCCTTGATAATACAGCTCTTATTGAAGGACGTGGCGCTAGTGGAGAGCAGTTCTATGATAAGTATACAGATGCTCCATTGAAAGTTCGCCCTGGACAATGGAATTCCGTGACCTTTACTGTCGAACAACCAACAGCGGAGTTACCTCATGGTCGAGTTCGTCTCTATGTGAACGGTGTCTTATCTCGAACAAGTCTAAAATCTGGGAACTTCATTAAAGATATGCCAGATGTTAATCAAGCTCAACTTGGAGCAACCAAACGGGGCAATAAAACAGTTTGGGCATCAAACCTACAAGTTCGAAACCTAACTGTTTATGATCGTGCTTTAAGCCCAGATGAAGTTCAAACACGGAGTCAATTATTTGAAAGAGGTGAATTGGAACAGAAACTTCCTGAGGGAGCAAAAGTCACTGAGAAAGAAGACGTCTTTGAAGGTGGTAGGAACAATCAACCAAATAAAGATGGTATCAAGAGTTATCGTATCCCAGCTCTTCTCAAGACAGATAAAGGAACGCTGATTGCAGGTGCAGATGAACGCCGTCTCCATTCGAGTGACTGGGGTGATATCGGCATGGTCATCAGACGCAGTGAAGATAATGGTAAAACTTGGGGAGATCGAGTAACTATTACCAACCTACGTGACAATCCAAAGGCTTCTGATCCATCAATCGGTTCACCAGTGAATATCGATATGACCCTGACTCAAGATCCTGAAACCAAACGCATTTTTGCCATTTATGACATGTTCCCAGAAGGAAAAGGAATCTTTGGAATGTCTTCGCAAAAAGAAGAAGCCTACAAAGAAATCAATGGTAAAACCTATCAACTCCTCTATCGAGAAGGTGAACAGGAAGCTTATACTATTCGAGAAAATGGTACAGTTTACACTCCAGATGGTAAAGCAACAGACTACCGTGTTGTTGTAGAACCTGTTAAACCGGCCTATAGCGACAAGGGTGATCTATACAAGGGTGACCAGCTACTGGGCAATATCTACTTCACAACAAACAAAACTTCTCCATTTAGAATTGCGAAGGATAGCTACCTATGGATGTCTTACAGCGATGACGACGGGAAGACCTGGTCAGCGCCTCAAGATATTACTCCGATGGTCAAAGCCGATTGGATGAAATTCCTAGGAGTAGGTCCTGGAGTGGGGATTACCCTTCGTACTGGACCACATAAAGGTCGAATCGTCGTTCCTGTCTATACGACCAACCGGGCTAACCACCTCAATGGTTCTCAATCATCTCGAATCATCTACTCAGACGACCATGGTAAGACTTGGCATATGGGTGGTGGTGTCAACGACAATCGTACACTTTATGATGGTACAGTAGTCGATTCAAGTACCATGAGTAATTATTATGCTCAAAATACGGAAGCTTCAGTTGTTCAGTTAAACAATGGGGACCTCAAACTCTTTATGCGTGGATTGACAGAAGATCTACAGGTTGCAACCAGTCATGATGGTGGTCTAACTTGGGACAATAACGTTGAACGCTACGATGTACCAGACGTTTATGTTCAAATGGCTGCGACTCACACGGTTCAAAATGGCAAAGAGTATATTCTATTAGCAAATGCAAATGGTCCTGGTCGTAAAAATGGTTATATTCGAGTGGCTCGTGTAGAAGAAGATGGTCAGCTAACTTGGTTGCACCACCATTTGATTCAAGAAGGTGAGTATGCTTATAACTCACTTCAACAAATCGGGCCAGATGAGTTTGGACTTTTATATGAACACTATGCTCCTGGAGGTGTTCCATACACACTTTCCTTCAAGAAATTCAACTGGGATTTCTTGACCAAGGAAAGAATATCTCCTAAAGAAGCAAAAGTGAAATATGCTATCCAAAAATGGCCAGGTATTATTGCCATGGAGTTCGATTCGGAAGTATTGGTAAACAAGGCTCCGACCCTTCAATTGGCAAATGGCAAGACAGCAACCTTTATGACCCAGTACGATACAAAAACTCTCCTATTCACAATAGATCCAGAGGATATGGGTCAAAGGATTACAGGTCTGGCAGAGGGTGCAATTGAAAGTATGCATAATTTACCAGTATCTTTAGCCGGCTCTAAACTAAGCGATGGTATTAATGGCAGTGAAGCTGCTATCCATGAGGTGCCAGAGTTCACAGGAGGCGTTAATGCAGAAGAAGCTACTGTGGCAGAGATACCAGAGTACACTGGATCATTAGCAACAGTAGGCGAAGAAGCAGCTCCAACAGATGAAAAACCTGAATTCACAGGTGGTGTAAATGCAGAGGAAGCCCCAGTGGCAGAAATCCCAGAGTACACAGGTCCAATGGGAACAGTAGGCGAAGAAGCTGCTCCAACGGTTGAAAAACCTGAATTTACAGGTGGTATCAACGCTGTTGAAGCGGCAGTCCATGAACAGCCAGAGTTTAAAGGTGGTGTCAATGCAGTTCTAGCAGCCTCAAACGAGCTTCCGGAATATAGAGGAGGTGCTAACTTTGTCTTGGCAGCTTCAAATGACCTGCCAGAGTATAAGGGTGGTGTCAATGGTGCTGAGGCGGCAATCCATGAACTTCCAGAGTATAAGGGAGAGATCAAACCAGTCTTAACGGCTGCAAATGACAAACTATCTCTAGGACAAGATGTGACCTATCAAGCGCCAGCAGTTAAACAAGCGGGTCTACCAAATACTGGAAGCAAGGAAACAAACTCACTGATTTCCCTTGGTCTTGCAGGTGTTCTTTTATCCTTGTTTGCATTTGGCAAGAAGAGAAAAGAATAATAAGCAAAAGTATTTAAATAAGTCTCAGAAGAGATAGCAGGTTTTTCAGCCTGCTATCTTTTTTGACGACATTCAGGTTGATTCGAAATCATAAGAAGTCTGAAACTACTTTCAGGATAGTCTGTTCTATAAAATAGTTTTGAAACTGAAATCTATTCTACTACAAGCTATTGAAAGCGCTTAACAAATGATATATAATAAGCCCATAAGAACAAGAAAGGGAGGAAAGAGGATGCCACAGATTAGCAAAGAAGCCTTGATTGAACAAATCAAAGATGGAATCATTGTCTCTTGCCAGGCACTTCCTCACGAACCGCTTTATACAGAAGCGGGAGGAGTCATTCCCTTGCTAGTCAAAGCGGCTGAGCAAGGTGGAGCAGTCGGTATCCGAGCAAACAGTGTTCGCGATATCAAGGAGATTAAGGAGGTTACGAAACTCCCGATTATCGGGATTATCAAACGTGACTATCCGCCACAGGAGCCTTTCATTACAGCTACGATGAGAGAAGTTGATGAACTGGCTGAACTCGATATTGAGGTCATTGCTCTGGATTGTACCAAACGTGAACGTTACGACGGTTTGGAAATTCAGGACTTTATCCGACAAGTCAAAGAAAAATATCCGCATCAACTCTTAATGGCTGATACTAGCACGTTTGAAGAGGGTATAGCTGCAGTCGAAGCAGGGATTGATTTTGTTGGAACAACCCTATCAGGTTACACCTCTTATAGCCCCAAAGTGGATGGTCCAGACTTTGAACTGATCAAAAAACTGTGTGAAGCAGGGGTGGATGTCATCGCGGAAGGGAAAATTCATACACCAGAACAAGCTAAGCAAATCCTTGAATATGGGGTGCGAGGCATCGTTGTTGGTGGAGCTATTACTAGACCAAAAGAGATTACGGAGCGCTTTGTTGCCGGTCTTAAATAACACAATCTCAAAACAGAGGAGAGTGGTTGATGCGTCGGACAAAATGAAAACGTATACAAATATAAAGAACTCATTATCCAATATGGATACGCTTATCAATTAGGAGAATACAGATGAAATTTAGAAAACTAGCTTGTACAGTACTTGCGGGTGCTGCGATTCTTGGCCTTGCTGCTTGTGGTAACTCTGGTGGAAGCAAAGATGCTGCAAATTCTGGTAGCGATAGCGGAAAAACAGAAATCACTTGGTGGGCATTCCCAGTATTCACACAAGAAAAAACTGGTGACGGTGTTGGAACTTATGAAAAATCAATCATCGAAGCTTTTGAAAAAGCAAATCCAGATGTAAAAGTGAAATTGGAAACCATTGACTTCAAGTCAGGTCCAGAAAAGATCACAACAGCTATCGAAGCGGGAACAGCGCCAGACGTACTCTTTGACGCACCAGGACGTATCATCCAATACGGTAAAAATGGTAAATTGGCTGAGTTGAACGACCTTTTCACAGACGAATTCGTCAAAGATGTGAACAACGAAAACATCGTACAAGCAAGTAAGGCTGGAGACAAAGCCTACATGTATCCAATCAGTTCAGCACCATTCTACATGGCAATGAACAAGAAAATGTTGGAAGATGCTGGTGTAGCTAACCTTGTAAAAGAAGGTTGGACAACTGATGACTTTGAAAAAGTTTTGAAAGCCCTTAAAGATAAAGGCTACACTCCAGGTTCATTGTTCAGTTCAGGTCAAGGGGGAGACCAAGGAACACGTGCCTTCATTGCAAACCTTTATGGAGGTTCTGTAACAGATGAAAAAGTAACCAAATATACAACAGACGATCCTAAATTCGTCAAAGGTCTTGAAAAAGCTGCTAGCTGGATTAAAGACGGTTTGTTGAACAACGGTTCACAATTTGACGGTGGAGCAGACATCCAAAACTTTGCGAACGGTCAAACTTCATACACAATCCTTTGGGCGCCAGCTCAAAACGGTATCCAAGCGAAACTCTTGGAAGCAAGTAAGGTAGATGTGGTAGAAGTACCATTCCCATCAGACTCTGGTAAACCATCTCTTGAATACCTTGTAAACGGATTTGCAGTATTTAATAACAAAGACGATAAGAAAGTCGCAGCTGCTAAGAAATTCGTTCAATTCATCGCTGATGACAAAGAATGGGGTCCTAAAGACGTAGTTCGTACAGGTGCCTTCCCAGTTCGTACTTCATTTGGCAAACTTTATGAAGACAAACGTATGGAAACAATCAGTGGCTGGACTAAATACTACTCACCATACTACAATACTATCGACGGATTTGCTGAAATGAGAACACTTTGGTTCCCAATGTTGCAATCTGTATCAAATGGTGACGAAAAACCAGCGGATGCTTTGAAAGCCTTCACTGAAAAAGCTAACGAAACAATCAAAAAAGCTACAAAACAATAAGCACTAAGTCAGATTGATTCCCCCCTTTTCCCTGTGCACTACGGTGTAAGAAAAGGGGGACTTTTGTTTGAAATGGTAGGAACTGTCACGAAATTAAAATGAAGTTCTTACATAAGCGAATCTTAAAAAATTTCATTTTGGTTTTAAAACAGTTCAAGAAAATCAAAAACTATTCTATTTGAAAGAGAGGTGCCGACTGTGAAAGTCAATAAAATTCGTATGCGGGAAACAGTGATTTCCTACGCTTTCCTAGCACCAGTGTTATTCTTCTTTGTCATCTTTGTTTTGGCTCCTATGATTATGGGATTCATTACAAGTTTCTTTAACTACTCCATGACTAAATTTGAGTTTGTGGGCTTGGACAACTACATTCGCATGTTTAAAGACCCTGTCTTTGTGAAGTCTTTGATCAATACCGTTATCCTGGTTATTGGATCTGTTCCGATTGTGGTTCTCTTCTCGCTCTTTGTAGCATCTCAAACCTATCATCAAAATGCCATTGCCCGTTCTTTCTATCGTTTCGTCTTCTTCCTTCCTGTAGTTACAGGTAGTGTTGCCGTAACGGTTGTATGGAAATGGATCTATGACCCACTATCAGGGATTCTAAACTTTGTCCTTAAGTCAAGCCATATCATCAGCCAAAATATTTCTTGGCTGGGTGACAAAAACTGGGCTTTGCTAGCGATTATGATCATCCTTTTGACAACATCTGTTGGTCAACCGATTATTCTTTATATCGCTGCCATGGGGAATATTGACAACTCACTTGTTGAAGCAGCGCGTGTAGACGGTGCGACTGAGTTTCAAGTCTTCTGGAAGATCAAATGGCCTAGCCTTCTTCCAACAACTCTTTACATCGCGATTATTACGACTATCAACTCATTCCAATGTTTCGCTTTGATTCAGTTGTTGACTTCTGGTGGTCCAAACTACTCAACAAGTACCTTGATGTACTACCTTTACGAAAAAGCCTTCCAATTGACAGAATACGGCTATGCCAATACCATCGGTGTCTTCTTGGCCGTGATGATTGCCATTGTCAGCTTTGCTCAATTCAAGATCCTCGGAAACGATGTAGAATACTAAAGAAAGGAGACAGTTATGCAACCTACACAAAAGAAACCTTTAACAGCTTTTACTGTTATTTCAACGATTATCTTGCTCTTGTTGACCGTACTGTTCATCTTTCCATTCTACTGGATCTTGACAGGGGCCTTCAAATCACAACCTGACACCATTATGATTCCGCCACAGTGGTTCCCTAAAATGCCAACCATGGAGAATTTCCAACAACTCATGGTGCAAAACCCTGCTATGCAGTGGATGTGGAACTCTGTATTTATCTCACTGGTAACCATGTTCCTAGTGTGTGCAACCTCTTCTCTAGCAGGTTATGTCTTGGCTAAGAAACGTTTCTATGGTCAACGCATCCTCTTTGCAGTCTTTATCGCTGCCATGGCTCTTCCAAAACAAGTTGTCCTTGTACCATTGGTACGTATCGTCAACTTCATGGGAATTCACGATACTCTTTGGGCAGTTATCTTGCCTTTGATTGGATGGCCATTTGGGGTATTCCTTATGAAACAATTTAGTGAAAATATCCCTACAGAATTGCTTGAATCAGCTAAAATCGACGGTTGTGGTGAGATTCGTACCTTCTGGAGCGTAGCCTTCCCTATCGTGAAACCAGGATTTGCAGCCCTTGCGATCTTTACCTTCATCAATACTTGGAACGACTACTTTATGCAGTTGGTTATGTTGACTTCACGTCAAAACTTAACCATCTCACTCGGGGTTGCGACCATGCAGGCCGAAATGGCAACCAACTATGGTTTGATCATGGCGGGTGCAGCTCTTGCAGCCGTGCCAATCGTAACCGTCTTCCTTGTCTTCCAAAAATCCTTCACTCAGGGTATCACTATGGGAGCTGTTAAAGGTTAAGATCTTGCGAAAATCGAGCTTAAACGACGTTAGCGTTACCTTGCCATACTTAAGTATTGCCTGGGGTTAGCTTCCTAGTTTGTTCTTCGATTTTCATTGAGTATAAGAGAATACAGAGTTATAAGTGTCTACAAAATGGAGAGTATGCAGTTGCTTCGTGAAGTTTTGTCAGACACTTATAAACTTAAGAATGAACTCTTTTCATGATACTAGTTAGAGTAGGTTCGTTTTATGGTAACTATTTCCCGCTTTAGTGGTATCTAAGATAAGCATCTTATGCTTATCTTAGACGGAATTTTTGAGACTGACGATGAAAGAGCAAAAGGCTCAAAAATTAGGAATGAAATTCCGAAGGAATTTGCTTCCGTCCGCACTATTACAGGGAAATAGAGAAAGGATAACTCGAAACTGAAAAATAGTAACTATCAGAAACGAAGGAAACAGTATGATTTTTGACGATTTGAAAAACATCGCCTTTTACAAGGGAATCCATCCCAATCTAGACAAGGCTATCGACTATCTCTATCAGCACCGTAAGGATTCTTTCGAACTCGGTAAGTATGAGATTGACGGGGATAAGGTCTTTCTAGTTGTTCAGGAAAATGTCCTCAATCAAGCTGAAAATGATCAATTTGAGCACCATAAGAACTATGCAGACTTGCATTTGCTGGTAGAAGGACATGAATATTCGAGCTACGGTTCACGTATCAAAGACGAAGCGGTAGCATTTGACGAAGCGAGCGACATTGGATTTGTCCATTGTCATGAAAAATACCCACTCTTGTTGGGCTATCACAATTTTGCAATTTTCTTCCCAGGAGAACCACACCAGCCAAATGGCTACGCGGGTATGGAAGAAAAGGTTCGCAAATATCTCTTTAAAATTTTGATTGATTAAAAGAATCAGGAGGAGCAAACATGGCACAAAAAGGAGTAAGCCTTATCAAGGCAGCATTTGATACAGATAATTTTCTCATGCGTTTCAGTGAGAAGGTCTTGGATATCGTGACAGTCAATCTTCTTTTTGTCGTCTCTTGTTTGCCCATCGTGACGATTGGAGTGGCGAAAATCAGCCTCTATGAGACTATGTTCGAGATTAAGAGAAGCAGACGGGTACCAGTCTTTAGAACTTATATAAGGGCCTTCAAGCAAAATTTGAAACTGGGGCTTCAGTTGGGTCTGTTAGAGTTGGGCATTGTGTCATTAAGCCTTCTAGACCTCTATCTCTTCTGGGGACAGACAGCTTTGCCTTTCCAGATTGTCAAGGCTATTTGTTTGGGGATTCTCATCTTCCTCACTCTCGTGATGTTGGCTAGTTATCCCATCGCTGCGCGCTATGATTTGTCTTGGAAAGAAGTGTTGCAAAAGGGGCTTATCTTGGCAAGTTTTAACTTTCCATGGTTCTTCCTCATGTTGGCCATTCTCTTTCTTATTGTGATGGTTCTTTATCTATCCGCCTTCACTCTCCTTTTGGGTGGATCGGGCTTTATCCTCTTTGGTTTTGGTTTGCTGGTCTTTCTCCAAGCAGGATTGATGGAGAGAATTTTCGCCAAATACCAGTAGGATGGCTTGTTTCTGAAACTACTTTCAATCGTTATAGTTTCTAAAATACAAGTAGAAACTAAAATCTAAGTGTATACAAGATATTGAAAGCGATTTTCACAAGGTGTATACTAAACTTGTAAAAAATAGAACTGCTCTCAGCAGAAAAAAGAAATCTTAGGAGAAAATCTATGTCAGATTTGAAAAAATACGAAGGTGTCATTCCAGCCTTCTACGCATGTTATGATGATCAAGGAGAAGTCAGTCCAGAGCGTACGCGTGCCTTGGTTCAATACTTCATTGATAAGGGAGTTCAAGGTCTCTATGTCAACGGTTCTTCTGGTGAATGTATCTACCAAAGTGTGGCAGACCGCAAATTGATTTTGGAAGAAGTCATGGCAGTTGCCAAAGGAAAATTGACTATCATTGCTCACGTTGCTTGCAATAATACCAAAGACAGTATGGAACTTGCTCGCCACGCAGAAAGCTTGGGTGTAGATGCCATTGCAACGATTCCACCGATTTACTTCCGCTTGCCTGAGTACTCAGTTGCTAAATACTGGAATGACATTAGTGCTGCAGCTCCAAACACAGACTACGTGATTTACAACATTCCTCAATTGGCAGGTGTTGCTTTGACTCCAAGTCTCTACACTGAAATGTTGAAGAATCCTCGTGTTATCGGTGTTAAGAACTCTTCTATGCCAGTTCAAGATATCCAAACCTTTGTCAGCCTTGGTGGAGAAGATCATATCGTATTCAATGGTCCAGATGAACAGTTCCTAGGTGGCCGCCTCATGGGTGCTAAAGCTGGTATCGGTGGTACTTATGGTGCGATGCCAGAACTCTTCTTGAAACTCAATGAGTTGATTGCTGAGAAAGACTTGGAAACAGCGCGTGAATTGCAATACGCTATCAATGCAATCATTGGTAAATTGACTGCTGCACATGGAAATATGTACGGTGTCATCAAAGAAGTCTTGAAAATCAATGAAGGCTTGAACATTGGATCAGTTCGTTCACCATTGACACCAGTGACTGAAGAGGATCGACCAGTTGTAGAAGTAGCAGCGCAATTGATTCGTGAAACCAAGGAGCGCTTCCTCTAATCCATAAGGAGGTATTTATGACACACTACGTTGCAATTGATATCGGTGGAACCAACATCAAATATGGTTTGATTGACCAAGAAGGCCAACTTGTTGAATCGCATGAAATGCCAACCGAGGCGCATAAGGGTGGACCTCATATCTTACAAAAGACAAAAGATATCGTAGCCAGCTATATAGAAAAATGCCCAGTAGCAGGTGTTGCCATTTCTTCTGCAGGAATGGTGGATCCTGATAAGGGTGAGATTTTCTATGCTGGTCCTCAGATTCCCAACTATGCAGGAACCCAGTTCAAGAAGGAAATCAAGACGAGTTTTGCTATTCCTTGTGAGATTGAAAATGATGTCAACTGTGCAGGTCTGGCTGAGGCAGTATCTGGTTCAGGCAAGGGAGCGAGTGTGACACTTTGCTTGACCATTGGAACCGGTATCGGTGGTTGCTTGATTATGGATGGGAAAGTCTTCCATGGATTTAGCAATTCGGCCTGCGAAGTTGGTTACATGCACATGCAGGATGGAGCTTTTCAGGATCTTGCTTCTACGACAGCCTTGGTTGAGTATGTAGCAACAGCTCACGGTGATCCAGTTGATCAGTGGAATGGCCGACGCATTTTCAAGGAGGCCACTGAAGGAAATAAAATCTGTATGGCAGGTATTGACCGCATGGTAGACTATCTAGGAAAAGGTCTGGCAAATATTTGCTATGTGGCCAATCCAGAAGTGGTCATTCTCGGTGGCGGTATCATGGGGCAAGAGGCTATCCTCAAACCAAAGATCCGCGCATCCTTGAAGGCGGCCTTGGTACCAAGCTTAGCTGAAAAAACACGATTGGAATTTGCCCATCACCAAAATACAGCAGGGATGTTGGGTGCCTATTATCATTTCAAAACAAAACAATCCTAGTTTGGAACTATAGAATTAAGAAAAACACTGAATCACTACTCGAGTGAAAACTGTTTTGCTTAATTCTTTTTTTATTGAAAAATTTAAGCCAAAGGAGGTAATCGTGAGAAACTAGGAGAAAATAAGCATCTTGTATGAAAGGTTGAAGCGAGAGCAATTCTATCATAAAATTCAACTAGTGTTTAGTTTGAGTAAATGAGAAAATGTGGAAAAATGATATAATGAGGTGGACGAAAAATTGACAAATTAAAATTTCTAGAGGTGAGAGAAGTGTGGCAACACATCCAACTTAAATCGAAATACTATAAAATTACGAGGAGATTGTAAGATGAGTAATTATATAAAATTAAATGAAGATAGATGGAATAATGTAAAAAATGCCTATACTGAGCCATTGACACAGGAAGAATTAGAAGAAGTTAGAAAGCATCCAATTTCTGTCGCCTTAACTGTGGGGAAAAAAGTTCCGATAGAATGGTTTGAAAAAGCCAAGGGAAAAAAGATATTAGGGTTAGCTTGTGGTGGTGGACAGCAGGGTCCTGTTTTTGCTGCAAAAGGTTATGATGTCACCATTATGGATTTTTCTAAATCACAATTAGAAAGAGATGAAATGGTTGCAAAACGAGAAGGCTTAAAAATCAATACCGTTCAAGGTGATATGACAAAACCATTTCCATTTGAAAATGAAACTTTTGATATTGTTTTCAATCCGGTTTCAAATGTATACATAGAGGATTTAGAAAACATGTATAAAGAAGCCTCTCGAGTATTGAAAAAGGGCGGTTTGTTAATGGTCGGATTTATGAATCCTTGGATCTACATGTATGATGCTGACACTGTATGGGACAAACCCGATGAGGAATTACAGTTAAAGTTTTCACTACCTTTTAATTCAAGAGAGCTTGAAGAGGAAGGCAAAATCACCATCAATCCAGAATATGGATATGAATTTAGCCATACCTTAGAAAGTCAGATTAGAGGACAACTAAAAAACGGCCTCGCTATGATCGATTTTTATGAATCGTGTGACAAAAGACATCGCTTATCACCTTATGGAAATGACTATATAGCTACACTTTGCATTAAACTATAATGTTATGGAACATACTTCAGGAGAATAGCCCGTTTTATTTTCCGATTAGAATTTGCCCATCACCAAAACACAGCAGGTGTGTTGGGAGCCTATTATCATTTTATACTCAATGAAAATCAAAGAGCAAAGTGAAGCTGACGTGGTTTGAAGAGATTTTCGAAGAGTATTAAAACAAAATAATCCTAGTTTGGTTTAACCAAACTAGGATTTTCTAACACGTTTTTGTCTACGATAGCCGTTGAGCTTTTTGTTTTCCCAATAACTATTAAAGATTTTTTCTTTGCTATCGCGATTGATTTCTAAAAAGTAGGCATAAATCAAATCTATTAAAATGAGCATAGGGAGTTGAGCGGAAATACGCTGGATGTAAGAAGATTGACTATGGCTTGCCACAAGGACCGTTTCGGTGTAGGCCTGACTGTTTTTGTTTGGAGCGCTGGTAAATAAAATGGTCTTGGCACCCATTTCCTTGGCATCCAACAAACTATCGAGGACGGATTGGGTAGTTCCTGATAGGGAAAAGCCAAGTACCAGACAGTTTTCATCCATGATACTGGTCGTCCAAGCAAAGCCATCCTGATCGGTCAAAGCTTCACAGACAACACCTAGTCGCATAAAGCGCAGTTTCATCTCACGGGCAATCAGACCAGAACTTCCCGTCCCAAAGAAGTAAACTCGTTCTGCGTCATCGATTAATTGGGCGACGCGTTCCAGTTGTTCTTCGTCAATCAAATCCTGTGTTTGTTCTCGCATGATACTGTAGCTTCGCAAAACACGTTTGGTTAAAGGACTGTGTTTGTGCGAATGAGTGTCCGGTTTACTAGCTTGGTGCTGGTATTGAAAGACGAATTCTCGGTAGCCTGTAAAACCACACTTTTTGGCAAAGCGGGTCAAGGCTGCTTGGGAGATATGTAATTTCTGGGTAACTTGCTGAGAAGAGAGATCATCTTGGATCGTTTCAGCTTGCAAAAAATAGCGAGCGATTTCTTGCTCGAGCTCGGTTAATTCTTCAAAATGGAGGTCGATTATGGTTGCGATATCTGGCTTGTTCATGAGGCTCCTTTTTATGAGTCAAAGTCTTAAAAGTTAACGCTTTCCTAACTATTACTATCATTATATCATAGAAAATAGGATAACCAAATAAAAAGGTATTTTCAGTTAAAAGTCAAAAAATACTTCGACTTTTCCAAGAGTTTCTCCGTAAAATATGGTACAATGAAATGTGCTGAGCTTCACCTATTTACTCTATTATTTTAGGGGGAATAAAGGTGGAAATCGGGAATTTTTCTAGAAAAGAGTCTTAGTTGTATGAGAAAATTTAATAGCCATTCGATTCCGATTCGGCTTAATTTATTATTTGCGATTGTCATCCTGCTCTTTATGGCCATTATTGGTCGTTTGTTATACATGCAGGTACTGAATAAAGATTTCTATGAAACAAAATTGGCCTCAGCCAGCCAAACAAGGGTAACAACCAGTTCAGCTCGTGGACAGATCTATGATGCGGCAGGGAAACCCTTGGTAGAAAATACTGTCAAGCAAGTTGTTTCTTTCACACGAAACAATAAAATGACAGCAGCTGAATTGAAGGAGACAGCCAAGAAACTCCTCACATATGTAAATGTAACCTCCCCTGATCTGACAGATCGACAGATTGCAGATTATTACTTGGCGGATCAGGATATTTACAAAAAAACAGTCGAATCCTTGCCAAGTGACAAACGCCTGGATTCAGATGGAAATCGCTTATCAGAAGCGACACTTTACAATAATGCGGTTGAAAGTATTGACGTGAGTCAGCTCAATTATACAGATGACCAGAAAAAGGAAATCTATCTCTTTAGTCAGCTCAATGCTGTTGAAAATTTTGCGACAGGAACCATTTCTACGGATGCCTTAGATGATACCCAAGTTGCTCTCGTTGCATCAGCGTCCAAGGAATTACCAGGTATCAGCATTTCAACCTCATGGGATCGTAAAGTCTTGGACACTTCTTTATCGACGATCGTCGGTAGTGTTTCAAATGAGAAGTCAGGACTTCCAGCAGAGGAAGTTGATGCCTATCTCAAAAAAGGCTATTCTCTCAATGACCGAGTAGGAACTTCCTATCTTGAAAAGCAATATGAAGATGTTCTTCAAGGCAAACGCTCCGTCAAAGAAATCCACCTCGACAAACACGGAAATATGGAAAGTGTGGAAAATGTCGAAGAAGGAAGTAAAGGAAACAATATCAAGTTAACGGTTGACCTAGCTTTCCAGAATGGTGTGGACGACCTACTCAAGAGCTACTTCAACTCAGAGTTGGGTAACGGTGGAGCCAAATACTCTGAAGGAGTCTACGCCGTAGCCCTTAATCCTAAAACCGGTGCAGTTTTGGCGATGTCAGGTGTCAAGCATGATGTCGAATCCGGGAAATTAAGTTCAGATTCGCTTGGAACGATAACCAATGTCTTTGTGCCAGGATCTGTTGTTAAGGCAGCGACCATCAGCTCTGGTTGGGAAAATGGAGTCTTGTCAGGCAATCAAACCTTGACAGACCAGCCTATTGTTTTCCAAGGTTCGGCCCCAATCAATTCATGGTACACCTTGTCCTATGGCTCTTTCCCTATCACAGCAGTTGAGGCTTTAGAGTACTCTTCTAATACCTATATGGTTCAAACTGCGCTAGGAATCATGGGACAGACCTACACACCAAATATGGTGGCCGCAACGGGACAGTTAGAGACTGCAATGGGCAAATTGCGATCAACCTTTGGGGAATACGGACTCGGAGCTTCAACAGGAATTGACCTCCCAGATGAATCCACAGGATTTACGCCAAAAGAATTTGATTTGGGGAACTATATCAATAATTCCTTTGGCCAGTTCGATAACTATACACCGATGCAGTTAGCCCAGTATGTTGCAACCATTGCAAACAATGGTGTCCGTTTAGCTCCTCACATCGTTGAAGGGGTTTATGGAAACAATGACCAAGGTGGCTTAGGCAGTCTGGTTCAAGAAACAGCCACTAAGGAACTGAACAAGGTCAATATCTCAGAATCAGATATGGCTATCTTGCAGCAAGGTTTTTATCAAGTTTCGCATGGAACGAGTGCTCTGACAACTGGTCGTGCCTTTTCAAATGGCGCAGCCGTATCCATCAGCGGGAAAACGGGTACTGCCGAAAGTTATGTTAATGGTGGTCAAAAAGCCAATAATACCAACGCAGTCGCCTATGCACCGACCGAAAATCCCCAAATCGCAGTCGCAGTCGTCTTTCCTCATAACACCAACCTAACAAACGGTGTCGGACCTTCGATTGCACGCGACATTATCAATCTTTATCACCAACACCATCCAATGAATTAGAAAGGAACTTATGCTGTATCCAACACCTATTGCCAAGCTGATTGATAGCTATTCCAAGCTTCCAGGTATCGGGATCAAAACGGCTACCCGCCTAGCCTTCTATACCATTGGAATGTCTGATGACGATGTCAATGAATTTGCCAAAAATCTCCTGTCTGCTAAGCGGGAATTGACCTATTGTTCCATCTGTGGTCGCTTGACCGATGATGATCCGTGCTCTATCTGTACGGACCCGACTCGAGACCAGACAACCATCTTGGTGTTAGAGGATAGTCGCGATGTGGCTGCTATGGAAAACATCCAAGAATACCACGGCCTCTATCACGTCTTGCACGGGCTCATTTCTCCGATGAATGGCATCAGCCCAGACGATATCAACCTCAAGAGTCTCATGACCCGTCTCATGGATAGTGAGGTTTCAGAGGTGATTGTGGCAACCAATGCGACAGCGGATGGAGAAGCGACATCGATGTATCTCTCTCGTCTCCTCAAGCCAGCTGGTATCAAGGTCACTCGCCTAGCACGAGGACTAGCCGTGGGAGCAGATATCGAGTATGCGGACGAAGTCACACTCTTACGAGCCATTGAAAATCGGACAGAGTTGTAGGAGTAGACAAATTTACGAACTAAATTTATTCATAAGAAAATTAAGGAGACCGACTTTGATGTTATAGGTCTCTTTTATGTTTCTTGAATTCTAGTACCATGTTCAAGTTTCAAAAAAGAAGCAAATATGATATACTAAAGAACGAGTATTCTATTAGAATTAGGACAAGCAATATGAAACAAACGATTATTCTTTTATACGGTGGGCGTAGTGCAGAGCGTGAAGTCTCTGTCCTTTCAGCTGAAAGTGTTATGCGTGCGGTCAACTACGACCGTTTCACAGTCAAGACTTTCTTCATCAGCCAGTCAGGTGACTTTATTAAAACGCAAGAATTTAGCCAGACTCCAGGTCAAGAAGATCGTCTCATGACCAATGCGACTATTGACTGGGATAAGAAAATAGCGCCAAGTGCCATCTACGAAGAAGGCGCAGTGGTCTTTCCAGTTCTTCATGGTCCGATGGGAGAAGATGGCTCTGTTCAAGGATTCCTTGAAGTTTTGAAAATGCCCTATGTCGGCTGCAATATCTTGTCATCCAGCCTTGCCATGGATAAAATCACGACCAAGCGTGTCTTAGAATCTGTCGGAATTGCCCAAGTACCTTATGTGGCCATCGTCGAAGAAGATGATGTGACTGCTAAAATCGCTGAAGTTGAAGAAAAATTGACTTATCCAGTCTTCACGAAGCCGTCCAATATGGGTTCAAGTGTCGGTATTTCTAAGTCTGAAAACCAAGAAGAACTCCGTCAAGCCTTGGAACTCGCCTTCCAATATGACAGCCGTGTCTTGGTAGAGCAAGGGGTAAATGCACGTGAAATCGAGGTTGGTCTCTTGGGCAACTACGATGTTAAGAGCACTTTGCCAGGTGAAGTGGTCAAGGATGTTGCCTTTTATGACTACGATGCCAAATATATCGATAACAAGATTACCATGGACATCCCAGCCAAGATTAGTGATGATGTAGTAGCTGTCATGCGTCATAATGCAGAAACAGCCTTCCGTGCGATTGGTGGACTTGGTCTATCTCGTTGTGATTTCTTCTATACAGATAAGGGCGAAATTTTCTTAAACGAGCTCAATACCATGCCAGGTTTTACCCAGTGGTCGATGTATCCACTACTTTGGGACAATATGGGAATCAGCTACCCAGAACTAATCGAGCATTTGGTTGACCTTGCTAAGCAAAGTTTTGACAAGCGCGAAGCGCATTTGCTATAAAAATGAAAGAGAGGGTAGAAGCCGGAACGATCACTGCATGGTGACTAGAGTTCTCGGACTTCAACCCTTTTTAAAGGAGTAGAAATGAAATTAACGATCCACGAAGTTGCCCAAGCTGTTGGAGCTAAAAATGATGTCAGCATCTTTGAGGACATCCAGCTAGAAAAGGCTGAGTTTGACAGTCGTTTGATTGGGACGGGAGATTTGTTTGTGCCACTTAAAGGTGCGCGTGACGGTCACGACTTTATCGAAACAGCTTTTGAAAATGGTGCAGTAGTAACCTTGTCTGAGAAAGAGGTTGCAAATCATCCCTACATTCTAGTAGATGACGTTTTGACTGCCTTTCAATCCCTAGCTGCCTACTATCTTGAAAAGACAGCTGTTGATGTCTTTGCAGTTACAGGTTCAAATGGTAAGACAACGACCAAGGATATGTTGGCGCATTTACTGTCAACAACCTACAAGACCTACAAAACGCAAGGCAATTACAATAACGAGATTGGTCTTCCCTATACGGTTCTCCATATGCCTGAGGAGACTGAAAAGTTGGTCTTGGAGATGGGGCAGGATCACTTGGGAGATATCCATCTCTTGTCTGAATTAGCTCATCCTAAGACAGCCATTGTGACCTTGGTTGGAGAGGCTCATTTGGCCTTTTTCAAAGACCGTTCGGAGATTGCTAAAGGGAAGATGCAAATTGCTGATGGTATGGCACCAGGTTCTTTGCTTTTGGCACCAGCCGACTCCATTGTAGAGGACTACTTGCCTACAGATAAAAAAGTGGTCTGTTTTGGGCCAGGAGCTGAGTTAGAAATCACAGACTTGATTGAGCGCAAGGATAGTCTGACCTTTAAGGCGAATTTCTTGGGACAAGCCCTCGATTTGCCAGTGACAGGTAAGTACAATGCCACCAATGCTATGATTGCTGCTTATGTGGCTCTACAAGAAGGAGTTTCAGAGGAGCAAATTCATCAGGCCTTCCAGAACCTAGAATTGACGCGTAACCGTACTGAGTGGAAGAAGGCAGCCAATGGAGCAGATATTCTGTCTGACGTATACAATGCCAATCCAACTGCTATGAAGTTGATTTTGGAGACATTCTCTGCCATTCCAGCCAACGAAGGAGGCAAGAAAATCGCAGTCTTGGCAGACATGAAGGAACTTGGTGACCAGTCTGTTCAGCTCCATAACCAGATGATTTTAAGCCTATCGCCAGATGTGCTGAATACCGTTATTTTCTATGGAGAAGACATTGCCGAATTGGCACAACTTGCCAGTCAAATGTTTCCAATCGGCCACGTTTTCTATTTTAAGAAAACAGCTGACGAGGACCAATTTGAAGACCTTGTCAAGCAAGTCAAGGAAAGCCTCGGTGCCAATGACCAAATTTTGCTTAAAGGCTCTAACTCCATGAATCTAGCCAAGTTGGTAGAAAGTTTAGAAAATGAATGCAAGTGATTTTACCAAGTATCTGCAAAGAATGTTAGCCATTACGGATACTGGATTAACCTTTACAAAAGATCCTTTCGACCGTGAGCGCTACGAGGACTTGCGAAGCCTGTTATCTGAAATGTTGAATCAGGTATCAGACCTCGATGCAGAAGAAGTGGCAGAAGTCTTGAAACCAACGTCCGCTTATGCAACTCCTCTGATGGACGTCCGTGCTTGGATTGTTGAGGATGAAAAAATCTGTTTAGTTAGAGGAAAAGGAGAGGATAGTTGGGCTTTGCCAGGTGGTTTTGGTGAAGTCGGCTATTCTCCAACCGAAAATATTCTTAAAGAAATTGAAGAAGAAACCGGTTTTACAGCAAAAGCTGAAAGGTTACTTGCAGTTTTTGATACCAATCGTTTCCAACTACAGAGCAAACAATATGCAAAGTTTGTCTTTGAATGTAAGCTTCTTGATGGACAATTTCAAGAGAATCAAGAAATTGCTGAGCTTCAATTTTTTGCCATTGACCAATTGCCAGTCTTATCTGAAAAACGCATCACCAAGGAGCAAATGGAGATTATTTGGCAAGTTTATAAAGGACAAAGAGACCAATATGTTGATTAGTTTATGCTAGAGAAGTTGACAAATCAAAAAAGGGTATCTACAAGGTGCATTTCTGCAATACAAATGATATAATAGGTTGCGAATTTAAGACGCAAGTATTCTATGCATGGCATAGAATCAAGTTTTTTCAAAAAATTTAAAAGCTGGGGGGAGTGAATTTTTTTTACTGCCTCTAGCTAGATGAACGAGGAATAGAATATGAATTTGTGGGATAAATTATTTACCACACAGATATCAGAACCGCCCCAGTTTGAACTCCACTGGTACATTGGTTTGTTATGTTTACTGGCTCTTACTTTCTATGCTTCTTATCGTTTTCGCGATAAAGTGGCTTACCAGCGTTTTATTCAGATCCTTCAGTCTGTTCAACTGATTGTTCTGTATAGCTGGTATTGGGGCAATCTCATGCCTCTGTCAGAAAGTTTGCCCTTCTATCATTGCCGTATCGCCATGTTTGTGATGCTCTTGATTCCAGGGACATCCAAGTACAAACAATACTTTGCCCTTTTAGGAACTTTTGGAGCAACAGCGGCACTGGCTTACCCACTCTTTGATCCCTACCCATTTCCACACGTGACCATTTTGTCTTTCATTATCGGACATGTTGCCCTTTTAGGAAATGCGCTTCTATACTTGTTTAGAAACTATGAGGCTTCCCTTCTTGATTTGAAGAATGTGGCGGTGATTACCTTTGCCTTAAATGGCTTGATATGGGTTGTCAATTTAGTTGTAGGTGGGGACTATGGATTTTTGAGTAAACCACCACTTGTTGGAAGTTTCGGCCAGCCCTTAAATTATCTCATTGTTTCGACTGTTATCGTGATAGCAATTCGCTTAACAGGGAAATTAGTAGAAAATTTTTTACAACAAAAATCGGAAGAATTTATTCAAGAGAAGATCTAAATGATCTTCTCTTTTTTGGATTTTTAAGAAACAAAAAGGAAATTGTGAACGTTAACTTCAAATAATCTCTTAGAAGAAGAATTTTTCTAGAATTTTCTCAAAAAACATGCAGGAATTTTATCAAAAACTAAGCACGATTGGATTTTTTGTGTTATAATATTCTTTGAATAGCTATGCCCAAACATAGTTATTAAATAGAAGTGAGAAACTTGGAAGACAGAGAGGATGCGATGTAATGACTAGAGATGGTTTTTTTACAGGCTTAGATATCGGAACTAGCTCGATTAAAGTGCTAGTAGCTGAGCATAGAGATGGCGAAGTAAATGTAATTGGTGTTAGTAATGCCAAAAGTAAAGGTGTCAAAGACGGAATTATTGTTGATATTGAAGCAGCTGCTTCAGCAATTAAATCTGCAATCACACAGGCAGAAGAGAAAGCGGGTATTTCTATTAAGTCTGTTAACGTTGGCCTTCCAGCAAACCTCTTGCAGGTTGAACCAACACAAGGAATGATTCCTGTAACTTCAGATACCAAAGAAATCACAGATCAAGATGTTGAAAATGTTGTCAAATCAGCTTTGACAAAGAGCATGACTCCTGACCGTGAAGTGATTACCTTTATTCCAGAAGAATTCATCGTGGATGGATTCCAAGGCATCCGTGACCCTCGTGGTATGATGGGTGTCCGCTTGGAAATGCGTGGTCTGCTTTACACAGGTCCTCGTACGATTCTACACAATCTTCGCAAGACGGTTGAGCGTGTAGGTATTCATGTTGATAACGTGATTATTTCACCTTTGGCAATCGTGAACTCCGTTCTCAATGAAGGTGAACGTGAATTTGGTGCGACTGTCATTGACATGGGTGGAGGTCAGACTACTGTAGCGACTATCCGCAACCAAGAATTGCAGTTCACTAACATCTACCAAGAAGGTGGAGATTACGTTACTAAAGACATCTCTAAAGTCTTGAAAACATCTCAAAAAATTGCAGAAAGTTTGAAACTGAACTATGGTGAAGCTTACGTTCCACTTGCAAGTAACGAAACTTTCCAAGTTGAAGTAATTGGTGAAGTAGAACCTGTTGAAGTAACAGAAAGCTATTTGGCAGAAATTATCTCAGCACGCATCAAACATATCTTTGACCAAATCAAACAAGAGTTGGAAAGAAGACACTTGTTAGATTTGCCAGGAGGTATCGTCCTTATCGGTGGAAATGCAATTTTGCCAGGAATTGTTGAATTAGCCCAAGAAGTATTTGGTGTTCGCGTAAAACTTTATGTACCAAATCAAGTTGGAATTCGCAACCCTGCATTTGCGCACGTGATTAGCTTGTCTGAGTTTGCTGGTAAATTGACTGAAGTCAATCTTCTTGCTCAAAAAGCAGTTAAAGGAGATGAATTCCTTCGTCAAAAACCAATCAACTTTGGCATTCCAAATCAACGTTTGAATCCAGTAGCGCAACCAAGTCCAACACAAGCAGCACCAGCTGAAACTGTGCAGGAAGCTCCAGTTGCTCCCAAGGAAGAATTCCAAGCAAGTTCTCAAAGTAAACCGAAGCTAACAGAACGTTTCCGTGGTTTGATCGGAAGCATGTTTGATGAATAAAAGAGGATAAGAAATTATGACATTTTCATTTGATACAGCAGCAGCTCAAGGCGCAGTTATTAAGGTAATTGGTGTCGGTGGTGGTGGTGGTAACGCCATCAACCGCATGGTTGACGAAGGTGTTGCTGGTGTAGAATTTATCGCAGCCAACACTGATGTACAAGCCCTTAGCAGTACGAAAGCAGAAACAGTTATCCAACTTGGTCCAAAATTGACTCGTGGTTTGGGTGCTGGAGGTCGTCCGGAAGTTGGACGTAAAGCTGCAGAAGAAAGTGAAGAAGCTTTGACGGAAGCTATCACTGGAGCGGACATGGTCTTTATCACTGCAGGTATGGGTGGTGGATCTGGTACAGGTGCAGCCCCTGTTATTGCACGTATCGCTAAAGATCTTGGTGCTCTTACAGTTGGTGTCGTGACACGTCCTTTCGGATTTGAAGGAAGCAAACGTGGTCAGTACGCTGTAGAAGGAATCAACGAACTTCGCGAGCATGTTGATACTTTGTTGATTATCTCTAACAACAACTTGCTTGAAATCGTTGATAAGAAAACCCCACTTCTTGAAGCTCTTAGCGAAGCAGATAACGTTCTTCGCCAAGGTGTTCAAGGGATCACTGACTTGATCACAAACCCAGGATTGATTAACCTTGACTTTGCTGATGTGAAAACTGTAATGGCAAATAAAGGAAATGCCCTTATGGGTATCGGTATCGGTAGTGGTGAAGAACGCGTTGTTGAAGCGGCTCGTAAAGCAATTTACTCTCCACTTCTTGAAACAACTATCGATGGTGCTGAGGATGTCATCGTCAACGTTACTGGTGGTCTTGACTTGACCTTGATTGAAGCAGAAGAAGCTTCAGAAATCGTCAACCAAGCAGCTGGCCAAGGTGTAAACATCTGGCTTGGAACATCAATTGACGAAAGCATGAAGGATGAAATCCGTGTTACTGTTGTAGCGACAGGTGTTCGTCAAGAGCGCGTGGAAAAAGTAGTTGGAGCTCGTAACAACCAACCAGTTGGACGTCCATCAACTAAAGCTCCTCAAGCACACACATTTGACCGTCAATTCGACTTGGAAGAAACAGCAGAATTGCCTAAATCAAGTCCTCGTCGTTTTGAAACAAACCAAGCGTCTGCTTTTGGAGACTGGGACTTGCGTCGCGAGTCTATTGTTCGCCAAACAGATCCTGTTGTTTCATCAGTAGAACGCTTCGAAACACCAGTTTCACAAGATGAAGATGAATTGGATACACCTCCATTCTTCAAAAATCGTTAATCAATGAATTTGAAAAAAAATACTGAATTAGTTTTTCAGCAAATAGCTGATGCTAGTCAAGAAGCCAACCGTGCTCTAGATGCTGTTTCAGTAATCGCAGTGACAAAGTATGTAGATGTACAAACAGCGGAAGCCTTGCTTCCGCTTGGTGTCCGTCATATAGGTGAAAATCGAGTTGATAAATTTTTAGAAAAATATCAGGCCTTGAAAGATTACCCAGTTACTTGGCATTTAATAGGAACACTACAGAGACGGAAAGTGAAAGAAGTAATCCCATTTGTGGATTACTTTCATGCTTTAGACTCCCTAAAGTTAGCCCAGGAAATTCAAAAGAGAACAGATCATGTTATCAAGTGTTTCTTGCAGGTCAATATTTCTGGGGAAGAAAGCAAGCATGGATTTTCAAAAGAAGAATTGCTAGAACTTTTGCCAGAATTGGCTAAGTTAGATCAGATTGAGTATGTTGGTTTAATGACCATGGCTCCTTTTGAGGCAGACAGTGATGAATTGAAAGAAATTTTCAAGGATACGCAGGCTCTGCAAGCAGAAATTAGAGAAAAACAAATCCCTAATATGCCGATGACAGAGCTAAGCATGGGAATGAGTCGTGATTTTAAAGAAGCGATTCAATTCGGCTCAACCTTTGTTCGAATCGGTACAGCATTTTTTAAATAGGAGAGAGCTATGTCTTTAAAAGATAGATTCGATAAATTTATAGATTATTTTACAGAAGACGGAGAAGAAACGACTAACTATGAGACTCAACAAGAGGAAACAGTTAGCCCAGCCATCTCATCTTCTAAAGAATTACCAGCACCTGCTCAGTCAGGATCAGCAAAAGATGCAAATATTACTCGTCTTCATGCGCGTCAGCAAGAATTGGCGATGCAAAGTCACCGTTCAGATGAGAAAGTGACGATTGACGTTCGCTATCCAAGAAAATATGAAGATGCAACTGAAATTGTAGATTTATTGGCTGGAAATGAAAGTATTTTGATTGATTTCCAATACATGACAGAAGTACAAGCCCGTCGTTGCCTTGATTACTTGGACGGAGCCCGTCATGTCTTGGCTGGAAATATGAAAAAAGTTGCGAGTACGATGTATCTATTGACTCCTGTCAACGTTATCGTGAATATTGAAGATATCAAACTTCCAGACGAATCACAAAGCGCTGAGTTTGGTTTTGATATTAAACGAAATAGAGCAAGATAATGATTTTCTTAATCCGTTTAATCCAAAATGCGGTTAGCATTTACTCCATCATTCTCGTTGCATTTGCTCTTCTTTCATGGTTTCCAAATGCCTATGAAAGCCAGCTAGGTCGCTTAGTTATCAGACTTGCTCGCCCAGTTATTGAGCCTCTTCGTAAGCTCAATCTACAATTTGCTGGTCTTGATTTTACGGTTTGGGCAGCGCTGATTCTGATTCAGTTTGTTGGAAATATCTTAACACGACTAGTCTTATTACTATGACAGCAAATCGAGCCATTTATCAGCATTTTTCCCAAGATGATATTCCCTTTATTGATAAGGGTTTAGAGTGGATCAAGCGGGTAGAAGATACCTATGCACCGGTACTTACTCCCTTTATCAATCCCCATCAGGAACAGATCTTGAGGGTGCTAGCTGGGACATATGGACTGGGTTGCCAAAGTAGTGGTGATATTCTTCCGACTGAGTCGGTTCGTGTTCTTCTCTATCCAGATTACTTTGAACCGGAGATATCAGACTTTGAAATGGCCTTGTTGGAAATTTGCTATCCGAGTAAGTTTGAGCAACTGAGTCATGGAAAAATATTGGGAACAATTATCAACCAACTAGGAATTGACCGTAAATTATTTGGTGATATCTTGGTAGATGAAAAGAGAGCACAGATTTTTGTCAATCGTGATTTCATTCCTCTTTTTCAGGATGGAATAAGAAAGATTGGCAGACTTCCTGTATCGCTGGAGGAATGTCCTTTTACCGATAGGATTTTGTCTAAAATTGATTATAGAGAACGAGAAATTTTAGTTTCGAGTTTTCGATTGGATGCCCTCTTATCAAGTGCCTTGAAATTATCTAGAAATCAAACTAGTCAACTGATTGAGAAAAAATCTGTCCAGGTAAACTATCATCTGGTTGAAAAAACTGATTACCAGGTCGCTGTTGGAGATTTGATCAGTGTGAGAAAGTTTGGTCGTCTAAAAATTGTCAAAGACAATGGACAGACCAAAAAGGATAAGAAAAAACTAACAGTCCGGCTACTTTTAAGCAAGTGAGAAAAAATATGTCGATTACACCACAAGAAATAAGTGATAAAGCTTTCTCAAGAACATTCAGAGGCTACAATCAGGAAGAAGTTGACCTCTTTCTAGATAAGATTTACTTTGAATTAGAGGAGATGATTCGATACAAAGATGAAACTGAACTCTATATCAAAAAACTAGAAGAACGTCTTTCCTATTATACGAATGATATTCCTAAGAGAACAGTAACAAGCGAGCAAGAACCAGAAGCAATTAATGATTCTATTTTTTATTAAGTAAGTGAGGAAAAGTATGCCAATTACATCGTTAGAAATTAAAGATAAAACCTTTGGTACAAGATTTAGAGGTTTTGATCCAGAAGAAGTAGATGAATTTCTGGATATCGTTGTTCGTGACTATGAAGACTTGGTTCGTAGTAATCACGATAAAGAGACACACATCAAGAGTTTGGAAGAACGTTTGTCTTACTTTGATGAGATGAAGGATTCCTTGAGTCAGTCAGTTTTGATTGCTCAAGATACTGCGGAGCGTGTTAAACAGGCTGCTCAAGAACGTTCAAACAATATTATTCAACAAGCTGAACAAGACGCTCAACGTTTGCTTGAAGAAGCGAAATACAAGGCAAATGAAATTCTCCGTCAGGCAACAGATAATGCGAAGAGAGTGGCTGTTGAGACAGAAGAGTTGAAGAACAAGAGCCGTGTATTCCATCAACGCCTCAAGTCTACGATTGAAAGTCAATTGGCTATTGTCGAGTCATCTGATTGGGAAGATATTCTTCGCCCAACAGCTACTTACCTTCAGACAAGTGATGAAGCCTTTAAAGAAGTGGTGGGTGAAGTTCTTGGTGAAACTGTATCTTTACAACCAGAGGAAGAACCAATTGATATGACTCGTCAATTCACACCAGAAGAGGTTGCTGAATTGCAAGCTCGTATCGAGGCTGGCAACAAAGAATTAGCTGAGTTTGAAGCTCAACAAAATCAACAGACAGAAGAAAGTGACCAGCATGAAGAGTCAGTTGAAGTAGAAGCTACTACGGCAACTGAGAACGATGCAAACAAAGAATCTGTTCTTATCCTATAAAAAATGTGAGAACAAGATCCAACCAACTATATTTTCAGCGAGCGGGAGATGGTGAGAGTCCTGCAAT
Source organism: Streptococcus oralis (assembly GCF_022749195.1). Lineage (NCBI taxonomy): Bacteria > Bacillati > Bacillota > Bacilli > Lactobacillales > Streptococcaceae > Streptococcus > Streptococcus oralis. Next base: position 514,308 of record NZ_CP094226.1, read on the forward strand.
CCCTAGTGGTTAGATTATCCTCTCAAGCAATCCAGTCCGAAAATAGTAAGACTGGACGTCCCCCACGTTACGGGAAAAGAGGAAAAGAGACCCTGTCTTTTTTCGAACAAAGGTGGTACCACGATTTTCGTCCTTTTTGCGAATCGTGGTTTTTATTTTGTCAGTTTAAATTAAAGGAGTAACAATGAAACTTAAAGAAACCCTCAATTTAGGGAAAACAGACTTTCCTATGCGTGCTGGTCTTCCAACTAAAGAACCAGTTTGGCAAAAAGAATGGGAAGAAGCAAAACTTTACCAACGTCGTCAAGAATTGAACCAAGGAAAACCACATTTCACCTTGCATGATGGACCTCCGTATGCAAACGGAAATATCCACGTTGGACATGCCATGAACAAGATTTCCAAAGATATTATTGTTCGTTCTAAGTCTATGTCAGGATTCTATGCACCTTACATCCCAGGTTGGGATACACATGGTCTGCCAATCGAGCAAGTCTTGGCAAAACAAGGCGTTAAACGCAAAGAAATGGACTTGGTTGAGTACTTGAAACTTTGCCGTGAGTATGCTCTTTCTCAAGTTGATAAACAACGTGAAGACTTTAAACGATTGGGTGTTTCTGGTGACTGGGAAAATCCTTATGTGACTTTGACTCCGGACTATGAAGCGGCTCAAATCCGTGTCTTCGGAGAAATGGCTAAGAAAGGCTACATCTACCGTGGTGCCAAGCCAGTTTACTGGTCTTGGTCATCTGAATCAGCTCTTGCTGAAGCGGAAATTGAATACCATGACTTGCTTTCAACTTCCCTTTACTATGCTAACCGCGTCAAAGACGGAAAAGGTGTCCTAGATACAGACACTTACATCGTAGTTTGGACAACTACTCCATTTACTATCACAGCTTCTCGTGGTTTGACAGTTGGAGCTGATATTGACTACGTAGTCGTTCAACCAGCTGATGAATCTCGTAAGTTTGTAGTTGCTTCAGAATTGTTGAACAGTTTGTCTGAGAAATTTGGCTGGGCGGATGTGCAAGTCTTGGCAACCTACCGTGGTCAAGAATTGAACCACATTGTGACAGTCCACCCATGGGATACGGCTGTAGATGAGTTGGTAATCCTGGGTGACCACGTTACAACTGACTCTGGTACTGGTATTGTCCATACAGCCCCTGGTTTTGGTGAGGACGACTACAATGTCGGTGTTGCCAATGGTCTTGAAGTTGCTGTAACAGTTAACGAACGCGGTATTATGATGGCCAATGCTGGCTCTGACTTTGAAGGTCAATTCTACGACAAGGTTGTGCCGACTGTTATCGAGAAACTTGGTAATCTTCTCCTTGCTCAAGAAGAAATCTCTCACTCATACCCATTTGACTGGCGTACCAAGAAACCAATCATCTGGCGTGCAGTTCCACAGTGGTTTGCCTCTGTATCTAAATTCCGCCAAAAAATCTTGGATGAAATTGAAAAAGTGAAGTTCCACTCAGAATGGGGTAAAGTGCGTCTTTACAATATGATCCGTGACCGTGGCGACTGGGTTATCTCTCGTCAACGTGCTTGGGGAGTTCCTCTTCCAATCTTCTACGCAGAAGATGGCACACCAATCATGACAGCTGAAACCATCGAACATGTAGCGCAACTTTTTGAGGAACATGGTTCTATCATCTGGTGGGAACGAGATGCCAAAGATCTCTTGCCAGAAGGATTTACGCATCCAGGTTCACCAAATGGCGAATTCAAGAAAGAAACGGACATCATGGACGTATGGTTTGACTCAGGTTCGTCATGGAATGGAGTGGTGGTCAACCGTCCAGAACTCAAATACCCAGCTGACCTCTACCTTGAAGGTTCTGACCAATACCGTGGTTGGTTCAACTCTTCACTCATCACATCCGTTGCCAACCATGGCGTAGCGCCATACAAACAAATCTTGTCACAAGGTTTTGCCCTTGATGGTAAAGGTGAGAAGATGTCTAAATCTCTTGGGAATACCATTGCTCCAAGCGATGTTGAAAAACAATTTGGTGCGGAAATCTTGCGTCTCTGGGTAACAAGTGTGGACTCAAGCAACGACGTCCGTATCTCTATGGATATCTTGAGCCAAGTCTCCGAAACTTACCGTAAGATCCGTAACACCCTTCGTTTCTTGATTGCCAATACTTCTGACTTTAACCCAGCTGAGGATACAGTAGCTTACGATGAACTTCGTTCAGTTGATAAGTACATGACTATTCGCTTTAACCAACTTGTGAAAACGATTCGTGATGCCTATGCTGATTTTGAATTCTTGACTATCTACAAGGCTTTGGTGAATTTTATTAACGTTGACTTGTCAGCCTTCTACCTTGATTTTGCCAAAGATGTGGTTTATATCGAAGGTGCCAAATCACTCGAACGCCGTCAAATGCAGACTGTCTTCTATGACATTCTTGTCAAAATCACCAAACTCTTGACACCAATCCTTCCTCACACAGCAGAGGAAATCTGGTCATATCTTGAGTTTGAAGCTGAAGACTTCGTTCAATTGTCTGAATTACCAGAGGCTCAAACTTTTGCCAACCAAGAAGAAATCTTGGATACATGGTCAGCCTTCATGGATTTCCGTGGACAAGCTCAAAAAGCCTTGGAAGAAGCGCGTAATGCAAAAGTAATCGGTAAATCACTCGAAGCCCACTTGACAGTTTATCCAAATGAAGTGGTGAAAACTCTTTTTGGAGCAGTGGATAGCAATGTGGCTCAACTCTTGATCGTGTCAGAATTGACCATCGCTGAAGGTACAGCTCCAGAAGGTGCCGTTAGCTTCGAAGATGTAGCCTTTACAGTTAAACGCGCTGCAGGTGAAGTATGTGACCGCTGCCGTCGTATCGATCCAACTACTGCAGAACGTAGCTACCATGCAGTTATCTGTGACCACTGTGCAAGCATCGTAGAAGAAAACTTTGCGGATGCAGTTGCAGAAGGATTTGAAGCGAAATAATCAGATTAGAAATATGTCTTCTCATAGTTTAAGATGAGAGGAAAGGTAAAAGAGAGAAAGTCATTTCTCTCTTTTTTTGCTGGATTCTAGTCTTCTTATATCTAAAATAAATTTGCATATAATACGATTTTTGAGTATATTTTCGGAAAGTTTTTATAAGAATCATGAAAATCTTTAGTGCTTGATAAGAGTGTTTTTAGAAGCATTGATTTCCTTAAAAATTGTGACAAATAAATTGAATAATCTAGTAAATTTCGGTAGAATAGAAAGGATTGAATAATATATTGAAGAGGAAATTTTGAGAATGAAACATCGGTTTTATGGAGAAAAACGACAACGTTTTTCTTTCAGAAAGTTGTCTGTCGGGCTCGTTTCGGCGACTATTGGAAGCTTCTTTTTGAATGGGCAAATGGCTGGGGGCTTGACTTCTGTGAAGGCAGCAGAAATTCAAAGTCAGCAGTCTGCTCAGGTCAAATACCACTACGTAGTGGAGTCTGAATTGACGGAGGCAGAGAAGAGTGCCTTGATCAGGGAGATTCCAAAGCATGTTGAGGATGCTTCAGAGACCTATTACTTAGTTTATCGTCCGACTACTCAAGGGGATAAATCTGGAGTATTACCTAAGACAGGTCACTCCGGCCTTTGGGAATCCACTTTTACAGCGATGGGTCTTGCATTACTAGTGCTTGTAGTTGTTAGAGGCAGAAATGGGAAGAGGTATTTATCTTCGATCTTGTTGGTAACTGGAATGGGATCTATACTTCTATCTCCAACAGTCTTAGCAGTGACGAATATCGAACTTGCAGCATATAATCAAAGTCTTAACTTGGGTCTTGGAGATGCACTGCCAGCGCCATTGAAAATTGACGGTTATGACTATATAGGTTACTTAAAGAATAAAGAACAAAATGATGGTCATTTAGCTCATTCTGTTCAGAAGGAAAACCCGACACTTGACTTGGAGAAAGGAAAGGAAAGTGAACTTAAACCGAGTGAAACAAATCTTGATATGAAAGAGATTGTTTCGGATAAGGGTGATGGTTTAAAGGAGGAAGAAAGAGAAGCTATAGCTGCTAAGGAGATAGAGTTCACACGCTCAACTCCTATTTATGACTTACCAGAACTAAAAATTAGTGAGCAAAAGTCAGTCCAAGAACTTCCTTATCAGACAAAATACCAATATACCGATGAATTGGCTCAAGGTCAATCAAAAGTTATACAATCAGGTGTTCGAGGTCAACGTACAGTTGTGACTCGTCATTATCGTAAGGGTCAAGAAATCGTGAAAAGCGAAATGATTTCTGATCAAGTGACGCTTGAACCTGTTTCTGAAATTATTTTAGTTGGAACAGCTTCAACTAACTCGATACCAAAAGAAACTCCAGTTCATGAGCTTCCAGAACTGACGGAGTATGGCACAACTCCAGAAACAGCCCCAGTTCACGAAGTTCCAGAATTGGCAGAGTATGGCACCAGTTCTGATACAGCTCCAGTTCAAGAGATTCCAGAACTGACAGAATATGGGGCAAATCCTGAAACATCCCCAGTTCACGAAGTTCCAGAATTGACAGAATATGGCACAAACCCTGAATCATCTCCAGTTCACGAAGTTCCGGAATTGACAGAATATGGTACAACTCCTGAAATAGCACCAGTTCACGAAGTTCCAGAATTGACGGAATATGGCACCAGTCCAGAAACAGCGCCAGTTCATGAAGTTCCAGAATTAGCAGAGTATGGCACAAGTTCTGATACGCCTCCAGTTCAAGAGATTCCAGAACTGACAGAATATGGGGCAAATCCTGAAACATCCCCAGTTCACGAAGTTCCAGAATTGACAGAATATGGCACAAACCCTGAATCATCTCCAGTTCACGAAGTTCCGGAATTGACAGAATATGGTACAACTCCTGAAATAGCACCAGTTCACGAAGTTCCAGAATTGACGGAATATGGCACCAGTCCAGAAACAGCGCCAGTTCATGAAGTTCCAGAATTAGCAGAGTATGGCACAAGTTCTGATACGCCTCCAGTTCAAGAGATTCCAGAACTGATGGAATATGGTACAACTCTTGATACAGCTCCTATTCATGAGAATTCTGAGTTAGAATTGACTACAAATGATGAGGTTAGAATAGAAAAGATTGATTTTTCTATTGACGAGCAATATACAGATGAGATTCCAGAAGGAAGTCGTCAAATCGTAACTCCGGGTGTTGAGGGTGAGCGCACGATTAAGACTCGTGTCTACAGTTCTAACGGTCAGGAAATTGACCGCCAAGAGTTGTCCAACGAGGAAACACTAGCTCCCGTAACACAAATCGTCAAGGTCGGCACGGCTAAGCCAAACATGGTACCGAACGATCCACCGCAAGTAGACGCTTTGCCAGAGTATCCGTTGACTTATACCGACGAAACGCGCGTTGAAAAAATCAACTTTAGCATTCATGAAGAAGAAACGGATGAATTGGTCCAAGATGCTCGTCAAATCACAACTCCAGGTGTTGAGGGAGAGCGCACGATCAAGACTCGTGTCTACAGTTCTAACGGTCAAGAGGTTGACCGGCAAGAACTTTCGAATGAAGAAACCTTAGCTCCAGTAACGCAAATCGTCAAGGTCGGCACTGCTAAACCAAGCATGGTACCGAACGATCCACCGCAAGTAGACGCCCTGCCAGAATATCCGTTGACTTATACTGACGAAACGCGCGTTGAAAAAATCAACTTTAGCATTCGTGAAGAAGAAACCGATGAGCTTGTTCAAGATGCTCGTCAAATCACAACTCCAGGTGTTGAGGGAAAGCGCACGATTAAGACTCGCGTCTACAGTTCTAACGGTCAAGAGGTTGATCGCCAAGAGTTGTCCAACGAGGAAACTTTAGCTCCCGTAACGCAAATTGTCAAAGTCGGAACTGCTAAACCAACCATGGTACCGAACGATCCACCGCAAGTAGACGCCCTGCCAGAATATCCGTTGACTTATACTGACGAAACGCGCGTTGAAAAAATCAACTTTAGCATTCGTGAAGAAGAAACCGATGAGCTTGTTCAAGATGCTCGTCAAATCACAACTCCAGGTGTTGAGGGAAAGCGCACGATTAAGACTCGCGTCTACAGTTCTAACGGTCAAGAGGTTGATCGCCAAGAGTTGTCCAACGAGGAAACTTTAGCTCCCGTAACGCAAATTGTCAAAGTCGGAACTGCTAAACCAACCATGGTACCGAATGAAGCTCCGAAAGCAGACACTTTGCCAGAGTATCCACTGACATATACAGATGAAACGCGCGTAGAGAAAATAGCCTTCAATATCGAGGAGCAACATACGGACGAATTGGTTCAAGATGCTCGTCAAATCGCGACTCCGGGAGTCCAAGGCGAACGTACCATTAAGACCCGTGTCTACAGTTCCAATGGTCAAGTTGTTGACCGTCAAGAATTGTCTAATGAAGAAACCTTGGCTCCTGTAACGCAAATTGTCAAAGTCGGCACGGCTAAGCCAACTATGGTACCGAATGAAGCTCCGAAAGCAGATGCTTTACCAGAGTATCCACTGACATATACAGATGAAACCCGCATTGAGAAGATTGCGTTCAATATCGAGGAGCAATATACGGATGAGCTTGTTCAAGATGCCCGTCAGATCGCAACTCCAGGTGTTGAGGGTGAGCGCACGATTAAGACCCGTGTCTACAGCTCTAACGGTCAAGAGCTTGACCGTCAAGAGTTGTCTAACGAGGAAACTCTAGCTCCTGTAACGCAAATTGTCAAAGTCGGAACAGCTAAACCAAATATGGTACCAAGTGATGCACCGAAAGCAGAAGCTTTAGAGGAGTTCGATTTAATTTCACTGCATAATCTCTTGGCAGAATCGGATCAGATTAAAGCTCAGGCCCGTTATTTCAACGATAGCCAGAGCCATCAATCTAACTATGATGCTGCTTTGACGGCTGGTCAAGCGATTCTGAGCCAATCCCAAGCCAGCCAAGCAGAAGTCAACCAACTGGTGGAACAAATCAATCAAGCCAAGGCTCAATTAAGTGGTCTTGAAGTTGTTAAAACAGCTCTTCAGACTGAGTACGATTTAAATCCAACGGTTAAAACTTCGGTTAAATATAAGAATGCGGATTCAGAAAAGCAGACAGCTTATACTGACGAATTAACCAAGGCAGAGGGAGTTTTGAACAATCAAACAGCTACACAAGTGCAAGTCAACCAAGTTCTTGCTAGCCTGACAGCAGCCAAAGAAGCTCTAAATGGAGTGCCTAAAGTCAAGCCGACTGTTTCGATTTTAAGTCTGACTGAGAATGCTGATGATAAGTCGGTGACAGTCCAATATAGATTGGAAGACCAGACCAAATCCTTCCGTTCAGCGACTGCAGAGTTGTACCAGGGAGATCAGCTGGTTCGCACTCTTCCGATTACTAACTTTGCTGGCAGCTTGAAAATTGGCGACTTAGACTACTACACAGGCTACACTCTAAAAACTAAGTTGACTTATGAATTGGATAATGGTAGCTTTACTGAGTTTGAAACAGACAGTCGTAACTTTGAGCTAGAATACAAGAAGATTGCCTTCCGTGATATTGATTCCGTTGAGTTTTATCATAAAGAAAACGACCAATACAAGCGCTTTGTATCGATGAACTCTATGCCTACGGATCTGTCTACTTACTTCGTCAAGATCAAATCAAGCGAATCCAAGGAAATTCTCCTACCAGTTCACAGCATTTCTGAAGCAGAGAAAGATGGCAAGGCCGTCTATAAGGTTAATGTAACCCTTCCTGAACTCGTCCAAGAAAGTGAAACGGGCTATAAGTCTGGGCACGACTTCTACATCAGTAAGGCAGTCCCAAGCCAGCAAAATGTCTACACTAGCTTTGCTGGATTGGTAGACGCCATGAAGCGAAATATGGCAGGAAACTATGTGTTGGGTGCTGATTTGGATGCGAGTGAGGTCAACCTAGCTCCTGCGGATTATGTCTATCTCAAAGGGAACTTCACCGGCAGTCTGACAGGTAGTCAAAATGGTAAGCAATACGCCATTTACAATCTAGCCAAGCCTTTATTTGAAAACCTCAAGAGTGGGTCTACCATTTCAAATATCGACTTTAAAGATGTGAATATCGTGGGTACCTATGACTCGGCTGCTGTGGCACGAAATGCGGAGAATGCGCTAATCACAGATGTTTCTGTTCAGGGGAGAGTATCGGTAGTAGGCAACGCCTCTAACGTAGCGGGTCTAGTAGTTAATGGAACCAATACGAAGATTACCAATAGTTCCTTTACGGGGACTATCCTATCTAACAGTCAACAAATCAAAGCTTATAATGTAGGTGGTTTGGTTGCAAGCCTTAAAGGAGGAGAATCTCTTCTTAGCCAAAGTAAAGCAGATGTAACGATTATTAGTGGTGCTCGATCAAATGAACAACGTATCGGTGGTTTGGTTGGACGTCTAGAAAACAATGCTCGAATCACCAAATCTTATGTGACAGGAAAAGTATATAATGCAACCACTAACGGTCAAATCGGTGGAGTGGTCGGCTCGAACTACTTTAATGGTTTAGTTGATAATGTTATCAGTAATGTTAGCGGTACAAATGTTTACAGTATTTCTGGGGATCAGGGCTACAAAAACGACCGCATTACGCAAGCATATAAAGTTGCCAAGAGTGAAACCTTGAAAAACGATCAGTTTGTTACTTCTACTATTACTCAAGAAGAAATGGAAGAAAAACTGACTGCTATGGACATCACGACTAGCCTAGATGATACGAATCTAAATATGCGTTTTGTCGACTATGGTGAGGTAAACAATGCTCAGTTCGACCGCGGATATTCTTATGCAAATATGGAGAAACTACTTCCTTTCTACAATAAAGAAACTATTGTTTCGTTTGCTAACAAGATCCCGAAAGAGCATAAGTTGAACAAGGAGTACCTACTGGATGTTGTTCCGATGAAGGACCATCAAGTGGTGACAGATATCCATAGCAATAAAACTGCAATCAATCGTTTGATGCTGCACTACATGGACAATACTATTGACTACCTAGAAATATCTTATCAGGGAGATTTCGTCAACCAAGGTATTGCTGAGTATAGTATCAAGGGGTTAGACCTTCTTTATACTCCAGAAGCCTTTGTATCAGATTATACTAGTATTCTAAATCAAGTTTTGCCAGAGCTGAATAAGGTCGTTCTTGATTCGCCAGCTATGCGAACAGCTCTCGGAGTAGCAGCAGATACTTCTTTGGATGAACTATACTTAGACACTGCATTTACGCAAGTGAAAAGTAAGCTATCAGGTGAGCTTCGCAAAGTGCTGGCTATGGATAAGGCTATCAATACTGAAGGTGAAGTAGTTAAGGATTATCTTGTTAAGAAGATTCTTGCTGATAAAGAAGCTTTCCTATTAGGGTTGACTTACCTTAACCGTTGGTACAATATCAACTATGACACCTTTAATGTTAAGGACTTGTCGGCTTACAAGATGGATTTCTATGGTAAGAATGACGTTTCGGTTCTTGATACAATCATTGCTTTAGGGAAATCAGGACTTGAGAATCTCAAGGCTAAGAACAACTATACAGCATATGATAATTCGCTCTCTGAAGCAACTGGCAAGCGAGGACTCTTCAATTACCTTGAAGGCTACCGTCAGCTCTTCCTACCATACAAGACCAATAATGAATGGCTCAAGACCAATACAAAAGCCTACATCGTTGAGGCTAAGTCCGATGTAGCAGAAGCGAGACAGCTTCAGGACGCAGCCGAGGGCAAGAGCAAGTACTCTGTCGGTGTTTATGACAAGATTACTGCAGATAATTGGGAACACAAGGGCATGCTCCTGCCACTCTTGACTATGACGGAGAAGGGTGTCTATGCTATCTCTAATATGTCTACCCTCTCTATGGGAGCTTATGATCGCTACCGCCTGGATGCCAATAACAGAGTGCGCACAGACGCAGAACTAGTTGAATATGTTGAACACAGAGTGAGAAAAACAGCTGAATACCAGCGCGACCATTATGATTTCTGGTACAAGATTCTGAATCCGGAAAGCAAGGACAAGCTCTTCCGTTCAGTTCTGGTTTATGATGGATTCTCATTGGTTGACAAGAATGGTCAAAGATATTGGGCTCCAGCTAATGACAAAAAATCACAGGCTATGCAGGAATTTTTTGGACCAGCTGGCAAGTGGTATCCAAGCAAGGGCTATAATGCCTATGCTACGGGTAGTGTAACTCACTTTGATGCTGCTAAATTGTTGGAAGACTATGGAAACTCTGTCTACACCCATGAAATGACCCATAACTCTGACGGTGCAATTTACTTTGAAGGATATGGTCGTCGTGAGGGACTAGGTGCGGAACTCTATGCTCGCGGACTCTTGCAGTCTTCACCGAGCGCAGATGAACCAACTATTACGCTCAATACTCTCTTCAAGGTGGACAAAGATTCTAAGACACGTATGCATACCTATAATTTCAAGGAACGTGTTCAAAATGAAGCAGACCTACAACACTATGTCCATGGTATGTTTGACATGATCTACACCTTGGACTATCTAGAAGGTACTTCTATGTTGAAGCAGAGCGATGCTGCCAAGTTACAGTGGTTCAGGAAGATGGAGAATTACTATATTACAGATAAGTATGGTAAGGAGACTCACGCAGGTAACCAGACGCGAAGCTTTACTGCTGAGGAAATCAAGCAGCTGAAGACCTTTGATTCCCTGATTGAAAATGATGTGATTACTCGTCGGGAGAATAAGGAAAGTGGGAAATATGGTCGAAATGGCTACCTCAGTCTCAGCCTCTTCTCACCAATTTACTCAGCCTTGAGCAATCCAAATGGAGCGCCAGGTGACGTCATGTTCCGTCGCACAGCCTATGAATTACTGGCAGCCAAGGGCTACCATGAAGGATTTGTCCCTTATGTTTCTGGTCAGTACTCTCAGGAAGCCTTTGATGAAGGGAAGAAAACGTGGGACGGATGGTCTGGAAGAGATGTCGGTCTCGTGACAGACCAGAAAGTCTTGGAAAATGTATTTAAGGGTGAATACGACTCTTGGGCAGCCTTCAAGAAGGCCATGTACAAGGAGCGAATTGATCAGCTGACCAAGCTGAAGCCAATCACCATTGAGTACGAGCTTAAAAATCCAAACAGTACCAAGAAAGTAACCATTCGTTCTTATGCAGAGATGCAGCAGTTGATGGACGCAGCAGTAGCAGAGGATGTACGCAACATTACCAATGCTACTAGCCGTGTCGAAGCTAGCTGGGTCAACCTGCTCAAGAAGAAGATTTACAACGCTTATCTTCGTGAGACAGACGACTTCAGACAGTCCATCTTTGAAAAATAAGCTTTTTGCAAAGATAGATACGAAAAAGAAGATCCAAGTGATCTTCTTTTTTCTATGAAAATTACTAGCTTACTACTAAAAACGAATGGACTTACAAACCAATCTGTAGATTTTTTGATTTCCTTCTTAGCTTGTTTAGATAAGAAATTGAAATCATTCACCATCTAGTATCCTCGTTTTGAAATTTCTTCAGTTTTTCATGAAAATATGATAAAATGATAGCTGTAAAAATTTTTAAGGAGATTCAGATGAAAACAAATACACTTGCTCGCGTAAATGCGATTTTTGGTCTTATCGCAGGTATTGTTTTACTGTTGGCGCCTGTTGTTATGTTTATGATAGCTGTCGGGGCTGCTGCTGCGACGGAGGACTCTGATGCAACAGTTGGTATATTGACGATTTTTTCAATCATTTTGTCATTGGTAAAAATTGCTATCTTGGTTTTAGGAATTGTGTCTATTGTGTATTACAAGGACGATGAGCGTGTGACTCCTGCACCGTCTGTTTTGTTTATCGTGGGTGGTTCTGTTGGATTGATCCCATTCTTGGGATGGGTAGGAGGAATTCTGACAATCATTGGTGGATCCCTCTACTTTGGACTTTTGAAAAAATTCGAGATTCAAGAATAATGACTTTTGTTAGAAATATTTTCAAATAAGAGAAGGCGGTTAGCCTTCTTTTTTGTCATCAATCAGAGGGAAATTTGACAGGATAAATAAGCATTGACAATCGTAAAATCTAAAGCATTTATTTGAGACAAGCAACTCTTTTTATAGTATAATGGTGGATGTAAAATACCTATATCAAAATATAAAAATAGTTATTTTCTTGATAGAGGGTAAAAGTTTAGAGGATTTAGAATGAAAAAGATTTTTGGAGAGAAGCAGCATCGTTTCTCCTTACGAAAATTAGCAATTGGACTTGTGTCAGCTTCGATTTCAAGCCTATTTTTTGTGTCCATTGCTAGCAGTGGTACCGTATTTGCTCAAGAAAATGCAGCTGTTCACTACAAATATGTGACGGATACGGAGCTGAGTGGGCAAGAAAAGGACTTGATTGTCAAGGATATTCCTAAAATTGCTGAAGATAGTGAGAGCACTTATTATCTAGTCTACCGTATGGATGAGAAAGCCCAGCTGGGTCAGTTGCCCAATACAGGTGGACAGAATAGCCTTACTAGCGTTTTATCGGGTGGAGTCCTGGCTTCGATTGGCCTCCTTATTTTTGTTGTATCCAAAGAGAAAGGCAAGAAGAAAGCCCTCTTGAATGTGATTTTGGTAACGGGGATGAGCAGTGGTTTGGCTTCTTCAGTTCAGGCTATCGAAAATCAGCTTTTGCTCCAATACAATCAGGAATACCAATTATCCCAAGGAGATAGTCTGCCTTTGCCACGTACCTTATCGGGTTATACTTACCTAGGCTATATTAAGCAAGACAAGGACTCTAGTCAGCAAGAAACTGCTGCTAGGGATCAGAAACTATACTACACGGTTCAACCTCATTTTCAGACCAATGAAGGTGGGCAAAAGGCAGGAGATGAGCAGAAAGCTCCGTCTTCAACAAGCCCTGCAGACAAGACAATCCCTTCTCAAGATTCATCCGATCTAAAACCGTCTGGTCTTGTTAGTGTGGATCCTCAGGATGAAGTCTTGGCTGGTCGCGTGAATAAACCAGAACTCCTATACAAGGACCAAGAAATTGTAACCAAACTAGGCTTTTCAGAAGTGGTTCAAGAAAATTCAGAACTAACAGAGGGAACCATTCGTGTCAAACAAGAAGGTCGTGCTGGGAAGAAGATTGAGCTTGTTCGCATTTTCACGGTTGAAAACCAAGAAATTTCTAGTGAAGTTCTATCAACTAAAGTAGAAGAAGCCTTGCCACGTATAGTAGAGAAAGGGACTAAGAAGGCAGTAGCTGCGAGTGAAGCACCTCAGTCTGCAAGAAAAGGAGAGCCTGAGACTCAGGCTCCATTACCAGAATACAATGGGAATCAAGCGGGAGCGATTGTTGCCCCTGAAACAGCTGAAAAACCTGAATATACTGGCACCCAAGCAGGAGCAGTCGTTGAACCCGAGCAAGTCGCTCCGCTACCAGAATATCAGGGAACCCAAGCTGGTGCTATCGTTGAGCCAGAACAAGTTGAGCCAGAGGTTGGGGGCGTCCAGTCTGGTGCTTTGGTGGAACCAGAAACGGCTGAGAAACCAACCTATACAGGCGAGCAGTCTGGAGCAATCGTAGAACCTGAAAAGGTACCACCGACACAAGAGTATACAGGAACTCAAGCGGGAGCGATTGTAGCTCCTGAAACAGCTGAAAAACCAGAATATACAGATACGCAATCAGGTGCGATTGTGGAACCCGAACAAGTCACTCCACTACCTGAGTATCAGGGAACACAGGCAGGTGCGATTGTGGAACCAGAGACCCAGTCTTCCCTACCAGAATATAAAGGTGAGCAAGCAGGAGCCATCGTGGAACCGGAACAAGTCGCTCCTCTTCCAGAATATACTGGCAATACCGAGCAAGTAAAACCGGAAGCTCCGACAGAAAAAACACTTGAATTAAGAAACGTTTCGGATCTGGAGTTGTATAGTCAGACCAATGGTACTTACAAACAACATGTTTCTTTAGACGGTGTCCCAAGTAATCCAGATACTTACTTTGTCAAGGTTAAATCTTCGTCGTTTAAAGATGTCTATCTACCAGTCGCTTCAATAACGGCTGAAACGAAAGATGGTCAGCCAGTTTATAAAATCACAGCCAAGGCTGAGAAACTCCAGCAAGAGCTAGAAAATAAATATGTCGATAATTTCACCTTCTACCTAGCTAAGAAGGCTAGAGAGGAAACAACAACCTTTACTTCCTTTAGCAACCTAGTCAAAGCTATCAACCAGAATCTCTCTGGAACCTATCATTTAGCAGCTAGTTTGAATGCCAACGAAGTGGAGTTGGAGCCTGAAGCTAAATCCTATATCAAGGGCGCCTTTACTGGTCAGCTGATTGGTGAAAAAGATGGCAAGCAGTATGCTATTTACAACTTGAAAAAGCCTCTGTTCGAAACCTTGAATGGCGCCACAGTAGAAAAGCTGAGCCTAAAAAATGTCTCTATTTCCGGGAAAGATGATATCGGTGCACTGGCCTATGAAGCGCACAATAGCACAAAGATTCAGCAAGTTCATGTCGATGGTGTTCTAGCAGGTGAACGCGGTATCGGTGGTTTGCTGGCTAAGGCGGACCAATCAAGCATCACAGAGAGCAGTTTCAAGGGAAGAATTATCAACACTTATGAAACGACTGCTGCTTACAATATCGGTGGTCTTGTCGGTCATTTGACAGGTAGCAGAGCTTTGCTGACGAAGTCAAAAGCGACAGTAGCCATTTCATCTAACACAAATAGTTCAGATCAGACTGTGGGTGGTCTTGCAGGTCTAGTAGATCAGGATGCACAAATCCATGATAGTTATGCTGAAGGCGATATTAACAATGCCAAGCACTTTGGTAGAGTAGCGGGAGTAGCAGGCTATTTGTGGGACCGAACTTCTAATCTAGAAAAGCATGCTGGAAGTTTGACCAATGTTCTCAGTGATGTCAATGTAACCAACGGGAATTCCATTACCGGTTACCACTATAATGGAATGAAGGTGAAGGACACATTCAGCAGCAAGGCGAACAGAGTCTACAATGTCACCTTGGTCAAGGATGAGGTCGTCAGCAAGGAATCCTTTGAAGAAAGAGGTACAATGCTAGATGCTTCCCAAATTGAAAGCAAAAAAGCAGCCATCAATCCTCTCACTCTACCAACAGTGGAGCCCCTCTCAACAAGTAGCAAGAAAGACAGTGATTTTTCTAAGGTGGCCCATTATCAAGCTAAGCGCAACTTGGCTTATAAAAATATTGAAAAATTGCTACCTTTCTACAACAAGGCAACCATCGTCAAATACGGAAATCTGGTCAATGAGAACAGTCTTTTATATCAAAAAGAACTCTTGTCAGCAGTCATGATGAAGGACAACCAAGTCATCACAGACATTGTTTCTAACAAAGAGACTGCAAACAAACTCTTGCTTCACTACAAGGACCATTCATCTGAGAAACTGGATCTCAAATACCAGGATGATTTTGCCAAATTAGCAGAATATAGTCTAGGAGATACTGGACTTCTCTATACGCCAAATCAATTCCTGTATGACCAATCTTCTATCATCAAGCAAGTCTTACCTGACTTACAAAAGGTTGACTACCACTCAGAAGCCATCAAAAAGACACTCGGTATTTCTCCAAATGTCAAACAGACCGAGCTCTATCTAGAAGACCAGTTCGCCAAAACAAAACAACATTTGGAAGACAGTTTGAAAAAACTCTTGTCAGCAGATGCTGGGCTTGCTGGTGACAACCCAGTTACCAAGGGCTACCTTGTAGATAAAATCAAACGCAACAAGGAAGCCTTGCTACTTGGTATGGCGTATCTGGAACGTTGGTACAACTTCAGCTATGGTCAGGTAAACGTCAAAGACCTGGTTCTGTACCACCTGGACTTCTTTGGTAAGGGAAATGCTTCACCACTGGACACTCTGATTGAGTTAGGTAAATCTGGTTTTAACAATCTTCTAGCTAAGAATAATGTCGATACTTATGGTATCAGTCTTGCCAGCCATCATGGAACGACAGATTTGTTTAGCACGCTAGAAAATTACCGAAAAGTCTTTCTACCAACCACAAGCAACAATGACTGGTTTAAATCAGAGACCAAGGCTTACATCGTCGAAGAAAAATCCACTATCGAAGAGGTGAAAACAAAGCAAGGACAAGCTGGCACCAAGTATTCTATCGGTGTCTATGACCGCATCACGAGTGCCACATGGAAATACCGCAATATGGTCTTGCCTCTCCTGACCTTGCCAGAAAGATCCGTCTTTGTCATCTCGACCATGTCTAGTCTAGGGTTTGGAGCTTATGATCGCTACCGCAATAGCGAGCATAAAGCGGGCAAGGCTCTCAATGACTTTGTAGAAGAAAATGCGCGTGAAACAGCCAAACGTCAGCGAGATCACTACGATTATTGGTATCGTATTTTAGATAATGAGGGACGTGAAAAACTCTATCGTACAATTCTCCTTTATGATGCCTATAAGTTTGGTGATGACACAACATCTGGAAAAGCTACAGTGGAGGCTAAGTTTGATAGTTCCAATCCAGCCATGAAGAACTTCTTTGGACCAGTTGGCAATAAGGTAGTACACAATCAGCATGGAGCCTACGCAACAGGCGATGGCGTCTACTATATGTCTTACCGTATGCTGGACAAGGATGGAGCCATTACTTATACCCATGAAATGACCCATGATTCCGATCAGGATATTTACCTTGGCGGCTATGGTCGAAGAAGTGGCTTGGGACCAGAGTTCTTCGCAAAAGGCTTATTGCAAGCGCCTGACCAGCCGAGTGACGCAACTATTACCATCAATTCTATCTTGAAACACTCAACATCAGATAGTACAGAGGGCTCCCGTCTGCAAGTCTTGGATCCGACAGAGAGATTCCAAAATGCAGCAGATCTTCAGAACTATGTTCACAATATGTTTGACCTTATCTACATGATGGAATATCTCGAAGGGCAGTCAATCGTTAACAAACTAAATGTTTACCAGAAAATGGCGGCTCTCAGAAAGATTGAGAACAAGTATGTGAAAGATCCAGCAGATGGAAATGAGGTTTATGCCACT
The DNA here is from genome assembly GCF_022749195.1 of Streptococcus oralis. Taxonomy (NCBI): domain Bacteria; kingdom Bacillati; phylum Bacillota; class Bacilli; order Lactobacillales; family Streptococcaceae; genus Streptococcus; species Streptococcus oralis. The sequence continues at coordinate 531,373 of NZ_CP094226.1, forward strand.
AACGTAGTCAAAGAATTGACAGAAGAAGAGGCCCGAAACCTGAATAGTTTTGATAGTTTGATTGACCACAACATCTTATCATCTCGTCAGTATCAGTCTGGCGACTATGAGCGAAATGGCTACTATACGATTAAACTCTTTACTCCAATCTTTTCAGCTCTCAGCAGTGAGAAAGGAACACCAGGGGACCTTATGGGACGCCGGATCGCTTACGAACTTTTGGCTGCCAAAGGATTTAAGGATGGAATGGTACCTTATATCTCCAACCAATACGAAGAAGTTGCCAAACAAAAAGGTAAAACCATCAATCTCTATGGTAAAGAACGCGGATTGGTGACAGATGATCTTGTATTGGACAAGGTATTTGAAGGCAAGTATTCATCTTGGGCTACCTTTAAGAAAGCCATGTATAAAGAACGTGTGGATCAGTTTGAAAACTTGAAACAGGTGACCTTTAAAGATCCGACAAAACCATGGCCAAGCTATGCGACAAAGACCATCAATAGTGTGACTGAATTGCAAGCCCTCATGGATCAAGCTGTACTGGAGGATGCGGATGCTCCTCGTTGGAGCAACTATAATCCAGAGTATGACAGTGCTGTTCATAAGTTGAAGAGAGCAATCTTTAAATCCTATCTTGACCAAACAAACGACTTCAGAACCTCTATTTTTAAGAAATAAGGGTTGGAAAATGAAAAGGGAGGATCGACAGATCTTCTCTTTTTATGTTCGGATGTCTGAAAGCTGGTAGGCGATTTGTTTGTGACTGAGAAGGTCTTTTGTTTCTGGAGCAAATATGGTAGAATGATAGCTACGATAGAAGGAGGTTTTTATGGAGAGAGATAGATTGGTTCGACTCAATTGGAGACTGGGCATGCTGGCAGGTATAACCTTGCTTTTGGGACCTGTTCTACGATTTTTGCTTTCCTATACTGGGGCCATCATCTATAAAGATCCTTCAAAAATGCTGGTTGTCACGGTTGCCTTTTCCCTGCTCCTGACATTTTTTAAGATTTTGATAATTGCATTAGGAACCTTTATGCTAATCTATTTCGAAGAGGATCAACAACTTCGAATGCTGCCATCTATTTTATTTATCATTGGTGGCGTGCTGGGCTTTCTTTCAGCGACCGAGTGGATAGGAGGATTTCTAATCATTAAAGGTGCTGTTTCTTTTTCTAAATTTTTGAAAGAAGTCCGTGGTCTTGTCTGATAGTCTAGTGAAACAATCCGTTTGAGGGTTGTTTTTGTGTTTCAAAAACAATTTTTAAAAGTAGATTGCTGAGAGAAGAGTCATATTGAGACTCTTCTCTTTTTAGTTGATTTTAACTAGCTTTTTTGTGAAAAATTGTGTAAAATAGAATAGATAAACGAGGGAAACCTCGAAAAATAAAAGGAGAATCCATCTAATGGTAAAATTGGTTTTTGCTCGCCACGGTGAGTCTGAATGGAACAAAGCTAACCTTTTCACTGGTTGGGCTGATGTTGATTTGTCTGAAAAAGGAACACAACAAGCGATTGACGCTGGTAAATTGATCAAAGAAGCTGGTATCGAATTTGACCAAGCTTACACCTCAGTATTGAAACGTGCGATCAAAACAACAAACTTGGCTCTTGAAGCTTCTGACCAATTGTGGGTTCCAGTTGAAAAATCATGGCGCTTGAACGAACGTCACTACGGTGGTTTGACTGGTAAAAACAAAGCTGAAGCTGCTGAACAATTTGGTGATGAGCAAGTTCACATCTGGCGTCGTTCATACGATGTATTGCCTCCAAACATGGACCGTGATGATGAGCATTCAGCTCACACTGACCGTCGTTACGCTTCACTTGACGACTCAGTTATCCCAGATGCTGAAAACTTGAAAGTGACTTTGGAACGTGCCCTTCCATTCTGGGAAGACAAAATCGCTCCAGCACTTAAAGATGGTAAAAACGTATTCGTAGGAGCTCACGGTAACTCAATCCGTGCCCTTGTAAAACACATCAAACGCTTGTCAGACGACGAAATCATGGACGTGGAAATCCCTAACTTCCCACCATTGGTATTCGAATTCGACGAAAAATTGAATGTAGTTTCTGAATACTACCTTGGAAAATAATCTATAAACAGAAAGCCTAGGAATTCCTAGGCTTTTTTGTTTTTGCTTCTAGTTCTCAACTAGTTGAAAAAGCCTTATAATGATAGTAAAGAGCGACTTGATTGTAAGAAAGGTAGATATGCTCGAAGTCCTGAAATCAGTAGAGTAATTCAAGGGTTTAAATAGTAAATCAGTTGACAAAGTCCCTGCTTCTTGGTAGAATAAGAACTGTCGTAAAGACAAATAACTTCTTCTTGGTTACAGGCATGCCAACCTGTCACTCGGATGAAGCCAAATAAAAAGGAGAAACATCATGGCAATCTCAAAAGAGAAAAAAAATGAAATCATCGCACAATATGCACGTCACGAAGGTGATACAGGTTCAGTAGAGGTTCAAGTTGCTGTCCTTACTTGGGAAATCAACCACCTTAACGAACACATCAAACAACACAAAAAAGACCACGCTACTTACCGTGGATTGATGAAGAAAATCGGTCGCCGTCGTAACTTGCTTGCATACTTGCGTAAAAACGACGTTAACCGTTACCGTGAGTTGATCAACTCTCTTGGACTTCGTCGCTAATCTTGCGTCTAAAACGTTTCTATACTTCGTTGCCTTCGCCTCGATGTACCATCAGTACAATCTTCGGCTTGTCGCCTAGTCTATAAACGTTTTATCCAGCAAGAATAAAGCTCTCTGATTTCAGAGAGCTTTTTATGTCGTCACCTTACCTCGATAAACTCAAGTATTATCTTCGGTTACGGTCATTAGCACTGTAAGGTAAAATAAACCAGATCATCTCCCTTCGGGGAGATTTTTTGTTTCACTAAAATTTTTATACAATCTTCAGCTCATCGCCTAGTCTATAAACGGTTTATCCGGCAAGAATCATGATGCTAAGGGCGTTAAAAATCCGTATGAAAATAGGGAAAGGAAACAGTGTTCGATGAACACAAGGAGTTTCATCTTTTTCACTAGGATTTTAGCCCGAGCTCAAATCAGCTCTCTGACTTCAGAGAGCTTTTTTATTGAGGTTTTATCGGTCATAATTTTGGAGACTACAAAAACCTAACTGAGCAAAATTTTAGTTTTCAAGTTGTTTTATCGGTCATAATTTTGGAGACTACAAAAACCTCAAATGGTATCAGCTAATGACACCATGAAGGTGCGCAGTTACTCGGCTTTTCAAGCCGAGTAACTGTCTGCAAGCCCCCTCGGAGAGCCCACACTTTACGAAGTAAAGTTTAGTATGTTATACTTTACATGGAAGTAGTCACCGAATTCCAGTTAGAAATTACTTTGTAACTACGTTTTGAGGAGGAGTAAAATGCTTTCCTACGTTCGACATTACCCACTAGCGATAGCTAAATTAATGTGTCTGTGCTCTCCTAAAATCTGCTGATTTATTACTAACTAATACAGGAGGTTTTTATGGGACAGACAATCATATCTGCTATTGGTGTTTATATTTCCACCAGTATCGATTATTTAATTATTTTAATTATTTTATTTGCACAGCTATCACAGAATAAACAGAAATGGCATATTTATGCGGGGCAATATCTAGGAACAGGCTTACTTGTAGGGGCGAGTTTAGTTGCTGCTTATGTCGTTAATTTCGTGCCTGAATAATGGATGGTTGGATTGCTTGGTTTAATCCCTATCTATTTAGGGATTCGCTTTGCAATTGTTGGAGAAGGTGAGGAAGAAGAGGAAGAAATTATTGAAAGATTAGAACAAAGCAAGGCAAATCAACTGTTTTGGACAGTTACATTGCTGACAATTGCGTCTGGCGGAGATAATTTAGGTATCTATATACCTTATTTTGCTTCGTTAGATTGGTCACAGACCCTCGTGGCGTTGCTTGTGTTTGTAATCGGCATAATTATCTTTTGCGAGATTAGTCGGGTGTTATCCTCTATTCCGTTAATATTCGAGACAATTGAAAAATACGAGCGAATCATTGTGCCCTTAGTATTCATTCTACTTGGACTATACATTATGTATGAAAATGGCACGATAGAGACTTTTCTGATCGTGTAGATTTTTTTGTTTCACTAGGATTATAGCCCGAGCTCAAATCAAGCTCTCAGATTTCAGAGGGCTTTTTCTATATATGTCTCTATCCTTGTCCATCTAATGGAAATATGGTATACTTTTCATGAGAATTTTCTAAATTTTTAAGATTCTATCAAAGGAGGTTTGCATGCTTTCCAAATTTTCTGGAAGCCGACGGGACCTGCAATTTGTGTTACTTTTAGGTATTTTGCTAGGTATTTTAGGGATTTCCCTCTTTCTGGCAGTTTCTATGGGATCCGTTGCGGTTGATCTAGGCGATACCTATCGGATTATTTTGAGCAGGTTGGGTTTTCCTCTTGAGATAGGAGAGGTTTCCAAGTCCACTCTTGCCATTGTATGGAACATGAGGTTCCCCCGAGTATTGTTAGGCTTGATAGTAGGGGCTGGTCTTTCCATGTGTGGTAGCGTGATGCAGTCTACAGTGAACAATCCCATTGCTGAGCCCTATGTCTTAGGTATCTCTGCGGGTGCAACTCTAGGAGCAACTTTGAGCATCATTCTTGGTTTAAAAGTGATGATTAGCCTTGGAGCTTTTCTTGGAGCTATTTTGGCAACAATTGCCGTCCTTATCATTGCCTCTATGCAGGGAAGGATGACGACTTCCAGTCTGATCTTATCAGGAACGGTGGTCAATGCTCTCTTTCTGGCATTTTCCAACTTTATTATCTCAGTTGGCGCTAATGCGGACAGTGTGATGACCATTAAGTTTTGGACCATGGGTTCGCTTGCCGGGACTACCTGGTCTGATTTAGTCCTGCCAACTATAGTAGTAGGTATGGCCTTTCTATTTTTCTCTACCCAGTATCGTGTTTTTAATGCGATGATGATGGGAGATGAGGCTGCTTTAACTTTGGGGATTCCCTTACGCTTTTATTGGTATCTTTATGTGACCATGGTGGCTGTGTTGACAGCGGTCTTAGTGGCAACCTGTGGGATTATTGGATTTGTCGGTCTGATTACTCCACATTTAGCTCGAGGGTTAGTAGGAACGAATTACAGGAGACTTTTTCCTGTTGCGACCATACTGGGTGCCCTCTTTGTGGTCTGGGCAGATGTACTCTCTCGTGTCATCATTCCAAATGCTGAGCTGCCTATTGGTATTTTTACAGCCTTAGTGGGTGCTCCCTTCTTTATCTACATTGTTGGAGGTAGGCGAAAGGAGGTGAGGGCCTGATATGGACTTGATTTGTCAGGATGTCCATTTTGGACTAGGAGAGAAAAAAATCCTCAAAGGAGTTTCTCTTAAGGTTGAGGGACATCAATTTCATACGATACTAGGGCCAAATGGAAGTGGAAAAACCAGCCTGCTTAAACTCCTCTATCGCCAGGAAAAGGCGAACAAAGGCTTGATAAGCCTAGATGGAAAGCCGCTGGAGCATTGGTCACTCAAAGAAACAGCCAAGCAAATGGCGGTCGTCACCCAGTTTAATCAACTGCAGTTTGATTGTACAGTTGAGGAAATCGTCTTGCTGGGAAGAACTCCACACCTCTCTTTTTTACAGAAGGAAAAGGAAAGGGATTATGCCCTCGTTCAAGATGCTCTCGTCAAGGTGGATATGCTTGAGAAGAAAACTCGTCTCTATTCGTCTCTTTCAGGTGGGGAGAAACAGCGAGTCTTATTAGCACGCGCCTTGGCGCAAGAACCGACTCTCTTGCTCCTGGACGAGCCAACCAATCACCTGGATATCAAGTACCAGTTAGACTTGTTGGCCATTGTGAAGAATCTCAAGGTCAATGTTCTAGCTGTCCTACATGACATTCAACTTGCTTGTCGCTATTCGGATTATCTCTATCTGATGAAGGAGGGGGAAATCCTTTACCAAGGTATTCCAAAGGAGACCATCACCCCTGAGTCATTGCAAACTGTATATGGAGTTCAAAGTCAGGTGACTTGGACTGAGGATCAGCAAGCCATGATTCACTATTTATAAGAATGAAAAGGAAAACAAGATGAAAAAAACACTAAGCATTTTACTCGTAACAGTAGCTACCCTAACTATGGCAGCTTGTGGTAACACTACTACAGAAAAAGCTACCACACAGTCTAGCACAGAAACAAGTCAAAAGGCCAGCACAGAGACGACTTATCCATTCACGGTCAAGACCTATGATGCTAAAGGGAATGAAGTCGAACAAGTCTTTGACAAGGCACCTGAAAAAGTTATCACCAACAATCTTTCAACCACTGAAATCTTGTTGGAGTTAGGCTTGAAGGATAAAATTGCTGGCATGCTCAACCCTGACAATGCTGTGACGGACAAATACAAGGACGCGATTGCGACGATTCCTCAAATTGGCGATAAAAAAACAGTCTCTCAAGAGACAGTGCTTTCTTATGAACCAGATGCTGTGATGGGTCGAAACATGATGTTTTCTGAAAAATCCTTGGGGACAGTTAGCACTTGGAATGAAAACAAAATCCCAGTCTATACGCAAAAAGCTTCTCTCTCAACAATTCAGCAAGATTTGGGAAATATTGTAGAAGATGTCAAAAATCTTGGAATGATTTTCAATGTTCAGGACAAGTCTAATGAATACGCAGCCCAATTACAAGCTAAAATTGACGCTGTTAAGAAAGCAAACCCAGCAAGCCAAGGTGAAAAGAAAAAGGCTTTGATTATGGTTGCTTATAATGACGAAACCTTTGGTGCTTACAAGTCTGCTTTGCAAGAAAGCTTGTTGAATCAACTTGGTTATACCAACGTTGCAACGGGAACATCAGGCTTGACCTTGGAAAATCTCGTGTCAATGGATCCGGAGTTGATTATCTATGTAACTAGTGACCGCAACAAAAAATTGGATGCCAACGCAGTAGAGTTGATGAAGGCAAATGAAGTTTTGGAAAATGTTCCTGCAATTAAGAATCAAAAAATCATGACCATTTCTTACGATGAGTTGATGGACTATGGTCCAGCAGTGATTGATTCCCTTGAGAAAATCAATGACTTTATCAATAAATAATGAGTTTGATTGGGAAGGGATTCAAGTTAGGGTCAGCCTTCCTTCGACCTATGATCCCAATCAAACCTATCCAGCTATTCTCTTGAATGATGGAAACTTGGATTTTCTATCTTCCCTTTCAGAATCTGTAATTTTAGTTGGTTTGACCTCTAAAAATCGCCTAAACGACTACACGCCCTGGAAGGCAGCTGCTTTAAGGGATGGAGCTCCGGATTTTGGCGGTCAGGCAAATGCCTATCATGGTCATTTATTTGGAGGTCTTTTAGATAAGTTGCGGTCTCTTTATCGCCTGGACGAAGATCGCCTTGCCTATGGAGGTTACTCACTAGGTGGTTTGACAGCAGTATACAGTCTTTTCCATTTTGACAATGTCTCCTGTATCTTCTCTATCTGCGGTTCCTTTTGGTATCCTGATTTTACGACGTATTGCAGGGAAGAAAAGGTGAAAAATTTAGATTGTTTACTGTATTTACAGAATGGTCAAACAGAAGGAGCCCATCATACCAATCGCTTGGCTCAAGCTCCAGCCTATGCTGAGCAGATTCATACTAGTCTTCAGCAACGCTATCCGACTGGTCAGTTTGTCTTTGATCTCTATGGGCATCATGAGCAAGTGGCTGAGCGATTTCTAGCCTTTTCCAGCTGGTTGGCCCCAAAATGGAAAATCGAATAAAAAAATATCCCTTGGCAAAAGCCAAGGGACAATTGTATTTTTTAACCAAGAGCCTCTCTCTTCTTATCTGGATTCCAGATAAAGCTTGCAATGAAGGTAAAGATAATCGTTAGGATACCAACAACCACAGCAAGGATGAGGGCAGGGATGCGGACAAACCACCAGAGTGGGTTTGGTTTTTTATCATTGTGCCATTGCTTGGTTTCTTCGTCCAAACGTTGGAATTCAGCTTGGATGCGGTCTGCAACCATTTCAATCCCTTCATCATTCATTTTCTTAATGTCTGAGATATCGATAGGATTTCCAAAGTTCATATCCACACGTTCACGGCTGACTAAGCCTTTCAAGGTCATGGGACCGGTGTAGGTAACCGGCATGATACGGACCTTGGCCATTTTGGCAATCAAGGCAACTCCACCCTTGACATCGTTTGAGTGACGGCTCCCGCTTGGGAACATGATGAGAGAGCGGTCGCTTTTTTTGAGGACGTTGATAGGGTACTTGATGGCAGAGGCATTAGGTTTTTCTCGGTCGATAGGAAAGGCGCCACACATACGGATCCACCAGCCAAAGATACGGTTGTTAAACAGTTCTTTTTTGGCCATAAAGATGAACTGTTTTGGCTTGGTCGCAAAAGCCATATATACAGGATCCCACCAAGTACGATGAGGAGCGACGAGGATATAGTTTTCGTCTCGGCTAGGGATTTTATCAGTATTGTGATAGTGGGCATTGCCATTGATGGACCACAAGATCAGCATGACTAGTCCACGTAAATAAGTATAAAACATGAGATCTCCTTCGATTGTATTGCTTTTATTATTATACCTTATCAAAAGACTGCTGGCAAACTTTTTCAGTTATCAGCCAACAGTTTTAGATGGGATTAGAATTCTTTAAAAAAAAATGATATGATAGAATTTATGGATAAAAATAAGATTATGGGATTAACCCAAAGAGAAGTCAAGGAAAGACAGGCTCAAGGTTTGGTCAATGACTTTACCGCTTCAGCTAGTACCAGTACTTGGCAAATCTTTAAACGAAATGTTTTTACACTTTTTAACGCATTAAACTTTGTTATTGCCCTAGCGCTGGCCTTTGTGCAGGCTTGGAGCAATCTGGTTTTCTTTGCCGTTATCTGCTTTAACGCTTTTTCTGGGATTGTGACTGAGCTACGGGCCAAACACATGGTGGACAAGCTCAATCTCATGACTAAGGAAAAGGTCAAAACCATCCGTGATGGTCAAGAAGTCGCTCTTGATCCAGAAGAGTTGGTTCTAGGAGATGTCATTCGTTTGTCTGCTGGGGAGCAGATTCCTAGTGATGCTCTGGTTCTGGAAGGATTTGCAGAAGTCAATGAAGCTATGTTGACGGGTGAGAGTGATTTGGTGCAAAAAGAAGTGGATACTTTGCTTTTATCAGGGAGTTTCCTAGCCAGTGGCGCAGTTTTGGCTCAAGTCCACCATGTCGGGGCAGAAAACTATGCTTCCAAACTCATGCTGGAAGCTAAGACTGTGAAACCGATCAATTCCCGTATCATGAAATCGCTAGACAAGCTAGCTGGTTTTACTGGGAAGATTATCATTCCCTTTGGTCTTGCTCTCTTGCTAGAAGCCTTCATGTTAAAAGGCTTGCCCCTCAAGTCATCCGTTGTAAATTCGTCAACAGCCCTTTTGGGGATGTTGCCCAAGGGAATCGCCCTTTTGACCATTACTTCACTCTTGACTGCGGTGATCAAGCTGGGCTTGAAAAAGGTATTGGTGCAGGAGATGTACTCTGTTGAGACCTTGGCGCGCGTGGATATGCTCTGTCTGGACAAGACGGGCACCATCACTCAAGGAAAGATGCAGGTGGAGGATGTTCTTCCTCTGACGGAAACTTATGATGATGAGGCTATTGCCAGCATTTTGACTAGCTATATCGCTCATAGTGAGGATAAAAATCCAACAGCTCAAGCCATTCGCCAGCGTTTCCAAGGTCAGGTTTCTTATCCTATGCTTTCGAATCTTCCTTTCTCAAGCGACCGCAAGTGGGGAGCTATGGAGTTAGAAGGGCTAGGAACGGTTTTCTTAGGTGCGCCTGAAATGTTGTTAAACTCTGAAGTCCCAGAAGCTAGAGAGGCCTTGGAGAGAGGGTCTCGTGTCTTGGTCTTAGCCCTCAGTCAGGAAGAACTAGACCATCATAAACCACAGAAACCATCTGATATTCAGGCTCTCGCCTTGCTGGAAATCTTGGACCCTATTCGAGAAGGAGCAGCTGAGACACTGGATTATCTCCGTTCTCAGGAAGTGGGCCTCAAGATTATCTCTGGCGACAATCCAGTCACGGTTTCCAGTATTGCCCAGAAAGCTGGTTTTGCAGACTATCACAGCTATGTAGATTGTTCAAAAATCACGGATGAGGAATTGATTGCCATGGCTGAAGAGACAGCTATTTTCGGACGTGTTTCCCCTCATCAAAAGAAACTCATCATCCAAACGCTGAAAAAAGCAGGGCATACAACGGCAATGACAGGGGACGGAGTCAATGACATCCTAGCTCTTCGTGAGGCGGATTGTTCGATTGTAATGGCGGAGGGAGATCCGGCGACTCGTCAGATTGCCAATCTAGTTCTTTTGAACTCAGACTTTAATGATGTTCCTGAGATTCTCTTTGAAGGTCGTCGCGTGGTCAATAACATCGCCCATATCGCACCGATTTTCTTGATTAAGACTATCTATTCCTTCCTGTTAGCAGTTATCTGTATTGCCAGTGTTTTACTAGGACGGTCTGAGTGGATCTTGATTTTCCCCTTCATTCCGATTCAGATTACTATGATCGACCAGTTTGTGGAAGGGTTCCCACCATTCGTTCTGACTTTTGAGCGAAATATCAAGCCTGTTGAACCAAACTTCCTCAGAAGATCCATGCTTCGCGCCCTACCAAGCGCACTCATGGTCGTGTTCAGCGTTCTCTTTGTGAAAATATTTGGAGCGAGTCAAGGTTGGTCTGAGTTAGAAATCTCAACCCTACTCTATTATCTCCTTGGTTCTATCGGTTTCTTATCTGTATTTAGAGCCTGCATGCCATTTACCCTCTGGCGTGTTCTCTTGATTGTCTGGTCTGTAGGAGGCTTCCTAGCTACAGCTCTCTTCCCAATGATTCAAAAGCTACTTGAAATTTCGACCTTAACTGGACAAACGTTACCTGTTTATGGGGCCATGATGCTGGTATTTACGGTGATTTTCATTCTAACCAGTCGTTACCAATCTAGAAAATAAAGAAAGACTGCAATCTGTTGATTGTGGTCTTTTTAGGTGCAAGATTGCTAGCTGAAATATGGTATAATAAGAGGTAATAGAGTTTTGGAAAGTGAGAGAAGATGATTTCAAAGAGATTAGAATTGGTAGCTTCCTTTGTGCCACAGGGGGCCGTTTTACTAGATGTGGGAAGTGACCATGCTTATCTGCCCATCGAGTTAGTTGAGAGAGGCCAAATCAAAAGCGCCATTGCAGGGGAAGTGGTGGAAGGTCCTTACCAGTCTGCGGTTAAAAATGTTGAGGCTCACGGTCTAAAGGAGAAAATCCAAGTTCGTTTAGCCAATGGCTTGGCAGCCTTTGAAGAGGCAGACCAAGTATCGGTTATCACCATTGCTGGTATGGGTGGCCGTTTGATTGCTACCATATTGGAAGAAGGCTTGGACAAACTAGCTAATGTAGAGCGTTTAATCCTCCAACCTAATAATCGTGAAGACGACTTGCGTATTTGGTTGCAAGACAATGGTTTTCAGATTGTGGCAGAAAGCATTCTAGAAGAATCTGGCAAATTCTACGAGATTTTGGTGGTGGAAGCGGGACAAATGAAGCTATCAGCCAGTGATGTTCGCTTTGGACCTTTCTTGTCCAAAGAAGTCAGCCCAGTCTTTGTCCAAAAATGGCAAAAAGAAGCAGCTAAGTTAGAGTTTGCTCTTGACCAAATCCCAGAGAAAAATCGAGAAGAACGTCAAGTTCTTGTAGATAAAATTCAAGCCATCAAGGAGGTGCTCCATGCTAGCAAGTGAAGTAATTAGAGCTTATGAAGCCTTTTGCCCTCAGGAGTTTTCCATGGAGGGAGACAGTCGTGGCCTGCAAATCGGTACTTTGGACAAGGATATCCAAAGGGTCATGGTTGCCCTCGATATTCGAGAAGAGACGGTGGCAGAGGCCATTGAAAAGGGTGTGGATTTGATTATCGTTAAGCACGCGCCTATCTTTCGTCCCATCAAGGACTTGGTAGCCAGCCGTCCGCAAAATCAGATTTACATTGATTTGATTAAGCATGACATTGCAGTGTATGTCAGCCATACCAATATTGACATTGTTGAAAATGGTCTCAATGACTGGTTCTGCCAGATGCTAGGAATCGAGGAGACGACTTATCTGCAGGAAACTGGCCCAGAACGTGGGATTGGACGGATTGGGAATATTCAGCCTCAGACATTTGGGGAATTGGCCCAGCATGTCAAACAAGTCTTTGGCCTAGATAGTCTTCGAATGGTGCATTATCAAGAGAGTGATTTGCAGAAGCCTATTTCAAGAGTGGCCATCTGTGGTGGCAGTGGGCAGTCTTTCTACTCTGATGCTTTAGCAAAGGGGGCAGATGTTTATATCACTGGCGATATCTACTATCATACAGCTCAGGATATGCTGTCTGATGGCCTGTTAGCACTGGACCCAGGACATTATATCGAAGTGCTTTTTGTGGAAAAAATCACTGCACTCCTTATTCAATGGAAGGCAGAGAAGGGCTGGTCTATTGATATTTTGCCTAGTCAGGCATCGACTAATCCTTTCCACCATATCTAGTTAGAAGGTGAAGAAAATGAAAAAAGTTGCCATTATTGGAGCAGGGATTGTAGGGGCAACTGCTGCCTACTACCTCGCGAAAGAAAGCGACCTAGAGGTGACCGTTTTTGACCATGGACAGGGACAAGCAACCAAGGCAGCAGCGGGAATTATCAGTCCTTGGTTTTCCAAACGCCGCAATAAAGCTTGGTACAAGATGGCGCGCTTGGGGGCTGACTTTTATGTGGATTTGTTGGCTGATTTAGAAAAGTCAGGACAGGAAATCGACTTTTACCAGCGTTCGGGAGTTTTTCTCTTGAAAAAGGATGAATCCAAGTTAGAAGAACTCTATGAACTAGCACTCCAGCGTAGGGAAGAATCTCCCCTGATAGGCCGGTTAGCCATTCTAGACCAAGCGTCTGCAAATGAATTATTCCCTGGTTTGCAGGGATTTGACCGCCTGCTCTATGCTTCTGGTGGGGCACGGGTGGATGGCCACCTATTAGTGACTCGTTTGCTAGAAGCCAGTCAAGTCAAGCTGGTCAAAGAAAAAGTGAGTCTGACACCTTTAGCATCAGGTTACCAGATTGGTGAAGAGATGTTTGATCAGGTTATTTTGGCGACAGGAGCTTGGTTGGGAGACGTTTTGGAACCTTTAGGATATGAGGTAGATGTTCGTCCCCAAAAAGGACAACTCCGAGATTATCAGCTCTCCAAAGACCTAGCATCTCACCCTGTTGTCATGCCAGAAGGGGAGTGGGATTTGATCCCTTTTGTAGGTGGGAAATTGTCCTTGGGCGCCACCCATGAAAATGATATGGGATTTGATTTGACGGTAGATGAAACCTTGCTCCAACAAATGGAGGAGGCATCCTTACCCCACTATCCAGCCTTGGCAGAAGCGAAATCATTAGGTGAGCGTGTGGGAATTCGCGCCTATACCAGTAATTTCTCCCCTTTCTTTGGACAGGTGCCAGGCTTAGCGGGTGTTTATGCGGCTAGTGGTCTAGGTTCATCAGGTCTCACAACGGGTCCAATCATCGGGTATCATCTAGCTCAACTGGTCCAAGACAAGGAGTTGACCTTGGACCCAGTAAACTACCCAATTGCAAACTATGTCAACCGAGTAAAAAGCGAGTAAGATTTTACTGAAATTTTAGCAGGTAGTTTAGGATGTCAAATGACATTCCCTATCAAAAATGATAAAATAAGAAAAAATAATCCGAGAATCGAGGAAATAAGATGCAAGAAAAGATTTTGGTAACGGGTGGTGCCGGATTTATCGGAACCCACACTGTTATTGAGTTGATCCAAGCAGGTCATCAAGTGGTCGTGGTGGATAATCTTGTCAATAGCAATCGTAAAAGTTTAGAAGTTGTTGAAAGAATCACAGGAGTTGAGATTCCTTTTTATGAGGCAGATATCCGTGATACAGATACCCTCAGAGATATTTTCAAGCAGGAAGAACCGACTGGTGTGATTCACTTTGCTGGTCTGAAGGCTGTTGGCGAATCAACCCGTATCCCTCTTGCCTACTATGACAACAATATCGCTGGAACTGTCAGCCTGCTAAAAGCCATGGAAGAAAATAACTGTAAGAACATCATCTTCAGTTCTTCGGCGACAGTTTACGGAGACCCTCATACAGTACCAATCTTAGAAGATTTCCCACTTTCAGTGACCAATCCATACGGTCGTACCAAGCTCATGCTAGAGGAAATTTTGACCGATATCTACAAGGCAGACTCAGAATGGAATGTGGTCTTGCTGCGTTACTTCAACCCAATCGGAGCACATGAGAGCGGTGACTTGGGAGAAAATCCTAACGGCATTCCAAACAATCTCTTGCCTTATGTTTCACAAGTAGCAGTGGGCAAACTAGAGCAAGTACAAGTTTTTGGAGATGATTACGATACAGAAGATGGAACTGGGGTTCGTGACTATATCCATGTTGTCGATTTAGCTAAAGGTCACGTTGCAGCTTTGAAAAAACTCCAAAAAGGTTCAGGTCTAAACATTTATAACCTTGGAACTGGTAAAGGTTACTCCGTTCTTGAAATTATCCAAAATATGGAAAAAGCAGTGGGACGTCCTATTCCTTACCGCATCGTAGAACGCCGCCCAGGTGATATCGCTGCCTGCTACTCAGACCCAGCAAAAGCCAAAGCAGAGCTTGGATGGGAAGCAGAACTCGACATCACCCAAATGTGTGAAGACGCATGGCGTTGGCAAAGCAAGCATCCAAATGGATTTGAAGACTAAGATGATGATTTCAATCATTGTCCCTTGTCTCAACGAAGAGGAAGTACTTCCTCTTTTTTATCAGTCTGTGGAAGCTCTGCTTCCTGACTTGGGAGCAGAAGTCGAATATGTCTTTGTAGACGATGGATCAAACGATGGAACCTTAGAGCTTTTGAAGGCCTATCGGGAGCAAAATCCTGCGGTCCGTTATGTCTCATTCTCACGAAATTTTGGGAAAGAGGCAGCCTTATACGCAGGCTTGCAGCATGCAACTGGAGACTTGGTGGTCGTGATGGATGCAGATCTTCAGGATCCTCCTAGTATGCTACTTGAGATGAAAGCCTTACTAGACCAAAATGCAGATATAGACTGTGTTGGGACACGGAGAACTAGTCGGGAGGGAGAACCCTTTTTCCGTAGTTTCTGTGCGGACCTCTTTTACCGCCTCATGCAAAAAATTAGCCCAGTGGCTCTACCCTCAGGTGTCCGTGATTTTCGCATGATGAGAAGGTCTGTGGTAGATGCTATTTTAACCCTGACCGAGTCCAATCGTTTTTCTAAAGGACTCTTTGCCTGGGTGGGTTTTAAAACGCACTATCTTGATTATCCAAACGTTGAACGACAGGCTGGCAAGACCAGTTGGAGTTTTAGACAACTCTTTTTCTACTCGATTGAAGGAATTCTTAACTTTTCAGATTTTCCCTTGAGTATAGCCTTTGTAGCGGGACTCCTATCTTGTTTTCTTTCTTTTGTGATGACTATTTTTGTAGTGTTTCGGACTCTTATCTTGGGAAATCCCACATCTGGTTGGACCTCTTTGATGGCTGTCATTCTTTTTCTTGGAGGGATTCAGCTCCTGACGATTGGGATTCTCGGTAAGTATATCAGTAAGATCTATCTAGAGACCAAAAAAAGACCACTCTATCTCGTCAAAGAAAAAAGTGACCTTTCTATTATTGAAGGAAAAAATAACCAAAAAAGACTATAATTTTACCTAGAAATATGCTAAACTAGTAGGTGTGGGAAAAATGAGAAAAAATCAATTATATTTATTCCCTGCTTCCTACGATGGATCTTTTAGGAGTGCACGTGTAGGACAATTTTTGATGGCCTCCAGAACATCGCTGGTCTCAGCGATTTCTCTTTGCAATTCAACTGGATCATCGTAAAATCGAACGATTCCATTATCATGGTAATCAAAGAGTTCAGAATAGGTTTGGCAAAGCCCGCAGGCGATGCACCGTTCGGGTATAAGTGTGACTTTCATATTTATATTGTAATAAGAAAATGTAAAAAAAACAAGGAGTAAGGTATGGAAAAAGAACCATGGCAAGAAGATATTTACGAAAACAATGAGGAAGAAACAAGATCAGAGCGTCGACACCGGAAACAAAAAGGGAAAGGCGTTGTTGCGAATCGTGTCTTGACGGTTCTAGCTAGCCTCTTCTTTGTAATTGTTGTAGCAATGGTAGTTGTATTGATTTACCTATCAACCGGAGGAAGCAATCGTACTTCATCTTTGAAGGACTTCTATGATGCATCGTCTCCTTCTACAAGTTCAAGTTCTAAAGTGGAAGCATCATCATCTTCAAGTAGCAAGGTAGAGGAAACATCTTCTTCTGAATCAACACCTTCAGAGAGCAGTTCGGAAGAACATACAGAGGGTGAAGGAACACTTACAGTACAGCCGGGAGAGGGAGAAGCAGCTCTTGCTCAACGTGCAGGGATTTCCATTGCCCAGCTAGAAGCCCTAAATCCTTCTCATATGTCATCTGGATCTTGGTTTGCCAACCCAGGTGATGTGATTAAAACAAGATAGGAGTCGGTCATGAAGACAATTCAAATTGCTATCGATGGTCCAGCTTCGAGTGGCAAGAGTACGGTCGCAAAGATTGTCGCTAAGGATTTTGGTTACACTTATCTCGATACGGGTGCTATGTACCGTGCTGCGACTTATATAGCGCTCAAACACCAGTTGGATGCAGGAAATGTAGACCAACTTCTTGAGCTTCTTAACCAACACCCCATTAGTTTTGGACGTTCAGAAACTGGTGAGCAACTTGTTTTTGTAGGAGATGTTGATATTACGCATCCGATTCGTGAAAATGAAGTGACCAACAAAGTTTCAAGCATTGCTGCCATTCCTGAGGTGCGTGAGAAGCTGGTTTCGCTCCAGCAAGAGATTGCTCAGCAAGGTGGTATCGTCATGGATGGGCGTGATATCGGGACAGTTGTTTTACCACAAGCTGAACTCAAGATTTTCCTAGTGGCTTCTGTTGAAGAAAGAGCAGAGCGTCGTTACAAGGAAAACATTGCTAAAGGGATTGAGACTGACTTGGAAACGTTGAAAGAAGACATTGCTGCGCGTGACTACAAGGACAGTCATCGTGAAACCTCTCCTCTCAAACAGGCTGAGGACGCAGTTTACCTTGACACAACTGGACTAAGTATCCAGGAAGTGGTCGAAAAAATCGAATCAGAAGCAAAAAAATATATGTCCTAGGGACGAGAGGAGCAGGCTAGATGATACCTGCTCCTTTTCTCTCTTTTGCGCGCGTTTCAAAACAGTCTTTTTGGGAGAATTTTGATAAAATAGTAGTATCAATAAAAAGGACGGAAGCATGACAAAGAAAATCATAGCCATTTGGGCCCAGGATGAAAAAGGTGTGATTGGGAAGGAAGATCGTCTCCCTTGGCATTTGCCGGCAGAGTTGCAACATTTTAAGGAAACAACTTTAAATCATGCTATACTGATGGGGCGAGTGACCTTTGATGGCATGGGACGTCGTCTGCTTCCAAAACGGCAAACCCTGATTTTAACGCGAAATAGCGAAGAAATCATAGATGGGGCGCTCGTATTTCAAGATGTGGAGTCTGTTTTAGCGTGGTATCAGAGTCAGGAAAAAAATCTCTATATCATTGGCGGAAAACAGATTTTTCAGGCTTTTGAGCCATATTTAGATGAAATCATTGTGACACAGATTCATGCTCAGGTGGAGGGAGATACCTATTTTCCTGAGGAGTTTGACTTGTCTCATTTTGAGACAGTTGCAAGCAAATCTTATACCCGAGATGAGAAAAACGACTATGATTTTACCATCGAATACCGAGATAGAAAGGAAGTCTAATGGAGCGCAGTATATTTGGATTTTTTACAGCTTTTTTGTGTGTGATCTGTATTTTGACTGGAGCACAGGCTTTTCGTAAGAAGCGCTATGGACTGTCTGCCTTACTCTGGTTGAATGCTTTTACCAATCTGGTCAACAGTGTCCACGCTTTTTATATGACCTTATTTTAGATAGAATGATAAATTAGAATGGAAGGAAATCATGCCTACAAATAGGAAAAATGATATGATGGTTTATTGCTCATTTTGTGGCAAAAGCCAAGAAGAAGTAAAGAAAATAATCGCTGGGAACAACGCCTTTATCTGTAATGAATGTGTGGAGTTGGCCCAGGAAATCATTCGGGAGGAGTTGGCCGAGGAAGTCTTGGCAGACTTGTCTGAAGTACCAAAACCAATCGAACTCCTCAATATCTTAAACCACTATGTGATTGGTCAGGATCGTGCCAAACGTGCCTTGGCAGTGGCTGTATACAATCACTATAAACGCATTAATTTCCACGATACGCGTGAAGAGTCAGAAGATGTGGATTTGCAGAAGTCAAATATCCTGATGATTGGTCCAACTGGTTCTGGGAAAACTTTCTTGGCTCAGACTTTGGCTAGGAGCTTGAACGTGCCTTTTGCTATTGCAGATGCGACAGCTCTGACTGAGGCTGGGTATGTGGGTGAGGATGTGGAAAATATCCTCCTCAAACTCTTGCAGGCTGCTGACTTTAACATCGAACGTGCAGAGCGTGGGATTATCTACGTAGATGAAATTGACAAAATTGCCAAGAAGAGCGAGAATGTGTCTATCACACGTGACGTTTCGGGCGAAGGGGTACAACAAGCCCTTCTCAAGATTATCGAGGGAACTGTAGCCAGCGTGCCACCTCAAGGTGGACGCAAACATCCACAACAAGAGATGATTCAGGTGGATACTAAAAATATCCTCTTCATCGTGGGTGGTGCCTTTGATGGCATCGAAGAAATCGTTAAACAACGTCTGGGTGAGAAAGTTATTGGATTTGGTCAAAACAACAAGGCGATTGACGAAAACAGCTCCTACATGCAAGAAATCATCGCAGAAGACATTCAAAAATTCGGGATTATCCCTGAGTTGATTGGACGCTTGCCTGTATTTGCTGCTCTTGAGCAATTGACGGTTGATGACTTGGTTCGCATCCTGAAAGAGCCAAGAAATGCCTTGGTGAAACAATACCAAACCTTGCTTTCTTATGATGACGTTGAGTTGGAATTTGACGATGAAGCCCTTCAGGAAATCGCCAATAAGGCTATCGAACGCAAAACTGGTGCGCGTGGTCTTCGGTCTATTATCGAAGAAACCATGCTAGACGTTATGTTTGAAGTTCCAAGTCAAGAAAATGTGAAATTGGTTCGCATCACAAAAGAAGCTGTCGATGGAACGGAAAAACCAATCCTAGAAACAGCCTAGAGGTGACTATGGAAATCAATACACACAATGCTGAAATCTTGCTCAGTGCGGCAAACAAGTCCCACTATCCGCAGGATGAATTGCCAGAGATTGCCCTTGCAGGGCGTTCAAATGTTGGCAAGTCTAGCTTTATCAACACCATGCTGAACCGCAAGAATCTGGCCCGTACATCAGGAAAACCTGGCAAAACCCAGTTGCTCAACTTCTTTAACATTGATGACAAGATGCGTTTTGTGGATGTACCAGGTTATGGCTATGCCCGCGTTTCCAAAAAGGAACGTGAAAAGTGGGGGCGCATGATTGAGGAGTACCTGACAACTCGGGAAAATCTCCGTGCCGTAGTCAGTTTGGTGGACCTCCGTCACAACCCGTCAGCAGATGATGTGCAGATGTACGAATTTCTCAAGTATTATGAGATTCCGGTTATCATCGTTGCGACCAAGGCGGACAAGATTCCTCGTGGTAAGTGGAATAAGCATGAATCAGCAATCAAAAAGAAATTAAACTTTGACCCAAGTGACGACTTCATCCTCTTTTCATCTGTCAGCAAGGCAGGGATGGATCAGGCTTGGGATGCAATATTAGAAAAATTGTGAGGGAAAGAAATGGCAAAAACAATTCATACAGACAAAGCTCCAAAGGCTATCGGACCATATGTTCAAGGGAAAATCGTTGGCAATCTTTTGTTTGCTAGCGGTCAAGTTCCTCTATCTCCTGAAACTGGAGAAATTGTAGGAGAAACGATCCAAGAACAGACAGAACAAGTTTTGAAAAACATTGCTGCTATTTTGGCTGAAGCAGGAACAGACTTTGACCATGTTGTTAAAACAACTTGCTTCTTGAGCGATATGAATGACTTTGTTCCTTTTAACGAGGTTTACCAGACTGCCTTTAAAGAGGAGTTCCCAGCTCGTTCAGCTGTAGAGGTTGCACGTCTTCCTCGTGATGTAAAAGTCGAAATTGAAGTGATCGCAGAGATTGGATAAGCTAGTTGAAGTTTGGCTCTGCCAAACTTTTTTTTGATATAAGGAGAGATAGATGACAAAGAAACAACTTCACCTGGTGATTGTGACAGGGATGAGTGGCGCAGGGAAAACGGTAGCCATTCAGTCCTTCGAAGATTTGGGATATTTTACCATTGATAATATGCCACCAGCCCTCTTACCAAAGTTCTTGCAGTTGGTTGAAACTAAAGATGATGACCACAAACTGGCCTTGGTTGTGGACATGCGGAGCCGTTCCTTCTTTTCAGAGATTCAGGCAGTTTTGGATGAATTGGAAAACCAAGACGATTTGGACTTCAAAATCCTCTTTTTAGACGCAGCAGATAAGGAATTGGTAGCACGCTATAAGGAAACGAGAAGAAGTCACCCGCTAGCAGCAGATGGTCGAATTTTAGATGGTATCAAGCTGGAACGTGAGCTCTTGGCACCTTTGAAAAACATGAGCCAAAATGTGGTGGATACGACCGAACTCACTCCGCGTGAACTTCGTAAAACCATTGCTGAGCAATTTTCGGACCAAGAACAAGCCCAGTCTTTCCGTATCGAGGTCATGTCTTTTGGATTCAAGTATGGTATCCCGATCGATGCGGACTTGGTATTTGATGTCCGTTTCTTGCCAAATCCATACTACCTTCCGGAGCTTCGTAATCAGACAGGTGAGGATCAAGCAGTTTATGACTATGTGATGAATCATGAAGAGTCTGAAAGTTTCTATCAGCACTTACTCGCCTTGATTGAACCC
This sequence comes from Streptococcus oralis, assembly GCF_022749195.1. NCBI lineage: Bacteria > Bacillati > Bacillota > Bacilli > Lactobacillales > Streptococcaceae > Streptococcus > Streptococcus oralis. Next base: position 552,519 of record NZ_CP094226.1, read on the forward strand.
ATTTTGCCAAGTTACAAAAAAGAAGGCAAGTCTGTTTTAACCATCGCAGTAGGATGTACAGGTGGACAGCACCGTAGTGTTGCCTTTGCCAAACGAATCGCTGAGGACCTTGCTAAAAATTGGCCTGTCAATGAAAGCCATCGTGACAAAGACAGAAGAAAGGAAACGGTAAACCGTTCATGAGAAAACCAAAGATAACGGTGATTGGTGGAGGAACAGGTATCCCCGTCATTTTGAAAAGCTTGCGAGAAAAGGATGTTGAGATTGCTGCTATCGTAACGGTAGCTGATGATGGTGGCTCTTCTGGTGAGCTAAGAAAGAATATCCAACAGCTGACACCACCAGGTGATCTTCGTAATGTTCTGGTGGCTATGTCGGATATGCCTAAGTTTTATGAGAAGGTTTTTCAGTACCGCTTTTCAGAAGACGCTGGAGCTTTTGCGGGTCATCCACTGGGGAATATCATCATAGCAGGGCTCTCTGAAATGCAAGGGTCCACTTATAATGCCATGCAGCTGCTAAGTCTCTTTTTCCACACAACAGGAAAAATCTACCCCTCAAGTGATCAGCCTTTGACACTGCATGCAGTCTTTAGAGACGGTTCTGAGGTGGCAGGTGAGAGCCACATTGCAGATCATCCAGGCATGATTGACCATGTCTATGTGACCAATACCTTGGATGATGAAACACCGCAAGCCAGCCGTCGAGTAGTCAATAGCATTCTCGAGAGTGACATGATTGTCTTGGGGCCTGGTTCCCTCTTTACATCAATTTTGCCCAATATTGTCATCGAGGAGATTGGACAGGCACTCTTGGAGACCAAGGCGGAGATCGCCTATGTCTGCAATATCATGACCCAGCGTGGGGAAACAGAGCACTTTTCAGACAGTGACCACGTGGAAGTCCTCCATCGACACTTAGGTCGGCCATTTATTGATACGGTCTTGGTTAATATCGAAAAGGTTCCTAGAGAATACATGGATACCAACCGTTTTGATGAATATTTGGTTCAGGTAGAGCATGATTTTGCTGGTCTTTGCAAGCAGGTCCCTCGTGTGATTTCATCCAACTTCCTTCGTTTGGAAAATGGAGGAGCCTTCCATGATGGCGATTTGATTGTAGATGAATTGATGCGCATTATACAGGTGAGAAAATGAGTTTTACAGTTGCAGTAAAAGAGGAAATTCTTGGTCAACACCATCTCAGTCGTTATGAACTATCGGCCATTATCAAGATGTCTGGCAGTATCGGTCTCTCGACTTCTGGCCTGACCTTGTCTGTTGTGACTGAAAATGCTAAGTTAGCTCGGCACCTTTATGAGTCTTTTCTCCATTTTTATGAAATCAAGTCAGAAATTCGTCACCATCAGAGAAGCAATCTTCGCAAGAATCGTGTCTATACGGTCTATACAGATGAGAGGGTGCAGGAGCTTTTAGCTGATTTGCGACTTGCAGATTCCTTCTTTGGTTTGGAGACGGGTATTGATCCCGATATCTTAGCAGATGAGGAGGCTGGTCGTGCTTACTTATGTGGGGCCTTTCTGGCAAATGGTAGCATCCGAGATCCTGAGTCTGGCAAGTACCAGTTGGAGATCAGTTCCGTTTATCTGGACCACGCCCAAGGACTAGCCTCTCTCCTCCAGCAATTTTTACTGGATGCCAAGGTTATTGAGCGAAAGAAAGGTGCAGTTACCTATCTCCAGCGGGCAGAGGACATCATGGATTTCTTGATCGTAATTGGGGCTATGCAGGCGCGTGATAACTTTGAGCGCGTCAAGATTTTGCGTGAAACTCGTAACGATCTCAATCGAGCCAATAACGCTGAAACAGCCAATATCGCTCGGACAGTTTCTGCCAGCATGAAGACTATCAATAATATCAGTAAAATCAAAGATAGAATGGGTTTGGAAAATTTACCCGTGGATTTGCAGGAGGTGGCTCAGTTGCGAATCCAGCATCCAGACTACTCTATCCAGCAGTTGGCAGATAGTCTGAGCAATCCCTTGACTAAAAGTGGCGTCAACCACAGACTCAGAAAAATCAATAAAATAGCAGATGAATTATAAAACCACGAATCAGTTGATTCGTGGTTCTTTTCTTATAAACTGGTCGAGTGTTTTGGTTGCACTTTTTGTTCTGGGTCAATGTAGTTAATGGCATTATTGACAGCAGTTGGTGCTTCTCCCAGTCCTGTCGCAATTAAATCGATCTTACCTTCATAGTAGCAGCAGTCGCCAATAGCATAGATACCTGCTTGGCTAGATTCTTGCTTGCTATTGACGATAATCTTGTGACGGTTGAGGTCCAGACCCCAATTTTTAAGATTTCCGACAGAAGACTTGAAGCCGTAGTTGACAAAGAGGTGGTCTACTTCGATAGTTTCAGTTTCATCTGATTTGACTTTGGTGATTTCTAGTTTGTCGAGTGTCTTACCATCTCCAAGGAGTTGGCTAGGGACGAACGGTGTCTTGATGGTCACAGATGATTCTTGCAGGGCTTGCACACTATGTTCCAAGGCGCGGAAATTATCTCTGCGGTGAACAAGGGTAGTTGGGGAAATCTTTTCAAAAGCCAGAGCCCAGTCTACTGCTGAGTCCCCACCACCAAGGATGGTCACTTTCTTTCCAGCGTATTGCTGAATGTTGGAAACGTGGTAGTGGATATTTTCATAGGCCTCAATCCCTTCTAGTTCAAGAGGACGTGGTTTAAAGGCACCACCACCCATGGCAATGATGACTGTTTTGGTCAGATGGCTCCCTTTGTTAGTTTGAATTCTAAAACCTTGATCTTGTTTCTCAATCTCAAGAACTGTTTCATTGAGATGAATAGGGGTATCAAAGCCGTTTAGCTGTTCAATCAAGCGATTGGTCAACTCTTCTCCGGTCAAGTTTGGAAAACCTGGCACATCAAGGATTTGTTTCTCAGGGTAGAGGATGGCAGGCTGGCCACCTAGCTGGGGAAGGGAGTCGATGATTTGGACTTTGACTTGACGTAGGTGGGCGTAAAAGGCAGCAAAGAGCCCAACAGGACCGCCACCTACAATAGTAATATCATAGAGTTGAGACATGATTTCTCCTTCGTTTTTTCTAGTCAGTTTATTTTATCATATTTTTGCTTAATTTAAAATGAGGTAGGATAGGGAAAAAATGGGCAAAAAATGGTATAATGGTACAGAAAGTGTTTTGACAGGGAGGAGGCCAGGGATGAATTTTCAACCATTATCCAATTTGCAATACTGGACGAGTTTGTTTTCAAGCCCTTGGACAATAGTCACCAATCTGATTGATATTCTCATTGTGACTTATATTTTATATCATTTTACCAAAGCGATTGCAGGGACCAAAATCATGATATTGGTGCGGGGAGTTCTGGTCTTTATTTTAGGTCAGATTCTGTCCAATATGATTGGTTTGACGACCATTTCCTGGTTGATCAATCAGATCATCACTTATGGGGTTATCGCAGCGGTGGTTATCTTTTCACCAGAGATTCGGACTGGTTTGGAACGATTGGGCCGGGCTACGGATTTCTTCTACAATGCCCCTATTAGTGCGGAAGAGCAAATGGTTCGTGCCTTTGTCAAATCAGTCGAGTACATGAGCCCTCGTAAGATTGGTGCTCTGGTAGCGGTACAGCGTGTGAGAACCTTGCAGGAATACATCTCAACTGGGATTCCTCTAGATGCTAAGATTTCCTCTGAATTATTGATTAATATCTTTATCCCCAATACACCCTTACACGATGGAGCGGTCATTGTCAGAGAAGATCGGATTGCCGTAACTTCAGCCTACCTACCCCTGACTGAAAATACTGGAATTTCCAAGGAGTTTGGGACACGTCACAGGGCAGCGATTGGTCTGTCAGAAGTATCGGATGCTCTTACCTTTGTGGTTTCAGAGGAAACAGGCGGAATCTCAATCACCTATAATGGAGTCTTTAAGCATGATTTGACCTTGGAAGAGTTTGAATCGGAGTTAAGAAGAATCTTGCTTCCAACATCAGAGAAAAAACAAGGTCTGAAAGAGCGTTTGCTAGGAGGATTGAAACATGAGAAAAAATAGTCTTTATATTATTTCTTCCTTCTTTTTCGCCTGCATCCTCTTTATCTATGCGACTTCAACAAACTATCAGAACAGCAACAGTGCCAGACAAGTGCGGACAGAAACCTATACCAATACGGTTCTTAATGTCCCAATCGATATTCAGTATGACAGTGATCAGTACTTTATCAGTGGTTTTACCTCTGAAGTGACCGTCTTTCTGACAGGGTCAAACAGAGTTGCTTTGGCGAGTGAAATGCAGGAAAGCACTCGGAAATTCAAGGTCAAAGCTGACTTAACCAATGCCAGTGTAGGAACTATCGAAGTTCCTCTAACCATTGAAAATTTACCGAGTGGTTTGACAGCTGTTGCGACACCGCAAAAGATAACAGTCAAGGTTGGTAAAAAAGCAAAACGAGATAATGTAATTGTTGTGCCGGAGATTGACCCTAGCCAGATTGATTCTCGTGTGAAAATTGATACAGTCACTGTGTCAGATGAAAAAGTAACGGTTATTAGTGACGAGGAGACTCTCTCTAGAGTAGATCGTGTCATTGCCATCTTGCCAACGAGTGAACGGATAACAGGTAACTACTCGGCATCTGTTCCACTACAAGCAGTTGATAAAAATGGAAATGTCTTGCCAAGCGTCATTATGCCATTTGACACTACAATGAAAATTACAACCAAAACAGTATCGTCTAGCTCGAGTTCTTCGTCAACGACCTCGTCAACGGGCTCTTCAACCAGCAGTTCGTCTTCAACGAGTTCAGAAACGAAACCAGACTCGTCTAAACAGGACTAAATAAAATAGTAGAAAAGGATGATAAATAAAATGGGTAAATATTTTGGGACCGATGGAGTCCGTGGAGAAGCAAACGTAGAACTGACGCCAGAATTGGCCTTTAAACTGGGACGTTTTGGTGGTTATGTTCTCAGCCAACACGAAACAGAAGCCCCTAAAGTCTTTGTAGGACGTGATACACGTATCTCAGGAGAAATGCTAGAATCTGCCTTAGTGGCAGGTCTCCTCTCTGTAGGGATTCACGTCTACAAACTCGGTGTCCTTGCAACACCAGCAGTAGCTTACTTGGTTAAAACTGAGGGAGCCAGTGCAGGTGTCATGATTTCCGCTAGTCACAACCCAGCCCTTGATAATGGAATTAAATTCTTTGGTGGGGATGGCTTCAAACTTGATGATGAAAAAGAAGCAGAAATCGAAGCCTTGCTGGATGCTACAGAAGACACTCTTCCTCGTCCAAGTGCCGAAGGCTTGGGAACCTTAGTGGACTATCCAGAAGGTTTGCGTAAGTATGAAGGCTACCTTGTTTCAACTGGAACTCCTCTTGAAGGAATGAAAGTTGCCTTGGATACAGCCAACGGTGCAGCTGCTACAAGTGCTCGTCAGATTTTCGCTGATCTGGGTGCCCAGTTGACTGTAATCGGGGAAACACCAGATGGTCTTAATATCAACCTAAATGTTGGTTCAACTCACCCAGAAGCTCTCCAAGAACTAGTCAAAGAAAGCCAGTCAGCTATTGGTTTGGCCTTTGACGGAGATAGTGACCGCTTGATTGCTGTCGATGAAAATGGCGAGATCGTCGATGGTGATAAGATCATGTACATCATCGGTAAATATCTTTCTGAAAAAGGCCAGTTGGCTCAAAACACCATCGTGACAACCGTTATGTCTAACCTTGGTTTCCATAAGGCCTTGGAAAGTGCTGGTATTAACAAGGCAGTGACTGCTGTTGGAGACCGCTATGTTGTTGAAGAAATGAGAAAATCAGGCTACAATCTTGGTGGTGAACAGTCTGGTCACGTTATCTTAATGGATTACAATACAACTGGTGATGGTCAATTATCAGCTGTCCAATTGACTAAAATCATGAAAGAAACAGGCAAGAGCTTGTCTCAACTGGCATCAGAAGTGACGATTTACCCACAAAAACTGGTCAATATCCGAGTGGAAAATGCCATGAAAGAAAAAGCCATGGAAGTACCAGCTATTAAAACGATCATCGAAAAGATGGAAGAAGAAATGGCAGGGAACGGTCGTATCCTTGTCCGTCCAAGTGGAACAGAACCCCTCTTGCGCGTCATGGCAGAAGCCCCAACAACAGAAGAAGTTAACTACTACGTAGATACAATTGCTGCTGTTGTTAAAGATGAAATCGGAATTGACTAAAGCCTAGAAAACTAGATGAAATGATAAAAATGTGGTACAATTGCATAGTAAATTGTAGCAATGGGAGAGAAAAATGAATCTTAAACGAGAACAAGAATTTGTTAGCCAGTATCACTTTGATGCTCGTAATTTTGAATGGGAAAATGAAAATGGAGCTCCTGAAACCAAGGTAGATGTGAACTTTCAGTTGCTCCAACATGATCAAGAAAACCAAGTGACTTCGCTTGTTGTTATCTTGAGTTTCATGATTGTCTTTGACAAATTTGTCATCAGCGGAACGATTTCCCAAGTTAACCATGTGGAAGGTCGCATTGTCAACGAACCAGGCGAATTTAACCAAGAAGAAGTTGAAACTCTGGCTCGTCCATGTTTGAACATGCTCAATCGTTTGACGTATGAAGTAACAGAAATCGCCTTGGATCTTCCAGGGATCAATTTGGAGTTTTAGTCATGAAATTAGCTGTCATTACAGATTCTTCAGCCTATTTAGAGGAGAAGACGCTGCAAAGAGAGAATCTATTTATCTTGGATATTCCTGTCAATATCGATGGAGAGGAGTATGTCGAAGGTGTCAATCTGACTGCTGAGGAATTTTATCAAAAAATGGCTCAGTCTGTAGAATTGCCTAAAACCAGTCAACCGAGTATTGCCAAATTGGATGAGATTCTAAATTCCTTGAAAGATGAGGGCTATACCCATGTCTTGGGACTCTTTCTTTCGTCTGGAATTTCAGGCTTTTATCAGAACATCCAATACATGTTGGATGAGTATGATGGCTTGACCATTGCCTTTCCGGATACCCATATCACAAGCTCCCCTCTAGGATTTATGGTAGAGAGTGCTTTTGAATGGGCAGAACAAGGCGATGATTTTGCCCAGATTCAGGAGAAGTTGGGGATTCAAATTGCTGATAATTCAGCCTTTATCATAGTAGATGACCTCGACCACTTGGTTAAGGGAGGACGTTTGTCAAATGGAGCAGCTATCTTAGGAAATCTCCTCAGTATCAAGCCTATCCTCTACTTTAATGACCAAGGTGTGATTGAAGTTTACGAAAAAGTTCGTACAGAAAAGAAAGCAATTAAACGTTTGGTGGAAATCATCAAGGAGTTGACAAAAGATGGGGACTACCGTATAACAGTCATTCATGGGAATGCTCCTCAAAAGGCAGCGGATTTACGTCAGCTTTTGATGGAGAGTGGTGTGACTGCTGAAATTCCAATTGAAACCTTTGGTAGTGTCATTGGGACCCACCTTGGAGAAGGTAGTATCGCCTTGAGCTATACACCAATCGTCTAAATTGTTCTTATAGGCCTTGTATCTTAGAAATTGAACACGGCCTACTTGCCTCTTGAAAAAAGATGCCTGTCTTGCCTTTCATGGAAAGTCAGCGACATTCCCTATTTTTCATGGGCAGCTAACGTCCTTTGTATCTTGATAATTGAACACGCCTGGAACCCTGTGTGAAAAAGATAGTTCTTCCAAGGAGTAGACACTCCTTGATCAGAACTCCTATTTTCACTTTGTGTTCTTACAGGCTTTGTATCTTAGACAGGAGTAGAGATGAGTATTCGAGTAATTATTGCCGGTTTTAAGGGAAAGATGGGCCAAGCTGCTTGTCAGATGGTCTTGGCTGATCCAGACTTGGACTTGGTCGCAGTTTTGGATCCTTTTGAGTCTGAGTCAGAATGGCAGGGAATTCCTGTCTTCAATGATAAGGCTGACTTGGCTGGTGTTGAAGCGGATGTCTGGGTGGATTTTACTACACCAGCCGTTGCCTACGAAAATACACGCTTTGCTCTTGAAAAAGGCTTTGCTCCAGTAGTTGGAACAACAGGATTCACTAGTGAAGAAATTACAGAACTAAAAGCATTTTCTCGTGAACAAGATTTGGGTGGCTTGATTGCCCCTAACTTTGCCTTGGGAGCTGTCTTGCTCATGCAATTTGCGGCGCAGGCTGCCAAATATTTCCCAAATGTGGAGATTATCGAGCTCCATCATGACAAGAAAAAAGATGCTCCGAGCGGAACAGCCATTAAAACGGCTGAGTTGATGGCAGAAGTGCGTGAGTCTATCCAGCAAGGTGCGCCTGATGAGGAAGAATTGATTGCAGGTGCCCGTGGTGCTGACTTTGATGGCATGCGTATTCACTCGGTTCGTCTACCAGGCTTGGTAGCCCATCAAGAAGTCATTTTTGGCAATCAGGGAGAAGGATTGACCATCCGTCATGACTCCTATGATCGCAGCTCCTTCATGACAGGGGTCAATTTGGGAATCAAAGAAGTTGTCAAGCGTCATGAGCTTGTCTATGGATTAGAACACTTATTATGAGATTAACGCAAATGCCTTCTGAATTTCAGAAGGCTTTACCAGTATTAGAAAAAATTAAAGAAGCAGGCTTTGAAGCTTATTTTGTTGGAGGCTCTGTTCGAGATGCCCTCCTCAATCGCCCCATCCATGATGTGGATATCGCGACTTCTTCCTATCCAGAGGAGACCAAGCAGATTTTTCCGCGAACAGCTGATATCGGAATCGAGCACGGAACTGTCTTGGTCTTAGATGGGGATGAGGAGTATGAGGTAACCACCTTTCGGACCGAAGATGTCTATGTGGACTTTCGCAGGCCCAGCGCGGTTTCCTTTGTGCGTTCGCTAGAAGAGGACCTCAAGCGCCGTGATTTTACAGTTAATGCCTTTGCCTTGGATGAGACAGGCGAAATTATTGACTTGTTCCATGGTTTAGACGATTTAGAAAACCAAGTCTTGCGAGCAGTTGGAGTGGCTAGTGAACGTTTCAACGAGGATGCTTTGCGTATTATGCGTGGTTTCCGCTTTCAAGCCAGTCTTGGTTTTGAACTTGAGCCAGAAACTTTTGAGGCGATGAAGACTTTGACGCCACTTTTGGAGAAAATTTCTGTGGAGCGCACCTTCGTTGAGTTTGATAAACTATTGCTGGCACCTTTTTGGCGAGTTGGTCTGTCTTCCATGATTGAGAGTCGAGCTTATGACTATCTTCCAGATATGGCAGGGAGCCAGGACAAGCTCAACAAACTGTTTGATTTGGAGACTGATTTCACTTTTGAGTCTTCCGAACAAGCCTGGGCGGCTCTCTTGTGGGTCCTGGAAATTGAGGATGCTCAGCCATTTTTGAAGGTATGGAAAACCTCACGCCAGTTTGCCAAGCAGGTTCAGGATTTGCTGACTATTTTGGCTTTGCGAGAAGAAGGAGAGCTGAGTAAGCGTGATTGTTACCGCTTTGACTTGGATTTACTTTTACAGGCAGAAAATCTTCGTCAGGCTCAAAGGAAAGAAGTCAACCCACAAGCCATCAAAGAAACTTACCAGAGTTTGACCATTCATGATAAGAAAGAAATCCAGATTAATGGTGGAATTTTGATTAAGGAATATGGTTACCAGCCAGGACCAGACTTGGGAGAGATTTTAACAGAGATTGAGTTTGCTATTGTCGATGGAGAATTGGAAAATGATCGTCAAGCAATCCATGCTTACCTGAGGGAGAAAAAATGAGTGATTTTATCGTTGAAAAACTAAGCAAATCCGTTGGTGACAAGACCGTTTTTAAGGATATTTCCTTTATCATTCATGACTTGGATAGAATCGGTCTGATCGGTGTCAATGGGACTGGTAAGACCACTCTGTTAGATGTCCTTTCTGGAGTTTCAGGCTTTGATGGTGACGTTAGCCCTTTTTCCGCTAAGAATGACTATAAGATTGGCTACTTGACCCAGAATCCAGACTTTGATGATAGCAAGACGGTCTTGGATACGGTTCTCTCCAGCGACCTCAAGGAAATCCAGTTGATTCGTGAGTATGAGTTAATCATGCTCAACTACAGTGAGGACAAGCAAGCTCGTTTGGAACGGGTCATGGCAGAGATGGATTCTCTTCAAGCCTGGGAAATCGAAAGTCAGGTCAAGACTGTTCTCAGCAAGTTGGGTATTCAGGATTTGTCGACTCCAGTTGGTGAATTGTCAGGTGGTCTAAGAAGACGGGTTCAGTTGGCGCAAGTTCTCCTAGGAAACCACGACCTCTTGCTTCTGGACGAGCCGACTAACCATTTGGATATTGCGACCATTGAGTGGTTGACCCTCTTTTTGAAAAATTCTAAGAAGACAGTTCTCTTTATCACCCACGATCGTTATTTCCTAGACGCTTTGTCAACGCGGATTTTCGAGTTGGACCGAGCAGGCTTGACCGAGTATCAGGGAAATTATCAGGACTATGTTCGCCTCAAGGCTGAACAAGATGAGCGTGACGCTGCCCTTCTTCACAAGAAAGAACAACTCTACAAACAAGAACTGGCCTGGATGCGCAGACAACCGCAGGCGCGTGCGACCAAGCAACAAGCTCGTATCAATCGTTTCCACGATTTGAAAAAGGAAGTTTCAGGTGGCGTTGCTGAGGCAGACTTGACCATGAACTTTGAAACCAGTCGGATTGGGAAAAAAGTCATCGAGTTTCAGGATGTTTCCTTTGCCTATGAAAACAAGCCCATTTTGCAAGATTTTAATCTCTTGGTGCAAGCCAAAGACCGTATCGGAATCGTTGGGGACAACGGTGTGGGGAAATCAACTCTGCTTAATCTCATCGCAGGAAGTCTTGAGCCGACTAAAGGTCAAGTTATCATCGGTGAGACGGTTCGCATCGCCTATTTCTCTCAACAAATCGAAGGTTTAGATGAAAGCAAGCGCGTTATCAATTACCTGCAGGAAGTGGCAGAAGAGGTTAAGACCAGTGGTGGTTCTACGACTTCCATTGCAGAGTTGCTGGAGCAGTTCCTCTTCCCACGTTCGACGCATGGAACCTTGATTGAGAAATTGTCTGGTGGCGAGAAAAAACGCCTTTATCTCCTCAAACTACTCCTTGAAAAACCAAATGTTCTTCTTTTGGACGAGCCGACAAATGACCTAGATATTGCGACCTTGACAGTTTTGGAAAATTTCTTGCAGAGCTTTGCCGGCCCTGTCTTGACAGTTAGCCACGACCGTTATTTCTTGGATAAGGTAGCGACCAAGATTCTCGCTTTTGAGGATGGCAAGATTCGTCCTTTCTTTGGTCATTACACCGACTATCTTGATGAAAAAGCCTTTGAAACAGAGATGGCCAATCAAGTGCAAAAGGCAGAAAAGGAAAAAGTAGTCAGGGTACGTGAAGACAAGAAACGCATGACCTACCAAGAAAAGCAGGAGTGGGCAAGCATTGAAGGCGATATTGAAACCTTGGAAAATCGTATTGCTGCTATTGAAGAAGCAATGCAGGCAAATGGCTCTGACTTTGGCAAACTAGCGACTCTTCAAAAAGAGCTAGACGAGAAAAACGAAGAACTCCTTGAAAAATACGAACGTTATGAATACCTTAGTGAGTTGGCATGATGGAAGAAAAAGTCATTAAACGTAGTCCCAAGAAAATCATTTGGAATACCTTGTTTGGCTTGGCTTCAGTGCTTTTCTTCTTGCTGCCTCTCTCTTATCTCCATTCGTACTCGCAAAAGGGAACTAAACTTCATACGATAAGTCTGTTATTAATACTGCTTGTCCTCTTTTGTGCTGGAGTAGTCGTTTATCAGACATACAGACTGTTAAGCTCTGATAAGGAATATTTGAAATGTACTGTCGAGGGGTTTTACTACAAACAAAATCCAAAGAAACTTAGTCGTTTCTATGCTTGGGCAGATGTAGAGGACTTTTCCTTCTCTCGGATTAGAGGGAAGTATAGGGATTCTTATCGTATTGAAGTCTATTTTAAAAACAAGGAAAATGTGAAATCCCAATCCTTTCTAACACTGCTGAAGAGAAGGGTTCTCCCTTTTTATCCGTCAGCAGATTTGATCATCCCGATCTTTCTACTAGATGTAGGACTTCCTGAAAGGGTCTATGAGGCCATGAAGTACTATGAAAGAGAATGGCGCATCGAGCAAAATCGCCAAGCTAGAAAACAGACCAAACAAGCTTCGAAAAGCAAATCTTCCAAGCCGTCATAGTCTGTCTTTGCTTAAAGTAGAATAATCAAAAAGGCCCTATCCACTGGATAGGGTCATTGTTTGTCTTCTTTTTTAGTTTCCTGATGAAAGATATTTTGCCAAGTTTCATGGCGACGCCAGATACTGGTATGGACGATACCATCTAACTCATAGCAGATGAGTTTGGTTTTCTGACTGATGGAAGTGATTTGAATATCCTTAATCGCAGCACTAAGTTCTTTTTCAGACTTATAAGCCTCTTTATCCATCTGCTCTCCATCTTGACGGATATAGAGAAAGTCCTCAGCAAGGAGTTCTTCTAGCTGATTTCCTTGGTCAATCAATTGCTCACGCATGAGAAGTTTTTTATAGACATTGTCCAAAATCTCGTCCTCAGGTATGGGAGCAGGCTCGATATGGACATCGGTATCAAAGACTCCAAAACGCTCTTCCAGCATGGATTCGACCTGGTCCGCAATTTCATGACTTTCATAAACAGACAAGTCAGGATTCATTTCTAGTGTAATATCCAGGTAGATATTGCTACCGTAGGTACGCCCTCTTTGGGACTTGACCTTACTAATCTTTGGAATCTCCATGATGGCCTTTTGGTAGTCCTCTAGCAGACGGTCGTCAAAACCATCTGAAAGACTAAAGGAAGACTCGATAAAGATATCATAGGCTGTCTTTAAGATAAAGAAAGTGATAATGATAGCGACTAATTTATCCACGATTGGATAATTGAAACTGCTGGCTAAGATAGCAATGGAAGTCCCAAGCGAGGTGACAGCATCGGAAAGATTGTCCTTAGCAGCTGCCTTGAGAGCCTTGGATTTGGATTTCTTACTGAGGCGTGTGTTATAGAGATAAACAGCAAACATGACCGCTGCTGAAATGATTCCTAGAATCGCTCCCAGAGGATCAATGGGTGTTTGTTCCCGACTGAGGATTTTCTGAATGGTGTCCCGAAGCACATCAAAACCAACATAGAACATGATGATGGAAGTAATCAAGCTAGCCAAATCTTCAATCTTCCAGTGACCAAAGCGATGGTCACGGTCTGCAGGTTGGCGGGCCATCCGAATCCCAATCAAGAGGGCAACGTTTCCGATAATATCGGATACGTTGTTGAAACCATCTGCCACCAAACTGGAAGAATGCAGGAGGTGACCAGTTGCCAATTTTGCTGCAGACAAGAGGAGGTAGGTTGAAATACTGATAATGGCTCCGCGCTCTGCCAATTTGAGATTTGACATGGATTGGTTCATCGGGCTTCCTTTCTAGTCATATAGTATTCTACCATTATACTGGTTTTCAAGGGAAAATTCAAATTTAGTCTTGTTTCATCTGATTTAAACCCTTGAAAACTTTTCAAATTTTGATATAATAGTACTACTCAAGGGAGTAGCTGGCAGAAACCTGTGATAGTGTCGTCATTCCGAATTGTATACTGAAAAGTATGTTTTCCGGCACTATCTTAAACAGCGAGACTTGTTATGATTAACAGGTCTCTTTTTGTTTGTCATAAAACTAAAAGAGACCTTGTTTTGCACACAATGTCAAGGAGGAGACACATGTCAAAAGAACAAAAACGCCAAGCGTTTTATACTCAAAGTCCCGAAGAAGTCTTGAAGTCGGTTGAAGCAACTGAACAAGGCCTTTCGTCAAGCGAAGCGCAGAAACGCCTAGCTGAATATGGGCGCAATGAACTCGAAGAGGGTGAGAAAAAATCTCTCTTGGTTAAATTCATCGAACAGTTTAAGGATTTGATGATTATTATTTTGGTGGCTGCAGCCATCTTGTCCGTCATAACTTCTGGTGGGGAAGATATTGCAGATGCCATCATTATTCTAGCAGTTGTTATCATCAACGCAGCCTTTGGTGTTTACCAAGAAGGAAAAGCAGAAGAAGCCATCGAAGCCCTCAAGTCTATGTCTAGTCCAGCAGCACGCGTTATTCGTGATGGGCATATGGCTGAGATTGACTCAAAAGAATTGGTACCAGGTGATATCGTTGCTCTTGAAGCAGGTGACGTCGTACCAGCAGACCTACGTTTGCTAGAAGCTAATTCTCTTAAAATCGAAGAAGCAGCTTTGACAGGTGAGTCTGTTCCAGTTGAAAAAGACTTGACCGTCGAGCTCGCTACAGATGCTGGTATTGGTGACCGTGTCAATATGGCCTTCCAAAACTCAAATGTGACTTATGGTCGTGGTCTTGGTGTTGTTGTCAATACAGGTATGTACACTGAAGTGGGTCATATCGCTGGTATGCTCCAAGATGCTGACGAGACAGACACGCCACTCAAACAAAACTTGAACAACCTTTCTAAGGTTTTGACCTATGCAATTTTGGTTATTGCCCTTGTTACTTTTGTAGTTGGAGTCTTCATTCAAGGAAAAAATCCACTTGGTGAGTTGATGACCTCTGTTGCACTTGCTGTTGCAGCCATCCCAGAAGGACTTCCTGCTATCGTGACCATCGTTCTTGCCCTTGGTACTCAAGTTTTGGCAAAACGAAACTCTATCGTTCGTAAGTTGCCAGCAGTCGAAACACTTGGTTCAACAGAAATCATCGCTTCTGATAAGACTGGTACGCTTACCATGAACAAGATGACAGTCGAGAAAGTCTTCTATGACGCAGTCCTACATGACTCAGCTGATGAGATTGAACTTGGCTTGGACATGCCGCTTCTTCGTTCTGTTGTCTTGGCCAACGATACCAAGATTGATGCTGAAGGAAATCTGATTGGGGATCCAACGGAAACAGCCTTCATCCAGTATGCTTTGGACAAGGGCTACGATGTTAAAGGGTTCTTAGAGAAATATCCTCGTGTAGCTGAATTGCCGTTTGACTCAGATCGTAAACTCATGTCAACGGTTCATCCATTGTCAGATGGTAAATTCCTCGTGGCAGTCAAAGGGGCTCCAGATCAACTCTTGAAACGTTGTGTTGCTCGTGATAAAGCTGGAGATGTCGCTCCGATTGATGATCAAGTCAATGACTTAATTCACACAAACAACTCTGAAATGGCTCACCAAGCCTTGCGTGTCCTTGCAGGTGCTTATAAGATTATTGATAGCATTCCAGAAAACTTGACTTCTGAAGAACTGGAAAACAACTTGATCTTTACTGGTTTGATTGGGATGATTGACCCTGAGCGTGCCGAAGCAGCTGAAGCGGTTTGTGTCGCTAAGGAAGCAGGAATCCGTCCAATTATGATTACTGGTGACCACCAAGACACAGCGGAAGCCATTGCCAAACGTTTGGGAATCATCGATGAAAATGACTCAGAAGACCATGTCTTGACTGGTGCTGAGCTTAACGAACTTTCTGATGAAGAATTTGAAAAAGTCGTTGGTCAATACTCTGTCTACGCGCGTGTATCTCCAGAACACAAGGTTCGTATCGTGAAAGCTTGGCAAAACCAAGGTAAGGTCGTTGCTATGACAGGTGACGGTGTTAATGACGCTCCAGCTCTGAAAACAGCCGACATCGGTATTGGTATGGGAATCACTGGTACAGAGGTTTCTAAGGGAGCTTCTGATATGATTCTTGCGGATGATAACTTTGCGACTATTATCGTCGCAGTTGAAGAAGGACGTAAGGTCTTCTCAAACATTCAAAAGACAATTCAATATCTTCTTTCTGCCAATACGGCTGAAGTTTTGACCATTTTCCTAGCAACCCTCTTTGGATGGGATGTTTTGCAACCAGTTCATCTTTTGTGGATCAACTTGGTAACCGATACCTTCCCAGCTATTGCTCTTGGTGTTGAACCTGCTGAGCCAGGTGTTATGACCCACAAACCACGTGGACGTAAGTCTAGCTTCTTCTCAGGTGGTGTCTTGAGTTCTATCATCTATCAAGGTGTACTCCAAGGGGCACTGGTCTTGACCGTTTATGGTCTAGCTCTTGCCTATCCAGTCCATGTAGGAGACAACCAAGCTATTCACGCAGATGCCCTTACAATGGCCTTTGCAACACTCGGTTTGATTCAGCTCTTCCATGCCTACAACGTTAAGTCTGTTTACCAATCCATCTTGACAGTTGGACCATTCAAGTCTAAAACCTTCAACTGGTCAATCTTGGTATCCTTCATTCTTCTTATGGCAACCATCGTCATAGAACCGCTTGAAGGTATCTTCCACGTAACCAAACTAGACTTGTCTCAATGGGCTATTGTTCTAGCTGGAAGCTTCTCAATGATACTTATCGTAGAAATCGTCAAGTTTGTTCAACGTAAACTTGGTCTTGATAAGAATGCGATTTAAAAAGAAAGTCATCTTCGGATGGCTTTTTTTTCATTTGAGGAGAATGGTTAGAAGTTATCCTCTTTTGTGCTATAATAAAGTAAAGTAGCAAGGAGTGAAAGAGAATGGAAAAGAAAATTGTCCGAGATGTCTTATTCTTGTCGCAGGTCTCGAAATCTGCAAGTCAGGAAGACCTTTATCTGGCTAAGGATTTGCAGGATACCCTGCTGGCTAATCGCGAGACCTGTGTCGGTCTGGCAGCCAATATGATTGGCGTGCAGAAGCGCGTGATTATCTTTAATCTTGGCTTGGTTCCCATAGTCATGTTTAATCCCGTTCTCCTTTCCTATAAAGGACCTTACGAGACAGAGGAAGGTTGTTTGTCTTTGACTGGGGTGCGACCAACAACTCGTTATGAAACGATTACGGTTTCCTATCGTGATAGCAAGTGGCAGGAACAGACCATTACGTTAACAGGTTTTCCGGCTCAGATCTGCCAACATGAACTGGATCATTTGGAAGGACGGATTATTTAGGAGGAATTCAGATGAAACGCATACTATTTGAACTTGTTTTTATCGCAACGACTTGGTATATCTTTTTACCACCCTTCAATCTGACTAGTTGGGAATTCATCTTCTTTCTCTGTGGGCATCTGGTGGTGATGGGGATTTTGTTTAGTTTCCGCAAGGATACCAATCTCCTTAAAACTGTTCATGTACGTCATGGCAAGGCTGCCAAAGATCTCAATCTAGAAGGATTTCATTTTAATAAATTAGGTGGAGGATTGTTGCTGGCCGCAGGACTTATCTTTGCCCTTGCTGGTCTGGTAAGCCTAGTAACCTCTAGCTTTTTCCAAGCAAAAAATTATGCTAATGTGGTATCCATTACAGAAAAAGACTTTAAAGATTTTCCTAAGAGTGATACCAGTAAGGTTCCAATCCTAGATCGGAGCACTGCAGAAAAGATTGGAGACCGTTATCTAGGATCTCTGACGGATAAGGTCTCCCAGTACGTGGCAGCAGATACCTATACTCAGCTGACGGTTGATGGCAAACCTTATCGGGTGACTCCTTTGGAGTATGCCGACCCGATCAAATGGTTTAATAATCAGTCCAAGGGAATTGGTGAGTATATCAAGGTTGATATGGTGACAGGAAATGCGGAATTGGTGGATTTAAAAACGCCAATGAAGTATTCAGACTCTGAGTATTTTAACCGTGACGTTAAACGCCATCTTCGGATCAAGTACCCAACCAAGATTTTTAAAACGCCATCCTTTGAGGTGGATGATGAAGGCAATCCCTTCTATGTAGCAACCGTTTATCAAAAGCAGTTTGGTCTAGGAGTCCCGCGTCCTTCATCTGTTATTATCTTAGACGCCACCAATGGAGAAACCAAGGAATACAGCTTGGATGAAGTCCCAGAATGGGTGGATCGTGTCTATCCAGCAGAAGAAACCATCGAACAAATCAACTACAACGGTAAGTATAAAGACGGTTTCTGGAATGCCTTGATTTCTAAGAAAAATGTTACTCAAACGACTGAGGGCTATAACTATCTTTCTATCGGAAATGACATCTATCTCTACACGGGGGTGACTTCAGCAAACGCTGACGAAAGTAATCTAGGATTTATCCTTGAAAATATGCGCACTGGTGAAATCACCAAGTACAATCTAGCTTCAGCAACCGAAGAATCAGCCCGTGCTTCCGCAGAAGGAGCAGTGCAAGAGAAGGCCTATAAGGCTACCTTCCCTATTCTTGTCAATCTCAATGACAAGCCTCTCTATATCATGGGCTTGAAGGACAATGCAGGCTTGGTCAAGGAGTATGCATTGGTCGATGCCGTGGAGTACCAAAACGTTATCGTAGCAACTACGGTAGATGAACTCCTTAGCAAATATGCCAATAAAAACGACCTCGAGCTGGATAATGAAACGGTAGAAAACATCAAGGGAGTGGTTTCAGATCTTAAATCAGCTGTCATCAAGGGGGATACCGTCTACTTCTTTAAAGTTGATGGCAAGATTTATAAGGTCAAGGCTTCAGTGTCAGACGACCTTCCTTACCTCGAAAATGGCCAAACCTTCGAAGGTCAAGTTGGAAAAGATAATTATCTCAAGACCTTTAAAGTACAATAATACTCTTCGAAAATCAAATTCAAACTACGTCAGCGTCGCCTTGCTGTACTCAAGTACAGCCTGCGGCTAGCTTCCTAGTTTGCTCTTTGATTTTCATTGAGTATAAAAATAGGTTTTTTCAGTTCAAGGAGAAAAAAGATAAATTCTTATCTATCTTAACAAGCTTAGCTGGCACAGCCCTTGTTCTCGTGGCTATCTGGTTAGGATGGCCAAAATAAACAGAGAAACCTCGGTGTGAACCGAGGTTTTTAAGATGAAATTCTTGGTCGTGATTGAAAAATATGCTACACTAACAATATGAAAATTTTAATCCCAACAGCAAAAGAAATGAACACAGACCATCCTTGTATCGAAGCGCTCCCTTTGAGGGAAAAAAGTCAGGCAGTCCTTGACTCACTGGCGAATTACTCAGCTAGTGAATTAGAGACTTTTTACAAGGTATCTGCTGAGAAAGCAGAAGAAGAGTACGGCCATATTCAAGCTTTAAAAGATCACAGGGCTAAACATTATCCAGCCTTGAAACTTTTCGATGGTCTCATGTATCGTCACATCAAACGAGATGGGTTAACCGAGGCTGAACAAACCTATCTTGAAAATCATGTTTTAATAACATCAGCTTTATACGGTGTTGTCCCTGCCATATCTCCAATGGCTCCTCACCGTTTGGATTTCTTGATGAAGTTAAAAGTTGCTGGTAAGACTTTAAAGAGTCATTGGAAGTCAGCTTACGATGAGGCCCTACAGGATGAGAACTTGATATTCTCACTCCTATCATCAGAGTTTGAAACTGTATTTTCGAAGAAAATCAGAGAAAAGATGGTGACCTTCAAATTTATGGAGGATAAGGAAGGTCAGCTGAAGATTCACTCAACTATTTCAAAAAAAGCACGTGGCGCCTTTTTGAGCGCCTTGATAGAAGGACAAGTTCAAACAGTCGAACAAGCTCGCAAGCTCTGCTTTGCCGGCTTTGACTACCGACCTGATTTATCAAGTGATTTAGAACTCGTCTTTGTGAAACAAGCATAAAACCAGCTCATTCGAGCTGGTTTTTGCTAGATTAGTTGATGGCTGCAAGAAGGTCGTCAGCTTGTTTTGCAAGTGATGAAGCAGTTGCTTCTTCTAACACCAATTTTCCGTCAGCCCAAGCAGAGTCATTGACGCGAGCAGCTGTAAAGTCACCAACGACTTGTGTACGGATAAATGGCAAGAGGTCTTTGTAAATAGCAAAGAGTTGCTCGTGACCGGCATTGGCTACAGATGAGACAGTAACAAACTTGTCTTGGAGGGCAGAAGCACCACGTGTATCAGACAAGTCAATGGCGCGAGAGAGCCAGTCAAGCAAGTTTTTCACTGTTCCAGGGATAGAGAAGTTGTAGACTGGAGAGAAGATCCAGATTGCATCAGCAGCAAGGACTGCTTCACGAGCAGCAGCTACAGCTGGATGAGTTGGAACTTCCAAATCTTGGCTGAAGAGAGGAACAGCTGAGTAATCAAGATAGCTAACTTCTGCTTTTCCAGAAAGTGCTTTTTCAGCTTCGAGGGCCATTTGGTGGTTGAAAGAACCTTGGCGAAGTGAACCGACGATAAATAATACTTTTTTAGACATGATATGTCTCCTTTAGTTTAAAATTCAAAGAGCGAACTCTTTTGTTACCATCCATGTTACAACAAATGATACTAATTAGCAATAATTTTGCTCACAAATTTTTAAATTTTTTTAAAATCTGGATTAAGTCTTCCTTTTCGCCATCTTCCAAGATGCTGAGTGCTTCTACGATCGAATCGATATGGTCAGGAAGAACCTCTTCGATTTTTCTGCGTCCTGCAGGTGTTAATTTCAGGAAAAAGGAGCGACGATCCTTGGGGTCGCAAGTTCTAGAAATCCATCCATCTCGAACCATATTTCGAATGACAACAGTCATGTTTCCAGAAGTGGCTAGCATTTTTTCAATCAAGTCCTGAATGCGTAGTTCCCCCTTGCTATAGAGGGTCTCCAGAACGGAAAATTGAGTAGGGGTTAATCCGTGTTCTTTGGCAGCATTGGCTTCATATGGTTTAAAAGTTCGTATGGCTTTGTTGAGGACGATAGCCGTTTTTAAGTCTAATTGATTATCGGAAATTTTCTCTTTCAAATATTGTTTCATAAGGCTATTTTATCAATAATGAGAGAGAAAAACAAGAACTTACATTTTATAGGAAAAGAATCTTAGAATGTTCCTGTCTTCACTTGTAATAAAGAAGGAGAGATGGTAAAATAGACGAGTGAAACTAAGACAGAAAAAAGCAAAAAACAAGCTACTTTTACAGTATGGAATCGGCATTGCTCTGGTAGTACTAGTCATGACCACTTCCTTCCTTTATCTGATATCACTCAGCATGAAACCCTATCAAGATGCTAGAGTTGAGGGAGAAAAACTAGCCAAGCAGTATGCAGAATTGGAACAGGCAGATCAGGTTGATTTTTATAATGGACTAGAAGGTTATTACAGCGTTTTAGGACATAATAAAAAGCAAGAGGCCATTGCCGTACTGATTGAAAAGAATGACCACAAGATTTATGTCTATCAGCTTGATAAGGGGATTTCTCAAGACAAGGCAGCGACGATTTCGAGGGAAAAAGGAGCTAGCGACATTGACAAGATCACCTTTGGTCGTTATCAGGACAAGCCGATTTGGGAAGTTAAGTCAGGAAACCAGTACTATCTGGTTGACTTTGAAACAGGAGCAGTGATCCAATAAGGAGGGCATATGAAACTATCCAAACGTGTACTAGAAATGGAAGAAAGCGTCACTCTAGCCAGTGATGCAAGAGCCAAAGCATTAAAAGCTCAGGGAAAGGATGTTCTTTTCTTAACCTTGGGACAGCCTGATTTTCATACTCCTGAAAACATTCAGGATGCAGCGATAGAAGCGATTCGGGATGGACGAGCTTCCTTTTATACAGTTGCTTCAGGCCTACCAGAGTTAAAAGCGGCGGTTAATACCTATTTTGAACGCTATTATGGGTATTCTGTTGCAGCCAACGAGGTTACCTTTGCCACTGGTGCTAAGTTCTCTCTCTACACCTTCTTTATGGCTGTGGTCAATCCAGGTGATGAGGTCATCATTCCTACACCATACTGGGTCAGCTATGGAGACCAGGTCAAGATGGCAGAAGGTGTGCCAGTCTTTGTCCAGGCCAAGGAAGACAATCACTTTAAAGTAACAGTAGAGCAGCTAGAAGCAGCGCGAACAGATAAGACCAAGGTCTTGGTTCTCAATTCACCATCGAATCCGACCGGTATGATCTACTCTCGCGAGGAACTTTTGGCTATCGGAAATTGGGCTGTTGAACATGATGTCCTTATCCTAGCAGATGATATTTACGGTCGTCTGGTTTATAACGGGAACGAATTTGTTCCAATTTCTAGTCTGTCAGAAGCCATTCGCAAGCAAACTATTGTGATTAACGGTGTATCTAAGGCCTATGCCATGACTGGTTGGCGGGTAGGTTATGCTGTGGGAAATCCTGAAATTATTGCTGCCATGAGCAAATTGACAGGACAAACGACTTCAAATCTGACAGCAGTATCTCAGTATGCAACGATTGAGGCGCTGACTGGACCGCAAGACTCTGTTGAAACCATGCGCCAAGCCTTTGAAGAACGTTTGAATACCATTTATCCACTCTTGTGCCAAGTGCCAGGATTTGAAGTTGTCAAGCCCCAAGGAGCCTTCTATCTTTTCCCAAATGTTAAAAAAGCGATGGAGATGAAGGGTTATACTGATGTGACAGAGTTTACAACGGCTATTCTCGAAGAAGTCGGTCTTGCCTTGATTACAGGAGCTGGATTTGGAACACCAGAAAATGTTCGTCTCAGCTATGCCACAGACTTGGATACATTAAAAGAAGCTATTCGCCGTTTGCATCAATTTATGGAAAAATAAAACTTAGAATCTTCGCCTTTTCAGCGAAGATTTTTTGTAACGAAAATCTCGCGATTTTTCTCTAGTAGAACCTAGCTATCGCAGTCTATTTATGGTAAAATAGTGGGTAATGATGTCTTCGGACAAGTTAAACGAAAAAAGGAAGATAGATTATGACAAAACGTGTAACAATTATCGATGTAAAAGACTACGTTGGTCAAGAAGTGACCATCGGAGCCTGGGTTGCCAACAAATCTGGAAAAGGGAAAATTGCCTTCTTGCAATTGCGTGATGGAACAGCCTTCTTCCAAGGTGTAGCCTTTAAACCAAACTTTATTGAAAAGTTCGGTGAGGAAGTGGGACTAGAGAAGTTTGATACAATTAAACGCCTAAGCCAAGAAACTTCTGTTTATGTGACAGGAATTGTCAAAGAAGATGAGCGTTCTAAGTTTGGCTATGAGCTCGATATCACAGACATCGAAGTGATCGGTGAATCTCAAGACTACCCAATCACTCCAAAAGAACACGGCACAGACTTCTTGATGGACAACCGTCACTTGTGGCTCCGTTCTCGTAAGCAAGTAGCGGTTATGCAAATCCGTAACGCGATTATCTATGCGACTTATGAGTTTTTCGACAAGAACGGCTTCATGAAGTTTGATAGCCCAATCCTTTCAGGAAATGCAGCAGAAGATTCAACAGAACTCTTTGAAACAGACTACTTTGGAACACCAGCCTACTTGAGCCAATCAGGTCAGCTTTACCTAGAAGCAGGGGCTATGGCTCTTGGTCGTGTCTTTGACTTTGGTCCAGTATTCCGTGCTGAAAAATCAAAAACGCGCCGTCACTTGACTGAGTTCTGGATGATGGACGCAGAGTACTCTTACTTGACACACGATGAGTCACTTGACTTGCAAGAAGCTTACGTAAAAGCCCTTCTTCAGGGCGTTTTGGATCGTGCACCTCAAGCCTTGGAAACCTTGGAACGTGATACAGAGCTCTTGAAACGCTACATTGCAGAGCCATTCAAACGCATCACTTACGATCAAGCCATTGACCTCTTGCAAGAGCATGAAAACGATGAAGATGCTGACTACGAGCATTTGGAACATGGCGATGACTTTGGTTCACCACACGAAACATGGATTTCAAACCACTTTGGTGTGCCAACATTTGTCATGAACTACCCAGCAGCTATCAAGGCCTTCTACATGAAACCAGTTCCTGGAAATCCAGAACGCGTACTTTGTGCAGACTTGCTTGCACCAGAAGGATATGGAGAAATCATCGGTGGTTCTATGCGTGAGGAAGACTACGATGCCCTTGTCGCTAAGATGGATGAACTTGGTATGGATCGTACAGAGTATGAATTCTATCTTGACCTTCGTAAATACGGTACAGTTCCACACGGAGGATTTGGTATCGGTATCGAGCGTATGGTAACCTTCGCAGCTGGAACCAAACACATCCGTGAAGCCATTCCATTCCCACGTATGTTGCATCGTATCAAACCATAAAATGAATCCAAACGCCCTTAGGGCGTTTTTTCAAAGTAGAAGAAAGAAGAGGTGGAGAACATGTAAAGCACAGCTTAACAAGTGACAAACACAAAGATACAAATACACTTGTTAAAGGAGAAACTATGTTTAAACGAAATTACCGGAAGAATATCGGTCTCATGGCTGGTGTGGAATTTTTTGCCTTTCTGGGCATTACCAGCTTTTGGATTCTATTTCTCAGTCAAAACGGGATGTCGCTTTGGCAGATTGGCTTATTGGAAAGTATTTTTCATGCCACCAGTGTCATCTGTGAAATTCCCTCAGGAATGTTAGCTGACCGCTATTCCTATAAAACCAATCTATATTTAAGTCGAATAGCTGGGATTGCCTCGTCTATTCTCATGTTAGCAGGGCAAGGTAATTTTTGGATTTACGCACTCGCTATGGTGGTGAGTGCCTTGTCTTATAATTTTGATTCGGGGACGAGTGCAGCCATGGTTTATGATTCGGCTGTGGAGGCTGGATTAAAAGAGCGCTACTTGTCTATCTCCAGTTTTATGTCAGGAGTCGCAGAAGGGACTCGGTCTTTGGGGACCGTTTTAGCGGGATTTTTTGTCCATGGTCAATTGCACTTGACCTACTATATCATGATTGTTACTTCTATAATCGTTCTTTTCCTAACTTGGATGCTAAAAGAGCCTAGTGTTAAAGCGCAAAAATCTGAGCGTTTGACGATGAAAAAAATAATCTGGACTGTCAAAGAGGAGTTGCGGAGAAACCCCAGTCTTTTTAGTTGGATGATTCTTTCCCAAATCATCGGGACACTGATGTGCATGTTTTATTTTTACTATCAAAATCAACTTCCTGACTTAGAAGGGTGGCAGATTTCGATGGTCATGTTGATGGGCAGTGTTTTGAATATCTGGGCAGTTTATCTAGCAAGTAAGATTGGAAAGAAGTATTCAGCCTTAAAACTCTTTCCCATTCTTGTACTCTTGACGGGAGGAACTTATTTGCTTTCCTACTTTGGTACGCCGCTGATTTATATTTTGGTTTATTTGATCAGTAACGCCTTATATGCTCTCTTTCAGCCGATTTTTGATAATGATTTACAAAAGCGACTCCCAAGTGAGGTACGGGCAACCATGCTAAGTGTCTACTCTATGATGTTCAGCCTAAGCATGATTATCATTTTTCCTCTGACGGGATGGTTGATTGATTATCTAGGATTTGTAGTAGCCTTCCTTTACTTAGGGCTCATTTTAGTACTAGCCAGCTTTTTGCTATTTTTCATTTTGAAAGAGATGGCTGGAGCTTTGAAACTGGAAGAGGATGTTATTTCTAAGTAATAAAGTTATTTTTTCACTTTTATCTTTTTTACTTGCTATCTATCAGTTTTTCTAGTATAATGGTTTATTGTGAGCGAACCTCACTTACCCCTTGCAAAGACTGGGGGTCATTAGACCAAAAGGAGGAACATATCAATGGCTAAATACGAAATTCTTTATATCATTCGTCCAAACATTGAAGAAGAAGCGAAAAACGCTTTGGTAGCACGTTTTGACTCTATCTTGACTGACAACGGTGCAACTGTTGTTGAATCAAAAGACTGGGAAAAACGTCGTCTTGCATACGAAATCCAAGATTTCCGTGAAGGACTTTACCACATCGTTAACGTTGAAGCAAACGACGACGCAGCTCTTAAAGAGTTTGACCGTCTTTCAAAAATCAACGCTGACATTCTTCGTCACATGATCGTCAAACTTGACGCGTAAGAAGGTAAATTATGATTAACAATGTTGTACTTGTAGGGCGTATGACACGTGACGCTGAGTTGCGTTATACCCCATCAAATGTAGCAGTTGCGACTTTTACTCTTGCAGTAAACCGTACATTTAAGAGTCAAAATGGCGAACGTGAGGCTGATTTCATCAATGTCGTTATGTGGCGCCAACAGGCTGAAAATCTTGCTAACTGGGCTAAAAAAGGCTCTCTTATCGGGATCACAGGCCGTATCCAGACTCGTAGTTACGATAACCAGCAAGGACAACGTGTCTACGTAACAGAAGTCGTGGCTGAGAATTTCCAAATGTTGGAAAGCCGCGGAGTGCGCGAAGGACATTCAGGTGGAGCTTATTCTGCACCAACTGCTGGCCAATCAGCACCTGCAAACCCAGTACCAGACTTTTCACGTTCTGAAAATCCATTTGCAGCAACCAATCCATTGGACATTTCAGATGATGATTTACCATTCTAATGGACAATTAATACTATAAAGGAGAAAAAACATGGCTCAACAACGTCGTGGCGGATTCAAACGCCGTAAAAAAGTTGATTACATCGCAGCAAACAAAATTGAATATGTTGATTACAAAGATACTGAGCTTCTTAGCCGTTTCGTTTCAGAACGTGGGAAAATCCTTCCTCGTCGTGTAACAGGAACTTCAGCTAAAAACCAACGTAAAGTAACAACAGCTATCAAACGCGCTCGCGTAATGGCTTTGATGCCTTTCGTAAACGAAGATTAAAAAAGAGGTCCGGGGGACCTCTTTTTCAGACTCTTACGGGTCTTTTTTTCACGAGCCTTGAAATGAGAGAGCGAGTTGAGGTCCAGTGGACCTCTTTTTCATGAGCTCGGAAATAAGAAAGCGAATAAGACCCCGACGGGTCTTTTTTTCACGAGCATGGAAATGAGAAGGCGAGTTCAGTCTGGGTGGACCTCTTTTTCAGATTTTTATAGGATTTTGTTAGAAAGGATTCCCTGTTGACCTAGTAAGATTCTTTTGTCTTACTAGGTTTTTTCTTTTAATCTTTATTATCGTGCTATAATGGTAGGAGAAAGCTATAAAGGAGCAACTTATGAAGACGACATGTTCAATTAGAAAAATGCAAGAATCTGACATTAAAGATCTATCTCGAGGATTTATCAGCCAAGGTTGGCCGGGTAGAGAAGAAATTTTGGCTAGATATTTTCTTGAACAAGAAAGTGGGGAGAGAGAAGTTTTAGTTGCAGAGGTTGAGGGTACTGTAGCGGGTTACATTACGATTTTACCCGATGCTAAGCAGGGTCCCTTTGATGGAATGGCTCCAGAACTTTCAGATTTCAATGTCTTTGAGCCCTTTCAAAATCAAGGTATTGGAAATCTCTTGCTGGAAGAAGCAGAAAAACGAGTTGGGCTCATATCGGATAAGGTGACCCTTGGTGTTGGGCTCCATTCAGGGTATGGACCTGCCCAGAGATTGTACATCAAACGAGGCTATATTCCAGATGGGACGGGTGTTTGGTATCAGAACCATCAAACGGCCATGAATGCGGTTTGTGAAGATATCGGAGAATTAGTCTTGTATCTGTCGAAAAATTTGTTTTAAGACAGATTTTATAAGGTTTAAATTTTAAATATAGCAAACAATCACAGTCCCTTTTTCATTCGAAAAAGGGATTTTTTTGTTTGAATGAGCTTGCTCTATTCCTCAAAGTGGTAGAATATAATTGTTTGAAATTTCGATACAAAAATAAATATTGAAAAAAACATATAAGGTTTAGTTTTTTTAAAATACGGATTCTTTGAAAAGTCTTAAAATTTCCTAAAATAAGGCTTTTTGGAGGTTGTAAATAACATTGTTACAAAAAGGTTACAAATTGTTAAAATTAAATTAAATGCAATAGTATACTTTAATAATAAATTGACATTTAGATTAATAGGCGGTAATATAATTATGATGCTCAAATTAATTGATTTGAGGAATAATTGGATATAGTGATTAATATCATGTATCAAATATTATTGTAACAAAAGGATACTATAATGAAAAAACTGAAAGTGATGGTTGTTTTTGGGACACGACCGGAAGCGATTAAAATGGCCCCTTTAGTGTTGGAATTGCAAAAACATAGTGACAGTATTGAGACGATAACAGTTGTGACAGCTCAGCATCGTCAAATGCTGGACCAAGTTCTTGAAACGTTTCGCATCGAGCCACATTATGACCTGGATATTATGGGGAAGAATCAATCTCTCTTAGATATTACTGGAAAAATTTTAGAAAAGTTTGATCCAGTTGTTAAGCAAGAACTTCCAGATATAATTCTTGTTCATGGAGATACAACAACAACTTTTGCAGCAAGTTTAGTTGCTTTCTATAATCAGGTACGTATCGGCCACGTTGAAGCTGGTCTAAGGACCTTTGATAAGTATTCTCCTTTCCCAGAAGAAATGAATCGTCAGATGACTGATAACCTAGCGGATCTTTATTTTGCTCCAACTAGTGAGAGTAAAGAAAATCTCCTCAAGGAAAATCACCCTGAGTCTGCTATTGTCATTACGGGAAATACAGCCATTGATGCCTTGAAACTAACCGTTCAATCGGATTACTATCATAAAGTTCTGGATCAATTGGACCCAGATAAGAAACTTGTATTGGTAACCATGCACCGTCGTGAAAATCAAGGTCAACCAATGAGAAATGTCTTTACAGCTTTACGTGAGATGGTCGATCTTCATCAGGAAATTGAAGTTGTCTATCCTGTTCACCTTAGCCCTGTCGTTCAAGAAGCAGCAAAAGATATCTTAGCTGGGCACAATCGTATTCACTTGATTGAACCTCTAGATGTACTTGATTTTCATAATTTGGCTTCAAGAAGCTATTTTATCATGACTGACTCTGGCGGAGTTCAAGAAGAGGCGCCTTCTCTCGGCAAACCTGTCCTTGTCCTTCGTGACACGACGGAACGTCCAGAAGGAGTACGTGCGGGTACTTTGAAGCTAGTTGGTACGGATCCAGTAAGTGTGAAAGAAGCGATGACAGCACTCTTAACAGATGAAACTCTTTATGGACAAATGTCTCAGGCACCAAATCCTAATGGAGATGGAAATGCATCAGAAAGAATTGTACAAACTATTAAACATTATTTTGGTTTTGCTGAATCTGCATCAGAGTTTCAAGAAGGAGCTAGGACAAAATGAAAAATTGGTATAGATTTAGAAACTGGTTTCTGACTTTGCTTGGATGTGAGCTTCTTTTGTTGGTACTTTGCTTTTTCTATGCTCGAACTATTATTTTAGAGCAACTATTGTTTTTTGCCTTAGCCTTATTTTCGGTTTTAGTTTTATCTGATTTACTCCTTGCTTGGACACTTATCTTATCTTTTGGATTGGGAGTCATTGTTTTAATAGCAGGTGTAGTTTTCATCCCTAATTCTTCAGTTCTGCTTTTATTAATCAGTTTTCCAACATTGCTTGCTATTCTAATGAAGGTTCGACATTATTTATTAAAAATGGCTTCAAAGGTTCAGGATCAAGAAGATGATGCCAAATCAGATTATCATTCTATGGTAAATAAACAAAGTGAATTTGTGCTACAGTCAGTACTAATTCATTGGTCGCATGAGGACCTATTTTTTCAGATAAATCCAAGAGAATATAATCGCATGTTAGTTCGTATTCAAGAAATAATTGCTCAAAAACTAAGTTACAATGATAAACTTTACTATCTTTCGGAGGGGAATTTTATTATATTATCTAATGATAGTCGGATTTCTTTACAGGAATTTTGTTTGAATAATATAGTGAAGGATCTAGAGGCTTTGCTTTTCCATGGGAAAAATGGAATGCAAGAGATTCAATTTCAATTAGGTTACTTAGTGGTTGACTCGCAAAATAAAAGTAAGTATCAAAATTACTCTGATTTAGCGAGCTATTTGAAACGTCAATTAGAGACGGATATAATTGTAGAATATTAGGAGGGGAAATGACTCTAACAGACCTATTTTTCAGAATTGCTTTGGGAGTGAGTTTCTTTTTTGGAATTTGTTTTGCCATACTATTTATTGCATATAATATTCTTTACTATCGGGTGAATAAGAATTTTAAGGCGGTGAAACATGATTAGTCAAATACTGATGATTTTTACCTTGCTTACAATTTGGATTTCTCTAGCTTGGGGCTTGGTAATTCTCTTTTCGGCAGTACACTTTTGGTTTAAACACAGTGATTTTCGTGTAGATACTTCGCCACTTCCTTATTATCCGAAGGTTACCATTGTCGTACCTGCTCATAATGAGGATGTGGTTATTGCACAGACGACAAAAGCTATCTTGGATATGAATTATCCTCACGACCGTGTGGAGTTGCTCTTGTTTGCGGATAACTGTTCGGACAATACCTATGCAGAGTGTTTGTCTGTACAAGCCATGCCCGAATATGCAGGAAGAAATCTGACTATTATCGACCGTACTGGTACGGGAGGAAAAGCGGGCGTTCTAAACGATGCTTTGGAGATGGCAACAGGCGAATATATCTGTGTTTATGATGCGGATGCCATGCCTGAAAAGAACGCTCTTTATTTCCTTGTAAAAGAAGTGATGAAGGATCCAGAACGTCACGTGGCATCTTTCGGTCGCAACAAGACTCGAAATGCCAATCAAAATTTCTTGACACGTTGTATCAACCAAGAAATCGTTGTTACTCAGCGGGTGCACCACGTTGGGATGTGGCATCTCTTTAAAATTGGGCGTATCCCAGGAACCAACTTTCTCATTCAAACCGACTTTGTAAAGAGTATCGGTGGTTGGAAAAATGGTGCCTTGACCGAGGATACCGATATTTCCTTCAAAATCATGCAGAGTGGTAAATTGATTGCCCTTGCCTATAATTCAGAGGCTTTCCAACAAGAACCTGAGACTTTAAAGAGTTACTATATGCAGCGTAAACGGTGGGCGAAAGGAAATTATGAAGTTGTTCTCTCAAACTTTAGGCATTTATTTAGCAGAGGAAACTGGCGTGTCAAACTAGAAGTATTTAATTATTCTTGTGTCTTCTTTTGGTTTAACTTTGCCATTGTTCTCTCAGATTTAATTTTCCTAGCGAATGTGCTAGCGATCTGCCTTAATCTTTTCTTACCAGATGTCAGAGTTCCATTCGCTTTTGATGCGGACAATATCTACATCGCCCAGCTTATGCTCTTCAACTGGATACTTATGATTGGTCTGTATTTGATGCAAATTATGACAGCATTAGCAAGTCAATTTGGACAAGCGACGACTAAACAAATCTGGTTGGCCTTGGCATCTTATTTTAGTTATTCTCAGATCTTTATTATCGTATCGGTTGATTCTATCTCATCTATTATACTGGATAAGGTACTTCGACGGAAAGAAACCAAGTGGGTTAAAACCAAACGGTTTGCAGGATAGGAGGTTCTATGAAAACAAATAAATTAAAATATGTCTGGTTTGTGCTCATCCTATCTATCTTTTGTTTAACTTTGTTTTTGGCAAGAGGAAGGACTAAAATCGAGATGCGTAATCGAATTTACAGTCAATGGAGTCAACAGTTCCTTGTTACAAAAGGCGATCAGTCTTATGTTCGTACGACGAATGATTCTGAGGAAACGACAGTTCTATCAGAAGCTCAAAGTTACGGCATGCTCATAACGGTTTTAGCAGCCCAAAAAGGACAAGCAACACAAGCAGATTTTGATAGCCTTTATCGCTATTATCAAAATCATCGCATAGAGGGAACGCAGTTAATGTCTTGGAAACAAGTGATCAAAAATGGTAGTGAAACGGTCAAAAAGCAAAATGCAACTGATGGAGATCTCTACATTGCTTATTCCTTGATTGAAGCTTCTAAGCAGTGGCCAGATAAAGCACAGGAATACCAAGAACAGGCTAAAAAAATCTTAGAAGATATTCTTCGATACAATTACAATAAAGAGACAGGTGTTTTAACAGTAGGGAACTGGGCAAATAAGAATTCCGATTATTATTACTTGATGCGTACGTCTGACACCTTACCTCACTATTTCCAATCTTTTTATGACCTGACTGGAAATAAACAGTGGTTAGACATTAAGGATAAGATGCTTGGCCAACTAGAGCAAATCAGTTCTCAATCTGATACGGGTCTCTTGCCAGACTTTATCTGGGCTGAGAAGTCTGGGGCACGTCTTGTTGATGCCAACACTATCGAATCTCAATACGATGGGGCGTACTCTTATAACGCTTGTCGTTTGCCATATCACTTGTCACAGAGTCAGGATGAAAGAAGCCAAAAACTCGTTCAAAAGATGATGGATTTCTTTATGAAAGAGCAACGCATTTATGCTGGTTATGACTTGAACGGAACGGCCCTCAATCAATACCAGGCAGGTAGTTTCTTGGCACCGATTACCTATGCATCTGACAAGGGAGAAGGTTATCTGAAACTTCTTCAGCAAAATAAATACATTTTCACACAAGATTTACCTTTGGACAACTACTATGATGCAACGATGATTACCATGATTGCTCTAGAGATGTTCTAGGATGAAAAGGGAGGGCTAGTTTTACTAGCTCTCTTTTTGATAGGATTTTCATCTTTTTTCAAAAAAGGAATTTCATCAGCTTTATGGTATAATGGAAAGAGTGATGGAAAAGAGGTAGAGAGATGGATGCGAAATTAAAATACAAGGCAAAGAAGATTAAAATCATCTTTTTTGATATTGATGATACCTTACGTACGTCAAAGACAGGTTTTATTCCAGCTACAATTCCCACTGTCTTTAAACAGTTACGTGAGAAAGGAATTTTAACAGGAATTGCCTCTGGTCGTGGTATTTTCGGTGTTGTTTCAGAGATTCGTGAGCTCAAACCTGACTTTTTTGTAACCCTAAATGGGGGCTATATAGAAGATAAAAAAGGGAAGGTGATTTATCAGCATCAGATTGACAAGTCAGATGTTGAGGAGTATGTCTCTTGGACGAAGGAAGAGGGAATTGAGTATGGCTTGGTTGGCAGTCATGACGCCAAACTTTCTACTCGAACAGAACTGATCAGTGAGGCTATTGACCCGATTTATCCAAACTTGGATGTGGATCCTAACTTCCATGAAAAAGCAGATATTTACCAGATGTGGACCTTTGAAGATAGAGGGGATGACTTGCGGTTACCAGATAGTCTCTCTGGTAAACTTCGCATGGTGCGTTGGCATGAACATTCATCTGATATCGTACCGATTTCAGGATCCAAAGCAACTGGTGTTGCCAAGGTTGTAGAATATCTAGGCTTGAAACCAGAAAATGTTATGGTCTTTGGAGATGGGCTCAATGACTTGGAACTCTTTGATTATGCTGGAATCAGTATTGCTATGGGAGTTTCCCATGAAAAAATCAAAGAAAAAGCAGATTATATTACAAAAACAGTAGAAGAAGATGGTATTTTTGATGCCTTAGAAGGATTTGGTATGGTAGAAAAAGAATTGCATTTCCCACAAGTAGAAATTGAAACAGTAGAAGGTCCTCTTGCGACCATTAAGACAAATCACGGAGACTTGCGTATCAAGCTCTTCCCTGAACATGCTCCTAAAACAGTAGCCAACTTTGTTGCTCTGTCAAAAGACGGTTACTATGATGGTGTGATTTTCCACCGTATTATCAAGGACTTTATGATCCAAGGTGGAGACCCAACTGGTACTGGTATGGGTGGTGAGTCAATTTATGGACAAGCTTTTGAAGATGAATTTTCTGAAGAACTTTATAATATCCGTGGCGCCCTTTCTATGGCCAATGCGGGTCCAAATACCAATGGTAGCCAGTTCTTTATCGTGCAAAACCAACATTTGCCGTACTCTAAGAAAGAGATTGCGCGTGGTGGCTGGCCTGAACCAATTGCTGAGATTTATGCAGAACAAGGTGGAACTCCTCACCTTGACCGTCGCCATACTGTTTTTGGGCAATTGGTGGACGCAGAATCGTTTGCGGTCTTGGATGCCATTGCAGCTGTTGAGACAGGTGCAATGGACAAGCCAGTTAAAGATGTAGTAATTGAAACGATTGAAATTGAGGACTAGAATGAAAATTGGTGATAAGCTAACTGGGCGTATTACGGGAATTCAGCCCTATGGTGCCTTTGTCGAGTTAGAGACAGGGGTGACAGGGCTGATTCACATCTCGGAAATCCGAACGGGATTTATTGAGAATATCTATGATATTTTAAAAATTGGTGATGAGGTTCAAGTACAGGTGGTGGATTTTGACGAATACACTGGGAAGGCTAGTCTTTCTATCCGTACTTTGGAAGAGGAGAAACATCAATTGCCAAGACGGAGACGTTTTTCAAATGATCGTATCAAGCACGGTTTTGCACCACTTGGACGAATGATGCCTGTTTGGACGCGTGAGGCACTTGAGCATTTAAAGAAGAAACCATAAATACGATTATCCAAATCATTTGTAATATTAACATAATTTGTTATAATAAAAGTATGAAAGAAGAACAGTTGTTAAAACCAGGAGAGCGAATCAATCAGCTCTTTTCAACAGATATCAAGATCATTCAAAATAGAGAGGTGTTTAGCTATTCGGTGGATAGTGTTCTTTTATCACGCTTTCCTCGCTTCCCTAAACGGGGGTTAATTGTGGACTTTTGTGCTGGAAATGGTGCAGTGGGACTTTTTGCTAGTTCACGTACTCAGGCGCGGATAATATCTGTGGAGATTCAGGAGCGTTTGGCGGATATGGCAGAGCGTTCGGTTCAGTTGAATGGCTTGGAAGAGCAGATGCAGGTCATCTGTGATGATTTGAAAAATATGCCTGCCCACATTCAGGGAAGTAAGGTGGATATGATTTTGTGTAATCCGCCTTATTTTAAGGTGGATCCGCATTCTAATCTGAACGAGAGTGAACATTACCTTCTGGCCAGACACGAAATTACGACTAACCTGAAAGAAATTTGCCGTAGTGCTCAGAGTATTCTCAAGTCTAATGGCCGTTTGGCCATGGTTCATCGTCCAGATCGACTTTTGGATATTCTAGACATGCTTCAACGCCATAATTTGGCCCCCAAGCGCCTGCAATTTGTCTATCCTAAACGTGAGAAGGAGGCCAATATGCTCTTAATCGAAGCTATCAAGGATGGATCGACCAGTGGCTTTAAGGTCTTGCCACCTCTCATCGTTCACAATGATGATGGTTCCTATACACCAGAAATTCAAGAGATTTACTATGGATCATAAGGCATATATGTACGTGGTGGAGTGCCGCGACGGTTCTTACTATACGGGCTATACAACGGATGTGAAGAGGCGCCTTGCCGTTCATAATAGTGGTAAGGGAGCCAAGTATACCCGAGCTCGATTACCAGTCAAACTTATCTATGTAGAGGGTTTTGCCACTAAGGAAGAAGCCATGTCTGCTGAAGCTCTCCTCAAACGCAAGAAACGTCTACAGAAAGAACGATTTTTATCCGAAAATCAAGAGAAAAATCTAGTCAATCATATTGATGTCTAACGAGGAGTCCTTTGACTCCTCTTACTTTTGTCAAAAGAGGAAAAAAGTGCTAAAATAAGATGAATAAATTTAAAGAGGTATTATCATGTCTAAGATTCTAGTATTTGGTCACCAAAATCCAGACTCAGATGCCATCGGGTCATCTGTAGCCTTTGCTTATCTTGCAAAAGAGGCTTATGGATTGGACACAGAAGCAGTAGCACTTGGAACACCAAACGAAGAAACAGCCTATGTATTGAACTATTTTGGTGTTGAAGCACCACGCGTCATCACATCAGCTAAAGCAGAAGGTGTAGAGCAAGTTATCTTAACGGACCACAATGAATTCCAACAGTCTGTATCAGATATCGCTGAAGTAGAAGTTTACGGTGTTGTAGACCACCACCGTGTAGCTAACTTTGAAACTGCAAGCCCACTCTACATGCGTTTGGAACCAGTTGGATCTGCGTCTTCAATCGTTTACCGCATGTTCAAAGAACACGGTGTAGCTGTTCCTAAAGAAATCGCAGGTTTGATGCTTTCAGGTTTGATTTCAGATACTCTTCTTTTGAAATCACCAACAACTCACCCATCTGACAAAGTCATTGCTCCTGAATTGGCTGAATTAGCTGGTGTCAACTTGGAAGAGTACGGTCTTGCTATGCTCAAGGCTGGTACGAACTTGGCAAGCAAATCTGCTGAGGAATTGATTGACATCGATGCTAAGACCTTTGAACTCAATGGAAATAAGGTTCGTGTTGCCCAAGTCAATACTGTTGATATTGCTGAAGTCTTGGAACGCCAAGCTGAAATCGAAGCAGCAATGCAAGCAGCTAATGCAGCAAATGGCTACTCAGATTTTGTTTTGATGATTACAGACATCGTCAACTCAAACTCAGAAATCCTTGCTCTTGGATCAAACATGGACAAGGTGGAAGCAGCTTTCAACTTCAAACTTGAAAACAACCACGCTTTCCTTGCTGGTGCCGTTTCACGTAAGAAACAAGTGGTACCTCAATTGACTGAAAGCTTTAATGGGTAATTCTTAAGGAATATTTGGAACTGTTAATTTGACTATTTATAGAAGGTGATAGCATGATGCGATTGATTGAAGGACTGCGCTTTTTGGTTGAGGCTGTGGCAATCCTTGGTCTTTTCTCCGTGTCTGTGACACAAATTTCTTGGCTAAAAAAATTCCTATTTTTTCTTCTAGCAGTTCTATTAATCTTATTTTGGGCGCGATATATGGCACCAAAATCTCCACATGCTTTTAAAAAATGGCATCGCCTCATTGCTGAGACATCGATTTTTATTTTAGTTAGTGGTAGTTTTTGGCATTTGTATGGATTGCAAATAGGAATCCTATACTTAGATCTGTCTTTTGGAAGTTTGGGTCTGCTTTATTATTTTCAGCTAGAGTGATTCTTATAATATAGTCAATGAATTATTTAAATGGTAATTATTTGACTAGAGATTGACACGAGAAAACGATGTTTTCCTTATAGCTAAAGGGGTTTCGGCTCCTTTTTTTCTAGGAGAGAAAGATGTTAGAAAATGGTGATTTGATTTTTGTGAAGGATCTTTCAGATATGGGGCAGGCCATCCAGGCTTCCACTGGGAACTATAGTCATGTAGCTATCTTTTTGGACGGATTGATCTATCATGCTAGTGGGCAAGCAGGTGTTATTTGTCAAGAACCAGCTGAATTTTTTGAACCGACTCATCTCTATGACCTTTATGTCTATCCAGAGCTGGAAGCTGACTTGGTAAAGGAAAGAGCTGGCAAACATTTAGGTGCACCCTATAATGCCTCTTTTTATCAAGATGGGCCTGGCTTTTACTGCTCCCAGTATATCGCGGAAATTCTTCCTATTTTTGAGACTATTCCGATGCAATTTGGGGACGGGGAGCAGGAGATTAGTGATTTTTGGAGAGAATACTACAAGAAACTCGAACTTCCAGTGCCTCTGAATCAACCAGGGAGCAATCCTAGTCAACTAGCAGCATCCCCCCTTTTAGAATGTAAAGAAAGGAATCTTCATGATTCAGATTTTTAATCCCTCCCGTTTGACTCGGCAGCCATTTTTTATAGATTTGGTGGACTATCTGAACCAGCATGACGATGTGACTCTACGAGAAATCAAGGCTCGGTTTCCAGATGTTGCAGTTGATAAACTGATGGAAGAGTTTATCAAGGCAGGCTTGATCCTAAGGGAAAACAAACGCTATTATCTCAATCTCCCTTTTTTAGAATCTACGGATAATTTAGCCCTTGACCAAGAAATTTTTATCAGAGAGGACAGTCCAGTTTATCAAGCCTTGCTAGAGAAGACTTTTGAGACAGAATTGCGCAATCAAACCAATGCAGCTATCTTAGTTGAAAAGTCTGACTTTGCAAGAGAAAAGATGTCCCTGTCTAATTATTTCTACAAGGTCAAGCACCAATATCCTTTGACAGAAAAACAGCAGGAACTCTATGCCATTTTGGGAGATGTCAATCTTGAGTACGCCCTCAAGTATATGACGACCTTTTTACTGAAGTTTCTCAAAAAAGACCAGCTGATACAGAAACGCCGTGATATCTTCGTTGAGAGTCTAGTCGTCTTGGGCTATATTGTGCAAAACGAAGAAGGGAAGTATGAGTTGGCTGTTGATTTCGACAAGGAACGGTTGATTTTCTATTTACCTTAATTGCTTCATTTTGAGCAGATTGTTTGACTTTACTAAAGAATAAGCATAAACTAAATGTAAGCGATAACGTTTATCGTATTAAAAGCAAAGGAGACAGAACTATGTCACTTGAAAATAAATTGGATCAAGCAACTGGTGCTATCAAAGAAGGATTTGGTAAAGTTACTGGTGATAGCAAGACAGAAGCAGAAGGTGCTGTAGAAAAAACAGTTGCCAAAGCAAAAGAAGTTGTTGAAGATGCTAAAGGTGCTGTAGAAGGTGCCGTTGAAGGTCTTAAAAATTCATTTAAGAAAGAAGACTAAAAAAATCAAGGGAATGTTTCCCTTGATTTTTTTATAGATAACGTTCTGCGATAGCTGCGTCTCCAGGATAGTCTTCTTTCTTTCCTTGGACGATTTGATAACAATCAGCTCCCTTGCCTGCAATAATCACAGCATCGAGTTCTTGATTTGTGATGGCCATCGCCGCCTTGATGGCTTCTTCACGATCGGCAATCTTTTCAACAGGATGACTGATGTAGCTGCTGATTTCTTCAGCAATGGCCATTGGATCTTCATAGTTGGGGTCATCAGCTGTGAGAAAGACTTGAATCTCAGGATGTTGATCGAGGAGGAGACCAAAGTCTTTGCGACGACTCTCCCCCTTGTTTCCAGTCGAACCGAGAACCAGAGCGATTTTTCCAGTTTGATGAGTTTCAACTACATTGATAAGTTTTTTCAGACTGTCCCCGTTGTGGGCATAGTCGATGAAGACCTTGGCACTATTTTTTTGAGTGAGAACTTCCATACGTCCAGGAACGCGGGTTGCAGCGATTCCTTTTTTGATATCTTCCAGACTAGCGCCTAGACGGAGGCAGGCAAGTCCTGCAGCGACTGCATTTTCTTGATTGAAGTGACCTATGAGTTGGATATCATAATCACCAGCGAGTTTACCTGTAGCGGAAAAGCTAAAGGCTTTGGAATTCTCGATTTGGTTACTTGACTGGCTACCATAGAAGTCATGCTCTTGATGTTCAACTTGTTCTTTCAGTACAGAAAAGTGATCCATATCGCTGTTAATGACAACTGCTCGGCTATTTTCCATCAAGAGACGTTTGTGGTAGAAATAATCTTCAAAGCTTGGATGTTCAATTGGTCCGATATGGTCAGGAGTGATGTTAAGAAAGACACCTACATCAAAGGTCAGACCATATACTCGATGAACAAGATAGGCTTGGCTAGAAACTTCCATTACAAGATGGGTTCGACCATTCTGAACAGCCTGAGCCATCATGTCGAAAAGATCGATATTTTCAGGTGTTGAGAAGGAAGATTTAAAGAAGGTCTCACCATCCAGAGTTGTGTTCATAGTTGACAAGAGAGCTGTTGGATAGCGTTGAGATAGGATGTGGTAAGCAAAGTAAGCAGCTGTTGTCTTTCCTTTTGTCCCTGTGAAAGCGAGAATTTTGAGTTTCTCTTGTGGATTGCCGTAAAATTCCATCGCAATCAAACTCATGGCTTTTTTGATATCGTTCACAATGATGACGGGGATACCGACTTCGTAGTCCTTTTCTGCGACATACCAAGCTAATCCTTGACTTATAGCAGAAAGGAGGTATTCTTTTTTAAAGGCAGCGCCTTTGGCAAAAAAAAGAGTTCCTTCTTTTACTTTTCTGCTGTCGTAACTGATGCTATCAAAAACAACCTCACTGTAGTTGTAGTGGTAATGTCCTTGATCAATAATCTCACGAAAAAGGCCATCTTTCTTTAAAATATCTAATACGGTTTCAATCTTAATCATACTTTCTATTATAAACTTCAAGCCCGAATTTTACAAGTAACAAGGAAAAGTTTATAATGGAAGATAAGGAACTTTTCCTAGTTATCAAAATTGAATGAGGAAGCTATGTCTAACGAAAACAATCACCAGCAGGCCCAGATGTTGCGAGGAACTGCTTGGCTAACAGCTAGTAACTTTATTAGTCGCCTCCTTGGTGCTATCTACATTATTCCCTGGTATATCTGGATGGGGACCTATGCTGCTAAGGCAAATGGACTCTTTACCATGGGCTACAATATTTACGCCTGGTTCTTGCTGATTTCGACAGCGGGTATCCCAGTTGCGGTCGCCAAACAAGTGGCTAAGTACAATACCATGCGAGAAGAAGAGCATAGCTTTGCCTTGATTCGGAGTTTCTTAAGCTTTATGACAGGCTTGGGCTTAGTCTTTGCCTTGGTCTTGTATCTCTTTTCTCCCTGGTTAGCAGATTTGTCAGGTGTGGGGAAAGACCTGATTCCCATCATGCAGAGCTTGGCTTGGGCGGTCTTGATTTTCCCATCTATGAGTGTCATTCGGGGCTTCTTCCAAGGGATGAACAATCTGAAACCCTATGCTATGAGTCAAATCGCCGAGCAGGTGATCCGTGTTATCTGGATGTTGATGGCAACCTTCTTCATTATGAAAATGGGTTCTGGTGACTACTTATCAGCCGTTACCCAATCGACCTTTGCGGCCTTTGTGGGGATGGTGGCGAGTTTTGCAGTTTTGATTTATTTCCTTGCCCAAGAAGGTTTACTCAAAAGAGTATTTGAAACACGGGATAGGATCAATAGTAAGCGACTCTTAGTCGATACGATCAAGGAAGCCATTCCCTTTATCCTGACAGGATCAGCCATCCAGCTCTTCCAGATTTTAGACCAGATGACCTTTATCAACAGTATGAAGTGGTTTACCAACTACAGTAATGAAGACTTGGTTGTCATGTTTTCTTATTTCTCTGCCAATCCTAATAAAATCACCATGATTTTAATCTCTGTAGGGGTTTCGATTGGGAGTGTCGGATTGCCGCTGTTGACGGAAAACTATGTAAAAGGCGACTTGCAGGCAGCGGCTCGCCTAGTCCAAGATAGCCTCACCATGCTCTTCTTATTTCTACTACCTGCAACAGTTGGAGTGGTCATGGTAGGGGAGCCTCTTTATACAGTCTTTTATGGTAAGCCAGATAGTCTGGCCATGGGTTTATTTGTCTTTGCAGTTTTGCAGTCTACTATCCTAGGTTTGTACATGGTCTTGTCTCCCATGCTTCAGGCCATGTTCCGAAACCGCAAGGCAGTTCTATACTTTATCTATGGTTCCATTGCTAAGATCGTCTTGCAATTGCCAACCATTGCTATTTTCCACAGCTACGGTCCCTTGATTTCAACGACTATCGGTTTGATTATTCCGAATGTCCTGATGTACCGAGATATCTGCCAGGTAACGGGTGCTCGTAGAAAGATTATCTTGAAACGGACTATTTTGATCACCATCTTGACTCTTGTCATGTTTATCCTAGTTGGCTTCTTGCAGTGGCTACTCGGTTTTGTCTTCCAACCAAGTGGACGTTTCTGGAGTTTCCTTTATGTGGCTCTCATCGGAGGGCTTGGAGGAGGCCTTTATGGCTTGATGAGCCTACGGACACGACTCTTAGACAAGATAATCGGCAAAGCTCAAGCAGACCGACTACGTACACGATTGAAAATATCGTAAAAAGATTTATAAATAAAAGTAATAAATTTAACCTTTCTTTAACAGAAAGGTTTTTATACTACATTTTTCTTAAAAAAAGAGAACTTTTTCTAAAATCAAGAGCAAAAAATATGCTTTTTTAAGTTTTTCTTCAGAAATCACTTGACTAAATAAAACCAAAGCTGTATAATAAGACAAAACTTTTAAACAGGAGGTTCTGGAAATGAAAAAGTCTAAGGCCAAGTATCTGACACTTGCAAGTGTCGTGTTAAGCGCAGGTATCTTACTGAGCGCATGTGGAAATTCAAGTAGCGCTACTAAAACATATAACTATGTTTATTCGAACGATCCATCTAGTTTGAACTATCTTGCAGAAAACCGTGCAACAACCAATGACATCGTGACCAATTTGGTGGATGGGTTGATGGAAAATGACCAATACGGTAACTATGTTCCATCATTGGCAGAGGATTGGACTGTTTCTCAGGACGGTTTGACCTATACTTACAAATTGCGTAAGGATGCAAAATGGTATACTTATGAGGGTGAAGAATACGCCCCTGTAACGGCCCAAGACTTTGTGACAGGTTTGAAATATGCTGCTGATAAAAAATCCGAAGCCTTGTACCTGGTTCAAGACTCTGTAGCAGGTTTGGATGACTATATCAACGGGAAAACAACTGACTTTTCAACAGTCGGTGTTAAGGCTATTGATGACCAAACAGTTCAGTACACTTTGACACGTCCAGAACCTTATTGGAATTCTAAAACAACTTCAACCATTCTCTTCCCTGTCAATGCAGACTTCTTGAAATCAAAAGGGGATGATTTTGGTAAGGTAGATCCTTCTAGCATTTTGTACAGTGGACCTTTCTTGATGAAATCTTTTGTTTCAAAATCTGTTATCGAATACAAGAAAAATCCAAATTACTGGGATGCTAAAAATGTCTTTGTGGACGATGTGAAATTGACTTACTATGACGGTAGTGACCAGGATGCCCTAGCTCGTAACTTCGTAGAAGGAGTATACAGCTACGCACTTCTCTACCCAAATAGCTCAAGCTTTGAAGGCATTAAAGAGAAGAACAAGGATAACATCATCTATAGTATGCAAAACGCAACTTCTTATTACTTGAACTTCAACTTGGACAGAAAATCTTATAACTTCACTTCTAAATCCTCAGATATCGAAAAGAAATCAACCCAAGAAGCAGTTCTGAATAAAAACTTCCGTCAAGCCTTCAACTATGCTTATAACCGTACAGCCTATGGAGCACAATCTCAAGGGGAAGAAGGAGCAACAAAGATTATTCGTAACTTGGTTGTACCTCCTACGTTTGTAAGTATCAACGGAAAAGACTTTGGCGATGTTGTTTCAGAAAAGATGGTCAACTATGGCCAAGAATGGCAAGGAATCAACTTTGCAGATGCACAAGACCCATACTACAATCCTGATAAAGCTAAGGCTAAATTTGCAGAAGCCAAGAAAGAATTGGAAGCTAAGGGTGTGCAATTTCCAATCCACTTGGATGTAACAGTTGACCAATCAGCTAAAAAAGGTGTACTTGAAGCAAGCTCTTTGAAACAATCCATTGAATCTGTTCTAGGAGCTGAGAATGTGGTTATCGATATCCAACAATTATCAACAGATGACTTTGACAACTCTAGCTACCTAGCTCAAACCGCATCTCAAAAAGACTTTGATATCTATAATGGCGGTTGGAGTGCTGACTACTTGGACCCATCAAGCTATCTTGATATCTTAAATGTCAATAACGGTGGTATGTTGCAAAACCTTGGTCTAGAACCAGGTGAGGTCAATGACAAGGCTAAGGCAGTTGGTCTGGATACTTACACTCAAATGTTAGAAGAAGCGAACAAGGAGCAAGAACCAGCAAAACGTTATGAAAAATATGCTGAAGTTCAAGCCTGGCTCGTTGATAGCGCCCTTGCTATTCCAAATGTTTCCCAAGGTGGAACACCTGGCTTGAGAAAGACAGTTCCATTCTCAGCGCCATTCTCACAAGCAGGAAATAAGGGTGTCGAATCATACAAGTACCTCAAGTTGCAAGATAAGACTGTAACGGCTGATGAGTATGAAAAAGCGAAAGAAAAATGGCTAAAAGAAAAAGAAGAATCAAATAAAAAAGCCCAAGAAGAACTGGCAAAACACGTTAAATAACCAGTCTATTCAACAGGAAAAACGATAGTTTCTCAAGAAACTATCGTTTTTATATAGTTTGAAACTATAGCTAGCTCTTGAAAACAAGAAAATAAGTTAGTGAAAATAAGTGGTACAATAGTTACTATAGATTTGGAGGTATTGTATGAGCAAAGAACTACACATCAACACAATTTTGGCCCAGGCTGGGATCAAGTCGGATAAGGCGACAGGTGCCTTGGTGACACCGCTTCATTTTTCAACCACTTATCAGCATCC
This sequence comes from Streptococcus oralis, assembly GCF_022749195.1. Classification (NCBI taxonomy): domain Bacteria; kingdom Bacillati; phylum Bacillota; class Bacilli; order Lactobacillales; family Streptococcaceae; genus Streptococcus; species Streptococcus oralis. The sequence continues at coordinate 596,384 of NZ_CP094226.1, forward strand.
AGAGTTTGGCCAGTCTACTGGATTTGACTATACTCGGACTAAAAACCCAACTCGCAGTAAGGCGGAGGAAGTCTTGGCGGCAATCGAATCAGCAGACTATGCCCTAGCGACGAGTTCAGGTATGGCTGCGATTGTACTGGCCTTTAGTGTTTTTCCAGTAGGAAGTAAAGTCTTGGCTGTTCGTGACCTTTATGGGGGCTCTTTCCGTTGGTTTAACCAAGTTGAGCAGGAAGGCCGTTTCCATTTTACCTATGCCAATACAGAAGAAGAGCTGATTGCTGAGTTAGAGAAAGATGTGGATGTTCTCTATATCGAAACGCCAACCAATCCCTTGATGTTGGAATTTGATATTGCCAAACTAGCCAAACTAGCTCATGCCAAGGGTGCCAAGGTAGTGGTGGACAATACCTTCTACAGTCCGATTTACCAACGTCCGATTGAAGATGGTGCGGATATCGTTCTTCATTCAGCCACCAAGTATCTAGCAGGGCACAATGATGTCTTGGCTGGGGTAGTTGTGACTAATAGTTTAGAACTATATGAGCAACTGTTCTACAATTTGAATACGACTGGTGCGGTCTTGTCACCATTTGATAGTTATCAGTTGATTCGCGGTCTTAAAACTCTACCTCTTCGTATGGAACGTTCTACAGCCAATGCCCAAGAAGTGGTTGCTTTTTTGAAGGATTCACCTGCTGTCAAGGAAGTGCTCTATACAGGACGTGGAGGCATGATTTCCTTTAAAGTAGTGAATGAAAAGCGTATTCCTCATATTTTGAATAGTCTCAAGGTCTTTTCATTTGCGGAAAGTTTAGGTGGGGTTGAGAGTCTCATCACCTATCCGACGACTCAAACCCATGCGGATATTCCGGCAGAAGTGCGCCATTCCTATGGCTTAACAGATGACCTCTTGCGTTTATCCATTGGGATTGAGGATGCTAGAGATTTGATTGCGGACTTGCGCCAAGCTTTGGAAGGATAAGACAGATATGGGAAAATATGATTTTACAAGCCTGCCCAATCGTTTTGGGCATCATACCTATAAATGGAAAGAAGCGGAAGCTGACCGAGAAGTTCTACCAGCCTGGATAGCAGATATGGACTTTGTGGTTTTGCCTGAGGTTCGACAAGCTGTACAAGCCTACGCAGACCAGTTGGTCTATGGCTATACTTATGCAAGCGACGCTTTGATTGAGTCGGTTCAGGACTGGGAAGCCAGCCAACACGGTTATCACTTTGACAAGGATGCCCTCGTCTTTATCGAGGGGGTGGTACCAGCTATTTCAACAGCTATTCAAGCCTTTACAAAAGAGGGGGAAGCTGTTCTAATTAACACACCGGTCTATCCACCTTTTGCTCGCAGTGTCAAACTCAACCATCGCCGATTGATTACCAATCCTTTGGTGGAAAAGGATGGTCTGTTTGAGATTGACTTTGACCAGTTGGAGAAGCAATTGGTGGAAGAGAATGTGAAGCTTTATATCCTCTGCAATCCTCATAATCCTGGGGGACGTGTTTGGGAAAAGGAAGTGTTAGAAAAGATTGGTCATCTCTGCCAAAAACATGGTGTATTGCTGGTTTCGGATGAGATTCACCAAGATTTGGCCCTCTTTGGTCACAAACACCAGTCATTCAACACCATTGATCCTGCTTTCAAAGACTTTGCCCTCATCTTGAGCAGTGCCACTAAGACCTTTAATATTGCTGGGACCAAGAATTCCTATGCAGTTATTGAAAATCCAAAGCTTCGTGTGGCTTTCCAAAAACGCCAGTTGGCCAATAACCAACATGAAATCTCAGGCTTGGGGTATTTGGCGACAGAAGCTGCCTACCGTTATGGCAAGGACTGGTTAGGAGAGTTGAAAGAAGTCATTGAGGACCACATTTACTATGTAGTGGATGTTTTGGGCAACGAAACCAAGATTAAGGTCATGAAACCGCAAGGGACCTACTTGATCTGGCTTGATTTTTCAGCCTATGACCTAACGGATGATCGCTTGCAAGAGCTTTTGAAGAATGAAGCCAAGGTCATCTTGAACAGAGGTTTGGACTTTGGGGAGGAGGGAACTCTTCATGCCCGCCTCAATGTTGCTATGCCTAAAACACTTTTGGAAGAAGTTTGCCAACGCATCGTGACCACTTTTGATACACTTTAAAATCGAGCCTTCTAGGAGAAAAGTCTTCCTAGAAGGCTATTTTCATAGGGGAAAATGTGGTATAATGAAAAGATAAGATAAAGGGGTAACTATGGCTAAATTGATTCCGGGAAAGTTGCGCATGGAGGGTGTTACTCTCTATGAGACAGGCAACATTGAGATTATCAAGGAAAAAGGGAATCGCCTCTATACTCGTGTGGCGGGAGAAGACTTGCGCTACAGTTTAGAGGATGATCTGGTTTTTTGTGCTTGCGATTTTTTCCAAAAAAGAGGTTACTGTGTTCACCTCGCAGCGCTCGAGCATTATCTGAAGAATGATGAAGAAGGCCAGGTGATTTTACAAGCCTTAGAAAAAGGACATGAAGAGCAAGAAGAGGTCGAAACCAAGGTTAGTTTTGGTGGTAGTTTTTTGGAGCGTATCCAACCTCAGAAGAGAGAGAAAATCTACACTTTGTCGGCTCAAGGCCAGGTAGAAGCTGGAACCAATCGTCTCCTTTGGACTCTCCGAATCGCTTTAGTTGATAGTCAAAAATATTATGTCATTCGTGATATCCCTCTCTTTTTGAAGGTCTTAGTCCATCGAAAACCATATATGATTGGGAAATACTATGAAAATGACTTGTCTTGGGATGCTTTTGATACAGCTAGTCAAGATGTTCTTACTTTTTTATGTGGCTTGATTGAGGAGGGACTGAGTCAAGACCTCTTTTTCCCCAATCAAGGTCGTCACCTCTTTTTCCCTCTAACCTTTTTTGAGCAGGGAGTGGAGTTGCTGATGAATTTGGAGGATTCTTATTTTGAGCACCAGATTACTAGTTATGAAAATCTTCTCTTTCATGATTTAGATCCAGAAGCAAACCTTTTCTCTTTTTCTGTGAAGGAGTATCCCGATTATTTTGAAATGGAGATTTCTGAAAGTGAGCGAGTCAACGTATTCTATGGGGGAGCGGTTCTATTTCGTAAGGGGAATCTTTATCTCTTAAATCCTAAACAAATCAGCCTCCTAAAGGAAATCAAGGAGCTTCCTCAGGAGGAGAGAGGGAGAAAATGCCTCCAGTTTGACAACAGTGATCGCGACCGTCTGGCTGCCTGTCTGCCTTTGTTTGGACAGCTGGGCACAGTTTCTGCTCCTGAGCGCTTGCAAATCAGACCCTTTTCACCAATCTTTTACTTTGATAGGGAGGATGACGGCCGCATCCGTTTAGATATCCAATTTGACTATGGAGATGTTAAGGTGACTAGTCGTCAACAGCTGGAACAATTACCATTTTCAAGTGATGCCGTCTTGGAAAACCAGCTATTTCAAGTCTGTTTAGGGGCTGGTTTTGAGGCTGATTTTCAGTCTTGGAGACAGGCTTTGAAGCCAGAGGCAGTTTATTCTTTCTTTCACCATACGATTCCAGCTTTTGAGAAATTGGGTCAGTTTTTCTTGTCTGATGAGATGAATCAGCTCTACAGCGTCCAAGCTCCTCAGGTTCAAATTGAGTCCAAGGGAGGACTGTTGGAAATCCAATTTGATTTCCAAGGGATTGCCCAAGAAGAGATTGATCAAGCTCTTAAAGCCCTGACCAGTAATCAGGATTTCTATATCAGTTCTTCTGATCAAGTGTACTTTTTTGATGAGGAAACCAAGCAGATTCGTCAAAATTTGCAGGAACTGGGGGTTGAGCTAAAAGATGGTTCTTTCCAAGCGCGAAAATCTCTGGCTTATAGCCTTTCTCAGCTTTTTGAAGGTCGAAACAGGATCTCTTTCTCGGAAGAATTTCAGCATTTAGCTCATGATTTGACCCATCCAGAGGATTTTCCTTTGGGAGATATACGGGTGCAGGCGAGTTTGAGAGACTATCAGGAAAAGGGAGTCCGTTGGCTCCAGATGCTTTATCACTATGGCTTTGGTGGCATTCTGGCAGATGATATGGGACTGGGAAAAACATTGCAAACCATCGCTTTTTTGACCAGTCAGGTGACAGAAGACAGTCGGGTCTTGATTTTAGCGCCGTCAGGTTTAATCTACAACTGGGCAGATGAATTCAGGAAATTTGCCCCACAGTTGGATTTGGCTGTCGTTCATGGTTTGAAAGCGAATCGAGAAGCGATTCTTTCTGAAAATCACCAAATCTATGTGACTAGCTATGCCACCTTTCGTCAAGACAGCGAGCTTTATCAAGAGATGGCTTTTGATTTTCTCTTCTTAGATGAAGCCCAGGTCATGAAAAATGCCCAAACCAAGATTGCTCAGAGTTTGCGCCAGTTTGTGGTGCCGGCAGTCTTTGCTTTGTCAGGTACGCCTATTGAAAATCATTTAGGAGAGTTGTGGTCTATCTTTCAAATTGTGCTTCCAGGGCTCTTGCCAAGTAAAAAGGAGTTTATGAAATTACCGGCTGACCGAGTCGCGCAGTTTATCAAGCCTTTCGTCATGAGGCGTAAGAAAGAAGAAGTTCTTACAGAACTGCCTGATCTGATCGAAGTCGTCTATAAAAATGAACTGGAAGACCAACAGAAGGCCATCTATCTCGCCCAGTTGCAACAGATGCGAGACCGCCTAGCGCAAGTGACAGATCAAGAATTCCAAAGAAGTCGGGTAGAAATCTTATCTGGTCTCATGCGATTGCGCCAGATCTGCGATACGCCTGCCCTCTTCATGGACGATTACCAGGGAGCCAGTGGTAAACTCGATAGTCTCCGAGATTTATTGCTACAAGTGGCTGATGGTGGGCATCGGGTCTTGATTTTCTCCCAGTTCAAAGGAATGTTGGAAAAAATCGAGAAAGAACTCCCAGACTTGGGCTTGACCTCCTTCAAAATCACAGGTTCAACTCCTGCTCATGACAGACAGGAGATGACTAAGGCCTTTAACCAAGGGGAAAGAGATGCCTTTCTCATCTCCCTTAAGGCGGGTGGTGTTGGTCTCAATCTAACGGGAGCTGATACGGTCATTTTAGTTGACCTTTGGTGGAATCCCGCTGTCGAAGCCCAAGCTATCGGACGCGCTCACCGCATGGGACAGGAGCAGATGGTCGAGGTCTATCGTTTGATTACCAAGGGGACCATTGAAGAAAAAATCCAAGAACTTCAAGAACAAAAGAAACATTTGGTTTCCCAAGTTTTAGATGGTACGGAGTCGCGTGCGAGTCTCAGTCTGGCAGAAATTCGTGAAATTTTGGGAATTTCTGAAGCCAGCACTTGAAAAATCAAGACAATACGCTATAATGAAGTGTTGAAAGGAAATACAAAATGAAACAAGATCGATTTCCATTGGTGTCAGATGATGAGATCATGCTGACCAAAATGCCAGTCATGGACTTGTACGATGAGTCAGACTTTATTAGCAATATCAAAGGTGATTACCGCGATAAGAACTATTTGGAATGGTCTCCTATCAATGAGGAAGAAACCGTAGTTTCTCCAGTGATTAACAAGGAGTCAAAGCCAAGTCCAGAACCTAAAAAAGTTGAAAAGACTTATGCAGAGTTGGCTCGAGAAGAGGCGCGTGCGGACTTGAAGAAGAAACGTTCAGCCAAGTATTTGACTCAGGATGTTAGTCATACCAGACGACACAATGGTTCAACACTTGTTCGTCAAGGAAACCAACCAACAGCACCATTTCAAAAGGAAAATCCTGGTGAGTTTGCCAAATTTAGCAAAAACTTGAGCCAGTCTCACTATATCTTAGCTGAGGAGGTTGGCCAAGTGGCGAATCCAACTCCGAAAAACCAAGCGGAAAAAGCTAAAAAGAACAACTACGATTTTCTAAAGAAGAGTCAAATCTATAATAAAAAGAATAAGCAAACAGAACAGGAACGTCAGGTTGCCCAAGAGTTGAATCTGACAAGAATTACTGAGTAGGGGAGAAAAGCATGTCAAAAACATATCATTTTATTGGAATCAAGGGATCAGGGATGAGTGCCCTAGCCTTGATGTTGCACCAAATGGGACACAAGGTTCAAGGTTCAGACGTTGAAAAATACTACTTTACTCAACGTGGACTAGAGCAGGCAGGGATTGCGATTCTTCCTTTTGATGAAAAAAACCTACAAGGTGATGTGGAGATTATCGCGGGGAATGCTTTCCGTCCAGATAACAATGTTGAAATCGCCTATGCGGATCAAAATGGTATCAGCTACAAACGTTACCATGAATTCCTAGGTAGCTTTATGCGCGACTTTGTCAGCATGGGAGTGGCAGGAGCACATGGAAAAACTTCAACAACAGGTATGCTGTCACACGTCTTGTCTCACATCACAGACACCAGCTTCTTGATTGGTGACGGGACAGGTCGCGGCTCAGCCAATGCCAAATATTTTGTCTTTGAGTCAGACGAATATGAGCGCCATTTCATGCCTTACCACCCAGAATACTCTATCATCACCAACATTGACTTTGACCATCCAGACTACTTTACAAGTCTAGAGGATGTTTTCAATGCCTTTAACGACTATGCCAAACAAATTACCAAAGGTTTGTTTGTATATGGTGAAGATCCTGAGTTGCGTAAGATCACAGCCAATGCGCCAATCTATTACTATGGTTTTGAAGCTGAGGGCAATGACTTTGTAGCTAGCGATCTTCTTCGTTCTACGACTGGTTCGACATTCACCGTTCACTTCCGTGAACAAGAGTTGGGTCAATTCCACATTCCAACCTTTGGTCGTCACAATATCATGAATGCGACAGCTGTTATTGGTCTTCTTTACACAGCTGGATTTGATTTGAACTTGGTCCGTGAACACTTGAAAACTTTTGCAGGTGTTAAGCGTCGTTTCACTGAGAAAATTGTCAATGATACAGTGATCATTGATGACTTTGCCCACCATCCAACAGAAATCATTGCAACCTTGGATGCAGCTCGTCAGAAATATCCAAGCAAGGAAATCGTGGCAATCTTCCAACCGCATACCTTTACAAGAACCATTGCCTTGTTGGACGAATTTGCCCATGCTTTGAATCAAGCAGATGCCGTCTACCTAGCGCAAATCTATGGATCAGCTCGTGAGGTGGACCATGGTGATGTCAAAGTAGAAGACTTAGCCAATAAAATCAACAAGAAACACCAGGTTATCACTGTTGAAAATGTTTCTCCACTCCTAGACCATGACAATGCTGTTTATGTCTTTATGGGTGCTGGAGACATCCAAACCTATGAATATTCATTTGAACGTCTCTTGTCTAACTTGACAAGCAACGTCCAATAAGGAAAACAGATGGAACTTCCAATCACAATAAGGCAAGCTATCTTATCAGATTTAGAAGAAATGTTGGCGATTGAAGAAGCCAATCCTTCGTTAGAAGAGGTATTTAGCCGCCAATCTTTAGAAGAGAGTATCCGCAAGACTGCGGGTACCTTTCTTGTAGCTGGGGATGAAAATCAGCTCTTAGGCTATGTTTTGGGAGAAGTTCAGTCTATCCATCCTAAATGGATAGAAATAAAATTATTGACCATTCATCCTGACCATTGGGGACAGGGGCTGGGAACTCTTCTTCTTGCAGCCTTGAAACAGATGACAGTCGAACTAGATTATCAAGGTATTCTTTTGCAAAGTCCTGATGAACTGCTATCATATTTTGAAATGAATGGCTTTGTTGAAGAAGAAATGACAGAAAGTCATTATGGCAGTGGTTCTGAATGGTATCTGATTTGGGCAAATCCCTTTTATCAGGAGGAAATATGAAAATCAGACAAGCAAGATTTTCGGATTTAGATCGGATTATAGAGATAGAGCTAGAGAATTTTTCCCTTGAGGAAGCCATTCCTCGTTCGGTCTTTGAGGCGCATTTGCAGGAAATTCAGACCAGTTTTCTGGTAGCTGAAAAAGAGGGGAGTATTCTTGGATATATCGAAGGTCCAGTCGTCCCACACCGCCATCTCCATGATCAGTCCTTTACAGAAGAAATAAAAGACTATAGCCATCAACCTGGAGGTTATATTTCTGTGACTTGCCTATCTATTGCCAAGGAAGCACAAGCTTTGGGAGTTGGGAAAAGACTATTAAAGGCTCTGAAAGAAGTCGCTTTAGAACATGAACGAGAGGGCATTAACCTGACGTGTCATGACTACCTTATAGCCTATTATGAAAAACATGGCTTTGTTAATGAAGGAATATCCCAGTCAAGCTTTGCTGGGGAAACCTGGTATGATATGGTCTGGCAGCCTGAAAATAAAGAAAACTAGCTAGGGAATGCCCTAGTTGGTTGCTTTTCTGCGACTTTTAAGATATAATATTATGGATTGTCAACAAGGAGGTAATGCTTTTGACTGAAAAATCAAGAGAAGAAGAAAAATTAAGCTTTAAAGAGCAGATTCTACGTGATTTAGAAAGAGTAAAAGAACAAGATAGAAGAGAGAAAGAAGTAGAGTTTCCAAATCTGACGGCTTCGTCATCTCAAGCTAGTTCAGCAACTCCTTCAAATCGTGAAACAGAAACATCAACAGAAGAGTTGATGGCGGATTCCCTATCTGTTGTCGATAAAATCCTAAAAAATGCACCAAGTGTTCCTCCACGTCCAGCAACTGGAAGTGAAGATACAGTGACACTTGAGGAAGTGGGAGAACAGCCCATCATCGACAAGGTTGAAGTTGTAGAAACTGAAGAATCTGAACCTGAACCTGTTTTACCAAAGGTAGAACCAGTTGAGCTTAAACACGAAGAGAAAGAATTTAACGATACTCCGACTAAGATAGCGGTGACTTATAAGACGAAAGAGTCTGATGATTCAATTGCTCCTGAGAATGCGCTTGAGACACCTGACTCTACTGAGTTCTCAGACAGCTTAAGAGAAGAAACTCGTCGCAGTCGTCGCCAAGGTGCAAAACCAGCTAAGAAAAAATCAAAAGCCAAGGGTTGCCTAGTAACAGTTCTAGTTTTCCTAGTACTCGTTGCAGTTGGTGGTTACTTTGGTTATGGTTATGTGCAAGATTCCTTGAAACCTGTGGATGCGAGCTCTAAGGATTACGTAACGGTTCAAATCCCAGACGGTGCAAATGTTCAAGAAATTGGAAGCACCTTGGAAAAATCTGGTTTGGTTAAACATGGACTTATCTTTAGCCTTTATGCTAAATACTATAGTCATGCCAACTTGAAGTCAGGTTATTACAACTTGAAGAAGAGTATGAGTACGGATGAGTTGATTCAAGAATTGCAAAAAGGTGGGACTCCTGAAGCTCAGGCACCTGTTCTTACAAACTTGACAATTCCAGAGGGCTATACATTAGAGCAAATCGCTCAAACAGTAGGACAACTTCAAGGTGAATTTAAAGAACCTCTTACTGCGGATGCTTTCTTGGCAAAAGCTCAAGATGAGACCTTTATCTCACAATTAGTAGCTAAGTATCCAAACCTACTAGGAAGTCTTCCAACAAAAGACAGTGGCGTTCGTTATCGTCTTGAAGGCTACCTTTTCCCAGCGACCTATACAATCAAAGACAGTACAACTGTTGAAAGTTTGATTGATGAGATGGTTGCTGCTATGGATAAGGCTATGTCACCATATTACGCTACGATCAAAGAAAAGAATCTGACAGTTAATGAATTGCTCAGCATTGCTTCTCTTGTTGAAAAAGAAGGTGCTAAGACCGAGGACCGCAAGAAAATCGCAGGTGTCTTCTATAACCGCTTGAATGTCGGTATGCCTCTTCAAAGCAATATCGCCATCCTTTATGCTCAAGGAAAACTTGGTCAAAACATTAGTCTAGCGGATGATGCTGGAATAGATACAACGATTGATTCACCATATAATGTCTATACAAATCTTGGCCTCATGCCTGGACCGGTTGATAGCCCAAGTTCCGATGCGATTGAAGCAAGTGTAAACCAGACAAAGAGTGAGTACTTGTACTTTGTAGCCAATGTTGAAGACGGTAAAGTATACTTTGCGACGACAAAAGAAGAACATGATCAAAACGTTGCAGAGCATATCAATAGCAAGTTACCTCAAGCAAGTAGTTCAAACTAAAATTATGTGGTTTTCCACATAATTTTGTTTTAAAAAAGTAAATAGAAAAGAAAGTTAAAAAAATGGCAGAAAAAACCTACCCAATGACCCTTGAAGAAAAGGAAAAACTAGAAAAAGAATTAGAGGAGTTGAAACTCGTTCGACGTCCTGAAGTCGTAGAGCGTATCAAGATTGCTCGTTCCTATGGAGACCTTTCAGAAAATAGTGAGTATGAAGCAGCGAAAGATGAACAAGCTTTTGTTGAAGGTCAAATTTCAAGTCTAGAAACAAAGATTCGCTATGCTGAAATTGTTAATAGCGATGCAGTTGCCCAAGATGAGGTAGCAATCGGTAAAACAGTAACAATCCAAGAAGTCGGTGAAGACGAAGAAGAGGTCTACATCATCGTCGGTTCTGCAGGTGCAGATGCTTTTGCTGGTAAAGTATCAAATGAAAGTCCGATTGGCCGTGCTTTGATTGGCAAGAAGACTGGCGATACTGCAACGATTGAAACACCAGTTGGTAGCTATGATGTCAAAATTTTAAAGGTTGAGAAAACAGCCTAAATAGGATGAAAAAGGAGTAGTGAAGATTTTGCTTTGCTCAACTCCTTTTTGGTTTTTTGGATAAATAGGAGACTATATGAGTGAAAATAAGAAGAAAAACAAAATGGAGCGTGGTTTAACCAATCGCCATGTTCAGGTGATGGCCATTGCGGGAACAATCGGAACAGGACTTTTCTTAGGTGCTGGTCGCTCTATCAGCCTTACAGGACCTTCTATCATTCTGATTTACATGATTACAGGAGCCTTTATGTTTTTGATGATGAGGGCTGTTGGGGAGATGCTGTATCAGGATCCAGAACAGCATACCTTTATCAACTTTATCACCCGTCATTTGGGGAAAGGTTGGGGATATTTCTCAGTTTGGTCTTATTGGTTATCAGTTGTCTTTATCGGTATGGCAGAAATCACTGCCATCTCAGACTATGTCCGCTTCTGGTTTCCCACATGGCCTAGTTGGCTGATTCAGCTTGTCTTTTTAACGATTTTGGCTTTGGTCAATCTGATTGCAGTTAAGCTCTTTGGAGAAGTCGAGTTTTGGTTTGCTATGGTCAAGATTGTGGCGATTTTAGCCATGATCGCCACTGGGGTCTTTATGGTTTTGACGGGCTTTAAGACACCTCATGGTGTTGCAAGTTTGGCAAATATCAGCGACCAGTTCTCTCTTTTTCCAAACGGAGTTATGAACTTTGTCATGGCCTTTCAAATGGTATTTTTTGCCTATCTGATGATTGAGTTTATCGGGGTGACAACTTCTGAAACAAAGAACCCTCGTCAGGTCTTGCCCAAAGCTGTTAAGGAAATTCCTCTCAGAATTATCTTCTTCTACGGGGGAGCTCTCATTGCGATTATGGCCATTATTCCTTGGTCTTATCTTAATTCTTCAGATTCTCCATTTGTAACGGTCTTTGAACTGGCAGGGATCAAGTGGGCAGCGGCTCTAATCAACTTTGTTGTCTTGACCTCAGCAGCGTCTGCTCTTAACTCAACTCTCTACTCAACAGGGAGACACTTATATCAGATTGCCCATGATTCGCCCAATCGTTTCTTAAAGGCCATCAAGGTCGATACCCTTTCTCGTCACAATGTTCCACAAAATGCCATCATCGCCTCAGCGATCTTGATTGCCCTCGCTGCCTTTATCAATGTATTGCCAGGTGTTTCAGATGCCTTTGCTTTGATCACCGCATCCTCATCAGGTGTTTACATCGCGATTTATATCTTGATTATGGCGGCTCATCTCAAATACCGCAAGTCACAAGATTTCATGGCTGATGGCTACCTTATGCCTCAGTATCGCTTGCTTAATCCCCTAACCATTCTCTTTTTTGTCTTTGTTTTCGTGACTCTCTTTTTGCAAGAGTCTACTTTCATGGGGGCAGTTGGTTCTGCCATCTGGATCCTTGTTTTTGGGATTTATAGTCAGTGGAAATTTAGAAAATAAATCATGAACTCATCAACTCTGTTTGGTGAGTTTTTCTAGTTTGACAGTCCATCGAAATAAGACTATAATCAAGCTGTAGTAGTTTATTGGGAGGTTTGGATGCACATTAGATTGGAAAATAAGGAATCGCTTAAAGCGCAAGAAATAGGGGATTTGATTCGTGCTTATAATCGTTCCAAAAGAGAAGAGGCTGAAAGCGAGCCACTGAACCTTTATGTCGAAGACGAAAAGGGCAATCTCATGGCAGGATTAGTAGCTGAGACTTTCGGAAATTGGTTGGAAATCGAATATTTGTTTGTAAGAGAGGAATTACGGGGACAAGGAATTGGTTCAAAACTACTGCAGCAAGCAGAAAGTGAAGCCAAGAATCGAAATTGTCGTTTTGCTTTTTTGAATTCTTACCAGTTTCAAGCGCCAGATTTTTATCTAAGTCATGGCTACAAGGAAGTTTTTACCTTGCAAGACTATCCCTACACAGGGAAAAGATACTATTACCAAAAGGATTTGTGACCTAGACTTCTTTCTTTTGGAGAGGAACTTAGCTAAGTATCAAAAAAGAACGAATACTCTTTATCATGTAAGATGATAGAGAGTTTTTTTGTTAACAAAATCTTACAAAATGACATTTATATATTGCATTAAGTTAGATATATGGTATAATATGTTTAAAAAGAAGCGTAACTTTTTAAAAATTAAAAGGAGGAAACAAGTGGCTAAAAATTTAAAGTTAAAACTAGCTCGGGTGGAGCTTGATATGACACAGGGTGATTTGGCAGAGGCTGTTGGTGTTACTAGGCAGACTATAGGTTTGATAGAAGCAGGGAAATACAATCCTAGTCTCTCCCTCTGCCAGTCCATTTGCAGATGCTTAGGCAAAACTTTAGATCAATTATTTTGGGAGGAAGAAGATGAAAAATAGATTTTTTTATTATCAATTATTAGACGAAAGGGAAGAACAACTGATTAACAAAGCTGGGACAGAGTCTTTTTATATGTTTATCGGGCTCATTCTGCTAAGTTATTTGGTGGCTGTATTAGCACCTGCCCTTTTTAATCCTAATATTCTTCTGGTTACTCTTCTTTTAGGAATTTTCTTCTTTTTCAATCGTGCACGACAACTTGGAGCGACCTACTATAGTCGTTTTCATTTTACGATTTTGGGATGCTTAGTAGTGACTCTTGCAATTACAGCCATCTTGATGCTACAGAACTACCAGTTCAATATTGAGATTTATCAGCACAATCCTCTGAATGTTAAGTATTTGTCTGCTTGGGTTATTACTTATCTGATTTACCTTCCTTGGGTTTTTATCGGCAATCTCGGCCTTAAAAGTTATGGCGAATGGGCCCAAAAAAAGTTTGAGCAAGATATGGATGAACTTGAGAATGGAGAATAGCTTGTTAGCTTTTTATCAATCTCGGTAAAATGTGTTATAATAGTACTAATTTATCGGACGGTGTGAAAGTGGTAGAATACGTTCATACCTTTATAAATAAGGAAGAAGGAAAACAGATGTATCCAGATGATAGTTTGACATTGCACACGGACTTGTACCAGATTAACATGATGCAAGTTTACTTTGACCAAGGAATTCACAATAAAAAGGCGGTCTTTGAAGTTTATTTCCGCCAGCAACCTTTTCAGAACGGTTATGCAGTTTTTGCTGGCTTGGAAAGAATTGTACATTATCTTGAAGACTTACGCTTTTCAGATAGCGATATTGACTACTTGGAGACGCTTGGGTATCATGGAGAATTCTTGGATTACCTACGAGATCTCAAGTTAGAACTAACGGTTCGTTCTGCTCAGGAAGGGGACTTGGTTTTTGCTAATGAGCCGATTGTGCAGGTTGAAGGACCTCTAGCCCAATGTCAATTGGTCGAAACGGCTCTTTTAAACATCGTTAACTTTCAAACCTTGATAGCGACAAAGGCAGCACGTATTCGTTCAGTCATTGAAGATGAGCCTTTGATGGAATTCGGAACACGTCGTGCGCAAGAAATGGATGCAGCTATCTGGGGAACACGTGCAGCCGTGATTGGTGGAGCCAATGGTACTAGTAATGTACGAGCAGGGAAGCTCTTTGGTATTCCTGTCTTAGGTACTCATGCTCATGCCTTGGTACAGGTCTATGGGAACGACTATAAGGCCTTTAAGGCCTATGCGTCAACCCATCGTGACTGTGTCTTTCTAGTAGATACTTATGACACGTTGCGTATAGGTGTGCCGGCTGCTATTCAGGTGGCGCGTGAGTTAGGTGATAAGATCAATTTTAAAGGCGTTCGTATCGACTCTGGGGATATTGCCTACATTTCCAAGAAAGTCCGTCAGCAACTAGACGAGGCCGGATTCACAGAGGCAAAGATCTATGCTTCTAATGACCTTGATGAAAATACCATCCTCAACCTCAAGATGCAAAAGGCAAAGATTGATGTCTGGGGTGTGGGTACCAAGCTGATTACAGCCTATGATCAGCCAGCTCTTGGGGCAGTTTATAAGATTGTTGCGATCGAAGATGGGAATGGTCAGATGCGCAATACCATCAAACTGTCTAATAATGCGGAAAAAGTATCGACGCCAGGTAAGAAGCAGGTATGGCGCATTACCAGTCGTGAAAAAGGCAAGTCAGAAGGCGACTACATTACTTATGACGGTGTGGATGTGAGCGACATGACAGAAATCAAGATGTTCCATCCAACTTATACCTACATCAAAAAGACCGTTCGTAATTTTGATGCTGTTCCTCTCTTGGTGGATATCTTTAAAGAAGGAACATTAGTTTACGATTTGCCTAGTTTGACTGACATTCAAGCCTATGCTCGTAAGGAATTTGACAAACTTTGGGATGAGTACAAACGGGTACTCAATCCGCAACACTATCCAGTGGATTTGGCGCGTGATATTTGGCAGGACAAAATGGACTTGATTGACAAGATGCGCAAAGAAGCTCTTGGTGAAGGAGAAGAAGAATGAGTTTGCAAGAGACCATTATCCAGCAACTGGGCGTCAAACCAGTGATTGATGCCCAGGAAGAAATTCGTCGTTCGATTGATTTCTTAAAGAGATACTTGAAAAAACACCCTTTCCTTAAAACCTTTGTACTAGGGATTTCTGGAGGACAAGACTCAACCTTGGCAGGGCGCTTGGCACAATTAGCGATGGAAGAAATGCGAGCTGAGACAGGAGATGACAGCTACCAATTTATCGCTGTCCGCCTGCCATACGGAGTGCAAGCTGATGAAGCAGATGCTCAAAAAGCTCTTGCTTTCATCCAGCCAGATGTCAGCTTGGTTGTGAATATCAAGGAATCAGCTGATGCCATGGCAGCTGCAGTTGAAGCGACAGGAAGTCCTGTTTCAGACTTTAACAAGGGCAATATTAAAGCTCGTAGTCGTATGATTGCCCAATATGCCCTTGCAGGTGCCCATAGCGGAGCGGTCATTGGAACAGACCATGCCGCGGAAAATATCACAGGCTTTTTTACCAAGTTTGGTGACGGTGGTGCAGACATTCTCCCTCTTTATCGCCTCAATAAACGTCAAGGGAAACAACTCTTGAAGGAACTTGGTGCAGACCCAGCCCTTTATGAAAAAATCCCAACAGCAGATTTGGAAGAAGAAAAACCAGGTATTGCAGACGAAGTAGCTCTTGGAGTCACTTATGCAGAAATTGATGACTACCTTGAAGGCAAAACCATCAGTCCAGAAGCCCAAGCGACTATCGAAAACTGGTGGCACAAAGGCCAACATAAACGCCACCTACCAATCACCGTCTTTGATGACTTTTGGGAGTGAAAACCTCCAGTGGAGGTTTTCAGCCCGAGTCTAGAAACGGGAAAACGAGGAACCTCCAGTGGAGGTTTTTACCCTGAGCCTAGAAATGAGAAAGCGAAGAAGGTCCAGTGGACCTTTTTCGCTTGAGTCTTAAGCTTAGAAAGCGAGGTAACATTATGAAAGCAATCGGTACACAAATGTTACAGACAGAACGTTTGATTTTGAGAAGATTTGTGGAGAGTGATGCGGAAGCCATGTTTCAAAATTGGGCTTCGTCTCCTGAGAATCTGACCTATGTCACCTGGGATCCTCATCCTGATGTTGAAGTGACTCGGAACTCGATTCGAAATTGGGTTGCATCCTATACTAATCCCAACTATTACAAATGGGCCATTTGTCTCAAAGAAAACCCAGAGCAAGTGATAGGAGATATCAGCATCGTAGAGATGAATGAGAAAGATTCAAGTTGTGAAATTGGCTATATTTTAGGAAAAAACTATTGGGGTCGTGGTATGATGACGGAGGCCTTGAAAGCTGTGTTAGACTTTTGTTTTACTCAAGCAGGCTTTCAAAAGGTCAGAGCTCGTTACGCCAGTCTTAACCCAGCTTCAGGCCGTGTGATGGAGAAAGCTGGAATGTCCTATCTAAAAACTATTGCCAATGGTGTGGAGAGAAAAGACTACGTTGCGGACCTTATTTATTACCAGATAAGTAGGGAAGACAGGTGATTTCTTTTCTGTTTCTATCAAAGTCAGACCTTGTCTGGCTTTTTTTGTGCCAGATTTCTGAATAAACTGATTAAATTCCTATTTTTCCCTATCATTGTCCCTGTTTTTTCTGGAGTTTTGGAGCTATAATAGTCCTATCAAATCAAAGAATGGAGGAAGGCAATGGACAATGTAATCTTTTTTATCAGTGTTTTTCTTGCTGGAATTCTTTCCTTCTTTTCTCCTTGTATTTTACCCTTGTTACCTGTCTATGCAGGGGTCTTGTTGGATGACAAAGACGGTGCTCAGGATTCTAGCGGAAAATTTTCAATCTCACTTGTAAGTTTATTGCGAACTCTGGCCTTTATAGCGGGGATCTCTTTTATCTTTATCTTACTGGGCTATGGAGCTGGTTTTTTAGGCAATTTGCTGTATGCTTCGTGGTTTCAGTATGTGACGGGTGCGATTATCATTCTCTTGGGCTTGCACCAGATGGAAGTCTTACATTTGCAGGGGCTCTACAAGGAAAGAAGGCTACAATTAAAGAGACAGGATCAAAACGCTAACGGCTATAGTCAGGCATTTTTACTGGGGTTGACCTTTAGTTTTGCTTGGACGCCGTGTGTGGGGCCAGTTCTGGGGTCTGTTTTGGCTTTGGCGGCTTCAGGTGGTTCAGGAGCTTGGCAGGGAGCTGGTCTCATGTTGGTTTACACGCTGGGATTGGCGCTACCATTTTTAGTTCTAGCTCTTGCCTCCAGCTATGTTTTGAAACATTTCCGAAAACTCCATCCCTACCTCGGGATCCTCAAAAAAGTCGGTGGTTTTCTCATTATCGTGATGGGAATCTTGGTGCTTTTGGGAACTGCTTCCATTTTGACTACATTATTTGAATAGAGAGGAAAAAGAAATGAAAAAATGGCAAACATGTCTCCTTGGAGTAAGCTCAATCTGTTGCTTGGCAGCCTGTTCGGCTAAAAATATGGCAGACGAAGCTACTATGAAGGAGCAATCCAAAACAGAACAAGTCAGTTCACAAACTGCCACCAAGGGTCAAGCAGTCGCTGATTTTGAACTGACAGGTGTAGATGGTAAGACCTATCGTTTATCTGACTACAAAGGCAAGAAAGTCTATCTCAAATTCTGGGCTTCTTGGTGCTCCATCTGTCTAGCCAGCCTTCCAGATACGGATGAAATTGCTAAAGAAGCTGGTGATGACTATGTGGTCTTGACAGTGGTGTCTCCTGGACACAAGGGGGAGCAATCTGAAGCAGACTTTAAGAACTGGTACAAGGGCTTAGATTATAAAAATTTCCCAGTTCTAATTGATCCATCAGGCAAACTTTTGGAAAGTTATGGTGTCCGTTCTTATCCGACTCAAGCCTTTATAGACAAGGAAGGCAAGCTGGTCAAAACGCAACCAGGTTTTATGGATAAGGATATGATTTTAAAAGAATTGAAAGAAATGGGGTAGAGAAAGGCTATGAATGATAAAGTAAAACTTTTTGTCTTGGCAGGGGTCATTCTCCTAGCTATAACCGGTTTCTATTTCCTATTGATGCGAAATGCAGGGCAGACAGATAGCTCGCAAATTGAGAAAGCATCCGTTAGCCAAGGAGGAAAAACAGTGAAAAAAACAGAAATTAGTAAAGACGCAGACTTGCACGAAATTTATCTAGCTGGAGGATGTTTCTGGGGAGTGGAGGAATACTTCTCACGCGTTTCCGGAGTGACAGATGCCGTTTCAGGCTATGCGAACGGTAGAGGGGAAACAACCAAATACGAATTGATCAATCAAACAGGACATGCGGAGACTGTCCATGTCACCTATGATGCTAATCAAATTTCCCTCAAGGAAATTCTGCTTCATTACTTCCGCATTATCAATCCAACCAGCAAAAATAAACAAGGAAATGATGTGGGGACCCAGTACCGTACTGGTGTTTATTACACAGATGACAAGGATTTGGAAGTAATCAACCAAGTCTTTGATGAAGTTGCTAAGAAATACGACCAACCTCTGGCAGTTGAAAAGGAAAATTTGAAGAATTTTGTGGTGGCGGAGGATTATCACCAAGACTACCTCAAGAAAAATCCAAATGGCTACTGTCATATCAATGTCAATCAGGCTTCCTACCCTGTCATTGATGCCAGCAAATATCCTAAACCAAGTGATGAAGAATTGAAGAAAACCTTGTCACCTGAGGAGTATGCCGTTACCCAGAAAAATCAAACAGAACGAGCTTTTTCAAACCGCTACTGGGATAAATTTGAATCTGGTATCTATGTGGATGTCGCAACTGGTGAACCCCTCTTTTCATCAAAGGATAAGTTTGAGTCTGGTTGTGGCTGGCCTAGTTTCACCCAACCCATCAGCCCAGATGTTGCCACCTACAAGGAAGATAAGTCCTACAATATGACACGCATGGAAGTGCGGAGCCGAGTTGGAGATTCTCACCTTGGCCATGTCTTTACAGATGGGCCTCAGGACAAGGGTGGCTTGCGCTACTGTATTAATAGTCTCTCTATCCGCTTTATTCCTAAAGACCAAATGGAAGAAAAAGGCTATGCTTATTTACTAGATTATGTCGATTAAGAAGTCTTTCCTAAGCAGTTAGAGGAGAATTTTGCTATACTGATACTAGTAAGTGACAAAGGAGCAAAGCATGACCTACACAATCTTAATCGTAGAAGATGAGTATCTGGTGAGGCAAGGTTTGACCAAGCTGGTCAATGTAGCAGCCTACGATATGGAAATCATTGGTCAGGCTGAAAATGGAAGGCAGGCTTGGGAATTGATTCAAAAGCAGGTGCCAGACATCATTTTAACCGATATCAACATGCCTCAGCTGAATGGCATCCAGTTGGCCAGTCTAGTCCGAGAAACCTATCCTCAGGTGCATTTGGTATTTTTAACGGGCTACGATGATTTTGATTATGCCTTATCTGCTGTCAAACTCGGTGTGGATGATTACCTACTCAAGCCTTTTTCGCGTCAGGATATTGAGGAGATGTTGGGGAAAATCAAGCAAAAGTTGGACAAGGAAGAAAAGGAAGAGCAGTTACAAGATTTATTAACCGATAAGTTTGAGGGAAATATTGCTCAGAAAATCCAGTCCCATCTAGCTGACAGTCAGTTTAGTTTGAAGTCTTTGGCCAGTGACTTGGGCTTTAGTCCGACTTATTTGAGTTCCTTGATTAAGAAAGAGTTGGGGCTGCCTTTTCAGGATTACCTGGTGAGAGAGCGTGTCAAACAAGCCAAGCTCTTGCTCTTGACAACAGATTTAAAGATTTATGAGATCGCCGAGAAGGTTGGTTTTGAAGATATGAACTACTTTACCCAACGTTTTAAACAGATTGCAGGTGTGACACCTCGTCAGTTTAAGAAGGGAGAAGGTCGATGAAGCGTTCTTCTCTCCTAGTCAGAATGGTTATTTCCATCTTTCTGGTCTTTCTCATTCTCCTAGCTCTGGTTGGGACTTTCTACTATCAATCTAGTTCCTCGGCCATTGAGGCTAGCATTGAGGGCAATAGCCAAACGACAATTAGCCAAACTAGCCACTTTATTCAGTCTTATATCAAAAAATTAGAAACCACCTCAACTAGTTTGACCCAGCAGGCAGATGTTTTAGCCTATGCTGAGAATCCCAGTCAAGACAAGGTCAAGGGAATTCGAAATCTATTTTTGACCCTCTTAAAGGCAGACCAGGACTTGAAAGCTGTGGTACTGGTCACCAAATCCGGTCAGGTTATTTCCACAGATGATAGTGTGCAGATGAAAACTTCCTCAGATATGATGGCTGAGGATTGGTATCAGAAGGCCATTCATCAGGGGGCTAAGCCAGTTTTGACCCCAGCTCGTAAATCGAATAGTCAGTGGGTTATTTCTGTCACTCAGGAACTTGTTGATGCAGAGGGGGCCAATCTTGGCGTACTTCGTTTGGATATTTCCTATGAAACTCTGGAAGCCTATCTCAACCAACTCCAGTTGGGTCAGCAGGGGTTTGCCTTTATCATCAATGAAAACCATGAATTTGTCTACCATCCTAAACGTACTGTCTATAGCTCAGCTAGTGAAATGGAGGCTATGAAACCCTACATTGAGACGGGGCAGGGCTATACGCTGGACCACCAATCCTACGTCAGTCAGGAACAGATTGCAGGGACTGATTGGACGGTTATAGGCGTGTCTTCGTTGGAAAAATTAGACCAGGTTCGGAGTCAACTCATGTGGACCTTGCTTGGTGCTAGTGCCTTATCTCTTCTTGCCTGTCTCTGCTTGGTGTGGTTCAGTCTCAAACGCTGGATTGCCCCTTTGAAGGATCTGAGAGAAACCATGCTGGAAATTGCTTCTGGTACACAAAATCTTCGTGCTAAGGAAGCTGGCGCCTATGAACTGAGAGAAGTGACTCGCCAGTTCAATGCCATGCTGGATCAGATTGATCAGTTGATGGCAGATGTGCGCAGGCAGGAAGAAGCGACCCGGCAGTATGAACTTCAAGCACTGTCGAGTCAGATTAACCCCCATTTTCTCTATAACACCTTGGACACTATCATCTGGATGGCTGAATTTCAGGATAGTCAGCGAGTGGTTCAGGTGACCAAGTCCTTGGCAACCTATTTCCGCTTGGCGCTCAATCAAGGCAAGGATTTGATTTCTCTTTCTGATGAAATCAATCATGTCCGCCAGTACCTCTTTATCCAGAAACAACGCTATGGTGATAAGCTGGAGTATGAGATTGCTGAAGAACCTGACTTTGGTAACCTAGTCTTACCCAAGTTGGTGTTGCAACCTCTTGTAGAAAACGCTCTTTACCATGGTATTAAGGAGAAGGAAGGCCAGGGCCATATTAAAGTTTCTGTTCAGAGACAGGATACAGGGCTTGTCATCCGCATTGAGGATGATGGTGTTGGTTTCCAAAATCCTGGTGATAGCAGTCAAAGTCAGCTCAAACGTGGGGGAGTTGGTCTACAAAATGTCGACCAACGACTCAAACTTCATTTTGGAGAAAACTATCAGATGAAGATTGATTCTGTACCTTCAAAAGGGACGACAGTTGAAATATACATCAATAAAATTGAAACTAGCTAACTCCCAGTTCACTCTGGGAGTTTTACTTTTAAAAATCAGAATGATTAGTTGGCCTTGATAAAATCAGTAAAAAAAGATATGATAGATAGTGACAAAAGAGGTATCAAGTATGAAGGAAAAAGACATTCAAAGAGCAACAAGCCAGATTGTAGAAGATGTAATAGAAAAGGCTAATTTGAAGCAAGGGGCTATATTTGTTTTGGGCCTTTCTTCTAGTGAGGTGATAGGTGGTCAGATTGGCAAGGAATCCAGCCAAGAAATTGGTGAAATCATCGTGAAGATCATCCTAGTTATCCTAGAGGGAAAAGGGATTCATCTAGCTGTTCAAGGTTGTGAACATGTCAATCGAGCCCTCGTTGTTGAACGTCAGGTGGCAGAGCGGTTTGGTCTTGAAATCGTGAGTGTCCTTCCTACACTTCATGCAGGAGGTTCGGGTCAGTTGGCAGCCTTCAAGTTTATGCGGGATCCAGTTGAGGTTGAATTTATCAAGGCCCATGCTGGATTGGATATCGGAGATACTGCGATTGGCATGCATGTCAAGCATGTTCAGGTTCCGATTCGCCCTTTTTTGAGAGAAATTGGGCATGCCCATGTAACGGCTCTAGCTAGTCGTCCAAAATTAATTGGAGGTGCGCGTGCGCAGTATCCACAAGATTCTATCAGAAAGTCATGAGAATGAAAAAGACAAAACAACAACTAGAAAAAATTACCAAATATTCGATTCGTAAGCTCACTGTTGGGGTAGGTCCTGTAGCTATCGGGGCCTTCCTTTTTGGTGCCAGTACCCTTTTAGTAGATAAGGTGCAAGCCAATGAAATTGGTGGTGTTCATAGTGTGCATTACCGCTATCTGGCGGAGCAGGAATTGACCGAGTCTGAAAAAGCCTTGATTCACCATGAGGTTCCTACAGAATTTCAAGATGAAGATATTATTTATGTAGTTTATCGCAAGAAGGAGACTAACAGTCAACAACTTCCATACACAGGAAGTAAGGAGCTTGCTTTGGCAGGTCTTGGATTGGCAACAGCCTCACTAGCGGTTCTATTAGTTTCCAAGAAACACCGTAGTAAAGTACTTGGTATTCTGTTAATTAGCTCTATCGGAGTCAGCAATTTTGTACCTTTTACTGCATTTGCATTTGAAAATAAAGAGTTACTTTCGTATAACCAAACTATTTCTGCATCTACACATGAAGGTTTGGCTAAAGGTGTTATTCATATTGAAGGATATGAGTATGTTGGTTACTTTAAAGAATCAAAATCTAGTACCAATACAAGCAGTAAAAAAGGTGAGTCGGTAGTTGAAGAGCCACAGTCAGAATATACAGGCAAGATTGAAACTAAAGGCACTCAGGAACCAGGCAAAGAGGGAGAGTCCTTAGTTCAAGAGTCACAGTCAGAATATACAGGCAAGATTGAAGCTAAAGGCACTCAGGAACCAGGCAAAGAGGGAGAATCCTTAGTTCAAGAACCACAGGCGGAATATACAGGCAAGATTGAAGCTAAAGGCACTCAGGAACCAGGCAAAGAGGGAGAGTCCTTAGTTCAAGAGCCACAGTCAGAATATACAGGCAAGATTGAAGCTAAAGGTACTCAGGAGCCAGGCAAAGAGGGAGAATCCTTAGTTCAAGAACCACAGGCGGAATATACAGGCAAGATTGAAGCTAAAGGTACTCAGGAGCCAGGCAAAGAGGGAGAATCCTTAGTTCAAGAACCACAGGCGGAATATACAGGCAAGATTGAAGCTAAAGGTACTCAAGAGCCAGGTAAAGAAGGTGAGTCGGTAGTTCAAGAAAAGTTACCTGAATATAAAGTAACTGAGGGCGCGGTTACGAAAGAAACTACTACGGAGATTGACTATAAGACAGAAATTATCGAAGATCCAACCAAATATACGGATGAAGAAACTGTCATCCAAGATGGAGAAAAGGGTAGTCAAATTACCAAAACGACTTATAAGACTATTGAGGGTGTTGAGACTGACCAAGTTTTAAATACAGCTACAACTATCATCAAAGAACCGGTCACTAAAAAAATAAGTCGTGGTACGAAACCAATTGAAGGAACTCTGGTAGAAGAAAGTCTTGAAAAGATTCCGTTTAAGGAAAAGGTTGAAGAAGATGATCAACTGAAAAAAGGTGAAAGAGTTACTGTCAAAGAAGGAAAAGACGGACAGAAAAAGGTTATAAAGACTTATAAGACAATTAAAGGACTGAAGACTGAAGAAGCACCGAAAGTTGTCGAACAGGTTTTGGAGTTAGATCAAGATCGTATCGTTAAATTAGGAACTAAAAACTTTGAAAAACCAATTTTAAGTTTGTCGCTTATCGATGTTAAAGATTTAAAACGAACATCTCAAATTCGTTACAATTTGGAAAACCCAAGTAAGGCAACTATAAAATCCATTACCCTAACTCTTAAAAAGGGTGATGAAATTGTCAAAACATTGACTATTTCGCCAGACAACTTAACAGCTAGTCTGACAGATTTGCAGTACTACAAGGATTATAAACTCGAAACCAAAATGGTTTATGACCGTGGTGAAGGTGATGAAGAAGAAGTTCTAAGGGAAGAACCACTAAGAATTGACCTCAAAAAAGTTGAAGTCAAAAATATTAAAGAAACAAGCTTAATAAGTGTTGATACTGATGGTGTTGAAACGGATAGTAGCTTCTTAACTTCTGTTCCAACTGATGTAAAACCATACTATCTAAAAATCGCTACACATGATAATAAGGTGACCCGTCTTGCTGTGGATAAAATCGAAGAAGTTACTGTCGATGGAAAAACACTATACAAGGTCACTGCTAAAGCTCCTGATCTAGTTCAGCATACTAATGGTAATGAACTCAGTGAAGAATATGTTCATTATTTTGCCAAGCCAAAATCTCACGAAGAGAATGTCTACTACGATTTCAATGAATTGGTAAAAGCGATGCAAGCTAATCGTAAGGGGACGTTTAAGCTTGGTGCAGATTTGAACGCAGCAAATGTTCCAACTCCAAATAAACAATATGTACCAGGTGTATTTAATGGTCATTTAACAAGTGTTGATGGAAAACAGTATACCATTCATAATATCGCTCGACCATTGTTTGAGCGTATTGAAAATGCTTCTGTGAAGAATATCAATCTTGGCAATGTGAATATTAATATGCCTTGGGCAGAAAATATTGCACCCGTTGCAAGAATTGTTAAAAATGCTGTAATCGAAAATGTCAAAGTTACAGGCCATATTATTGCGAAAAATGATATTGCTGGTGTGGTTAATAAATTAGATGGTGAGGGCGCTAAAGTTAATAATGTTGCTTTCATTGGTAAAATTGATGGTGTTGGGGATAAAGGATGGAATCTTGCTGGTATTGTGGGTGAGATTTGGAAAGGCCATGCGAATAAAACATATGTAGAAGCTGATATTACAGCAACTAAGGCTCGGGTTGCTGGTCTTGCGTCTACTGTTGACAATAGTTCGGACCCTAATGGCATCGGTAAATATGGGACTGTACGAAATTCAGTCGCTAAAGGAACAATTAAAGTTAAATCACCTGTAGATGTTGGAGGTTTCATCAGTAAGAACTGGGTATGGGGCAAACTTGAAAATAATGTTTCAATGATGAAAGTTGAGAACGGTGAAGAATTCTATGGTTCCGGTGATATTGATTACGATGGGGGATACTTCACGAATAATGCTCTTGAAAGAAACTTTGTTGTAAAAGATGTTAGTGCAGGTAAACATTCGTTCAAATATTCTCGTTCACATAGAATTAGAGAAATTAGTCTCGAAGAAGCTAATACCAAGATTGATGCAATGGGAATCACTGCTGATAAGTTTGAAATTAAACCTCTAATTGAGGACACTCTCAACAATACAAAATCATTAGATGAGACCTATAAAGATACTCAAGATTACAGAATTGACCGTGAACTTGCTTATCGCAATATCGAAAAATTACAACCTTTCTATAATAAAGAGTGGATTGTCAATCAGGCCAATAAATTGGGAGCTAGTTCAAACTTGGTTACGAAAGAAGTTCTTTCTGTTATAGGTTTGAAAAATGGACAGTTTGTAACAGATTTATCTGATATTGATAAGATTTTGATTCACTATGCTGACGGAACGAAAGAAGAATTACTTGTTGTTGCTAAAGATAGCTCTAAAGTGAAACAAGTTAAAGAGTATAGTATTGTAGAACTAGGTGAAATAGTTTATACTCCAAATATCGTTGATAAGGATAGAAGTGATTTAATCCAATCAATTCTAGAAAAATTAAGTCCAGTTGAGTTACAGTCTGATACCATTTATAAACATTTAAATAGACTTGGTGACGGAAAAGTAAATGCCATTAAGAATCTTTATCTGGAAGAGAGTTTCAAGTTCGTAAAAGAGAATCTTGGTAAATTTATTACGAAACTTGTTCACAACCAAGATCATCAGCTAAATACTGATGAAGCTGCAAAACGTGCTTTGATTAAGAAAATAGATGATAATAAGGCTGCTCTACTTCTTGGTTTGTCCTATCTCAATCGATACTATGGAATTAAATTTGAAGATTTTAACATCAAAGAGATTATGTTATTCAAACCAGATTTCTATGGTAAAAATGTTGATGTCCTAGATAGGATTATCAATATCGGTTCTAAGGAAAATAATATAAAAGGTGATCGCACTCACGATGCCTACCGTGAAGTAATTTCAGGTTCAACAGGTAAGGGTAATCTTCATGAGTTTTTAAAATACAATATGGAACTCTTTACAAGTGATAGAGATCTGAATGATTGGTTCATAAAATCAACTAAAGATAATGTTTACATCGTTGAACCTAAAACAACGAATCCTGAGTTTGCTGGTAAGAAACATAGAGCATACGAAGGATTAAATAATGATATGCATGGTAAAATGATCTTGCCACTTTTGAACTTAAAAGATGCCCATATGATCTTGATTTCAACATACAATACCATGGCTTATAGTTCTTTTGAGAAATATGGTAAGAATACTGATGCAGAAAGAAATGCCTTTAAGGCTGAAATTGATAAAGTTGCTAAGGAACAACAAAATTATCTGGATTTCTGGTCTCGTTTGTCTTTAGATAAAGTACGTAACCAATTATTAAAGAGTAACAATATGGTCCCAACTCCTGTTCGAGATAACCAGAACTACAAAGGAATCAGTACGGATCGTTATGGTCATACTAACAAAGGTAAAGATGTTGCACCAGTACGTGAAGTATTTGGACCAACTGGTACCTATCATGATACGAACTGGAATATGGGAGCTGTAGCTCGAGTTTATGCTAATCCATATAAAGATGATTCAGTCTTCTTTATGGTAACGGATATGATTAGTGATTTTGGAGTATCTGCCTTCACGCACGAAACAACTCACGTTAATGATCGTATGGTTTATCTAGGCGGTTCAAGACATCGTGAAGGAACAGATCTTGAAGCATTTGCTCAAGGAATGCTACAAACTCCTTCAGTATCGAATCCAAACGGGGAATATAAAGCTTTAGGTATCAATATGGCCTATGAACGTTTGAATGATGGAAATCAGTGGTATAATACGAATCCAAATGATCTTAAGTCTAGAGATGAGATTGATCGTTATATGAAAGGGTACAATGATACGCTCATGCTCCTAGATTACCTGGAAGGAGAAGCTGTCCTCAATAAAGCTAGTCAAGAATTAAATAATGCTTGGTTCAAGAAGGTAGATAGACAATACAGGGGGAATAACACTAAGAATCAATTTGATAAGGTTCGACCTTTAAGCGATGAAGAGAAAGCTATTCCTTTACATACAGTAGATGACTTGGTAACCAATAATTTCATGACGAACCGTGGTCCGGGTAATAGAGTTTATAATCCTTCCGATTTTGATTCTGCTTATGTTACTGTTCCTATGATGACTGGTATCTATGGTGGAAATACAAGCGAGGGCGCTCCTGGAGCGATGTCCTTTAAGCACAACACCTTTAGAATTTGGGGTTACTATGGTTATGAAAAAGGTTTCCTAGGGTATGCATCAAATAAATATAAGGATGAATCTAGAAAAGAAGGTAAATCCACTCTAGGTGATGATTATATTATTAAGAAACTGTCTGATAATAAATTTAGTACTTTGGAAGATTGGAAGAAAGCATATTTCAATGAAGTTGTAACAAAAGCGAAAAATGGAATTCAGTCAGTTGAAATCGACGGCACAACCTA
The DNA here is from genome assembly GCF_022749195.1 of Streptococcus oralis. NCBI lineage: Bacteria > Bacillati > Bacillota > Bacilli > Lactobacillales > Streptococcaceae > Streptococcus > Streptococcus oralis. The sequence goes on from NZ_CP094226.1 coordinate 624,255, forward strand.
TAATTCTTACGAAGATTTAAAACAAGCGTTTTCTGCTGCTGTTGAAAGAGATAGAATCAGTTTGAAGAACGGCTCTGTTAAGTTTGATAATACAATTACACTAAAAGAAAAACTATTCAAGAAACTTTTACAACAGACGGATAGCTTTAAAACTTCTATCTTTAAGTAATCTTTTTTAGACAAATAGGCTGAGTGATATATAGAGAATGGAGAGGACAAAATGTCCTCTCCATTTTTTTGAATTCAAGAAGCTACTTTTTCAGAATAATGCTAAGTTTTTACAAATAAAAGTAACTTCCACAACTTGCAAAAAGAGCTTAAAAATTATAGAATGAGTGGTATAATGCTTTATAATTATATATAAAAATCTATATATTTTTATATTGATAGTGGTAGTTAAAGGAGTATTGATGAAAAAAGAGATTATTAATAAAAACCTTAAAAAACAGGATAAAGAAAAGGTTATGCGCTTTTCAATTCGAAAATATAGTTTTGGTGCTGCAAGTGTGGCAGTTGCAACACTATTAATGTTTTTAGGAAATGGTGCTGTTTCTGCTGATCAATTGAAAATTTCTGAAGAGTCAGCTAATAAGGTTGAACTAATGCAAGATGATGAAAAGATCAGTACTGATCAGAGTAACGCGAAGGATAGTCAACCTGAATTAGATAAAAGTTTACTTGCAAACTATATTTTAGAAGTTGAAACAAACATTACTAGTGGTGTATATTCAACAAAAACAGAAGAAAGCTTAGCTAATTTATCAACTGAATTAGCTTCAGCAAAAGCTAGTTTAAACAGTGCACTAAACCAAGAAGAATTGAATAGAGCCTACCAAAAATTAGTGACTGCAGTGAACTCTAAGCTGAGAAATAAAGTAGTTGAAAAAAAAGAAATTTCAGAAGATACCACGAATAGACAAGATACTGTGACTCAAAAAACAGAGAACGTGGAAAAAGAAACTGAAAATTCGGAGAAAAATACAGAGCCTAGTCAGGATGACAAAACGGAGTCAACTGTTCTTCGTAAGAGTAGCTCAGTGGATAGTAATACTGGATTCCGAGCAGCTGTAAATGAAGATCCTAAAGTAGATTTTACCTTTTCGATTCCATCAGAGAAGAAAATTTACATCTATAATGAAGAGAACTTCACATTAGAAATCCCAGTATACTCTGAAAGTGGAAAAATCCGCTATGCAACAATAAAAAAGGGTTCTAGACAGAAGTTTAATAATGTTCCAGATACGGAAAATGATCTTGATATTGAATATGGATTTACTGCTACCGTAATAAACCGAGCAGAAAACCCAACTTTAACAACACCTGCTACAAAGAAAAATCCAGCTAAAATTGTCATTAAAGGGCGTCCCAATGATGTGTTGAAAAATAATAGCGGTTATACCAAACGAGAAGATCAAAACTTGAATATTGGAACTCGTTATTTACAGGTAGTTGATGATAAAGGTAGAGAAAATCTGAAAAAAGGGCAAGACATGTCTGATCCCGCTTATTTCTATCTTGTATTGAAATCTCAGTCAAAGAAGTACGCTTTGCGAGCTCAGCCTGCAGATGAATTGATAACAGTAAGTAGCCTAACAAATCCAACTGCTGAAGATAGAGAGAAAATCAAGAATGGTATTCAGATAGAATATTCAACAGCTAATGAAGATGCGAGATTAGTGAATAAACGTGGAACTTTAGTAGAGAATCCTGATGAAATCATTCAATCAATTGATGTTGTAGGAAATAACATTGTGGTAACCTTTACTGATGGATCTACAAGAACAAGACCTGTAGGGGAGGTTTTGAGGGAGAATATACCCCCAACTGTACAAGTACCATATTCTAACGAGCAAAATAGGACTATCTATGTATACTCTAGTGAAGAAACTGATTTAACCTTTACTGCTAAAGATGAATCTAAAATTAAAGATATGAAACTTCGAGGTGCTGGTGATTCCACCGAAGGTAATCTAGATGCCTATGGTTATACAGTTGGGAAAATCACTGAAAGTGCCCTAACGAGTGGAGAAGGCTCTGTTTCAGATGATAAGAAAAGCGCTAGTATTAAAATGACTGGGATTACTAATGCAAAACCTGGTCAAAAATGGACAAGTATCATTGTAGCGAATGATTATAATAACGGAGAGAGTGCACCATACAACGGTAGGATTGAGGAAACTACAAATGTAGCAGAGCGTCAAAAAACAGCAGGATATGTGGAGTTTGTGGTTAAAAATCAAACTTCAAAATATGACATACAGGCTCCTGAAAGTAAGGTAAGTGTAGTAGATCCTAATAACATTACAACTGAAGAATTTGAAAAAATAAAAGAAAAAGTAAAAATTGAATACTCTCAAACTAACGATGATGCAAATCTGATTAGTAAGAGTGGAAAAATAGTTGAAAATCAAGAAGCGCGAATCGATACTATTGCCAAAGATTCAAATGGGAATCTAGTTGTAACTTATAAAGATGGTTCAATTGATACAAGATCTTTATCAGAATTCATAACTTTAAACAAACAGTCTGCCATCGATGCTATTAATGACGCTGCAGAAAGCAAGATTGTAGAAATTAATTCAAATCTACTTGCAACTGCTGAAGAGAAGGCAGAAGCAATTGCAAAGGTGAACGCTGATAAAGAAAAAGCTTTAACAGCAATTGGTGATGTGAATATTACAACAAAAGAGGCATTAGATTTTGCAAAAGGAGAAGGGCTTTTAGCAATCAGTAAGGACAATCCTATAACAATAAAGAAAGATGCCGCAAAAGCAGCTATCGATGACGCCCTGAAAACTAAGGAAGCAGCTATTGATTCACGCACCGATTTGACGGACGAGGAGAAAGCTGTTGCGAAAGCAGATGCCAAGGCGAAAGCTGATGAGGCTAAGAAGAACATTGACGCTGCGACCACAAATGCTACAGTAGAGAGTGCTAAAACAAGTGGAATTATTGATATAGAAAGTGTAAATCCTCAAGCAGGTCAGAAAAAAAATGAAGCCAAAACTTCTATTGAGCAGGCCCTTAAAGCTAAGGAAGCAGCCATTGATTCACGTACTGATTTGACGGATGAAGAGAAAGCTGTTGCGAAAGCAGATGCCAAAGCGAAAGCAGATGAAGCTAAGAAGAACATTGACGCTGCGACCACAAATGCAGAAGTCGACCAGGATAAAACTGCTGGAACTACTGAAGTTAACGGAGTCAACCCAACTGCGCAAAGTAAGCCAGCAGCCAAGCAAGCAATCGATGATGCCCTGAAAGCCAAGGAAACAGAAATTGATTCACGCACCGATTTGACGGACGAGGAGAAAGCTGTTGCGAAGACAGATGCCAAGGCGAAAGCAGATGAGGCTAAGAAGAATATTGACGTTGCGACCACAAATGCAGAAGTTGATCAAGCTAAGTCAACTGGAACAACTGAAGTAACTTCAATTAATCCGCAAGCAGTAGCGAAGCCAGCAGCTAAGCAAGCGATTGATGACGCCCTTAAAGATAAGGAAGCAGCCATTGATTCACGTACCGATTTGACGGATGAAGAGAAAGCTGCAGCGAAGGCTGATGCCAAGGCTAAGGCCGATGAGGCTAAGAAGAACATCGACGCTGCGACCACAGATGCAGAAGTTGATCAAGCTAAGTCAACTGGAATAACTGAGGTCAACTCAGTCAACCCAACTGCGCAAAGCAAGCCTGCAGCCAAGCAAGCGATCGATGATGCGCTGAAAGCTAAGGAAACAGAAATTGATTCACGTACTGATTTGACGGATGAGGAGAAAGCTGTTGCGAAGGCAGATGCCAAGGCGAAAGCAGATACAGCGAAACAAGCAATTGATACAGCGACAACAACTGCAGAAGTCGACCAGGCTAAGTCAACTGGGACAACTGAAGTTAACGGAGTCAACCCAACTGCGCAAAGTAAGCCAGCAGCCAAGCAAGCGATCGATGATGCGCTGAAAGCTAAGGAAACAGAAATTGATTCACGTACCGATTTGACGGATGAAGAGAAAGCTGCAGCGAAAGCAGATGCCAAAGCTAAGGCCGATGAAGCTAAGAAGAACATCGACACTTCGACGACAGATGAAGCAGTATCGCAAGCCAAGACTGCTGGAACAACTGAGGTCAACTCAGTAAACCCAACCGCGCAAAGTAAGCCAGCAGCCAAGCAAGCGATTGATGATGCTCTGAAAGCCAAGGAAGCAGCCATTGATTCACGTACTGATTTGACGGATGAAGAGAAAGCTGTTGCGAAAGCAGATGCCAAAGCGAAAGCAGATGAAGCTAAGAAGAACATTGACGCTGCGACCACAAATGCAGAAGTCGACCAGGATAAAAGTGCTGGAACTACTGAAGTTAACGGAGTCAACCCAGCTGCGCAAAGCAAGCCTGCAGCCAAGCAAGCGATTGATGATGCGCTGAAAGCCAAGGAAGCAACCATTGATTCACGTACTGATTTGACGGATGAAGAGAAAGCTGTTGCGAAAGCAGATGCCAAGGCGAAAGCTGATGAAGCTAAGAAGAACATCGATAATGCAACAACAGATGAAGCAGTATCGCAAGCCAAAACTGCTGGAACAACTGAGGTCAACTCAGTAAACCCAACCGCTCAAAGAAAACCGGAAGCCAAGAAAGCAGTAGAAGATACCCTGAAGACTAAAAAACTTCCGAATACAGGAACAGCAGAATCGCTAAGTACAATGGTAGCAGCAGCAACTAGCGCTATTCTGGGGTTAGCTCTTCTAAGTCATCGTCGAAAAGAAGATGATGAAGTCTAATTAGGATTTAATAGCTATATTCGTAAATTGACTTTTTCTTCTAGTGAACTAGCAAGTAATATTTAGCAAAAATTTCTCCTAGTGGTAATAACTACTAGGAGAAATTTTATATTAAGCAACTACATAGAGTTAAAATTCATCAAAAGGAAGTTATATTGATTAGTTTTGTAGCTGAGGGTTTATTTCTTTTGTGCTATACTTAAGATATGCATAGAAAAACAGTGATTGATTTTAGGGCTTTGGGGGAGAGATACACCTTCACTCAGCCTATCAAAGAGTTAAAAACGAGAGATTTATCAGAAGTGGCGGACTTGCTGGCACAGGTGGAGAGCTACCAAGAGCAAGGTTATTATGTGGTGGGCTATGTCAGTTACGAGGCTGCACCTGCATTTGAGGAGAAATTAGCAGTTCATAAAGCTCCTTTACTGGCAGAGTATCTGCTATATTTTACCGTTCACGATAGGGTGGAAACATCCCCTATTCCTCTGACTTATGAAGATGTAGCTTTGCCTTCAAAGTGGCAGGAGCTAACATCTGCAGAGAACTATGAAAAGGCTAATGCCCAGATTCACCATCATTTGCGTCAGGGGGATACCTACCAGGTCAACTACACTGTCCAACTCAAGCAAGATTTAAGTGCCAATCCTTTTGCTATTTACAATCGTATGGTGGTAGAGCAGGAGGCGGGCTACAATGCCTATGTTGAACACGATGAGATGGCAGTGATTTCCATGAGCCCAGAGCTCTTTTTTGAGCAAAATGACCGTGAATTGACAACGCGACCAATGAAGGGAACAACCCAGCGTGGGGTGACTGACCAAGAAGACCTTGCCCAAGCTAGTTGGCTAGAACAAGATCCTAAAAATCGCTCTGAAAATATGATGATTGTGGACCTCTTGCGCAATGACATGAACCGTATTTCTGAGGTGGGGAGTGAGCATGTAGAACGTCTGTGTCAAGTGGAGCAGTATTCAACTGTTTGGCAGATGACTTCAACCATCAAGAGTCAGTTACGACCGGATGTTGACCTAGTTGAAATCTTCCGTTCACTCTTTCCATGCGGTTCCATAACGGGAGCACCGAAAATTGCGACCATGGAAATCATCAAGAACTTGGAGCCCCAACCCAGAGGAGTCTACTGCGGAACGATTGGTCTCTTGCTTCCAAATGGACGACGGATTTTCAATGTCGCCATTCGGACCATTCAACTCTATATGGGCCAAGCTATCTATGGAGTTGGAGGCGGGATTACTTGGGATAGTACTTGGGAGTCTGAATACCGTGAAGTTCATCAAAAGGCGGCTGTACTCTATCGTAAACAACCACGTTTCCAATTGATTACAACTGGGAAAATCAGTCAAAAACAACTGCTTTTTGAAGATCAACATCTGGAAAGACTGACAAAGGCGAGTCGATATTTTGCCTATCCTTTTGATGCAGAAGACTTGAAACAAAAAATAGAGGGAGAGTGTCAGGCTTGTGATGCTAATCAAGACTACCGTTTGAGAATCAGTCTCAACAAGTCTGGAGAAATAGAGCTCAGTCGCCAAATCTTAACACCACTTAGTCCAAAGTTCTGTCAGGCTAAACTCTGCCTGCAAGAAGCTGATTTGCAGCAAGCATTTACCTACTTCAAAACCACTCACAGACCACATTTAAGCCTAGGTAAACAGGAAATCATTTACCATAATGCAGCAGGAGAACTGCTTGAGACCTCTATTGGAAATCTGGTCTTAAAAATTAATGGTAAACTCTACACACCACCCATCGGTCAAGGAATTTTACCAGGTATCTACCGCCAGCATTTGTTGGAAACAGGACAGGTAGAGGAAAAAGTTCTGACTTTGGCAGACTTGAACCAAGCGGAAACTATCTATGGCTGTAACGCAGTGAGAAAATTGTATGAGTTGGAAGTGAATTCTAAATAAATTTCATAAATTAAAAAACATAATGGATATGTTGAATTGTTGAATTAAGTTTGATAAAATAAAAAGAAAACGATGTCATTTTATTAGGAGGAAATGATGAAAAAAACAATTTTGCTGAAAGTGATTCTTACTGTTTTTCCAATTTTAGGTTTGTTTGCTCAACCGGTTAGTGCAGAAGAAAATATTCATTTTTCTAGTTGTAAAGAAGCATGGGAAAATGGTTATTCTGATATCCATAGAGGAGAGCCTGGATATTCTTCAAGACTAGACAAAGATGGTGATGGGATAGCTTGTGAACGTGCAAATGCACCTCGGGAAGTCTTTAAACCACGCCAGTCTAGTCCACAAAATAGAGTTTCTTCTAGTGGATGGGTTAAGCAGGACGGATATTGGTATTATTATTCTGACAATGGTAATCCAGTAACAAATTCTTGGAAAGGAGATTACTATCTCAAATCAGATGGGACAATGGCTCAGAGTGAGTGGATATATGACTCATATTACAAAGGATGGTATTATCTCAAATCGGATGGTTCATATGCACGAAACACATGGATAGGAAGTTACTACCTTAAACAAAACGGAAAGATGGCTCAAAGTGAATGGATTTATGATTCATCATACCAAGCTTGGTATTATTTGAAATCAGATGGTTCATACGCTCGTAATACTTGGCAAGGCGCTTTTTATCTCAAAGCGAACGGTAAAATGGCACAAGGTGAGTGGATTTATGACTCTTCTTATCAATCTTGGTACTACTTGAAATCAGATGGTTCATACGCTCGTAATACTTGGCAAGGAAATTACTATTTGAAATCAGATGGTAAAATGGCAAAGAATGAGCAAGTTGATGGTGGCAGATACTACGTAGATGGTTCTGGTCTTTGGAAACCATAAATCAGAATAATTTCTAGGAAGTTAATGCAAACCTTTGCACAAAAGAGACGATTTTGTTATACTATATCTGTAAGCATTTTCAATTAAAAAGGAGAAGACGATGAGTCAAAAGATTATTGGGATTGACCTTGGTGGAACATCTATCAAGTTTGCAATTTTAACTCAAGAGGGAGAAATCCAAGAAAAATGGTCTATCAAGACTAATATTTTGGATGAAGGAAGCCATATCGTAGATGATATGATTGAGTCTATTCAACATCGTTTGGACTTGCTTGGATTGTCAGCCACAGACTTCCGAGGGATTGGGATGGGATCACCTGGTGTGGTTGACCGTGAAAAAGGGACTGTTATCGGTGCCTACAACCTCAACTGGAAAACCCTTCAACCAATTAAAGAAAAGATTGAAAAAGCCTTGGGTATTCCATTCTTCATCGATAATGATGCCAACGTAGCTGCTCTTGGTGAGCGCTGGATGGGGGCTGGTGACAACCAACCGGACGTTGTCTTTATGACACTTGGTACAGGTGTTGGTGGCGGTATCGTGGCAGAAGGCAAATTGCTCCACGGTGTTGCTGGTGCTGCTGGTGAGCTTGGTCATATCACTGTTGACTTTGACCAACCAATCGCATGTACCTGTGGTAAAAAAGGCTGTCTTGAGACAGTTGCTTCTGCAACAGGGATTGTCAACTTGACTCGTCGTTATGCAGATGAATACGAAGGCGATGCGGCTTTGAAACGCTTGATCGACGACGGTGAAGAAGTAACTGCTAAAACTGTCTTTGACCTTGCAAAAGAAGGGGATGACCTTGCCTTGATCGTTTACCGAAACTTCTCACGTTACTTGGGAATCGCTTGTGCTAACATCGGTTCAATCCTAAACCCATCAACAATCGTTATTGGTGGTGGAGTATCAGCTGCGGGAGAATTCCTTCTCCAAGGCGTGCAAAAGGTTTATGATGACAATACCTTCCCACAAGTACGCACATCCACAAAATTGGCTCTTGCAACTCTAGGAAATGACGCTGGAGTTATCGGAGCAGCATCACTTGTATTGCAATAAGATCATAAAAGGAGAAAAACACTACTTTAAAGCCAGTGATTTTCCTCCTTTCTTTTTTTATGCTATACTAGTTAGGACAATAAATGAGGTGAGAGTAAATGACAAAAGCTGATACGATTTTTAAAGAAAATATTGAACGAATCTTCAAAGACGGTGTCTTTTCTGAGCAGGCTCGTCCCAAGTACAAGGATGGGACAGTTGCCAACTCTAAATATGTAACGGGTGCCTTTTCCGAGTACGACTTATCTAAAGGAGAATTTCCTATCACAACCTTGCGTCCCATTGCAATCAAATCCGCCATCAAGGAAGTACTCTGGATTTACCAAGATCAGTCTAATAGCCTAGATGTTCTCAATGACAAGTACAATGTTCACTACTGGAATGACTGGGAAGTGGGAGATACGGGAACCATCGGTGAACGCTATGGGGCAGTCGTTAAGAAACACGACATCATTAATAAGATACTCAAGCAGTTAGAAGCCAATCCTTGGAATCGTCGTAATATCATCTCCCTCTGGGATTACCAAGCTTTTGAGGAGACAGATGGTCTTCTTCCATGCGCCTTTCAGACCATGTTTGATGTCCGTCGTGTTGATGGGGAAATCTATCTGGATGCGACCTTGACCCAGCGTTCGAATGATATGTTGGTGGCCCACCATATCAATGCCATGCAGTATGTGGCTTTACAGATGATGATTGCTAAGCATTTTGGATGGAAGGTTGGGAAGTTTTTCTATTTTATCAACAACCTTCATATCTATGATAATCAGTTTGAACAAGCAGAGGAATTGCTCCGACGTGAGCCGTCAAACTGCCAACCACGCTTGGTCTTGAATGTTCCTGATGGGACCAATTTCTTTGATATCAAAGCGGAGGACTTTGAGTTAGTTGACTATAATCCGGTTAAGCCACAGCTGAAGTTTGATTTGGCTATTTAAGAAAATAAAAAGAAGTTGAGATTTCTCAACTTCTTTTGTGTATTAATGTGATACGCGGCGGCGAGCTGCTTTTTTGCGGTTTTCTTCGATGAAAGCTGCTTTTTGCTCTTCTGGCTCAATCACTTTCTTTTTAATTGCGTATACTGCACCTGCAACGGCAGCGACAGTTCCTGCGACACCTGTTACAAGACCTTTAGCGAATCCTTTAGCCATGAGTCTTCCTCCTTTATCTTCCCGATCAGCCAGGCTCCCCAAGTGGTAGCATTTTTCTGACTGACCTTTTTGTGATATAATAATAGTAACGAAAAAATGGAAATTTTTCAAGGAAAAAAGATGAAAACAAAAATAATTGTGATTGTTGGACCGACTGCTGTTGGGAAGACAGCCCTTGCTATTGAAGTGGCCAAGTGCTTTGGTGGAGAGGTGGTTAGTGGTGACAGTCAGCAAGTTTATAGAAGGTTGGATATTGGGACGGCCAAGGCTAGCCCAGAGGAGCAAGTAGCTGTTCCTCATCATTTGATTGATGTCAGAGAGGTGACCGAGTCTTACTCGGCTTTTGATTTTGTTTCAGAAGCTAAGAAGGCTATTGAGGATATTCAAAGCCGTGGCAAGCTAGCCATTATCGCTGGTGGAACTGGACTTTATATCCAGAGCTTGCTGGAAGGCTATCATCTAGGTGGGGAAACACCTCATGAGGAGATTGTAGCTTATCGGGCTAGTTTGGAGCCTTATTCAAATGAGGAATTAGCCCATCTGGTGAAGCAAGCAGGCCTTGAAATTCCCCAGTTTAACCGTCGTCGAGCTATGCGTGCCTTGGAAATCGCCCATTTTGGTCAGGATTTGGAAAATCAGGAAAGTCCTTATGAAGCTTTGATTATCTGCTTGGATGATGAACGCAGTCAGCTTTATGAACGTATCAATCGCCGAGTAGATCTGATGTTTGAGGCTGGATTATTGGATGAAGCTAAGTGGCTCTTTGAGCACTATCCAGATGTACAGGCATCCAAAGGCATTGGCTACAAGGAACTCTTTCCTTATTTCCGCGGGGAGCAAAGTTTGGAGGAAGCCAGCGAGAGTCTCAAACAGGCGACCCGCCGTTTTGCTAAGCGTCAGTTGACCTGGTTCCGTAATCGCATGCAGGTCACCTTTTATCAGATAGGAGAGCCTGACGTGCAGGACCGCATTTTAAGCCAGATTGAGGAGTTTTTAAATGATTGAAACGGAGAAAAAAGAGGAACGTGTCCTGCTCATCGGTGTGGAATTGCAGGGCATGGATAATTTTGATCTCTCTATGGAAGAATTGGGCAGTCTGGCTAAGACTGCTGGAGCAGTCGTAGTCGATAGCTACAGGCAAAAACGTGAAAAATATGATTCCAAGACCTTTGTCGGCTCTGGTAAGTTGGAAGAAATTGCGCTCATGGTGGAAGCAGAAGAAATTACTACTGTCATTGTCAACAACCGTCTGACACCACGGCAAAATGTCAATCTAGAGGAAGTTCTGGGTGTCAAGGTCATTGACCGTATGCAGTTGATTCTGGATATCTTTGCTATGCGGGCTCGAAGCCATGAAGGGAAACTCCAAGTACACCTAGCCCAGCTCAAATATCTCTTGCCTCGCTTGGTTGGTCAGGGGATTATGCTCAGTCGTCAGGCTGGGGGAATTGGTTCCCGTGGACCTGGTGAAAGCCAGCTGGAACTGAACCGTCGTAGTGTTCGTAATCAAATCACAGATATCGAGCGCCAGCTCAAGGTGGTTGAGAAAAATCGGGCGACAGTCAGAGAAAAACGTCTGGAGTCAAGTACTTTTAAGATTGGTTTGATTGGTTACACTAATGCTGGGAAATCAACCATCATGAACACCTTGACCAGTAAGACCCAGTATGAAGCAGACGAGCTGTTTGCGACTCTGGATGCGACGACAAAGAGCATCCATCTAGGGGGCAATCTTCAGGTGACCTTGACTGATACGGTTGGCTTTATCCAAGATTTGCCAACAGAATTGGTGTCAAGTTTTAAGTCGACCTTGGAAGAAAGCAAGCATGTGGACCTTCTGGTGCATGTCATTGATGCCAGCAATCCTTACCATGAGGAGCATGAAAAAACGGTTCTGTCTATTATGAAAGACTTGGATATGGAGGATATTCCTTGCCTGACCCTTTATAATAAAGCGGATTTGGTGGAGGATTTCACGCCTACTCAAACACCGTATGCCCTCATTTCTGCCAAGTCTGAGGATAGTCGTGAGCAGTTGCAGGCTTTATTTTTAGAGAAAATCAAGGAGATTTTTGAAGTCTTTACCCTGCGCGTGCCATTTTCGAAGTCCTACAAGATTCATGATTTAGAAAGTGTAGCGATTCTGGAAGATCGCGATTTTCAGGATGACGGTGAAGTCATTACAGGCTATATTTCCGAGAAAAATAAATGGAGGTTAGAGGAATTTTATGACTGATATTAAAACCTTGGCTCTAAAATATGGGGGCTATACAAGTCTGGATAGGGTCTATCTAGATCAGCTTCTAGCTGGCAAAACAGAGCAAGAGCAGTTGGCTCTCATCACCCCTCCGCCTAGTGTCGTCAATGCCTACTTTGCTGAACTCTACCAGAAAAAGAGTCCTGAAGCTGCGACGGATTATTTTGCAGAACTCAGTCATGAACTGAATCTCTACAATGCTGAGCCAAGTTTCACCTTTGAAAATAAGCCTTTTATCCGCCTCAATCTATCTGGCAAATCTTTTGGCTTTTGCTATGAGAGTGAAGGACTGGGAAGGATTTTCTCAGAAACTGAGGAAGCAATCACTGCTGACTTGCTCTTTGAAATTGCTCAGATTTTCCCTCATCAGCTCGTCTATGAGGAGTCTGGAAAGATTTACATGAAGTCTGTCGGGGACGAGGAAGTTGTTAGCGTAAAAAGTCTCACAGCTTTGACTGATTTGGAAAGTTTAGCTGATGGTCGCAAGCGTCTCAAAGGTTATAGTCAAGAGGATTTATTACAAGAAGCTGTTGCTTTTTCTGGCAAGCGCTATTTCCGATCGGAAAACCGCACAGCCATGTTATATATTGATTAATTAGAAAGTATCAAATGGATATTCAATTTTTAGGAACGGGGGCTGGTCAGCCCTCTAAAGCCCGCAACGTTTCAAGCCTCGCCCTGAAACTCTTGGATGAGATTAACGAAGTTTGGCTCTTTGACTGTGGAGAAGGAACGCAAAATCGTATTCTGGAAACCACAATTCGACCACGCAAGGTAAGCAAAATCTTTATCACTCACTTGCATGGAGACCATATTTTTGGATTGCCAGGATTTCTCTCTAGCCGTGCTTTTCAGGCCAATGAAGAGCAGACAGATTTGGATATTTATGGACCTCAAGGGATCAAGTCATTTGTCTTAACCAGTCTTCGTGTGTCAGGTTCTCGTCTACCTTACCGAATTCATTTTCATGAGTTTGACCAAGATTCTCTAGGGAAAATCCTTGAGACCGATAAATTCACTGTGTATGCAGAGGAGCTGGACCACACTATTTTCTGCGTTGGTTATCGTGTCATGCAAAAGGATCTTGAAGGAACATTGGATGCTGAAAAACTCAAGGCAGCTGGCGTCCCATTTGGCCCGCTTTTTGGAAAAATCAAAAACGGTCAGGATGTTGTTCTCGAAGATGGGACTGAAATCAACGCTTCAGACTATATCTCAGCTCCCCGTCCTGGTAAGATTATCACCATACTTGGTGACACCCGCAAAACCAATGCTAGTGTGCGTCTGGCTGTTAACGCCGATGTCCTAGTCCATGAGTCCACATATGGCAAGGGCGATGAGAAAATTGCCCGCAATCACGGTCACTCAACCAATATGCAGGCTGCACAAGTAGCGGAAGAAGCAGGAGTCAAACGCCTCTTGCTCAACCATATCAGTGCCCGCTTCCTATCAAAGGATATTAGTCAGCTTAAGAAAGATGCTGCTAGTGTCTTTGAAAATGTTCATGTCGTCAAAGACTTGGAAGAAGTTGAGTTATAATGTTATAGTTCGTTGAGAGAGAAATAAGATGACTGTTGAAAATCGTTTATTAGATAAAGCGGATTGGTATTTTGAAAATGCATTAACCAATTACTTGCACAGCTATCAATTACACAAAGAAGAGCTAACTCAAAAAGATTATCGGGAGATTTATCGTTGGGCTGCGAACCATATCGGTTTTTTCGTTACTTGGCTCACCCAGCATGATGCCAAAGAAATGATGTCTACTGATGAAGAAACGATATTCCAAAGTGTAAAAGACGAGCAAACTTTGGGTGTCGATTATCTTTTAGACTGGTGCGATGGTAAATTGGGAACAATGGATATCAAAAAGGATTTTCAGGCTTTTGTAAATGACTATTATGAACATCAGTATATGGCTGATTATTCCGAATTTGTAGTCAATGACTTATATGACTTGCCTTTAGAATTTTTAGGTAGCTGGGAGGATTATCATCTGTTTGCTCCTGTCATTGACCAAGCTTATGCTCACTATTTAGCTGGAAAAAGATTTCATTAAATTGACCAATACTTTGAAAGGAAGAAATATGCGAACGATTCTCATTACAGGTGCTAGCGGTGGCTTAGCCCAAGAAATGGTCAAACTCTTGCCAAATGACCAACTGATTCTGCTAGGTAGAAATAAGGAAAAATTAGCTCAGCTCTACGGAAATCATTCTAACGCTGAATTAGTTGAGATTGATATTACCGATGACCAAGCCCTAGAAACTTTAGTAGCTGATCTCCATCTCCGTTATGGCAAGATTGATGTCTTGATTAACAATGCTGGCTATGGAATTTTTGAAGAATTTGACAAGATTTCTGATCAAGACATTCACCAGATGTTCGAGGTCAATACCTTTGCTCTGATGAATCTGTCTCGTCGCATTGGTTGTCGAATGAAGGAAAGTCGAAAAGGACATATCATCAATATCGTTAGCATGGCAGGTTTGATAGCGACAGGGAAATCCAGTCTCTACTCAGCGACCAAGTTTGCGGCTATTGGTTTTTCCAACGCTTTACGCCTCGAACTCATGCCCTATAGTGTCTATGTAACTACGGTCAATCCAGGACCAATCCGAACTGGATTTTTTGACCAGGCGGAGCCAGATGGAACCTACCTCAAGTCTGTTGAGCGATTCCTCTTAGAACCAGAAGCGGTTGCTAAAAAGATTGTCAAAACCATAGGAAAAAATAAACGAGAACTCAATCTTCCTTTTTTGCTCAATTTAGCCCACATATTTTATACTCTCTTTCCCAAGCTAGCTGATAAGTTGGCAGGGGAGACTTTTAATTATAAGTAATGAATTAAAACAATCTAGTCTAGACAGGCTAGATTTTTTGCCAGCTATTTAGAAAAAAATCAAAATACTACTTGCTATTTTCCAAAAGACATGTTACAATCTATTTAGAAAGAAATCTAATTACTTTGCTTTTGGTCTTTCGATGATTGACCAGATAATTTTTGAGAAGTATTTAGAAAAAATTCTAAACGCTATCTACCGACTAGATGCTTGCCTTCATAACGCAGCAAGAAGGAGGAGAAAATGAAGAAAGCAAGAAGTTCCATTCTACTGACAGTCTTAGGTTAAGTGACTGGTTTGTCCATTTGGCTGGCTGTTTTTTCATGGGTGCTCTATAAAAATAGAGACGAACTAGAAAAAATATCCAATCAAAAACATGTTTAAAAATCTAGTTTTTCTAGGCTGGATTTTTTAAATCAAAGTATTTAGAAAAAAATCTAAATACGATAGACTGGTTAAGTGAAGCTTGCTGCTTGATTTTGTAGTCAGTATTTAGAAAATTTTCGAAATAAATAAAGGAGGAAAGATGAAGAGAGGATTACTTTTATTACTTATAGGCTTGCTCACGGTTTTATCCGTCTGCTGGGCAATCCCGTCTTGGTTTGTTTTTAGAAATAGAAAAAAATTGGAAGGAAAAATTAAATGTTAAAAGAAATTTTGCGAAAATACCGCGCTTCTTATCTAGGTGCGACTACCTTTAATATCTTAGCGACGATTTTTATGACCCTGTTTTCACTGCAACTGGGTGTAGTCGTGGATAGCGTGCAGAAGGCTCATTCTAACTTGCTTGGACAATTCTTTATCTGCCTTTTTTGCACTTGTGCTTGGTCTCTTTGCAGCTTGCTGGCTATTTGGTTCAAGAACAATCATAATAAGCAAGTCTTGGAAGAAGTGAAAACGAGGCTTTTCCATTCTTTTTATGACAAGG
This sequence comes from Streptococcus oralis, assembly GCF_022749195.1. NCBI lineage: Bacteria > Bacillati > Bacillota > Bacilli > Lactobacillales > Streptococcaceae > Streptococcus > Streptococcus oralis. The sequence goes on from NZ_CP094226.1 coordinate 640,088, forward strand.
ATTTGCATGACAAGGCTTCTGAGCAGGAAAACAGCTATCTCAACACAACGACCAAGAATATGGATATTTACCAAGAGAATTACTTGACCCCGCGCTGTGATATTGTGGCTGCCTTTTTCTCGGTTTTTATCAGTACACTGGCTATCTTCTGGATTGAGTTGCGAATGGCTCTGGGCTTTATCCTCATCTCTATCTTGACTATGGCGGCGTCGCAAATTCCGGGGGTCTTGATGAGAAAGGCGACGGCAAATTTTACCCAGAAAAGCAATCATTTCTTGAAGCAAGTCACCAATTTTTTGGAAGGGTTTGAGCAAATCAAACTTTTGCAAATCCAAAAAAGGGTGGTTGAGCACTTGTCTAGCAGCAACAGAGATTTTTAGCAATCCAGAAAAAGCTATAATGCGGCTAAGGAGGGTGCTGTAAATCTGATGATGTTCTTTAGCTTTCTGTCTCAGATATTTTGTATGTCTCTGGGGATTTGGTTTGTCAGTCAAGGCTCACTGACGATTGGGGCTTTGATTGCCAGTCTTCAGCTTTTGAACTTTGTCTTTACTCCTTTGCAGCTTTTTATCAATAACAAAAATCTCATGAGCACGGTCAAGGATATTGAGAATGATTTTGATGCTAAGTTGGCTAAGAAAGAAGCGGAGCCCGCTCAAAATCTGACAGAAACGATTGAGCGGATTGATTTTGAACATCTCGGTCTGGAGTTGGGCGACAAGACTCTCTTTCAGGATTTTTCTTATCAGTTTGCCAAGGACAAGCACTATGCCATTATCGGCGAGTCTGGTCGGGGCAAGTCGACCTTGATGAAGCTCTTGCTTAATTATTTTGATAAGAAGGACTACGCTGGTCAAATCATGGTCAATGGTCAAGCGGTCAGCCAGCTAGCAAGCGACAGCATTTATCAGAAAATCGCCTTTATCCAAAAGAATGACTTTTTTATCGAGGGAAGTGTCGCGGACAATATCGTGCTATACAGAGATATAAATGTACCTGACCAAACTTCCTTGTACCAAAGTCTGCATTTTAATGAGGCTTTCTTGAGCAAGGAGTTGGACTTGGAGCGGCAGGAAGTTTCCTATGGCGAAAAGCAGCGGATTGATTTGGCGCGCTTCTTGGTCAAGGATTATGATGTGCTGATTTTTGATGAGCCGACTAGCAATCTTGACCCCAACTTGGCAGCGGAAGTCATGGACTATATCTTGTCGATTAAAGACCGCATTGTTATCGTTATTACCCACAATCAAGGTCGGGCTCTTTTAGACCGCTTTGATGACTGTCTGGAATTATAAATTGGAGGAAAAAATGAAATTAAAATGGAAAGAACTCATCGCAAGCCTAATCGCTATTTGGCTACCGCTTATCTACGCTTTGTCAATCTATGCAGACCTACCTCAGCTAATCAGAGGGCATTTGCCCTATAGCGGTCTAGGCATGCCCAAGCAAATCTTTATCTGGTTTTTGCCAGTTCTCTTGAGTGTCATTCAACTGATTGTTTGCTACACGACGACTATTAAAGAGATTATTGACAAGCAATTTGTCCATTTCCTTTACTGGCTGGTTCCCTTTATCAATGCCGTAGTTTATATCAGCGTTCTTCTTTATGGGCTCAATCCGGCTTTTCCGGTATTTAAGGTCAATGGGATTATGTCTGCAATAATCCTTAATGCTGTCAGCTACTTCCTCACGAGAAAAATAGTGGCAGATCAAGAGCCTGCACCACGCATTTTAGCTTATATCTTCGGAGGAGTTAGCTCAATCCTGTTTCTGGTCAGCCTCTTCCTCTTTTAAAAATGTCTGATACGAAAGGAGAAAATCATGTTTCATATTTTCGTTTTTGTTAAAATCCTGTTATTCTTTATCTTTGGCTGGTTGTGGCTGCTTCTCGGTCTACTCAGTTTGCTCTTTCTTTTTCCTTTTTAAGTGAAGGAAATATAGAAAATAATGATTGGTGATCATCATGAAATCATCATTTTTGAAAAGCAATGCGGCGCTGGTAACGTGTGACTTGCTAGCTTTTGGAGCAGTCCACGCTTACGCTGAGCAGCAAAAATTGCCGTCGGACACATTTTATGACCAAATCGGTCAAAAGATTGAAGACTATTATAAAGAACACGAAAGAACCAGTGCTGGACTGGCAACGACGGTCTTTGACAAGGACGGCAACACTCTTTACCAAAATAATTTTGGCTATATGAACAAGGAGAAAAAGCTAGCTGTAGACGATAGCTCGGTTTTCGAGTGGGGGTCAACGACCAAAATCACCGTCTGGGTCGGTGTCATGCAGCTTTGGGAAGAGGGCAAGATTGACTTCAAAACAGACATCAAAGACTGCCTGCCCAAGGATTTTCTCAAGGGCAAGCTCAAGTACGACAAGCCCATTACCATGCTGAACCTCATGAACCACCAAGCGGGTTTTAGTGTTTAGCTAAGCCCTCCTTGTCTTTTATCCTCAAAAACAGTATAATGGAGAAAAGAATTTGAAAGTTTTCTAAATAGTTTTAGGAGGATTGCTGGCAGAAAATCTTGGTCATTTGGACGGAGCACTTCATGGCTCTTTGCTTGTCTACATCGGGGTCTTGATTTATGTAAAAAGAGGAACTTTATTTTTCCTCAGCCGGAAATATGTCATCAATCCATTTTTAAGAGGTATCAAAATTGGGAATTAGTGAAACCATGAAAGCCTTAGCCGATCCAGTTCGGCGGGAAATATTAGAAATATTAAAAAAAGGTCCCAAGTCGGCTGGCGAGATTGGTCAAGTTTTTGATTTGACGGGAGCGACGGTGTCTTATCATTTGTCCCAGCTGAAAAAAGCAGGGCTAATCTATGAAGAACGGCAGAAAAATTACATTTACTACCATTTAGATGCCACGGTTTTTGAGGAAATTTTGGTCTGGATTGCCGCGTTAGGAGGGAAAAATAATGAAAACGAAACTGAGAAATAACCTTAGGGAATTGCTGCTGACTTTCTTGGTTATTTGGCTGCCACTTGCTTATGCCTTATGGATTTATCCTAGTTTGCCAGAGAATATTAGGATCAGTTTGATGTCGCCGATTAGCCCGACATTTAAGTATGCACCCAAATTTCTCTTTATCTGGGGTCTGCCAATCTTTATGACTTTGATACAGCTGATTGTTTATGGGGCAACGGCATACCTAGAAATCACCAAGCCGGCTTTTGCCCGCTTCGTCCTTTGGATTGTTCCTTTGACCCATATTGTTGTCTATCTTTCCATTCTGTTCTATGCTCTTGATTCTCATTTCAATGTTGCTAAGATTGCCTTGATTTTTTCAGGCTTGATGTTTCTAATTTCTGGAAATTATATGCCTAAGAAAGTGGTGGTGGAAGAAAAACCAGCGCCGCGTTGGCTAGCCTACCTCTTTATCCTAGTCGGTTTGACAGCCGTACTAGTGGGACTCTTTCTTTTGTAAATCAAGTGAAAACAAAGTGCACAGATTGTGCGCTTTTTGTTTAGAGCCCTTTTTTATAACATTTTACTGAGTGACAAGAAATGTTTGTTTTTGTTCTAAATCTACATTCACTTTTTTCGAATCTTCTACAAATTTTAGAAAAAACAATCAAAAATATGATTTTTTGTGTTTAGGGTATTGAAATTTCCTATATTATTTTATAAAATAAGGGTAAAAGGCTATGAAAAAGTAATGTGCTTACAAATAAATGGAAGCGGTTACTAAAGGAGGATTTTATGGAAAAAGGCCATTGGAATCGTAAAAGAGTCTACAGCATTCGTAAGTTTGCCGTAGGAGCTTGCTCTGTCATGATTGGAACCTGTGCGGTTCTATTTGGAGGAAGTGTCATTGGAGAATCACCAGTTTTCGCGGATGAAACTCCTATCGCCCACACTGTAGAACAAGCAAAAGAGGAAAGTCCGGCAGTGGAGGAGAAAGAAGATCAAACTGTAGCAGAGCACAAGGATGTTGCAAGTGTTGATCAAAGTCAAGCTGCTCCAATTGAAGCAAGCAAACCAGAGAAGAAAGAAGAGGAACCTGTAGCTCCAAAAGAGGAGAAAGCGTCACTAAAACCTGAAGAAACAGCTCCAAAGGTAGAATCTCAAGCTTCAAGTCAAGAAAAACCTATTAAGGAAGATTTGAAAGCTGCGACAAATGAAGAAGTGAATCAAATGATTGAAGATAGAAAAGTGAATTTTAATCAAAATTGGCACTTTAAACTCAATGCGAACCCTAAAGAAGCTGTGAAATCAGATGCAGATGTATCAACATGGCAAAAATTGGATCTCCCACACGACTGGAGTATCTTTAACGATTTTGACCATCAGTCACCTGCCCAAAACGAGGGTGGACAGCTCAATGGTGGAGAAGCTTGGTATCGCAAGACCTTTAAACTTGATGAAAAAGATCTCAAGAAAAATGTTCGAGTGACCTTTGATGGTGTCTACATGGACTCTCAAGTCTATGTCAATGGCCAGTTAGTGGGGCATTATCCAAATGGTTATAACCAGTTCTCATACGATATCACCAAATACCTTCACAAAGATGGTCGTGAGAATGTGATTGCTGTCCATGCGGTTAACAAACAACCAAGTAGCCGTTGGTACTCAGGTAGTGGTATCTACCGTGATGTGACCTTGCAAGTGACAGATAAGGTTCATGTTGAAAAAAATGGAACAACTATTTTAACACCAAAACTAGAACAACAGCAACATGGTAAGGTTGAAACTCATGTAGCCAGCAAAATCGTCAATACAGATGATAAAGACCATGAACTGGTGGCAGAATATCAAATCGTTGAACGTGGTGGTCAAGCTGTAACAGGCTTGGTTCGTACAGCGAGCCGTACCTTGAAAGCACATGAATCAACAAGTCTTGATGCTATTTTAGAAGTGGAACAACCAAAACTCTGGACAGTTTTAAATGACAAACCAGCCTTGTACGAATTGATTACGCGTGTTTACCGTGACGGTCAATTGGTTGATGCTAAGAAAGATTTGTTTGGTTACCGTTACTATCATTGGACTCCAAATGAAGGTTTCTCTTTGAATGGTGAACGCATTAAATTCCATGGTGTTTCCTTGCACCATGACCACGGAGCGCTTGGAGCAGAAGAAAACTATAAGGCAGAATACCGTCGTCTCAAACAAATGAAGGAGATGGGCGTTAACGCCATCCGTACAACTCATAACCCTGCAAGTCCACAGACCTTGCAAATCGCAGCAGAACTTGGTTTGCTCGTTCAGGAAGAGGCCTTTGATACTTGGTATGGTGGTAAGAAACCTTATGACTACGGACGTTTCTTTGAAAAAGACGCGACTCACCCAGAAGCTAGAAAAGGTGAAAAATGGTCTGACTATGATCTTCGTACCATGGTCGAAAGAGATAAAAATAACCCAGCTGTCTTCATGTGGTCTATCGGGAATGAAATCGGTGAAGCCAATGGTAATGCTCACTCTCTTGCAACGGTTAAACGCTTAGTAAAAGTGATTAAAGATGTTGATACGACACGTTATGTTACTATGGGAGCAGATAAGTTCCGCTTTGGTGATGGTAGTGGTGATCATGAGAAGATTGCTAATGAACTGGATGCGGTTGGTTTCAACTACTCAGAAGACAACTACAAGAAACTTCGTGCGAAACATCCAAACTGGTTGATTTATGGTTCAGAAACATCTTCAGCAACCCGTACACGCGGTAGCTATTATCGTCCTGAACAAGAATTGGTACATAGCAACCAAGCTTATCGTAACTATGAACAGTCAGATTATGGAAATGATCGTGTTGGTTGGGGTAAAACGGCAACCGCTTCATGGACCTTTGACCGTGACAACGCTGGCTATGCTGGACAGTTTATCTGGACAGGTACGGACTATATCGGTGAGCCTACACCATGGCACAACCAAAACCAAACTCCTGTTAAGAGCTCTTACTTTGGTATTGTAGATACAGCCGGTATTCCAAAAAATGACTTTTATCTCTACCAAAGCCAATGGGTTTCTGCCAAGAAGAAACCAATGGTGCACCTCCTTCCTCACTGGAACTGGGAAAATAGAGAATTGGCATCGAAAGTTGAAGATTCAGACGGAAAAATTCCAGTTCGTGCATACTCAAACGCTGCAAGCGTAGAATTGTTCTTGAACGGTCAATCTCTCGGAGTTAAGAAGTTTAACAAAAAACAAACCAGTGATGGCCGCACTTACCAAGAAGGTGCCAATGCTAAGGAACTCTATCTTGAGTGGAAGGTTGCTTACCAACCAGGTACTTTGGAAGCTGTAGCTCGCGATGAAGCTGGAAAAGAAATTGCACGTGATAAGATCACGACTGCAGGCCAACCTGCAGGAGTTCGCCTCGTCAAGGAAGAACACGCAATCGCAGCAGATGGAAAAGACTTGACCTACATCTACTACGAAATCGTAGACAGTGAAGGAAATGTGGTACCAACTGCCAATAATTTGGTTCGCTTCCAATTACATGGCCAAGGTCAACTGGTCGGTGTAGATAATGGGGAACAAGCCAGCCGTGAACGTTATAAGGCACAAGCAGATGGTTCTTGGATTCGCAGAGCCTTTAACGGTAAAGGGGTTGCCATTGTTAAATCAACTGAGCAAGCAGGTAAATTCACTCTAACTGCCCATTCAGATCTCTTGAAATCTGGTCAAGTAACGGTCTTTACTGGTAAAAAAGAAGACCAAGAAAAGACCGTTCTCGGGACAGAAGTACCAAAAGTACGTACTGTTATTGAGAAAGAGCCAAAAATGCCGAAGACAGTCGGTTTTATCTACAGTGATGGCAGTCGTGAAAAACGTCCAGTAACTTGGTCTTCAGTTGATGTGAGCCAAGCAGGAGTTGTGACTGTTAAAGGTATGGCAGATGGACGCGAAGTTGAGGCCCGTGTCGAAATTCTAGCAATCGCAAATGAGCTTCCAACTGTTAAGCGTGTTGCTCCAGGAACAGACTTGAGCGCTGTTGACAAATACGTTTCTATTGCTGTTACGGATGGAAGCGTACAAGAATACGAAGTTGATAAGTGGGAGATTGCGGAAGCAGATAAAGCTAAACTGTCAGTTGCAGGATCACGTATTCAAATGACTGGTCAACTGGGTGGTGAGACTATTCACGCTACCCTTGTGGTAGAAGAAGGTAATCCTGCGGCTCCTGCAGTACCAACTGTAACGGTTGGTGGCGAATCTGTCACTGGTCTTACTACTCAAAATCCAATGCAATATCGAACTCTTGCTTACGGTGCATCCTTGCCAGAAGTTGTAGCAAGTGCTGAAAATGCGGATGTTACTGTAGTCCAAGCAAGTGCAGCAAACGGCATGCGTGCAAGCATCTATGTTCAACCAAAAGATGGTGGCCCTCTTCAAACCTATGCAATTCAATTCCTTGAAGAAGCGCCAAAAATTGACCATTTGAGCCTACAAGTGGAGAAAGCTGACGGTCTTAAAGAAGATCAAACAGTGAAATTGTCTGTCCTTGCCCACTATCAAGACGGAACACAAGCAGTTTTACCAGCAGATAAAGTAACCTTCTCTACAAGTGGTGAAGGGGAAGTCGCAGTTCGTAAGGGAATGCTTGAATTGCATAAGCCAGGAACAGTCACTCTCAAGGCAGAATATGAGGGGGCTACAGGTCAAGTTGATCTCACTATCCAGGCCAATACTGAGAAAAAAGTAGCCCAATCTATCCGTCCAGTAAACGTAGTAACAGACTTGCATCAAGAACCAAGCCTTCCAGCAACAGTAACTGTTGAGTATGACAAAGGTTTCCCTAAAACTCATAAAGTCATTTGGCAAGCTATTCCAAAAGAAAAACTAGACCACTATCAAACCTTTGAAGTTCTAGGTAAAGTTGAAGGTCTTGACCTTGAAGCGCGTGCTAAAGTCTCTGTAGAAGGTGTCGTTTCAGTCGAAGAAGTCAGAGTGACGACCCCAATCGCAGAAGCGCCTCAATTACCAGAAAGCGTTCGTACCTACGATTCAAATGGTCACGTTTCATCAGCTAAGGTTACTTGGGATAAGATTCGTCCAGAGCAATACGCCAAGGAAGGTGTCTTTACAGTTAATGGTCGCCTAGAAGGTACGCAATTAACAACTAAACTTCATGTTCGCGTATCTGCTCAAACTGAGAAGGGAGCAAACATTTCTGACCAATGGACAGGTTCAGAATTGCCACTGGCCTTTGCTTCAGACTCAAATCCAACTGATCCTGTTTCAAACGTCAACGATAAATTGATTTCCTTTAATGACCGCCCAGCTAACCGTTGGACAAACTGGAACCGTACTAATCCAGAAGCTTCAGTTGGTGTCCTATTCGGAGATTCAGGTATTTTGAGCAAACGTTCAGTTGATAATCTAAGTGTCGGATTCCACGAAGACCATGGAGTTGGTGTACCGAAGTCTTATGTGATTGAATATTATGTCGGTAAGACCGTTCCAACAGCCCCTAAAAACCCTAGCTTTGTAGGTGAGGAAAACCATGCCTTTAATGATCCTGCAAACTGGAAAGAGGTAAGCAATCTCAAAGCACCAGCTCAATTAAAAGCTGGAGAAATGAATCATTTCAGCTTTGATAAAGTTGAGACCTATGCGGTTCGCATTCGTATGGTTCGACTTGATAGCAAGAAAGGAACGTCTATCACAGAAGTACAAATTTTTGCGAAACAAGTCGCAGCAGCCAAACAAGGACAAACAAGAATCCAAGTTGACGGTAAAGACTTAGCAAACTTCAATCCTGATTTGACAGACTACTATCTTGAGTCTGTAGATGGAAAAGTTCCTGCAGTAACAGCAAGTGTTAGCAACAATGGTCTTGCGACAGTTGTTCCAAGCGTTCGTGAAGGTGAGCCAGTCCGTGTCATCGCTAAAGCTGAAAATGGCGACATCTTAGGAGAATACCGTCTACATTTCACTAAGGACAAAGACTTACTTTCTCGTAAACCTCTTGCTGCGGTCAAACAAGCTCGCTTGCTGCAAGTAGGGCAACCACTTGAATTGCCAACGAAGGTTCCTGTTTACTTCACAGGTAAAGACGGTTACGAAACAAAAGATTTGGCAGTAGAATGGGATGAAGTTCCAGCAGAAAATCTGACAAAAGCAGGTCAATTTACCGTTCGAGGGCATGTCCTAGGTAGTGATCTTGTTGCTGAGTTCACTGTACGAGTGACAGACAAACTTGGTGAGGCACTCTCAGACAACCCTGACTATGATGAAAATAGCAACCAAGCCTTTGCCTCAGCAACTAATGATATTGACGACAGTTCTCATGACCGTGTTGACTATATCAATGATAGAGATCATTCTGAAAATCGTCGTTGGACAAACTGGTCTCCAACACCATCTTCTAATCCAGAAGTATCAGCGGGTGTGATCTTCCGTGAAAATGGTAAGATTGTAGAACGGACTGTTGCTCAAGCCAAACTTCACTTCTTTGCAGATAGTGGTACGGATGCACCATCTAAACTCGTTTTAGAACGCTATGTCGGTCCAGAGTTTGAAGTGCCAACCTACTATTCAAACTACCAAGCCTACGACGCAGACCATCCATTCAACAATCCAGAAAATTGGGAAGCTGTCCCTTATCGTGCGGATAAAGACATTGAAGCCGGTGATGAAATTAACGTTACCTTTAAAGCTGTCAAAGCCAAAGCCATGAGATGGCGTATGGAGCGCAAAGCGGATAAGAAGGGTGTTGCGATAATTGAAATGACCTTCCTTGCTCCAAGCGAATTGCCTCAAGAAAGCACTCAATCGAAGATTCTTGTAGATGGAAAAGAACTTCCTGATTTCGCTGAAAACCGTCAAGACTATCAAGTAACTTATAGCGGACAACGTCCAAAAGTCTCAGTCGAAGAAAGTAATCAAGTAGCTTCAACTGTAGTAGATAGTGGCGATGATAGCCTTCCAGTACTTGTTCGCCTCGTTTCAGAAAGTGGAAAACAAGTCAAGGAATACCGTATTCAGTTGACTAAGGAAAAACCAGTTTCTGAGAAGACTGTTGCTGCTGTACAAGAGGATCTTCCAAAACTCGAATTTGTTGAAAAAGATTTGGCCTATAAGACAGTTGAGAAAAAGGATTCAACACTGTATCTAGGTGAAACTCGTGTAGAACAAGAAGGAAAAGTTGGTAAGGAACGGATCTTCACAGCGATTAATCCTAGTGGAAGTAATGAAGAAAAACTTCGCGAAGTGGTAGAGGCTCCGACAGACCGCATCGTCTTGGTCGGAACAAAACCAGGAACCTCTCTTCCAGAAGACGAAGTGAAGAACCTAGTCCTCGACAGACCCGAACTTATAGTCGAAGAAGAAACCATTGACTTCAAGGTTCAGGAGCGTAAGTCTGATAAGTTGTACCTAGGAGAAACTCGTGTCCTACAAGAAGGTCAAAAAGGTATTCGTCTTCACTTGATTGAAGTAGAAAATGGAAAACGTCAGCTTAAAGAAACTTACGATAAAGTCGCTGTTCAAGATCGTATAGTAGAAGTTGGTACTAAACCAGGAACTTCTCTTCCAGAAGACGAAGTTAAGAACCTAGTCCTTAACAGACCAGAACTTGTAATCGAAGAAGAAACAATTGATTTCAAGGTTCAGGAACAAAAGAATGATAAGCTTCCAGCGGGTCAAACTCGTGTTCTCCAAGAAGGTCAAAAAGGTATCCGTGTTCACTTAATCGAAGTTGAAAATGGTAAGCGAACTGAAAAAGAAAGCTATGATAAAGTTATAGCTCAGGATCGCATCGTAGAAGTCGGTACAGCTGGTGAAACGACCAAACCAGTACCTCAAGAAGCAACAAAACCACAAGTATCAGAAAAAGCAGATACAAAAGAAATTGCTTCAAGTAAAGCTAATCAAGCTCAAAAAGAGCAGTTACCAAATACAGGAAGTGCAGAAAGTCAAGCAGCCCTAGCAGCAGGCCTAGCTCTTCTTGGTTTGAGTGCAGGTCTAGTGGCCACTAAAGGAAAAAAAGAAGACTAGAATGAATAAGTATTTCTTCTAAATGTATCTCAGAAAGACCAGGGAAACCTGGTCTTTTTGTATTCAATTCAAGACAAATAAAAATTCCAAATTTATATTAATTTCAGAAAGAATGTTGGGTATTATACAATTTTATTTGATTAACAATTATATAAAGTAGTCGGAATAAAAATTAAGATAATTCAAACTTATAAATAAATGTAATATTTTAATATGTTGCTTTTTAAGTGCTTCTTATAAATTGAAGCTAGTTTTATAGGCATTCTGTCACTTGAGAGAAAGCTTTAAGTTGATAAAATAAAAATATAAGTTAAAATTTTACACAGTGTCAATATTTTGTAAAGAGTAATAACCTTATATTATTACAAAAAAAGTTAATTTTGTTTTATAATAAAATTAAAGGAGGTTTCTATATTAAAAACAGAACCAATATGATAAATAATTGCAATTGCATACTGTAAGAACGTCTGTAAATGTGATGTAGTTTCATCAATGCGCCTCATCCATTTTAATGAATTTGAAAGGAGATGTTGTTGAGTTTTGACAATCATAGTTGGTCGTTTTATGTTTTCGGTTATTTAGAAAGGAAGAAAATGAAGAACAAGAAATTTTGGTTATCCATCCTAACTTCTCTGGCATGTGTTCTAGGGATAATCCTTGCTCCCAATTCAGCAGAAGCGAAGGAGTTAAAGAATGTTATCAGTAATATCGGAATTTGGGAAGTTGATAATGGTAAATTTATAAGTCCGGATGAAAATGGAATTTATAACCTTTCTCCAGAGCACCATGACTACTCAAACTATAAGTTCTCAGTGGATTATGATTTGAGTGCCTACGATGGCAAATTGGAGGACGGTGATACCTTTACATTTACAGTCCCAAGTCCGTTAACCGTGAGAAATGAGAGTTTTGACTTGAAAGACAAAGAAACAGATCTCGTTATCGGGGAAACTCAAATTGTATCAAATGGGGATAATAATGGTGGTAAGGTAACTATTACATTAAAGAATCTGAAAGCTTACCTTGAGAAAAAAGGTGGCTATCAAGTACAAAATGTCAAAGGGACATTCTTTGTTGGTTTTAGTTCTAAAAATGAACTAAGCAATGAGACGCTTCGATTTGATAAAACGGAAACCATAAATGAAATTACACACCAGATTAAGGTAAAAAGAGGCGAAGCATCTGATTATTCTGAAGGTATTGGACGTGCGAATTTCAGTAAGTATCATGGTTTGATTTATAAAGAGGATTGGACATCTAGTGCTCTAAATAAGAGTGGACAATATTTACACAGTTGGTATGTTCGAGCTAATCCGAAACAAGCTGCCTATAACAAAATTGAAATTCATGACTGGGTTGATCCTAATGCCTCACCGATGCAGATGATTCCAGAAACATTTAAAGTTACGGCAGGTTGGTACGATAAATCTTATTACTTTAAAGATGAGGTGGTCTTAGAAGCTGGTAAAGATTACCAAGTTAGTTGGAATGAGTCATATACCGATTTTACTTTAACAATTAACAATGCTTCTTCAATTGTTGCTAAGAACGGGAAACCTGCAGCATTTCGAATTAATTATAAAACAAGTGCTCCAGCTGATGGAACAAAAGTTCAGAATAATGCTGAAATGAAGGGTGATGACCAGATTCTTACATATGACGACTATAGTAATAAGACAGTCGTTAAGCAAATCGGAAACTCAGTAGTTGCTTCAGGCGGTACAATTCAGTTAGAAACTGGTTACCGTATCATTCTTTACAAGGTCGATGAGCTGACTCATGACCGTCTAAAAGGAGCAAAATTCAAGATTACTCCTCCGGCAGGAGCTACGGCTAAAGAGGAAATTGTAACGACAAATGATGACGGAATTGCTGAATCATCTATTTACTCAGAAAGTGATATCAAGAAAGGGAACTTTACAGTAACTGAGGTTCAGGCTCCTGAGGGATATGAGTTAAATCCTACTCCATTTGAGATGACTGTTGGACAAGACGGAGCTATCAAAACAGTTACAAATAAACGTAGCAAAGCTAAAGTTAAGATTAAAGCTAATAAAAAACTTACAGGACGTGAGTTAAAGGCTGAAGAGTTTGAATTCACTTTAACAGACCAAGATGGTAAGGTGAAAGAAACTGTGAAGAATGACAAAGACGGAAACATTGCTTTCTCAGAATTGGAATTCGACAAAGCAGGAACTTATACCTTTAAAATTGCTGAAAAAGCTGGCAGTGATACAAGCATCAAGTACGATACTAAAACTGTTACGGCTACAGTTACTGTAGCGGACAAGGGTAAAGGCGCACTTGAAGCAACTGTTTCTTACGATGATGAAAAATCATTCGAGAACACTTACACTCCAGCAAAAACGGAAGTTTCTGTTAAGAAAGTATGGAAGGACGAGAACAACCAAGATGGCAAACGCCCATCTTCTGTCACAGTTAAATTGCTTGCAGATGGTCAAGATACTGGTAAAACACTTGAATTGACTGAAGCAAATGGTTGGGCTGGAAGCTTCAAAGACCTTGATGCTGATAAAGGTGGAACACCTATACAGTACACGGTAGCAGAAGTAACTGTTCCTGGTTACACTTCTGAAGTTACTGGTGATGCTGCATCAGGATTCACTATCACAAATAGCTATTTACCAGAAACAGTTGTTGTAAAAGCAACTAAGAACTGGGATGACGCGAACAACCAAGACGGCAAACGTCCAACCAAGATTACAATCAATCTTTTAGCAGACGGTCAGCAAGTTGATTCGAAAGAAGTTCAAGCAGCCGCAGACGGAACTTGGACTGTCGAATTCACGAAATTAGCAAAATATAAAGCTGGTAAAGAAATCAAATACACTGTAACAGAAGAAGCCGTAGCAGAATACGAAGCGACTATTACAGACTTTACCATCACAAACAAATATGCTCCTAAAGAAATTGACTACAAGGTAACAAAAGTATGGAACGATGCGAACAACCAAGATGGTAAACGTCCTGAGTCCGTAACGATTCAACTTTATAAAAAAGTAGGAAATGCAGATCCAGTAGCCGTTGAAGGTAAGCAATTGACCTTAACAGCTAAGGAGAAGACTGATGATAACACTTGGGTAGCATCCTTCACCAATCTTCCACAATACGAAGTTGGAAAAGAAATCACCTATTCTATCAAGGAAGTGGATGTACCAGCTGGTTACGAAGCCTCTGTGACTGGTCAAGTAGTGACAAACAATTACACACCAGAAACAGTAATTCTTTCAGGAGCTAAGGTTTGGGATGATAACAACAACCAAGACGGCAAACGTGCAGATAAAGTGAAAGTTCAAATTCTTAACGGCGACAAGGTTGTTCAAGAAATTGAAGTTTCAGAAAAAACTGGTTGGAAGTTCGAATCTAAAAAACTTCCTAAGTATGAGAATGGTAAGGAAATCAAGTACACTGTCAAAGAAACTGCTATGACAGAATACAAAGCAACCATCACTACAGACAAGGATGGTAAGTACACCATTACTAACGAACATACTCCAGAGAAAACATCTGTAAAAGGTCATAAAATCTGGAAAGATGAAGATAACAAAGATGGCATCCGTCCAGCATCTATCACCGTAAAACTTCTTGCAGATGGTAAGGAAACTGGTCAGACAGCTACAGTGTCAGAAACAAGTGGCTGGACTTATGAGTTTACAGGTCTTGATCGTTATCAAGAAGGTAAGGAGATTGCCTACACTGTTGAAGAAGTGAATGTTCCAGATGGTTATACTGCTTCGGTAGAAGGTTACAACATTACAAATACGCACACTCCTGAAAAACCAACACCTGGCAAACCAAATGAACCAGGTAAGCCTAAAAAAGGTGGGGAATTGCCTAATACAGGAAGCGAGTCTAACCAAGTGGCTCTAGTAGCTGGAATCGCCCTACTTGGATTGGGAACAGGATTCTTGGCAAGACGCAAAAAAGAAGATTAAGTTTTTTAAACGGTATCTTTCACGAAATTTTGCAACACAGTTTAAAAGTAGAAACAAGTGTCAATGGAAATTGGCACTTGTTTTTTTGTAACTGACCCTGGTTCTACTACCGGATACAAGTGGATAGTTGCCACTTATTGAAAAGCTATTGTTTTCGCTACGAAATCCTCTATAATAGGTGACAAATAAAAAAGGAGATGTTGCATATGATTGAAACAAGATTACAAGATAAATTGAAGTCAGGTTTGGAGGTGGAAAATTTTCAAAAAGATGGGGCTATCTATCTGTCTCTTAATCCAGATTATTTATCTGGAGATAATGCTAAATACATGACCATGTACAACCGTATGGCTCGCTGGTATGATATGAGTGAGAAATGGATAGGACCACTTCTCCACGGCAAGGCAATTGATAAGTTGAGAAAGGATCTGATGGAGGAAATAGAATGGAAGGATAATTTATCTGTTCTTTATGTCTCTATCGGGACTGGCCAAGACCTCCGTTATATTCCTGAGACAATTGACCTGAAAAGTTTAGACTTTGTAGGGGTAGATATTTCTATCAGTATGCTAAAAAAATGCCAGAAATCTTGTGCTAAAAAGACCAATCTGCAACTTTTCCATGCTTGCGCGGAGGATCTACCCTTTGCGGATAATAGTTTTGACATTGTCTACCATATTGGCGGAATCAATTTTTTCAATGATAAGGCCAAGGCTATGCAGGAAATGCTACGAGTAGCGAAGCCAAGAACCAAGCTTTTAATCGCAGATGAGACGGCTGACTATGTGGATCAGCAATATAAGAAAAATCATTTTAGTAAGGATTATTTTAAAGACGCTACTGTTGATTTGAGTGAAATTGAGAATGCTGTTCCAAGTGAAGTTAAGGAAAAGGAAATGAAACTTCTTTGGGATGAAAAATTCTACGCCTTAACATTTAGGAAATAAGAAAAAGTATCTTGGTAGAGCTTAGAAAGTAAGTATGAAGATAAAAACATTCCCTTAGACAGCTGTCTGGGGGAATGTTTTTTATGGGAGCATCATCAATTCGACAATCATAGCTATGTAGATGATTAAGGTAAGGAGAAAACCAGCTCTCCAGAAAAATTTGATGAATTTAGGGTAATAAAAACTTCGTTTTTTGACAAGGAAAAAGACTACAAGGAGGATTGCTAGGAGAGAAAGTGCGACTCCAAGTCGCGGTAGAAAGTTGTGGGTAAAGGCTTTAGCAGTAATCAGGTAGTACTCAAATACCAAAAGTGGAAAAGCTAGATCCGCGAAATTAAATCCTATTTTCCTAAGTCCAAAAAGCTTGGTGACAATAAAGCAAACCACCAAGGTTAATATCAATAATAAAATAGATGCTATTTTCATTAAAATCATACCAATATTGTATCATAAAAAAACGCTAAAGGAAATGAGAAACAAGGGAATTTGTTGGAAAGTCAGGCTTTTGAGATTGTAGGTGTTTTTTGTTATAATGAAAGTTATGAAATCTTATAATACCTTGAATGATTATTATCGAAAACTTTTCGGAGAAAAGACTTTCAAAGTTCCTATCGATGCGGGATTTGACTGTCCAAATCGGGATGGAACTGTAGCACATGGTGGTTGTACTTTTTGTACGGTTTCAGGTTCTGGAGATGCCATCGTGGCACCGGATGCCCCTATCCGTGAGCAATTTTATAAGGAAATTGACTTTATGCACCGCAAATGGCCAGATGTTCAGAAGTACTTGGTTTATTTTCAAAATTTTACCAACACCCATGAAAAGGTGGAAGTGATTCGGGAGCGATATGAGCAGGCTATCAACGAGCCAGGTGTAGTAGGAATCAATATCGGAACACGGCCAGACTGTTTACCCGATGAAACCATCGAATATTTGGCTGAGTTATCGGAACGCATGCATGTGACGGTAGAATTGGGCTTACAGACAACCTTTGAAACAACTTCTGACTTGATTAACCGTGCCCATTCTTATGAATTGTATGTGGAAACAGTAAAACGCTTGAGGAAATATCCCAAGATTGAGATTGTTTCCCATTTGATTAATGGTCTGCCTGGTGAGACTCATGAGATGATGGTCGAAAATGTTCGTCTCTGTGTTAGGGATAATGATATACAAGGTATTAAGCTGCACTTGCTTCACCTCATGACCAATACGCGCATGCAGCGGGATTACCACGAAGGACGCTTGCAACTGATGAGTCAGGATGAGTATGTCAAGGTCATCTGTGATCAGTTGGAAATCATTCCCAAGCATATCGTCATCCATCGAATTACTGGAGATGCACCGAGAGATATGCTGATTGGTCCTATGTGGAGCCTCAATAAATGGGAAGTGCTAAATGCTATTGAAACTGAAATGAGACGTCGTGGAAGTGTGCAAGGATGCAAGGCTGTAAAACAGGAGTTTTAAAATGAAAAGACCACTTGAGATGGCACATGATTTTTTGGCTGAGGTTGTGACAAAAGAGGATATTGTAGTGGATGCGACTATGGGCAATGGACACGATACCCTTTTTTTAGCCAAGCTAGCCAAGCAAGTCTATGCCTTTGATATCCAGGAGCAGGCTTTGGAGAAGACGCAAGAGCGTTTGGATCAGGCTGGAATGACAAATGCTCAGTTAATCTTGCAAGGTCACGAGACACTGGATCAATTTGTGACAGAAGCTAAGGCAGGGATTTTTAATCTGGGTTATTTACCTTCTGCTGATAAATCCGTCATCACCCAACCTCAGACTACCATTGAAGCCTTAGAAAAGCTGTGTCATTTGCTTGTCAAAGGAGGACGGATTGCTATCATGATCTACTATGGTCATGAAGGAGGAGATACTGAGAGGGATGCTGTATTGGATTTTGTTAGTCAGTTGAACCAACAAGAGTATACAGCTGCCATTTATCGAACCCTAAACCAAGTCAATAATCCCCCGTTTTTAGTTATGATTGAGAAATTAGAAAGGTATAGACATGGATAAACAATACCTTCGTGAGAAGCTTGAGACAATGCGCCAAAATTTTGTCGAGTCAACGCATCACGAGCGAGCAGTCGGGGTGCTCGACGAAGCACATATGAGCAAGAAAATGCTTAAAATCAAGAAAAAATTAGTGGCTCTTGAAATGGAACGATGCCAGAAAAAAATTGAGCACAAAGACTGTTCTAAGATTGATCAGAAAATTCAAGAGCAAAAGGAGATTTTTGAATCTTGTTGTAAAAAAGATTAAGGAGGAATTGTGTGGAATTACTCATTTACTTGATTCTATTTTTATTTGTCTTAATCATTTCAACCACGACCAATAAACTTCTCCCTTTTTTGCCTCTTCCTCTTGTGCAAATCCTTTTGGGGATTGGGATTGGCTTATTTGTTCCTGATGCGGATTTTCATCTCAATACGGAGCTGTTTCTGGCCATGGTTATTGGTCCCTTACTTTTCCGGGAGGCAGAAGAAGCGGATATTACGTCCATTTTGAAGCACTGGCGGATTGTCGTCTTTCTGATTTTTCCTGTGATTTTTATCTCGACCTTAAGCTTAGGAGGTATGGCTCACTTCCTTTGGATGACTCTTCCTTTAGCTGCCTGTTTGGCAGTTGGAGCGGCACTTGGGCCAACAGATTTGGTTGCTTTCGCATCTCTTTCTGAACGTTTTTGTTTTCCAAAACGGGTTTCCAATATCCTAAAAGGGGAAGGGCTCTTAAATGACGCTTCTGGTTTGGTTGCCTTTCAGATGGCTCTGGCTGCTTGGACAACAGGAACGTTTTCTTTCAGCCAAGCTGGGACTTCCCTAGCACTTTCTATCCTCGGTGGTTTTGTAGTCGGTTTTGTGACGGCTATGGTCAATCGTTTCTTGCATAGCTTTTTGCTGAGTGTACGAGCGATAGATATAGCCAGTGAATTATTGCTAGAACTAAGTTTGCCACTCATGACCTTTTTCATCGCAGAAGAGTTTCATGTTTCAGGGATTATCGCAGTAGTGGTTGCAGGTATTTTGAAGGCCAGTCGCTTTAAGAAAATTACGCTCCTTGAGGCTCAGGTAGACACCGTGACGGAGACCGTCTGGCACACCGTGACCTTTATGCTAAATGGATCAGTCTTTGTTCTCTTGGGAATGGAATTAGAGTTGATTGCAGAGCCGATTTTGTCTAATTCTCTCTACAATCCCCTTCTTTTACTGATTTCAGTTGTCGTTCTGACCTTCTTGCTTTTTGCGATCCGCTTTGTCATGATTGCTGGTTTTTACTTTGTGAGGACGCGTCGACTTAAGAAAAAAATTCATAAGTACATGAAAGATATGCTTCTTTTGACCTTCTCTGGTGTCAAAGGGACAGTATCTATCGCGACCATTCTCCTCATACCAAGTCATTTGGAGCAGGAATACCCTCTCTTACTCTTCCTTGTAGCAGGCGTTACACTATTGAGCTTTCTAACAGGTTTATTGGTCCTCCCTCACTTATCTGAGGAACAAGAGGAAAGCAAGGATCATTTGATGCATATTGCGATTTTGAATGATGTGGCTGCAGAATTAGAAAAAGAGCTAGACCATCACAAGAACAAACTCCCTCTTTATGCAGCTATTGATAATTATCATGGTCGAATTGAAAACCTCATCCTTAGTCTGGAAAATAAGAGAGTCCAAGAGGACTGGGAGTCCCTCAAGCTTCTTATCTTGAGTATTGAGATTGACGGTTTGGAACAAGCCTACGAGGAAAATAGAATCAGTGAGCGTGGCTATCGAGTTTACCAGCGTTACCTAAAAAACATGGAGCAGAGTATCAATCGGAATTTCGCTTCTAGAGTGACTTATTACTTCCTAGTTTCCTTACGGATACTGCGCTTTCTACTCCATGAAATGTTTACCTTTGGTAAGACCTTTCGCAGTTGGATGAATGAAGAATCTCGTAAACTACTAGCAGTTGACTATGATCAGATTTCAGAGTTGTATTTGGAAAATACAGAGCTGATTATCGAGAGTTTGGAAAACCTCAAAGGGGTTTACAAGAGTTCTCTGATTAGCTTTATGCAAGAGTCTCGTCTACGCGAGACGGCCATTATCGGAAGTGGTGCTTTTGTTGAGCGGGTTATCAATCGCATCAAGCCAAACAATATCGATGAAATGCTGCGAGGCTACTATCTCGAACGTAAGGCAATCTTTGAATACGAAGAAGCTAAACTGATAACAGCCAAGTATGCCAAAAAACTACGCCAAAATGTGAATAATTTAGAGAATTATTCTCTGAAAGAGGCTGCAAATACCTTGCCTTATGATATGCTAGATTTAATCAGAAGAACTTAGACGATGAAGAAAATGACGGAGGATGAAACATGAAAAAGTGGTGGAAAGAGCTGATGGACAGGCCCTTATTGAAAGCTTTTTTGCATTATTATCAAGCATCTGATAGCGAGTTGACCAGTGTTGCGGTTGCCTACTATTGGTTGATTTCAATCTTTCCTTTGCTAATGATAATGGTCAATATTTTGCCTTATTTTCAGATTCCGGTCTCAAATTTCTTACTTACGATCAAGGAATTTTTGCCTGATACGGTGTATGATGTGGTCGCCAAGATTGTCCGAGAAGTTCTGACTCAACCATCGACTGGTTTGCTGAGTTTTGCTGTTTTATCTGCCCTCTGGACTTTTTCGAAATCAATGGATTTCCTCCAAAAAGCCTTTAACAAAGCCTATGGAGTGACCAAGAGTCGAGGCATTATCTCCCATCAGTTGATGAGTCTACTTGTTAGTTTTGGCTTGCAGATCCTTTTTGCCTTTGCCTTGTTTTTGAGTATGTTTGGTCGTATGTTGCTTAACCTCCTCAAAACTTACTGGCAATCAGACAGTCCGCTATTTTCCTACCTGCAAGACTTTACAGGCCCTCTGGTCTATGCCTTGATCTTTGCCATTCTAGTCATGATTTATTACTTCCTTCCAAAAGTAAAAGCACCACGAATCCGCTATGTTTTACCAGGAAGTGTCTTTGTCTTGCTAACTCTTATCTTTTTATTGAATATCTTTTCTGTCTACGTCAATAGTTATGTTAATCATCTGGTTGATGTCCGATTTTTCAGTTCCATTATTGTGGTAGTCATGATGTTCTGGTTTATTCTCATTGCAAAGATTTTGATTATCGGAGCAGTTATCAATGCCAGTGTTCAGAGTTTGAAAGATCCAAAGTTTGGTATAGAATAATTAGAAAAATCCCTATTAGGTTTCCTAATAGGGATTTTCTTAATAGATAAACATGGCATCTCCAAAACTGAAGAAGCGGTAGTGTTCTTGGATGGCATGGTGATAGGCATCTAGGACTAAGTCACGACCTGCAAAGGCAGAAACTAGCATGACAAGAGTTGATTTTGGCAGGTGGAAGTTGGTTGAAAAGGCATCTACGACCTTCCAGTCGTAGCCTGGTTTGATAAAGATATTGGTCCAACCAGAATCTGCTTGGATTTGCCCATCAAACTTGGAACCGATGGTTTCCAGTGTGCGAATCGAAGTGGTTCCAACAGCGATGACGCGACCTCCATTTTCCTTGACTGAGCGAAGGGTGGCAGCTGCTTCATCAGAAAGTTGGTAGAACTCCGAGTGCATTTCGTGTTCGTCCAGATTGTCAACAGAGACAGGTCTAAAGGTTCCGAGTCCGACATGGAGAGTGAGATAGACCAGATGAACACCCTTGGCTTGGATTTCTGCTAGCAGTTCTTTGGTGAAGTGCAATCCAGCAGTTGGTGCTGCAGCAGAGCCACTCTCTTTAGCGTAGACCGTTTGATAACGTTCACGGTCATCCAATTTTTCATGGATATAAGGTGGTAGTGGCATTTCACCCAGACTTTCCAAAACTTCTAGGAAAATTCCTTGGTATTCAAAGCGGACAATGCGGCCCCCGTGGGTTAATTCTTCGGTAACGACAGCGCTGAGGCGGCCATCGCCAAAGCTGACACGAGTACCAACCTTGAGACGTTTGGCAGGTTTAGCCAGAACTTCCCACTCATCACCTGCAGTATTTTTGAGCAGGAGAAGTTCCACATGACCTCCTGTTTCTTCCTTTTGACCATAGAGGCGGGCAGGGAGAACGCGAGTGTCGTTCATAACAAGGGCATCACCAGGTTCCAGCATATCAATAATGGAGTGGAAGTGTTTATCCTGCATTTCTCCCGTCTCACGATTAACGATAAGAAGTTTAGACGCATCACGTTTTTCAAGTGGTGTTTGGGCAATCAATTCCTCAGGTAAGTGGAAATCAAAATCAGCTGTATTCATTTTTTTCATCATTCTTTCTAAGTTCTAATCCTATCCATTATAACATGTTTCAAGTTTGGACGCTCTTTTTTTGGAAAATAAATCGTTTTCACTTGACAAAAATTGGTCTATACCATATAATAAATATAGAAATATGGAGGATATAAAATGAAAGTTATTAAAGTTGAAAACCAAATTGAAGGTGGAAAAGTAGCTTTTGAGATTTTGAAGGAAAAATTGGCCAATGGTGCTCAAACATTAGGACTTGCGACAGGAAGTAGTCCACTTGAATTTTACAAGGAAATCGTTGAGAGTGACCTTGATTTTTCAAATCTGACTAGTGTGAACCTTGATGAGTATGTAGGGCTTGATGGGGACAATCCACAATCTTATCGTTACTTCATGCAAGAAAACTTATTCAACCAAAAACCATTTAAAGAAAGCTTCTTGCCACGTGGTGTTAAGGACAATGCTGAAGAAGAAGTAGAACGCTATAATCAAATTTTGGCTGACCATCCAGTTGATTTGCAAATCTTGGGGATTGGTCGCAATGGACACATCGGCTTTAACGAGCCAGGAACTCCATTTGATAGCCAAACGCATTTAGTAGAACTTGATCAATCTACCATCGAAGCCAATGCTCGCTTCTTTGACAAGATTGAAGATGTTCCAACCCAAGCCATTTCAATGGGAATTAAAAACATCTTGGATGCCAAGTCAATTATTCTCTTTGCTTACGGTGAGTCAAAAGCAGAAGCCATTGCCGGAACAGTATCAGGCCCAGTGACTGAGAATCTCCCAGCAAGCAGTCTACAAAACCACCCTGATGTGACGATCATCGCAGATGCAGAAGCGCTCAGCTTACTTGAAAAGTAAAAATACAAGAACCACTTGCTCTTTGGAGTGAGTGGTTTTTTGATTCTTTATAAATAGCAGGAATTTTTTATTATATTCTATGAAAGGTTAATTTAGTTTGTAAAATAATTTATTTGAAATATAAAACATTAGTATAAATATTCCTAAAAACAAACATAAAGAGCGCTTAATATAATGATGTTTAAAACTTTGCTCATTTAGCTCACTTAATAGAAAAAAAGTTATTATTCTAGGATAATTTAGTAGCTAAATCATTAAAAATAATGTATAATATCTTAAAAAATAATTTTAGGAGATTCTAATGGGAAAAGAATTATTTAATCCACACCTTCGTAAGTTTTCTATTCGGAAACTAAACGTGGGTGTTTGCTCTGTGCTCTTGTCTACCTTGGTTCTATTGGGAGTGACGTCTCAGGTTAGCGCTGATGAAACAAGTGCTTCTGGTGTCCAAAATGAGATTTCGCGAACGGATATTGCTGAACCATCAGCAACTTCTACAGCACCAACAAATTCTGAAGCTTCTGTAGTTGCTTCAGCTACTGAAGCTCCTCAATCCGCTGAAAATAGTCAACCTGCAAACTCAGCTTCAGAATCTATTGACAAACCAAAGAATGAACAGCCAGTTGTTTCTGAAACACCTCAACCTTCTGTTGAGAAGCCGGTTGCTTCTACAGAAATGAAGCCTGCAGAGAGTGCCAATTCAGCTTCAACTGAAGCTAGCTCAGAAGCTGTAAGTGCTTCAAGAGCTACAGAACAACCAGTAGCGACTAGGGAGGCTACGCAACCTACACGTTCTCGCCGAGCACGTCGAGATGCTACACCTACTGGTTTACGTGATGGAGATCCTAACAACACAATTGAAAAACCAACTTTAGCAGATTCCGAAAAGAAACGCCCTGCGGATCTAGTTAAGCAAATTAACTGGTTAGATTTTGGTGATAGTCAGGCATTTAAAGGACTTGATACTGACGGTTCTCTTAAAGTAGGTAGTGTTTATGAGAAGGAAATTTCTCCAGGATATGTCGTTAAATTAACAGTTACGGAACTAAAACCTTTCCACTCAACTGAGATTTATCGTGCTCGTGTAGCAGGAACATCTTATGAAAACAGTTATGATCCTGATGCTAAAAATACCTGGTTTAGATATGTACCTGCAGACTATAATCGCCAAGTTAATGAGGGTGATTCTGCACGACCAAAAATCATTGGGGCTCCTATGAACCAATGGACATCTCTTCGTGAGCAGGGAATTGATACTAATGGTCGGAAGACACAGTTACAAGTACCTAAAAATGGTGCAAGCTATGGTGTGAAGTTTAAGGTTGAAGCAACATATCTAAACAAGCCTGTTAAGGCCACAGTGGTTATGGCGGATGGAGAAGAAGCAAACCCAGGTGAATATGCTATCTTTACGACCAATGGTAAAGGATGGGAACATTTAGCTGAATGGAAACGTGTGTCACCACAAGGTAAAGTGATTACAGATACCTACGCACCAATGAATCCTAATCGACTTGGTCAGTATATTGGTGACAATGCAACGACTCCAACGATTGACTGGACAAAATTTACAAATCCTGATCAAAGAACAGGTGGCTTAGGCTCACAAGTATTTGGTCCAAACACTTCTAAAGACCATACTGTGCCAATTGTGATGACTCGTGAAGCATCAGAAGTTGGAATTTATATTGCATCTTCTGGTCAGCAAGCTGCTATGATTGGTTTCATGGTTGTAGATACTGGAGATGCTCCTGAAAGTTATGGAAATGCAGTTCATACTATTTCTGGTTACAATGCTGCTACGGGAGCACAAAATCCACAACCTTACCTTGGTCGAAAACCTGCTGATATTGATACTACGTCAGGTAATGATTGGACCCATGATGATAGTACAGATCATGCTGATGAAGGGATTGATCAGCTTTTACCATCAGACTTAGTTGGTAAGACTCATGAGTTATTCCAAGCAGATCGTCTTCGTGATGGTGATTATTCGCTTCGTTTCCATGCTTCAGCTAATGGAAATGAAAAAGCTTATGTTCGAGCTTGGATTGATTTCAATAATAACGGTAAATTTGATGAAAATGAAGCTAGTGATTTTACAGAAGTAACAAATGAAGGCGACTATACCGTTACTTTTAGAAATCACCCACCTATGAACGATGATAACGTTAAGAAGCTAGGAATGCGTGTTCGTATTGCCTTAAACCAAGGTGATATCGAAAAACCAACTGGCACAGCTTTTAGTGGTGAAGTTGAAGACTTACAAGTTAACCTTACTTATCCACCAAAAGGTGAGAAGAAGGAAACAAAGGGCTTACGCGATCAACAACAACAAACAAGCTTACGCTTCACACCTCGTGGTTATTCTAAAGAAGACGAGAATGCTAGAACAACGATTGATACTAATAAGGCGCCTGTCGTTTTAGATAATAATGGACGTGAATTAACAGCAGATGCAGAAGGTTGGTATACAACCGCAGAAGGACGTTACAAGGTGACGCCAAATGGTGACAATGTTGATGTTGTCTTCGTTCCAAATGCTGGATACGTAGGTACTACATCAGGTATTAACATCCGTCGCTTTGACAACAATGGAGCAAGCACAGAATGGACTGCAAAAAATAATTCAGAGCCTATTGTCAACCAACCTCTAAATTCTATGGATGCTCGTTATGTTCCTACTGTAGTTGATTTTACTGAACATCGTTCAACTGATGCTCAAGGTTTACCGCAAGTAAAAGATATTTTATTTACTGATGGGAATCCAGCTAACACACCGGTTCAACCATCTGCAAGTAATCCTGCTACTTTCTTGGATGGAAACGGAGAACCTATCTCAGGAACTAGTATTCCTGCAACATCAGGTGGTAAAGAAGTTGGTACCTTTAACCTAGATCCAACTACGGGTCGAGTAACCTTTACCCCAAATAAATCATTTGTTGGAACTGTTGATCCGATTAAATTAAAAGTAAATGATGCAAGTGGTAATGATCACTTTGCCACTTATCAACCAACTGTTACCCGAGTTGTTCCAACATCCCAAAACGCAAGTTCTGAAGGTATTCAAGGTGCAGAGCAATCTGGGAACTTGGTCTTCACTCCAGGTGATAACCGTATTCCAATTGATGAATCAATTGCACCAACTTTTGACAACGGTCAGCCAACGAAAGAGGTTCCTGGCGTTGGAACTTATAAGGTGGACAGTACAGGTCGCGTTACTTTCCAACCAGTTCCTGGCTACTCTGGACGTCCAACTGCAGAAACTGTTAAGCGTGTAGATAAGAACGGAACAGAAGTAACAGCTACCTATCAAGCGGATGTTAAGGCTGCAACTCCAACAGGGCAAGGAGCAGAGACTACTGGACTCCAGGGTCAAAAACAAGATAGCCACCTTACCTTTACTCCTGGTCAAGCAACTATCAATGGACAAAATGAGACTGTACCATTTGCACCAGAAGGTCCACAGTTTGTGGTTGATGGACAAGTTCAACAAGGTAACAGCTTACCAGTACATGATGCTAGCGGTAAACTTCAAGGAACTTATACTGTTCAACCAAATGGGGATATTAGCTTCCAACCAGCACCTGATTTCTATGGAACGCCAACTCCTGCAACTCTTCGTGTGACAGATAAGAATGGTTCTACTGCTGAAGCAGTTTATCAACCTACGGTGACTAAAGTCACTCCAACAAGTACAAATGATACATCAACTGGTCTGCAAGGACAGCCACAAAGCGGTAAGCCAACCTTTACAGCAGGCGATCCAGCAGTTCCACTAGATGATACGAAACCAATGACTTTCGAAGATGGTCAGTCAACGAAGACCGTTCCGGGTGTAGGTGAATACAGCATCAATTCTGATGGTTCTATCACCTTTACTCCAGAAAAACAATACGTTGGAACTCCAGCTCCAGTAACAGTGAAACGTGTAGATAAGAACGGTACAGAAGTTACTGCGACTTATACTCCAACAGTGACTAAGGTAACCCCAACTTCAACAGACGCCACTTCAAATGGTATCCAAGGTCAACCGCAAAAAGGTACCCCAACCTTCACAGAAGGTAATCCATTGGTTCCACTTGATGATACAAAACCAGTGACATTCGAAGATGGTCAATCAACGAAAACAGTTCCGGGTGTAGGTGAATACAGCATCAATCCAGATGGATCTATTACCTTTACACCAGACAAACAATATGTTGGTACACCAACTCCAGTCACAGTGAAACGTGTAGATAAGAACGGTACAGAGGTTACTGCGACTTATACACCAACAGTGACTAAGGTCACTCCTACAGGAACTGGCGCAACCAGCACAGGTCCTCAGGGTGTTCCACAAACCGGGACTCCAACGTTTGCTGGTGGTGATCCACTGGTTCCAATTGATGAAACAGTCGAGCCAACCTTCGAAG
The DNA here is from genome assembly GCF_022749195.1 of Streptococcus oralis. Classification (NCBI taxonomy): domain Bacteria; kingdom Bacillati; phylum Bacillota; class Bacilli; order Lactobacillales; family Streptococcaceae; genus Streptococcus; species Streptococcus oralis. The sequence goes on from NZ_CP094226.1 coordinate 667,512, forward strand.
ATGGAAGCAAAGAGAAATCTATTCCAGGCCAAGGAACTTACACGATTACACCAGATGGTACAGTGACCTTCACACCAGACAAACAGTTTGTTGGAAACCCAGATCCAGTCACAGTCAAACGAGTAGATAAGAATGGCACCCCAGTTACTGCGACTTACAGCCCAGAGTTTACGAAAGTGACACCAACTGGAACAGGTGATAAGACAGAGGGTCTGCAAGGTCAGGTCCAAGAAGGTAAAGTGACCTTCACTCCAGGCCATGACTCAGTTCCATTTCCAGCTGATTCAACTCCACTATTTGACAATGGTACAACTGTGAAAGAAGTGCCAAATGTCGGTAAGTTCGAAGTGGACGCAGATGGCAAGGTGACCTTCACTCCAGACAAACAGTTCAAGGGTGAAACACCAGAGCTTGAATTGACTCGTGTGGATGCCAATGGAACTCCTGTTACTGTCAAGTACCAAGCGGTGGTGAAAGAAGTAGTTCCAACTTCAACGAATGCCACTTCAAATGGTATCCAAGGTCAACCGCAAAAAGGTACCCCAACCTTCACAGAAGGTAATCCATTGGTTCCACTTGATGATACAAAACCAGTGACATTCGAAGATGGTCAATCAACGAAAACAGTTCCGGGTGTAGGTGAATACAGCATCAATCCAGATGGCTCTATTACCTTTACACCAGAAAAACAATACGTTGGCACACCAGATCCAGTCACAGTCAAACGAGTAGATAAGAATGGAACAGAAGTCACTGCGACTTATACCCCAACAGTGACTAAGGTAACCCCAACTAGCACTAACGCAACGAGCACAGGTCCTCAGGGTGTTCCACAAACTGGCACTCCAACCTTCCAAGGTGGCGATCCATTGGTTCCAATCGATGAAACAGTAGAGCCAACCTTCGAAGATGGAAGCAAAGAGAAGTCTATTCCAGGTCAAGGAACTTACACGATTACACCAGACGGTACAGTGACCTTCACACCAGACAAACAGTTTGTCGGAAACCCAGATCCAGTCACAGTCAAACGAGTAGATAAGAATGGCACCCCAGTTACTGCGACTTACAGCCCAGAGTTTACGAAAGTGACACCAACTGGAACAGGTGATAAGACAGAGGGTCTGCAAGGTCAGGTCCAAGAAGGTAAAGTGACCTTCACTCCAGGCCATGACTCAGTTCCATTCCCAGCTAATTCAACTCCACTATTTGACAATGGTACAACTGTGAAAGAAGTACCCAATGTTGGTAAGTTCGAAGTGGACGCAGACGGTAAGGTGACCTTCACTCCTGATAAACAGTTCAAGGGTGAAACACCAGAACTTGAATTGACTCGTGTGGATGCCAACGGAACTCCTGTTACTGTCAAGTACCAAGCGGTGGTGAAAGAAGTAGTTCCAACCAGCACTAACGCAACGAGCACAGGTCCTCAAGGTGTCCCTCAAACAGGCACCCCAACTTTCCAAGGTGGTGATCCACTGGTTCCAATCGATGAAACAGTAGAGCCAACCTTCGAAGATGGAAGCAAAGAGAAATCTATTCCAGGTCAAGGAACTTACACGATTGCGCCAGATGGTACAGTGACCTTCACACCAGATAAGCAGTTTGTTGGAAACCCAGATCCAGTTACAGTCAAACGTGTAGATAAGAACGGCACCCCAGTCACTGCGACTTACAGTCCAGAGTTTACTAAGGTGATTCCAACTGGTAAAGATACTTCTTCAGTGAACATTAAGGGGCTTGTTCAAACGGGTACGCCAACATTTGAAGGTGGTAATCCGCTTGTTCCAATCGATGAAACCGTGGCAGCAACATTTGAAGATGGATCAACTGAAAAAGTGATTCCAGGTGAAGGAACTTACGCAATCTCACCAGATGGCACCGTTACCTTCACTCCAGAAGCTAATTTTGTAGGAAAAGGAACTGGCGTAACAATCGTTCGTAAGGATAAGAACGGTACCCCAGTTACTGCAAGCTATCGTCCAACAGTTGTAGATCCATCTACTGGTCATGATACGGCTTCTACAGGAGCAAAAGGCCAACCACAAGTAGCAACCCCAACGTTTGAAGGACATATCGATTCGACTGTACCACCAACCTTTGAGGATGGTAGCACGACTATGGTTGTTCCGGGTGAAGGAAGCTATACAATTGATAAAGATGGTAAGATTACCTTTACACCAGAACCAGACTTTGTTGGTACAGCTAAAGGATTGGTTGTGAAACGTCTGGATATGTATGGAAATGTAGTTATTGCTCATTACACACCAACTGTCCTTGGACAAACACAAGTGAGTGATGCGACATCCGAAGGTCTTAAAGGTCAAACTCAGACTGGTAAACCAAACTTTACAGGTGATGTCGATCTGACAGTTCCGCCAACCTTTGAAGATGGAACAACTGAAAAAGTCGTTCCAGGTGAAGGAACTTATGTAATCTCACCAGATGGCACCGTCACCTTTACCCCTGAGGCAGACTTTGTAGGACAAGCCAAAGGTGTGAAAGTGATCCGTAAAGACCGTAATGGAAATATCATTTCAGGATTCTATACTCCAACAGTAGTAGAACTTCCTGTAGTTGAAAATCCAGAACAACAAGGTATTACAGAAGAAAGAACTACTAAAACTCTTCCAAATACGGGTTCTGAGGAGACATCTCACTTGACAGCTGGTCTATTGGCTGCTTTATCAGGTATGGGATTAATTTCTCTAGCTCAAAGAAAAAAATCTGAGGAAGAATAATTAGTGGTGAAAGTCATCTGGTAAGTTGTTTTAGATACTTGATTGAAATGATTACATTCATTGCTATCTAAGAAGATATCAGTCTAACAGAAAGAGAGAACCAATTGGTTCTCTCTTTTTGGTAATTGATTTGAAAATCGTCTAATTATTTTGCCTCAATTGTTCACTATCCTGCTAAAGTGGTATAATAAAGTTATTCAGAGGGGGCTCGAAGTTTTGATTTAATCACAGCCTTTCAAACTCATTTTCATTGGCAGAATCTAGAGGCTTCTTTTATGGAACTTCGAAGAATACTCAAATCAGACGGGATGCTCTTACTGGCTTGTGAATACAATAAGTTATCTTACTTTTTACCAGAGGTCCAAAGCGAAGAAGCATTTAGACGATTCTTGTTATCAGTAGGGTTTGAGCTCGTAACTAGTCAAAGAAAGGGATCATGGATCCTTTATAAAATTCGTTAAGAATCTGTTAAAAAGTAGCTTTTTTAAAATCTTTTACAGGAGGAATCAGAATGAATACGAAGAATAGGAATTTGATAGAAGATAATAAAAAAGCTGAAAACAAAAGCTTTCTCTATTATTTACACGAGGAAAAAGTATTTGATTCGGACTCGCTGGCTGATTTATGTCGCTACGTAGAAAAGCTCGATTCTATTAGTATAGATCAGATGAGGGATTTGCATTTTATTGAAAATCAAATTCTTCGTCATCTGGTATATCATTTTGATAGCAATGACTTGAGTAAGATTTCAAGTCTTCCTGATGAATATTGGGAATATATTGAGCCTTTTGAACAAGCAGTAACAAAGTTGTATGATTTGATAAAGTATAGGTAAGAAAGTAATTAATAAACTGGAAAATAGGAATAAATGTAGGTTTCCTCTTGACAATTATTCATTTTGCATGTAAAATAGAATAGATCTTGAACTTGAAGGGAGTGAAAAAAATGTCTAAAACAGTAGTACGTAAGAATGAATCTCTTGACGATGCACTTCGTCGTTTCAAACGTGCGGTTACTAAAGCTGGTACTCTTCAAGAAACACGCAAACGTGAATTCTATGAAAAACCTTCTGTAAAACGTAAACGTAAATCAGAAGCAGCTCGTAAACGTAAAAAATTCTAATTTGAAATGAAAGGCTAGACTTGTCTAGTCTTTTTTTGCACAATGTTTAGAGGAAGAAATTGTTATGAGAGAGTATATAAAAGAATATCAAAAGATGCGTGAAAATCACTTGGAAGATTGGGGTTATTGTGCTGATCCGATAGATTGGAAGGAATTTGAAGAGTCAAACCAAAGAATTTTTGAAAAGTATTTGACCGATTCAAAAGTATTGTCTGACAAGGTTTTAAGGGTAAAATTGTACAGTAGCTTATTGCTAGATGATACTAAATATTTTGCCTATTATGCTGCGTTTTTAGATGGGGATTATAAGCAGTTAAACAACGCTCTATGGCAAACAGGAAGAACCGGGTTGTTGAGAGGTGGTTTGTTGGCAAGTGGAACCATCTACACAGATGGGATTTTGAAAGGCTTGTTTACCTCTTTTGCTTGTAACGATTTTTCAGTCATTCCATCATTCATCCCCAAAGATTTACCCTTGTTGAAAGGAACTTATTATCCAGAAAATGTGATGAATCTTTTATACGCTCTTTATTATCAAGATGAAGAAAGATTATTCGAGTCGCTCTCGCTGGCACAACATTTTTTGGAGAAGAAAAAACGAACTGGTATGGAAGAATTTTCTGTTCGGTATTTTATAAACTTGGCAAGAAAAGATGCTGTTGCATTAAGTGAGTCCTTACAAAGTTTATGCCAAGCTTATCAGAGACGAGGTTATCCTTATGAAAAGATTGATAAGTGCTTTGCGGATGAGATTCATGGTCTATATCGATTGGTACGATTTTTTGACCATTCCTTGTTCGAAGAAGTCAGCATGCCGTCTCATAAGACTTTTTTGAAGGACTTTGAAGAATGGCAAGTCCAAAATCAGTTTCCACAAGGTCAACAGTTCTATACCTATCCTCAAGATATGGCTGATGCAAACAGAATATTAACAAAAGGTCTTCCAAGGATTTACTTAGAAAAATCTGGAAGGGACTTGGTGATAGACGTTGACCGATTTGCAGTAGATTTGTCTCGGTTAATTTGAAGGAGTACGAAAAGACTTCCTAGTCAAATCTTTTCCCAAGCAACATCAAATAAATACTGTAAATTCTGCAAAAAAAGGAAACTTCCTCCTACAATCTGATATAATAGTAGGGAGAACTCGATTGAAGGAGGAAATTATGTCGGTTTTAGTAAGAGATGTCATTGAAAAACTCAGACTAGATATTGTCTATGGTGAAGGCGAATTACTTGAAAAAGAAATCAATACTGCAGACATTATGAGACCTGGTCTTGAAATGACGGGCTATTTTGATTACTATACACCAGAACGGATTCAGCTGTTAGGGATGAAGGAGTGGTCCTATTTAGTTGCCATGCCTGCCCAGAACCGTTATCAAGTTTTGAAGAAAATGTTTCTACCTGAAACACCTGCGGTTATCGTGGCTCGTGGTCTGGTAGTACCCGAGGAAATGTTGAGGGCTGCTAGAGAATGCAAGATTGCGATTTTAACCAGTCGAACAGCAACCAGTCGTTTATCTGGAGAACTTTCTAGCTACCTTGATTCCCGTTTGGCTAAACGTACCAGTGTGCACGGTGTCTTGATGGATATCTATGGCATGGGTGTCTTGATCCAAGGGGATAGCGGTATCGGTAAGAGCGAGACAGGTCTTGAACTTGTGAAGCGTGGACACCGTTTAGTAGCAGACGATCGTGTAGATATTTATTCTAAGGATGAGATGACTCTTTGGGGCGAACCTGCTGAAATCTTGAAACATTTACTTGAGATTCGTGGAGTTGGGATTATCGATATCATGAGTCTCTATGGTGCAAGTGCTGTAAAAGATTCTTCACAAGTTCAGCTAGCAGTTTATTTAGAAAATTATGATACGCATAAGACCTTTGACCGTCTAGGAAACAATGCCGAAGAACTCGAAGTTTCTGGTGTAACAATTCCGCGTATCCGCATTCCAGTAAAAACAGGACGAAATATCTCCGTTGTTATTGAGGCAGCTGCCATGAACTATCGTGCTAAAGAAATGGGCTTTGATGCGACACGTTTATTTGAAGAACGCTTGACAAATCTAATCGCTCAAAATGAGGTGAAACATGATTAATCCAGTCGCATTTGAAATTGGTCCCTTTGCTATTCGTTGGTATGCTTTGTGTATTGTAGCTGGTTTGGTTTTAGCAGTTTATCTTGCCATGAAAGAAGCTCCTAAAAAGAAAATCCTATCAGATGATATTTTGGATTTTATCCTGATTGCTTTTCCGGTAGCTATTTTAGGTGCTAGGCTATACTACGTACTCTTTCGCTTAGATTATTATCTGCAAAATCCAGGTGAAATCATCGCCATTTGGAATGGTGGTTTGGCCATTTATGGAGGTTTGATAGCGGGCGCTATTGTCCTTTATATCTTTGCAGATAGAAAGCTGATTAATACTTGGGATTTCTTAGATATTGCAGCACCGAGTGTCATGATTGCCCAGAGTTTAGGGCGCTGGGGGAACTTCTTTAACCAAGAAGCTTATGGTGCAGCAGTAGATAGTCTGGATTATTTGCCGGGCTTCATTCGTGACCAGATGTACATTGATGGTAGCTACCGTCAGCCGACCTTCTTATATGAGTCGGTTTGGAATCTGATTGGATTTGCTTTGATTCTAATTTTTAGACGAAAATTGAAGGGAATCAGACGTGGTCATATCACTGCTTTCTACTTGATTTGGTATGGTTTTGGTCGTATGATCATCGAAGGAATGCGGACGGATAGTCTCATGTTCTTTGGTCTGCGAGTTTCCCAATGGTTATCAGTTATCCTTATCGGACTCGGTATTTTTATCATACTTTATCAAAATCGAAAGAAAGCCCCTTTCTATCATACAGAGGAGGAAAAATAAATGTTAGAAGTTGCATATATACTTGTTGCGATTGCTTTGATTGTCTGTTTAGTCTATTTGACAATCACGATTCAAAAAGCAGGTCGTATGATTGATGAAACAGAGAAAACCATCAAAACGTTGAGCTCAGATGTGAACGTTACCTTGCATCAGACTAATGAATTGTTGGTTAAGGTCAATGTGTTAGCAGACGATATCAATATCAAAGTTGCGACGATTGATCCACTTTTTACAGCTGTGGCAGACTTGTCTGAGTCAGTTTCTGACCTCAACCAACATGCACGTGTTTTAGGCAAAAAAGCTTCATCTGCTGGTTCAAAGACCATTAAAACAGGTGCAGGCTTGTCAGCTCTTCGTGTCGCAAGTAAATTTTTCAAAAAATAAAAAAGGAGAAATCTTATGGGAAAACTATCCTCTATCCTTTTAGGAACAGTTTCAGGTGCAGCTCTTGCTTTGTTTTTGACGAGTGACAAGGGTAAGCAAGCTTGTAGTCAAGCTCAGGATTTTCTAGATGATTTGAGAGAAGATCCAGAATATGCTAGAGAGCAAGTCTGTGAGAAATTGACAGAAGTGAAGGAACAGGCAACTGACTTTGTGCTGAAGACAAAGGAACAAGTAGAATCTGGTGAAATCACTTTTGATAGTGTCCTTGACCAAGCTAAAAACTGTGCTCGACAAGCGACAGAAGCGTCAAAGGAAACCTTTAACAATCTCAAGGAGCAGTGGCAAGAACAGTCAGCAACTCCAGACGTCGCTGAAGACCAAGAAGAAATCATCATCGATATTACTGAAGTATAAGGTATCACCATCTCTGGTTTTTGGAGATGGTGATTTTTATCTGGGAAGCCGTCTTTGTGGTATAATAAGTACTATGCAGAAAAAACCAACGTCCGCCTATGTGCATATTCCCTTTTGCACACAGATTTGTTATTATTGTGACTTTTCAAAAGTATTTATCAAGAATCAACCAGTAGATAGTTACCTGGAGCATCTGCTAGAGGAGTTTCGTTCTTATGATATCCAAAAGTTGTCAACTCTCTACATCGGAGGTGGGACGCCAACGGCTCTGTCCGCTCCGCAATTAGAGCTGCTCTTAGATGGCTTGTCTAAAAACTTGGACTTGTCTGTCTTGGAAGAGTTGACCATTGAGGCCAACCCAGGCGATTTGGACGCGGATAAGATTGCGGTTTTGAAACAGTCGCCAGTCAATCGTGTTTCCTTAGGTGTGCAGACTTTTGATGACAAAATGCTGAAAAAGATTGGGCGCAGTCACTTGGAGAAGGATATTTATGAAAATATCGACCGCCTCAAACTGGCTGATTTTGACAATATCTCCATCGACTTGATTTATGCATTGCCTGGTCAGACCATGGAGCAAGTCAAGGAAAATGTAGCTAAGGCTATCTCGCTTGATATTCCTCATATGAGCCTTTATAGCTTGATTTTGGAAAATCATACGGTCTTTATGAACCGCATGAGACGAGGGAAATTGCCCCTGCCCAAGGAGGAACTGGAAGCGGAGATGTTTGAGTACATCATCGCAGAACTGGAGCGAGCTGGTTTTGAGCATTATGAGATTTCCAATTTTTCTAAATCCGGATTTGAAAGTCGCCACAATCTCATGTACTGGGACAATGCTGAGTATTATGGTATCGGTGCGGGTGCTTCAGGTTATGTCAATGGGGTACGTTATAAAAACCACGGTCCTATCCGCCACTATCTCAATGCGGTAGAGGCAGGAAATGCTCGGATTACAGAAGAACACCTGAGTCAAAGGGAGCAGATGGAAGAAGAAATGTTCCTAGGCCTCCGCAAGAAATCTGGGGTTTCCATGGCGCGATTTGAGGAAAAATTCGGACGGTCCTTTGATGGACTTTATGGAAAAATTGTCAGGGACTTGACACAACAAGGTCTTATGCAGATCGATGGTGATCGTGTCCGAATGACAAAGAGAGGTCTCTTTTTAGGAGACACCGTAGCAGAACGATTTATTTTGGAGTAGAACAATGGGCTTAACTTATCAAATGAAAATGAAAATTCCTTTTGATATGGCGGACATGAACGGTCATATCAAACTTCCAGATGTGATTTTGCTGTCCCTGCAAGTATCAGGTATGCAGTCGATTGAACTGGGAGTTAGCGACAAGGACGTATTGGAGCGTTACAATCTGGTCTGGATTATCACGGATTATGAAATTGAAGTGGTTCGCTTGCCTCGCTTTGCTGAAGAGATTACGATTGAAACAGAAGCTTTGAGCTATAATCGTCTCTTTTGCTATCGTCGCTTCACTCTCTACGATGAAGCAGGTCAAGAAATCATTCGCATGGTAGCAACCTTTGTTCTCATGGACAGAGACAGTCGTAAAGTTCATGCTGTCGAACCGGAGATTGTTGCTCCTTATCAGTCTGAGTTTGATAAAAAACTCATCCGTGGGCCAAAGTATGCAAATCTAGAAGATCCGATCAGTAAAGACTACCATGTTCGTTTTTACGACTTGGATATGAATGGTCATGTCAATAATAGCAAATACCTAGATTGGATTTTTGAGGTCATGGGAGCAGACTTTTTGACCAAGTATATTCCAAAGAAAATCAATCTCAAGTATGTCAAAGAAGTGCGACCAGGTGGTATGATTGCTTCAGCGTATGAACTCAAGGGATTAGAAAGCAAGCATGAGATTATCAGTGATGGGGAGATCAATGCTCAAGCTATGATTACGTGGCAAGAAATTGAAGGCAATTAGAAAGGACGATATGGCTTATAAAGGTTATTTAATTGATTTAGACGGAACCATTTACAAGGGGAAAGACCGGATTCCGGCAGGTGAGGCTTTTGTGCATGAGTTGCAAAAGCGAGAAATTCCCTATCTCTTTGTGACCAACAATACAACTCGTACTCCTGAGAGCGTTCAAGAAATGTTGGCTCAGAATTTTAACATTAATACCCCCCTATCAACTGTCTATACAGCAACTCTGGCAACCATCGACTATATGAACGACTTGGGACTGGAAAAGACAGTCTATGTCATTGGTGAAGCAGGGCTCAAGGATGCTATCCAGGCGGCAGGTTATGTCGAAGACAAGGAAAATCCAGCCTATGTGGTCGTTGGACTGGACTGGCAAGTTGACTATGAAAAATTTGCCACAGCAACTCTAGCTATCCAAAAGGGTGCTCACTTTATCGGAACCAACCCTGACCTCAATATCCCAACAGAGCGTGGTCTCTTGCCAGGTGCTGGTTCACTAATTACACTTATTGAAGTAGCAACACGTGTAAAACCAGTTTATATCGGAAAACCGAATGCCATCATCATGGACAAGGCAGTTGAGCACTTGGGCTTGGATCGAGAAGACTTGCTCATGGTTGGGGACAACTATCTGACGGATATTCGAGCAGGCATTGACAATGGCATTTCAACGCTCTTGGTGACGACAGGTTTTACCAAGGCAGAAGAAGTGGCTGACCTGCCAATTGCACCAACACATGTGCTTTCTAGCCTAGAGGAGTGGGATTTTGATGAAAACTAAACTAACCTTTTGGGGAAGTATGCTCTTTCTCCTCTCTCTTTCTATTCTTCTGACCATTTATCTGGCATGGATTTTCTATCCTTTGGAGATTGAGTGGCCAAACTTAGTGGATCGAGTCTATCTAAAGCGAGAAACCATTCTGTATAACTTTCATATCTTGATGAATTACCTGACCAATCCCTTTAGTCAGGTTTTGGAGATGCCAGATTTTCGTTCATCAGCGGCTGGTTTACATCACTTTGCGGTGGTGAAGAATCTCTTTCACCTAGTTCAGCTAGTTGCCCTAGTGACACTACCAAGTTTTTATTTTTTTGATAGAAAGATTGTAAAAAAAGGTTTTCTCCCTCTATATCGTAAAAGTATCCTAACTCTAGTACTATTGCCCCTGATCATTGGGCTTGTAGGAGTGTTGATTGGTTTTGAGCAATTCTTTACTCTTTTCCATCAGATTCTCTTTTGGGGAGATGATACCTGGCTTTTTGATCCAGCAAAGGATCGAGTTATTCTGATTTTACCAGAGATTTTCTTCCTCCATGCCTTTGTACTTTTCTTTGCTTTGTATGAAGGAATATTAGGTTTCCTTCTTGTCGAGGCTTCAAGGAAAAAGTAGATAAAATTCTGTATTTTTTAATAAAAACCGAGAGAAGTCGCTCTGCTCCCTATTTATTGTTAGGTTATCCTAAAGATAAACTTGCAAAGCAGGAGATTTTTGCAGAAAACAGTCTATTTTCTATGAAAAAATAGGCTTTTTTTCTAAAAATACCTAGTCAAGCGCTTTATTTTTTTGTATAATAGAAATAGCAAGTATAAATAAAAGAAGAGAAAAGCATGATTACACTATTTTTATCACCGAGTTGTACATCATGTCGTAAGGCAAAGGCTTGGTTAGAGACGCATAAAGTGCCCTTTCAAGAGCATAATATTATGACTAGTCCTTTAACAAGAAAAGAATTACAACATATTCTTTCCTTGACCGAAAATGGTACTGATGACATCATTTCAACTCGTTCAAAAATTTTTCAAAAATTGGATATTGATGTAGAGAGTATCTCGGTATCAGAGTTGCTTCAGTTGATTGAGCAATATCCTAGTCTTTTGCGTCGCCCAATTATTATAGATACCAAACGTATGCAAATCGGTTTTAATGAAGATGAGATTCGTGCTTTTCTCCCTCGTAGTTACCGTAAACAAGAATTGAAAGAAGCAACATTGAGAGCTGGTATTGGATAGATGAACAAACAGTATAGTTACCCACTAGATTTGTCGTGGAGCACTGAAGAACTTGCTTCAGTGCTTTCTTTTTTTAATGATGTTGAAGCTGCTTATGAAGATAAGGTAGAAGCAAAAAAACTGCTAGATTCTTATAAGGAATTTAAGTCTGTCGTCCCGAGCAAAAGTGAAGAAAAGCGCCTAGGTCGCGAATTTGAGACGGCTAGCGGTTATTCCTGCTATCATGCAGTTCAATTAGCAAAAGAAAAAAGAGAAGGGAAGATTTCTCTTGGAAACTAAATTTGAATTTGCCAAACAGATTGTGCAGGAAGCTGCTAACTATATTTTGGCTCACATGAAAGAAGATTTGCAGGTTGAGCGCAAGTCCTCCCCTACAGACTTGGTGACGCGTTTGGACAAGGAGGTCCAGGAACTCTTGGTTGATCGGATCAAGTACTCCTATCCTGAGGACTTGATTTGCGCGGAAGAGGGTTGTTTACGTGCTGCAGTCGGTCAAGGTTCCGTTTGGGTGATTGATCCCATTGACGGTACCAATAACTTTGTCGCCCAGCAGGAAGATTTTGCTGTGATGTTGGCTTATTTTGAGGATGGTGTGGGCAAATTTGGTATCATCTATGATGTCATGAAAGGTGATTGTTACCATGGTGGTGGTGCCTTTCCTCCTTGCCGCAATAATGAGCCCTTACCGCCTTTTAAAAAGAAACCTCTTCAAGAATTTTTAGTTGCTGGTAACTCAGGTATGTTTGAAAGCAATGAGTGGGGCTTGGGTGATTTGGGTCGAGCAGCGTTGGGTGTCCGTGTTTACGGCAGTGCGGCCATTAGTTTTGCCAAGGTTTTATCGGGTCGTCTTTTGACTTATATTACCTACTTGCAGCCATGGGATTACGCTGCGGCCAGTATCTTAGGGGAAAGTCTGGGTTATCGCCTTCTTACGGTATCGGGTGAGCCTGCTGATTTTAAAACGCGTCAGCCTGTCATGATGGTGCCAATCGAGATGCAAGAAGAGATTCAGTCTTATATCTACGAAAGGAAAGAGAACTAAATGCAATTTCCAGAAGGATTTGTTGAAAAATATGAAGCGATACTAGAAGACGAGGCAAGAGACTTTCTTGCCTCTTTTAAACAAGAAGCAGTTTCGGCTTTTCGGGTCAATCCCTTAAAAGAAAGTCAGTTATCGTTTGCAGATGCTATTCCCCATACACCTTGGGGGTATTATGGTAAGGTTTCTGGGAAATCTCCAGAGCATGTGACCGGTTTCGTTTATTCGCAAGAGCCTGCAGCCCAAATGGTGGCCCAGGTAGCTCAACCAATTCCTGGCATGAAGGTCTTGGACTTGGCGGCGGCTCCAGGTGGAAAATCCACTCAACTAGCAGCTTATCTGGCTAATCAAGGAGTCCTTGTTTCCAACGAAATCTCAAGCAAGCGTGCTAAAATTTTAGTGGAAAATATGGAGCGATTTGGAGCTACAAACGTTGTTGTGACTAATGAATCTGCTGACCGATTGGCCAAGGTTTTTAAAGGTTACTTTGATGTGATTGTCCTTGATGCACCTTGCTCGGGTGAAGGGATGTTTCGTAAGCAGCCCGATGCCATGGATTATTGGAGTACCGATTATCCTAGTCAATGTGCTAGTCTTCAAAGAGAAATTTTAGAAGATGCAGTGACCATGCTTGCAGAAGGTGGCAGTTTGGTCTATTCGACCTGTACTTGGGCACCTGAGGAAAATGAAGAAATCGTCCACTGGTTACTGGACACTTATGATTTTGAACTGCTTCCGGTTGAGCATGTGAACGGTATGGTAGCAGGAATTGATCTTCCTGAAACGGCTCGGATGTACCCTCATCATTTCAAGGGAGAAGGTCAGTTTGTTGCCCACCTGCAGTTTAAGGGACAAAATCCAGCACCTAAATTCAAGGCTAGCAAAAGCAATCTCAGTCAGGAACAGCTGGCCTTGTGGCAAGAATTTGCCCAAAAACACTTGCGAGTCAATCTAACTGGTATCTTGCAGACTTTTGGAGACCAACTCTATCTCTTGCAAGAGATGCTACCGGATCTAGGGAAACTCAAAATTGCTAGGAATGGCCTCCATCTGGGTACTTTTAAGAAGAAACGCTTCGAACCAAGCTTTGCTCTGGGATTAGCCTTGAAACCAAGTCAAGTAAAACAAAGTGTCGAAATCAATGATAACGACTTTGTAAAATATGTGGCTGGTGAGACTGTTCAATTGTCTGAAGCTCGACCAAATGGCTGGTACCAAGTTGTGGTTCAAGGAAATGGATTAGGCTTTGCCAAGGTAACGGGAAATGTTTTGAAAAATTATTATCCTAAAGGACTCAGATTCAGGTGAAAAAGCTAGTCAAAGAACCTATTCTATGTTATAGTGGAAGTATGAGTTTTTTCTGATAGTCTTTCATTATTACTTATATTATACGATGGAATTGTCCGCTCCGAAGAATGACTAGATAAAATAAAGTGGGACAATCATTGATGATTATTGGATGATCAGGACAAACGGAAGAAATCAGAACATTTATCATTATGTTCAAGGAGAATAACAGTGAAAAAAAGAAAAAAGCTCGTCATGTCTCTTGCAGCTCTTTTGATAGCAGGTTCTCTTGCAGGATGTGCTAGCTGGATTGATCGTGGAGAATCCATGACAGCCGTTGGTTCAACTGCTCTTCAGCCTCTTGTCGAAGCGGCAGCAGATGAATTCGGTTCTAGAAACATCGGAAAAACAGTCAATGTTCAAGGTGGTGGATCGGGTACAGGCCTATCTCAAGTCCAGTCTGGAGCAGTTGACATCGGGAACTCTGACGTCTTTGCAGAGGAAAAAGAAGGAATCGATGCTTCAGCTCTGGTAGACCACAAGGTTGCAGTGGCTGGTCTTGCAGTGATTGTAAACAAGGAAGTGGATGTTGAAAATCTCACAACCGAGCAACTTCGCAAAATCTTTACAGGTGAAGTGACCAACTGGAAAGAAGTTGGGGGCAAAGACCTGGCCATTTCAATCATCAACCGAGCAGCAAGTTCTGGTTCACGAGCGACGTTTGATACGGTGATTATGAATGGCCAAGCGGCAATGCAGAGCCAAGAACAGGATTCTAACGGGATGGTCAAGTCGATTGTATCCCAAACGCCTGGAGCCATTTCTTACCTGGCTTTTGCCTATGTAGATGACTCCGTGAAAAGCATGAAACTGAATGGGTATGAACCTACATCTGAGAATGTAACGACCAACAATTGGCCTTTGTGGTCTTATGAACATATGTACACACTTGGTCAGCCAAATGAGTTAGCTGCTGAATTCCTGAATTTCGTCCTCTCAGATGAAGCCCAAAATGGGATTGTTAAGGGAATGGGCTATATTTCCATCAATGAAATGAAAGTCCAAAAGGATGCTTCAGGTACCGTTACAGCAGTAGAAGGAGGTCAATAATGAATCAAGAAGAATTATCTAAAAAATTACTCTCTCCTTCAAAGAACTCTCGCCTTGAGAAGTTTGGTAAAGGTTTGACCTTCACCTGCCTTTCTTTGATTGTTATCATTGTGGCCATGATTTTGATTTTTGTAGCCCAAAAAGGCTTATCGACCTTCTTTGTTAATGGGGTCAACATCTTTGATTTCCTCTTTGGACAAACTTGGAATCCTTCAGGAAAACAATTTGGTGCCCTTCCGATGATTTTGGGTTCCTTTATTGTGACGATTTTATCAGCTCTCATCGCAACACCCTTCGCTATTGGTGCTGCAGTCTTTATGACAGAAGTATCACCAAAGGGTGCAAAGATTTTGCAACCAGCCATTGAACTCCTCGTTGGGATTCCTTCAGTCGTCTATGGATTTATCGGTTTGCAAGTTGTGGTGCCTTTTGTTCGTAGCGTCTTTGGTGGAACTGGTTTCGGGATTTTGTCAGGGATTTTCGTTCTCTTTGTCATGATCCTACCAACTGTAACCTTTATGACAACAGACAGCTTGCGTGCTGTTCCTCGTCATTACCGTGAAGCCAGTTTGGCTATGGGAGCCACTCGTTGGCAAACCATCTGGCGTGTGACCTTGAAAGCAGCACGTTCAGGTATTTTCACTGCAGTGGTCTTTGGGATGGCGCGTGCCTTCGGTGAAGCCCTTGCTATTCAGATGGTGGTCGGAAACTCAGCAGTTATCCCAACCTCGCTAACAACACCAGCTGCGACCTTGACATCTGTATTGACTATGGGTATCGGAAATACCGTCATGGGAACGGTTGATAATAACGTTCTCTGGTCACTGGCCTTGGTATTGCTCTTGATGAGTTTGGCCTTTAACAGTGTGATTAAATTGATTACGAAAGAACGAGGAAAGAAAAACTATGCACGCTAAGAAATTAGATAAACTTGCAACAGCTGTCCTCTATACCATCGCGGGTATCATCGTTGCCATCTTGGCATCTTTGATTCTCTATATCTTGGTGAGAGGGTTACCTCACATCTCTTGGTCCTTCTTGACTGGGAAATCTTCCTCTTATCAAGCAGGTGGGGGTATCGGGATTCAGCTCTACAATTCCTTCTTCCTTTTGGTCATTACCTTGATTATTTCTGTTCCCCTATCTATGGGAGCTGGCGTTTTCCTCGCTGAGTATGCCAAAAAAGGACCTGTGACCAATTTTATTCGTACCTGTATTGAGATTTTGTCTTCTCTACCATCAGTTGTTGTTGGTCTCTTTGGTTACTTGATCTTTGTAGTCCAGTTTGAGTATGGATTTTCAATCATTTCGGGTGCCTTGGCCTTGACGGTCTTTAACCTCCCTCAGATGACTCGTAATGTTGAGGACAGTTTAAAACACGTTCACCATACGCAACGTGAGGCTGGTCTTGCTCTTGGAATTTCTCGTTGGGAGACGGTGGTCCATGTCGTCATTCCAGAAGCTCTTCCAGGTATCGTAACGGGTGTTGTTTTGGCATCTGGCCGTATCTTTGGTGAGGCCGCCGCTCTTATCTATACGGCAGGACAATCTGCTCCAGCCCTTGACTGGTCTAACTGGAATATCCTCAGTGTTACCAGCCCTATCTCAATCTTCCGTCAAGCAGAAACCTTGGCGGTCCACATCTGGAAGGTCAACAGTGAAGGAACCATTCCTGATGCTACCATTGTATCTGCTGGTTCTGCCGCTGTGCTCCTCATCTTTATCTTGATCTTTAACTTTGGAGCACGCAAACTCGGAAGCTATTTACACAAGAAATTAACCGCTGCCTAAAGGAGAAGCCATGTCAAAATATAACTGGGATGAAAAGCATATCATCACCTTCCCTGAAGAAAAAGTGGCCCTCTCTACCAAGGATTTACATGTTTACTATGGTAAAAATGAATCCATCAAGGGCATCGATATGCAATTTGAAAAAAATAAAATAACAGCCTTGATTGGTCCTTCTGGATCAGGGAAATCTACTTATCTTCGCAGTCTCAATCGGATGAATGATACCATTGATATTGCCAAGGTAACAGGTCAAATCCTCTACCGAGGGATTGACGTCAACAGACCTGAAATCAATGTCTATGAGATGCGAAAGCATATCGGAATGGTCTTCCAACGTCCAAATCCATTTGCTAAGTCTATCTATCGCAACATCACTTTTGCTCATGAACGTGCAGGTGTTAAGGATAAGAAAGTACTTGATGAAATTGTAGAAACCTCTCTGAGACAGGCTGCCCTATGGGATCAGGTCAAAGACGACCTTCACAAATCAGCCTTGATGCTTTCTGGAGGTCAGCAGCAACGTCTCTGTATCGCTCGTGCCATCTCTGTCAAGCCAGATATCCTCTTGATGGATGAACCGGCGTCAGCCTTGGATCCGATTGCGACAGCCCAGCTGGAAGAAACCATGTTGGAATTGAAGAAGGACTTTACCATCATCATCGTTACCCACAGTATGCAGCAGGCTGCGCGTGCAAGTGACTACACTGGATTTTTCTACTTGGGTGATTTGATTGAGTATGATAAGACATCCAATATTTTCCAAAATGCTAAGTTACAATCAACCAATGACTATGTAACGGGACACTTTGGTTAGAAAGGAAACGGTATGTCAGAAGCGATTTTACAGGTGTCAGACCTGTCCGTTTATTACAATAAAAAGAAGGCCTTGAATAGTGTTTCCCTTTCTTTCCAACCTAAGGAAATAACGGCCTTGATTGGACCTTCTGGATCAGGAAAGTCTACCCTGCTCAAAGCCATCAACCGCATGGGCGATTTAAATCCTGAAGTGACAACAACGGGATCAGTAGTCTATAATAGCCACAATATCTATAGTCCTCGTACAGATACGGTTGAATTGCGTAAGGAAATCGGCATGGTTTTCCAACAACCCAATCCATTCCCTATGTCTATCTACGAAAATGTTGTCTATGGGCTACGTATCAATGGGGTTAAGGATAAACATGTTTTGGATGAAGCAGTAGAAAAGGCCTTGCAACGTGCTTCTATCTGGGATGAAGTAAAGGATCGTTTGCATGATTCGGCCATTGGTCTCTCTGGTGGACAACAACAACGTGTTTGTGTTGCTCGTGTCTTAGCAACCAGTCCGAAAATTATCCTCTTAGATGAACCAACATCAGCTTTGGATCCTATTTCTGCAGGTAAGATTGAGGAAACCTTGTATGGTCTGAAAGATAAGTACACCATGCTCTTGGTTACACGTTCGATGCAACAAGCCTCTCGTATCTCTGATAAAACAGGATTTTTCCTAGATGGGGATTTGATCGAGTTTAACGATACTAAGAAGATGTTCCTAGACCCACAAAACAAGGAAACAGAAGATTATATTACAGGAAAATTTGGATAAGGAGTTGAATGATGTTACGATCCCAATTTGAAGAAGATTTGGAGAAATTGCACAACCAGTTCTATGCTATGGGACAAGAAGTGCTCTCGCAGATCAATCGTACAGTGCGTGCCTTTGTCACGCATGACCGTGATTTGGCAAAAGAAGTCATCGAAGACGATGCAGAAGTAAATGAATATGAAGTGAAGTTGGAAAAGAAATCATTTGAAATGATTGCTCTCCAACAACCTGTTTCGCAAGACCTTCGTACCGTCTTGACCGTTCTAAAGGCAGTTTCAGACGTGGAACGCATGGGAGATCATGCAGTGTCTATCGCTGAGGCGACCATTCGTATGAAGGGGGAGCAACGTATCCCTTCTGTTGAAGGAGAAATCAAAAAGATGGGACGCGACGTGAAAAACTTCGTTGAAGCGGCTCTAGATCTCTATCTCAACGGTTCTGTGGATCAAGCCTACGAAGTAGCGGCTATGGATGAAAAAATCAACCATTACTTTGATAGCATCCGTGATTTGGCTACAGAAGAAATTAGGAAAAATCCTGAAGCTATCGTTACAGGCCGTGATTACTTCCAGGTTATTTCTTTCTTGGAACGTATTGGAGACTACGCAAAAAATATCTGTGAATGGGTTGTTTACTTTGAAACAGGTAAGATTGTCGAACTATAAGAAACGGTTTAAATATACAGAAGAAAAGGCTGATTAAAATAAATCAGTCTTCTTTTTTATGAAAAGAATTGTTTTACAATCAAAATCTCTAAAAGGGTTGACAACTATTTTTAAAAGAGTTATAATTATTCAGAATTAACAGAAAGGTCGTTTATTTATGAAATTTAAGAAATGGATATTAGTTGTGTGTAGCATGCTTGCCAGCATGATTTTAGTGGCTTGTCAGTCAGGTACTGATAGTTCTCAGTCTGCTGTGGAAGCTATCAAACAAAAAGGGAAGCTAGTTGTGGCGACTAGCCCAGACTATGCACCATTTGAATTCCAAGCCTTGGTAGATGGTAAAAACCAAGTGGTTGGTGCAGATATTGATATGGCTCAAGCGATTGCGGATGAGCTTGGGGTTAAACTTGAAATCTCTAGCATGAGTTTTGACAATGTCTTGACCAGTCTTCAAACTGGAAAGGCTGACTTAGCAATTGCAGGAATTAGTGCAACAGATGAGAGAAAGGAAGTCTTTGACTTTTCAATCCCTTACTATGAAAACAAAATGAGCTTCTTGGTCAGAAAAGCCGATTTAGACAAATACAAGGATCTTTCAAGTCTCGCAAGTGCCAATATCGCAGCTCAAAAGGGAACTGTGCCAGAAACCATGGTCAAGGAACAATTGCCAAATGCCCAGTTGACATCCTTGACCAATATGGGGGAAGCAGTCAATGAATTGCAGGCTGGAAAAGTGGATGCTGTTCATATGGATGAACCAGTTGCTCTTAGCTATGCAGGTAAAAACTCAGATCTCGTTGTTGCATCTGTTAACTTGACGATGAAAGATGGCGAAGCCAATGCCGTTGCTATTAAGAAAAATCAATCAGACTTGAAAGCAGTAGTAGATAAGGTTATCCAAAAACTAAAAGATGACGGAACCTATCAAACTTATCTTGAGAAAGCAGCGAAACTAACAGAAGTTGAACAGTAAGAAAAAGCAGAGTTGGACTTTAATCCAATTCTGCTTTTATGTATTCTAATAGCTCTTCTAGATTTTCAAGAGTAACTTTGGCGAACTGATAAGGACAGGCATCCAAATAAGCCTTCTCAAAAAAGTCTAGTTTGAGTGAGCTGTGTTTCAAACTAGCAATCTTAGGATAGTGTCTCAAATCAAGCAAAAGACCATCGTGTAGAGGATAGTGGGGCAAGGGACAGGTGTTTTTTTCAAGTACTTCCTTAATCTGAGTTTGATAGTTCTCTTGAAGGCTCAGTCTGGCCAATCGATTTTTTTCAAATAACTGGCTATCGATGTAAAGAGAAAGAGCCTTTTGCATGATGAGATTGCTGTCATAGTCCAGGATATTTTTGTAGGAAACAAAGGCCTCTTTTAGAGCATTTGGGAGAATGAGGGCGGTAATACGAAGGGCTGGAAAGAGACTAGTTGAGAAGGACTTGATATAAATGACCCGATCCTCAGTATCCAGATAGTGGAAGGTTTGTCCCTTTTTAGAGTCTAAGTCACCTAGATAATCATCCTCGACGATATATACACCATACTGATTTGCTAGATCCAAAATAGCCCTTTTTTCCTGATCAGAATAGGAATGACCTAGGGGATAGTGGAAGCGAGGAATGGTGTAGAAAAACTTGATTTTCCTAGATTTGAACTGTTCTTCCAGTTCTTCAAGGTTGATGCCATCAATACGGCGTTCAATGGTCTGGTAGGCTAATCCTTGAGCGACCAAGAGACGGTTCATCCGGTGGTAGGTCGGCTGTTCGACCAAAATCTCAGTTCCCTGGCTCGGAAAGTTAATCTGAGAAAGGATAAAGAGAGCTTGTTGGGTACCAGATGTTAGAACCAGTTGGTCGGGTTTACAGTAGAGGGCTTGGTCAAAGAGGAGTTGCTGGACAGATTGTCTCAGTTCCTCAAGGCCTTCTTGGTTGTCATAGTAGTTGAAGAGGTAGTTTTCTCTTCCAATTAGGGTTTCGTTGACGCAGAGTCGGAAGTCGTCATAGGCACTGGCATGTTCGTCAGTGACTTCGATTTCCAAGTCCTGATGCTGTCCTTGTTCTAGAACATAGTAGCCACTTTGGGGTTTGGCATAGAGGTATTGTTCATGGCGTAATTCCAGCAGGGCTCGTTGGATAGTGTCCTTGCTACAGTGGAAGTCTTGGCTCAGTTGACGGATAGAGGGAAGCCGGCTACCTGTTGGAAATTTTCCTGATTCAATCCCCTTTTTTAGAAAGGAAACGACTGCTTGGTATTTACTTTCTTTCTTCATTCCAGACCTCCGTTGATTTTGTTACATTGTACCTTTTTTTTGCCTGCTTGGCAATGGGAAAAGCATTCCCCCTTTCACAACTAGGAGCAAATGTGGTATACTTAGAAAGTATGATGATTTATTGAACAGAAGATAAGAAAGAGAATGGATAGAAAAGTGCAGGAACCGGTAAAATTATTTCAATACAATACTCTGGGTGCCCTAATGGCAGGTCTCTATGGTGGAACCATGACAGTGGGAGAATTGCTGGAACATGGTGACCTTGGTTTGGGAACCCTTGATTCGATTGATGGAGAGTTGATTGTCCTTGATGGCAAGGCTTATCAAGCCAAGGGATCTGGTCAAACGCCTGAAATCGTTGAGGTGGCAGCGGATGCTCTTATTCCCTATGCAGCAGTGGTTCCTCATCAGGCAGAAGTGATTTTTCGTCAGCGCTTTGAGATGACTGATAAAGAATTGGAAAAGCGAATTGAGTCCTACTATGATGGGGAGAATCTCTTTCGTTCCATCAAGATTCATGGCGAATTTTCACAAATGCACGTACGGATGATTCCTAAATCCACACCTGATACCAAGTTTGCTGATGTCGCGACTCACCAACCTGAATATAGCCGTGAAAATGTATCGGGAACCATTGTTGGATTTTGGACACCGGAGATTTTCCATGGAGTGAGTGTTGCAGGTTACCATTTGCATTTTATCTCAGATGATTTGACCTTTGGTGGGCATGTGATGGACTTTGTTATCAAAGAAGGAATGATCGAGGTTGGGGCAGTCGACCAGTTGGACCAACGTTTTCCAGTCCAAGATCGCCAGTATTTATTTGCCAAATTTAACGTTGACGAGATGAAGAAAGATATTGATAAGTCAGAATAGGAGAAAAAGATGACAGTACATATTATCCTTACCATGATCGCTTTGGTTCTCATTCTAGTAAGTGGGACTTGGTATGCCAAAAAACGGTTTAAAATCTCTCTTGCAGTGATGGGCTTGGGGGCAATCGCATTTTTTGTTTCTTCTCAAGTGTTAGAGAAGATGGTTCACCTTCTGATACTCCATCCGCAAAAAGATGGAACCATTCCGCTTATGCAGGAGCAGCCTTTCTTATACGTCCTTTATGGGATCGCTATGGCAGCCCTCTTTGAAGAGACGGCTCGTCTTATCTTTTTTAAATGGTTGGAGAAAAAGAGAAAGCTAGAAGATCGAGATGCTTTGGCCTATGGTTTGGGACATGGGGGCTTGGAGATGCTCTATCTCGGAATGGGAAGCTTGATCAGTTTGTTGATTCTCTTTTCACTCATCCAGTCTTCAAATACTGATGTAGCTAATCTCCTTCCAAAGACTACACTCGAAACGGTCCAGTCTCTTTCTGTATGGCAGGTTTATTTACTAGGAGTTGAGCGTGTGCTTGCTCTGGTTCTGCAAATTGGTCTCTCTATCTGGGTCTATCAAAGTGTTCGTCAAAAGAAATGGATCTACCTCCTTGCTGCCTATGGTTTGCATGCTTTGTTTGACTTGGCTCCGGCCTTATCTCAGGTAGGATGGATTGCAAATCCGCTTCTAGTTGAGTTCATTCTTTTCGTAGAACTTCTAGTCTTTATCTGGCTAACAAAATCTACATTTTGGAAAAAATCATAAAAAGAGGGGTGACCTCTTTTTTTATGTAAAGATAAAACAAGCTCTTTTTATGGTCGTCAAATGTCTCTAAAAATGGTATAATGGAATGAATTTTGAAAAAGGAAGAGTGACATGTCAGTAAAAGAAAAAATGCTTGAAATCCTAGAAGGAATCGATATTCGTTTTAAGGAACCTTTGAAGACCTATACCTATACAAAGGTTGGAGGTCGAGCGGATTACCTAGTTTTGCCACGCAATCGCTATGAGATGATGCGTGTCGTCCAATTTGCCAATCAAGAGAATATTCCCTGGATGGTGCTTGGGAATGCCAGCAATATCATTGTTCGTGAAGGTGGAATCCGTGGTTTTGTAATCTTGTGTGATAAGCTTAATAACGTTTCAGTTGATGGCTATACCATCGAAGCAGAAGCAGGAGCCAACTTGATTGAAACAACACGTATTGCCCTCCGTCATAGTTTGACTGGTTTTGAGTTTGCTTGTGGGATTCCTGGAAGCATCGGTGGAGCTGTCTTTATGAATGCGGGTGCCTATGGAGGAGAGATTGCTCATATCTTGCAGTCTTGTCAAATTTTGACCAAGGAAGGGGAAATCGAGACCTTATCTGCCAAGGATTTGGCTTTTGGTTACCGCCATTCAGCTATTCAGGATTCTGGGGCTGTTGTTTTGTCAGCTAAATTTGCTCTATCTCCAGGGAATCATCAGGTTATCAAGCAAGAAATGGACCGCTTGACGCACCTACGTGAACTCAAACAACCTCTAGAATACCCATCTTGTGGTTCAGTCTTTAAGCGTCCAGTTGGGCATTTTGCAGGACAGTTGATTTCAGAGGCAGGCTTGAAGGGCTATCGAATCGGTGGTGTGGAAGTATCTGAAAAGCATGCCGGTTTCATGATCAATGTTGCTGACGGAACGGCCAAAGACTATGAAGACTTGATCCAATCTGTTATCGAAAAAGTCAAGGAACACTCAGGTGTTACTCTTGAAAGAGAAGTCCGAATCTTGGGTGAGAAGGAATAAGGTTGGGGTTGAAAAATTGCTGCTATAACCATTGTAAAGGGGGTGAAAGCCTATCGTTAGTGAAGATGTATGTAGGCAGTTTAATCTCCTACACGAGGTAGTAGCGGCCTAACAGAGCCCTAATCTGTTAATTTATGAAAAAGAAGGAATTTATGACAATTGAAAAAACCAATTATTGAATTCAAAAACGTCTCTAAAGTTTTTGAAGACAGCAACACCAAGGTTCTCAAAGACATTAACTTTGAGTTGGAAGAAGGGAAATTTTACACTCTTTTGGGCGCATCTGGTTCAGGAAAATCAACCATTCTAAATATCATTGCAGGTTTACTGGATGCGACGACAGGGGATATTTTACTGGATGGGGTGCGAATCAACGATATCCCAACTAATAAACGAGATGTCCATACCGTCTTCCAATCCTATGCCTTGTTTCCACATATGAATGTGTTTGAAAATGTTGCCTTTCCACTCCGCTTGCGTAAAATCGACAAGAAAGAAATCGAACAACGCGTAGCGGAAGTTCTCAAGATGGTTCAGTTGGAAGGTTACGAGAAGCGTTCCATTCGTAAACTCTCTGGAGGACAACGTCAGCGTGTGGCCATTGCCCGTGCTATCATCAACCAACCCCGTGTGGTCTTGCTGGATGAGCCCTTGTCAGCGCTGGACTTGAAATTGCGAACAGACATGCAGTACGAACTGCGTGAATTGCAACAACGATTGGGGATTACCTTTGTCTTTGTCACTCACGATCAGGAGGAAGCTCTTGCTATGAGTGACTGGATTTTCGTTATGAACGATGGCGAGATTGTTCAGTCTGGAACGCCGGTGGACATCTATGATGAGCCAATCAACCACTTTGTTGCCACTTTTATCGGTGAGTCAAATATCTTGTCAGGAACCATGATTGAGGACTACTTGGTCGAGTTCAATGGCAAACGCTTTGAAGCGGTCGACGGGGGGATGAAGCCAAATGAGCCTGTCGAGATTGTCATTCGTCCAGAGGACTTGCGCATTACCCTTCCTGAAGAAGGCAAGCTCCAAGTCAAGGTGGATACCCAACTCTTCCGTGGGGTGCACTACGAGATTATCGCCTATGACGAACTCGGAAATGAATGGATGATCCACTCGACTCGTAAGGCCATCGTTGGCGAGGAAATCGGTCTGGACTTTGAACCAGAAGATATCCACATCATGCGTCTTAACGAAACCGAAGAAGAATTCGATGCTCGTATTGAAGAATACGTAGAAATCGAAGAGCAAGAAGCAGGTCTGATTAACGCGATCGAGGAGGAAAGAGATGAAGAAAACAACCTCTAAACTCTTTGTAGTGCCCTACATGCTTTGGATTGCCCTCTTTGTCCTCGCACCCTTGGTCTTGATTTTTGGACAATCCTTTTTCAACATTGAAGGGCAGTTTAGTTTAGAAAACTACAAATCCTACTTTGTGTCACAAAACTTGACCTACCTCAAAATGAGCTTCAACTCTGTGCTTTATGCAGGGATTGTAACCTTGGTAACACTGCTCATCA
The DNA here is from genome assembly GCF_022749195.1 of Streptococcus oralis. Taxonomy (NCBI): domain Bacteria; kingdom Bacillati; phylum Bacillota; class Bacilli; order Lactobacillales; family Streptococcaceae; genus Streptococcus; species Streptococcus oralis. Next base: position 692,935 of record NZ_CP094226.1, read on the forward strand.
GCTATCCAACAGCCCTCTTTTTGACCCGTCTAAAGCACCGTCAACTCTGGCTCATGCTGATTATCTTGCCAACCTGGATTAATCTGCTCCTTAAGGCCTATGCCTTTATCGGGATTTTTGGTCAAAATGGCTCCATAAACCAATTTTTGGAATTTATCGGAATCGGTTCGCAGCAGTTGCTCTTTACGGATTTCTCCTTTATCTTTGTCGCAAGCTACATTGAGCTTCCCTTTATGATTTTGCCGATTTTCAATGTTTTGGACGATATGGATAACAATCTTATCAATGCCAGCTATGACCTCGGTGCGACCAAGTGGGAGACTTTCCGCCATGTTATCTTCCCTCTGTCTATGAACGGTGTGAGAAGTGGGGTTCAGTCTGTCTTTATCCCAAGTTTGAGTCTCTTCATGCTGACACGTTTGATCGGTGGGAACCGCGTTATTACCTTGGGCACAGCCATTGAACAGAATTTCCTAACCAATGACAACTACGGTATGGGTTCTACCATCGGTGTGATCCTCATCCTGACCATGTTCATCACCATGTGGGTGACCAAGGAAAGGAGAGAACGATGAAAAAATTTGCCAATCTCTACCTAGCCTTTGTCTTTATCATCCTTTATTTGCCGATTTTTTACTTGATTGGCTATGCCTTTAACGCAGGGGATGATATGAACAGCTTTACAGGATTTAGTCTGAGCCATTTTAAAACCATGTTTGGTGATGGTCGCCTCATGTTGATCCTCACCCAAACCTTTTTCTTGGCCTTTCTATCTGCCTTGATTGCGACCATTATCGGGACTTTTGGTGCTATCTATATCTATCAGTCTCGTAAGAAATACCAAGAAGCCTTTTTATCACTCAATAATATCCTCATGGTTGCGCCTGACGTTATGATTGGTGCCAGCTTCTTGATTCTCTTTACCCAGCTTAAGTTTTCGCTTGGCTTTTTGACGGTTTTATCTAGTCACGTGGCCTTTTCCATCCCTATCGTGGTCTTGATGGTCTTGCCTCGCCTCAAGGAGATGAATGATGACATGATTCATGCGGCCTATGACTTGGGAGCCAGCCAGTTTCAGATGTTCAAGGAAATCATGCTTCCTTACCTGACTCCGTCTATCATTGCAGGTTATTTCATGGCCTTCACCTATTCGCTGGATGATTTTGCCGTAACCTTCTTTGTGACAGGAAATGGCTTTTCTACTCTATCAGTCGAGATTTATTCTCGTGCTCGTAAGGGAATTTCCTTAGAAATCAATGCTCTGTCTGCCCTTGTCTTTCTCTTTAGTATTATCCTAGTTGTTGGCTATTACTTTATCTCACGTGAGAAGGAGGAGCAAGCATGAAAAAACTCTATTCATTTTTAGCAGGAATTGTAGCGATTATCCTTGTCTTATGGGGGATTGCGACTCATCTAGACAGTAAAATCAATAGCCGAGATAGTCAGAAATTGGTTATTTACAACTGGGGGGACTATATCGATCCCGAACTCTTGGAGAAATTCACAGAAGAAACAGGGATCCAAGTTCAGTACGAGACCTTTGATTCCAACGAAGCCATGTATACCAAGATCAAGCAAGGGGGAACAACCTACGATATTGCCATCCCAAGTGAGTACATGATCAACAAGATGAAGGATGAAGACCTTTTGGTTCCTCTTGATTATTCAAAAATTGAAGGAATTGAAAATATCGGACCAGAGTTCCTCAACCAGACTTTTGACCCAGGCAATAAATTCTCCATTCCTTATTTCTGGGGTACCTTGGGAATTGTCTACAACGAAAACATGGTAGATGAGGCTCCTGAACATTGGGATGACCTCTGGAAACCAGAATACAAGGATTCCATCATGCTTTTTGATGGGGCGCGTGAGGTGCTGGGGCTCGGACTTAACTCGCTCGGTTACAGCCTCAACTCAAAGGATCCTCAGCAGTTGGAAGAAACGGTAGACAAGCTCTACAAACTGACTCCAAATATCAAGGCCATCGTTGCAGACGAGATGAAGGGTTACATGATTCAGAACAACGCTGCTATCGGGGTGACCTTCTCTGGGGAAGCCAGCCAGATGTTGGAGAAAAATCCTAATCTCAAGTATGTTGTTCCAACTGAGGCCAGCAATCTCTGGTTTGATAACATGGTCATTCCAAAAACCGTGAAAAACCAAGAGGCAGCCTATGCCTTTATCAACTTTATGTTGAAACCCGAAAATGCTCTGAAAAATGCGGAGTATGTAGGCTACTCAACACCAAACCTACCAGCCAAGGAAATGCTCCCAGAGGAGACTCGTGAGGACAAATCCTTCTATCCAGACGCTGATACCATGAAACACATGGAAGTTTATGAGAAATTTGACCATAAATGGACAGGAAAATATAGCGACCTCTTCCTACAGTTTAAAATGTATCGGAAGTAGGAGATATGCTTTCTTGTCAGCTTTTCCAGTTGACGCAGAACTCAAAAAACGATATAATAATAAAGTTGAGAATTGATTTTCAATCAACTTAGTCCAGAGAAATGGCGGTGCTGCGAGCCATCTAAGGTAGGAAGTCATGCTACTCAATCAGACAATTGCATAAGAATAAGAGAATGACAAGTTCATTGAATGAAGGTGGTACCGCGGTTTTTCGCCCTTCGTGATGTGAGCTTGTCTTTTGATTTTTGGAGGTGTTTATGAAGACATTTCTCGTGAAACAAAAGTTTCGTCTTGGGGGCGAACGCTTTGATATCAAGGATGACAGAGGAGTAGTGAACTATCAAGTGGAGGGATCTTTCTTCCAAATTCCTAAGACCTTTACCATCTATGACGCCTATGGTGAGCAGGTCAGTGAAATCAGTAAAGAATTTTTCACCTTGCTTCCTCGCTTTACTATTCAGCTACGAAACGGTTCCAATTTCGTCATTCGTAAGAAGTTGACCTTCTTTCGAGATAAGTATGAGTTTGATGATCTCGGGCTTCGTATTGAGGGCAATATCTGGGATTTGAATTTCAAATTGCTGGATGATCGTGACCAAGTGATTGCCGAGATTCGGAAAGAGATTTTCCATTTGACCTCAACTTACACCGTAACCGTCTATGAAGACTCTTATGCAGACCTGGTCATTTCCCTCTGTGTCGCGATTGACTATGTGGAGATGCTAGAAAGCCAATCAAATTAAACAAGTAATAAGGAGATATTATGAAACAACTATCTAGTGCTCAAGTTCGCCAAATGTGGCTTGATTTCTGGGCAAATAAAGGCCACTCTGTCGAACCATCAGTCAGCTTGGTTCCTGTAAATGACCCAACTCTTTTGTGGATTAACTCTGGGGTAGCAACCCTTAAGAAATACTTTGACGGAACCATTATCCCTGAAAATCCACGTATTACCAATGCGCAAAAAGCTATCCGTACTAACGATATTGAAAACGTAGGGAAGACTGCGCGCCACCATACTATGTTTGAAATGTTGGGGAACTTCTCTATTGGTGATTATTTCCGTGATGAAGCCATCACTTGGGCTTATGAGCTCTTGACAAGCCCAGAATGGTTTGATTTCCCAGCTGAAAAACTTTATATGACCTACTATCCAGACGATAAGGATTCTTATAACCGCTGGATTGAAGTAGGAGTGGACCCAAGCCACTTGATCCCAATCGAAGACAACTTCTGGGAAATCGGTGCTGGACCTTCTGGACCAGATACAGAAATCTTCTTTGACCGTGGAGAAGCCTTTGACCCAGAAAATATTGGAATTCGTCTCCTTGCAGAAGATATCGAAAACGATCGTTACATCGAAATCTGGAACATCGTTTTGTCACAATTCAACGCTGATCCAGCTGTTCCTCGTAGCGAGTACAAGGAATTACCGCATAAGAACATTGATACGGGCGCTGGTTTGGAGCGTTTGGTGGCAGTCATCCAAGGGGCTAAGACAAACTTTGAAACGGACCTCTTCATGCCAATCATTCGTGAAGTTGAGAAATTGTCTGGTAAGGTTTATGACCAAGATGGCGACAACATGAGCTTTAAGGTCATTGCTGACCATATCCGTTCTCTTTCATTTGCCATCGGTGATGGTGCCCTTCCTGGAAATGAAGGTCGTGGTTATGTTCTTCGTCGTTTGCTCCGTCGTGCTTCTATGCACGGTCAAAAATTGGGTATCAACGAGCCTTTCCTTTACAAACTGGTTCCAACGGTTGGAAAAATCATGGAAAGCTACTACCCAGAAGTGCTTGAAAAACGTGACTTTATCGAGAAAATCGTGAAGAGCGAGGAAGAGTCATTTGCCCGTACTCTTCACTCAGGTCAACACTTTGCAGAAACCATTGTAGCTGATTTGAAAGCGAAAGGCCAAAACGTTATTGCGGGGCAAGATGTCTTCAAACTCTACGATACATACGGATTCCCAGTTGAATTGACAGAAGAAATCGCTGAAGAAGCTGGGATGACTGTCGACCGTGAAGGTTTTGAAGCAGCCATGAAAGAGCAGCAAGAACGTGCGCGTGCGTCAGCTGTCAAAGGTGGCTCAATGGGAATGCAAAATGAAACCCTTCAAAACATTACAGTGGAAAGTGTCTTCAACTACAACGCCAGCCAATTGCCTTCTAAGTTGGTGGCTATCGTAGCGGACAATGCTGAAGTAGAAGCTGTATCTGAAGGAACTGCCTCTCTTATCTTTGCAGAGACTCCATTCTACGCTGAAATGGGTGGACAAGTAGCTGACCACGGTCAAATCTTGGATGAGTCAGGTAAGGTCGTGGCTACTGTGACAAATGTTCAAAAAGCTCCAAACGGACAAGCTCTTCATACAGTTGAAGTCCTTGCACCGCTTGCCTTGGACCAAGAATATACCTTGGCAATTGATACCAATCGTCGTCACCGTGTTATGAAAAACCACACTGCGACTCACTTGCTTCACGCTGCCCTTCACAATATCCTTGGTAGCCACGCAACTCAAGCAGGTTCACTTAATGAAGTCGAATTCCTTCGCTTTGACTTTACCCACTTCCAAGCAGTTACTGCTGAAGAATTGCGTGCCATTGAACAGCAAGTCAATGAGAAAATCTGGGAAGCTTTGGCTGTTGAAACAGTTGAAACAGATATCGACACTGCTAAGGAAATGGGAGCGATGGCTCTCTTTGGTGAGAAATATGGCAAGGAAGTTCGCGTTGTAACCATCGGTGACTACTCTGTGGAACTCTGTGGTGGTACCCACGTTGGCAATACTTCTGAAATCGGTCTCTTCAAGATTGTCAAAGAAGAAGGAATCGGATCAGGAACTCGCCGTATCTTGGCAGTTACTGGTAAGGAAGCCTTTGAAGCTTACCGTGAACAAGAAGACGCTTTGAAAGCTGTCGCAGCAACCTTGAAAGCACCTCAACTCAAGGAAGTTCCTCATAAGGTAGAAGGACTCCAAGAGCAACTCCGTCAATTGCAAAAAGAAAATGCAGAGTTGAAAGAAAAAGCAGCAGCCGCAGCGGCAGGTGATGTTTTCAAGGACGTGAAGGAAGTTAACGGCCACCGTTACATTGCAAGCCAAGTTTCTGTTTCAGATGCGGGTGCCCTTCGTACTTTTGCGGACAACTGGAAACAAAAAGACTACTCTGATGTCCTTGTTCTTGTCGCAGCTATTGGTGACAAGGTCAACCTTCTCGTAGCCAGCAAGACTAAAGAAATCCACGCAGGTAACTTGGTTAAAGAATTGGCTCCAATCGTCGATGGACGTGGTGGTGGTAAACCAGACATGGCTATGGCAGGAGGAAGCAACCAAGCGAAGATTCAAGACTTGTTGGATGCAGTAGCAGGTAAATTGTAAGAAAACATTTAGGATCTATCCACTTGGGTGGATCTTTGTTTTCCAAAGGAAATTTTGTAAAATTCTTTGTCAATCATTTTAAATTGATGAAAAGATATGATATATAGTTAGATTGTAATTCATGTATTTGATTTTCAGTATAAGGAAAGCACATCATAAAAATTATAAAGAGTTCCTAAAACTAAATTAAATCATAAAATCAACAGATTGATAGATCATACAAATTACCAATTCTAGAAAATTAATAGAATTAGTAATGATGTTAATTTGTTTTTATCATTTGATTTAAAGTTGAAGATTTTGCAATTTTATCTATTACTGGGATTAGTAAATATAATTTCTCTTCTAATTTGAAAAAACAGAAAAAGGATGTTATAATGAAATCGGTTTCTTAAGTAATAATATATTTCTAAAATATATTAGAGAAAAGGTTATAGTGTTACTTTTAGAATGAAGGACGCAGTATTGTGTATAGAACATATTATGGTAACAATATAAAATAGCAAAGGTACTTGGACTTTTAGTTAGATTCAGGACTTTATAAATAAAGAATTTAATTATATGATTGCTTACGAAATATTAAAAATTACTTAAGGTTGATAGGCAACTTTATCCATCTATTGTTAAAAATTAAAAGGAGTTTGAATATTATGAAGATCCAATTCAAAGGATTATTTGGTCGATTTGACTACAGTATAGAATTAAAAGAAGATGGACTAACCATTATTACGGGCCCAAATGGATTTGGAAAATCAACTATATTAGATTGTATATATCAATTGTATGAAAAAGAAGAAGGTATTCCTTATTTTTTCAATTTAGATTTCGAAGAAGCAATTTTTTTAATATCTAATGAAAAACAATTAAAAATTACAAAAAAAGCTGAATCTTTAGTAATAAATGATAAAACAAATTACTCTATTAATTTAAAAGATATTAAAAAATATATAGAAAATGCCTCTCTTTTTAATAGATATTATAATAAAAAGTTTGATAAAAAATTCTCAGATATAAAAAATATGGATGAAGTTTTTAATTATGAGTCATTTATAGAACTATATTCTAGGAAGGGTTTAATTAAAAAGAATAATATTAAGTTTGTGAAAAATACTCTGAAAGAGTTTTCTAAAGAACTAGGGAAGGTATTTTACATAAGAGAGCAAAGATTGGTGAGTGAAGAATTTGATAGTTTTGATGAATCTAGATTAAAAGATGAGATAAAAGAATTACCTAGAAAATTCAAACTTCTTTTGGATGAGAATAGTTCAGAATATTCCTCAAAGTCAAATGAACTAGATAGTTCATACCCTATACGATTATTTAATAATAAAGAAGCAATCACTTCACAAGATGAATTCAATCAGAAAATACAATTGATGACTGAAAAATTTCAAAAATTAAATAAGTATGATCTTTCTCGCATTCAGGACTTGAGTAATTTAGAGTTTAAAGAAGAATTTGCAAAAGCATTAAAAATATATTTTGACGATTTTGATGAAAAATATCAAATTTATGAGAATTTTATTAATCAATTAGAATTATTTACCGAGATAATAAACGATAAATTGAATTTCAAAGATATTGCAATTTCAAGAGAAAAGGGCATTTTTATTAAGGATACTGATTTTACAGGGAAACAGATTTCCCTATCTCAGCTGTCATCCGGTGAAAAACAGGAAATTATTCTATTTTATAAATTAATTTTCGAGACTCCAGAAAATACTTTATTATTAATTGATGAACCTGAGATATCCTTACATATTGCTTGGCAGAAGAAATTTATGGATGATTTATATAAGATAATTAAATTCAAAAAGCTGAATGTAATAGTTGCTACACACTCTCCACAAATTATTAATAATCATTGGGAGAATCAAATTGATTTAGGAGAGTTATATGGACTCGATTAGAAGAAATCTCAAACGAGAGGATATAATTTCTGAAATTAGACTTTTATGTGGTGAAGACTATAATAAAGTAAAGACTTTTGTCATAGTAGAGGGAGACGACGATTTAAGATTTATTAAAAATAAATTTAATGATAATACATATGGATTCGAATCGTTTTCAGGATGTGATGGTGTTGAAGAAATTGTTAATTTTTTTCAGAGTGATAAAAGAATTATTGGGATACGGGATAAAGACTATAGCAGTTTGACTTCAGGTGACAATAAAATTTTTTTGTATGATTATCATAGTTTAGAAATTATGTTAGCTATGAATGATGAATCATTTGAAAGTATATGTAGTGAATTTTATTGTGGAGATGAGAAAGTCTTTGATTTACGTAAGAAAGTATTTCAAAAGCTAAAATATATAAGTTGTTTTAGAGAAAAAAATTCATCTGAGGGTTGGGAATTCATTACCGAAAATATTTCTATTGACGAACTGTATAGAAAATCAGAATTAAACTGTAATGAAGAAATTATAAAAGAAATAAATAGACCGTCAAAAAATAATTACGATTCAGAGAAACAGTCTATTGTTGAGGAACACTATCATTTTGTTACAGATTTAAAATTAATTACAAGAGGACACGATTTTTCTGAATTATTTAAAGTGATTTGTAACACTTCTGGAATTGAAAAAAATATTAAAAGTAAAGATGTTGAGTTAGTACTGAGAGCTAGTTTCACTTTAGAGTCATTTAAAAGAACTAATCTTTTTAAGAGTCTTTCAGAATATGAAAAATCATATGGGCTTAACTTTTTAGTTAGTTAAAACTTATATTTATTAAGATAAGTTGTAGATTTAAATTGATAATTAATTTAATAAAAAATTGTTTAATTAGTAGCTAGAAAAAAAGATTATTCTATTTTTTCACTTTAATAATGGTATTTTACGAATTTTTAATGTTTAATTTTAATTAGTTCAAGAAGTCAGCGGTCACCGTTACATTGCAAGCCAAGTTTCTGTATCAGATGCAGGTGCCCTTCGTACCTTTGCGGATAACTGGAAACAAAAAGACTACTCTGATGTGCTTGTTCTTGTCGCAGCTATCGGTGACAAGGTGAACGTTCTTGTAGCTAGCAAGACAAAAGATGTGCATGCAGGAAACCTTGTCAAAGAATTGGCTCCAATCGTCGATGGACGTGGTGGTGGTAAACCAGACATGGCCATGGCAGGAGGAAGCAACCAAGCGAAAATCCAAGAACTCTTGGAGGCAGTAGCAGGTAAATTGTAAGAAAACATTCAGGATCTATCCACTTGGGTAGGTCTTTTTGTGATTGCAAAAAAGCCAAATCCGGTTGGATCTGGCTTGTAACTGATAGGTTTATTTTGTTGCCCAGACACTGACTGAACCTGCTGCTACTGGAAATTCTCCATAACCTTCCTCATCAATTGTAACTTGACCTTGGTGGTTTCCAAGTAAATCTACAAAGGTTTGGTTAGCCCATTCTTGCCCGACAAACATAGACTTGCTGTTTTCTTGGTCATTTGAGATAAGAACAGCGATTGGGGATTGATTTTCAGCGCCTGAACGTACCCATCCGATACAGTTGGCATCGTCAAAGTAGTCTGTTTGCTCTCCATAGGCCCTGTCTTTTCGGATGGCTAGGAGACGATCAAGAACTTCTCTGAAATCTTGTTGAGCAAATTGCCCTGAAATGCCGTAATAGTCTCCGTAAAAGACACATGGAAGGCCATTTTGGCGTAATAGAATAAGGGCATAGGCTACTGGCTTGAACCATTCTTGGACGGTTGATTCGAGTGCCTGTCCTCTTTGAGTATCGTGGTTATCAACGAAAGTGACAGCCTTGTCGGGCTTGAGTTCAACCAAGCTATCTGTGAAAATGCCACGAAGATCATAGCTTGCTCCAGCCCGACTGGCTTCAAAGAGATTTTGGTGGAGGCGAACATCGACAAGGTCAAAACGTTCTTCTATTTTCTCGAGATAGTCTAGATTGGCATCCTTGTCTGGGTTCCAAAATTCCCCAAAAACATAGAAATCTTGACCGTATTTTTCCTTCATATCACGGATGAAATTGCCCATAAAGAAGGAGTCGATGTGCTTAACGGCATCCAAACGGAAACCAGCTACACCAGTCGTTTCCATGAACCAGTCAGCCCAGTCATAGATGTTTTGGATGACTTCAGGATGCTTAAAGTCTAGGTCGGCATACATGAGGTAGTCGTAGTTACCGTTTTCGTTATCGACCAATTCCTCGTTGGCCCAACCTTTATTGTCTCCTTGGATCAGGTAAATACCAGACTTACGGCGTTTGGCATCGTAGTCTGTACCTGTGAAGTGGTACCAGTGCCAGTGGAAGTCATTGTAGGTATCTTGGCGACCATCGAAGGTGAAGTGAGTCCAGCCATTGATAGTAAAGGGCTCGCTTAGTTGAAGGGTACGATCCTCAGGGTCCACTTCAATAACCTGAAAGGCTTCCATGTGATCGGCAGCAGCCTTGTGATTGAGCACCACATCGGCCATAGGTTGAATTCCCTGTGCCTTTAGAGTTTGAATGGCTTGAAGATAGTCTTCTTTAAACCCATACTTGGTACGGACAGTCCCTTTTTGGTGAAATTCGCCTAGGTCAAAAAGATCGTAAACACCATAGCCGACATCTTTTTCATTGGTTGCCTTGAAGGCAGGTGGCATCCAGACATGGCTGATGCCCAGGTTTGCTAAGTGCTCTGCATCATTTGTCAGTCGCGTCCAGTGTTGGCCGTCGTGAGGCAAATACCATTCAAAGTATTGCATAAGTGTCTGATTTTGCATTGTTTTTCCTCTTGCTTATCAATGTTGTGTTTTATTCTACCATAAAGTTTAGAACTAGGCAAACGTTTGCGCAAGATTCTATACTCATTTCTGTTTTTGTCTATTTTTAGCGAATAGAATCTCTCTTTCCATTATAAGGGAAAGGATGTTTTGGTGGAAAAGTAAATGGCATATACTTATTTTAACAAAAATGACACTCAGTAAACTAAAGTACATATGGTTAAACGGTTTCTTTTTTGAGAATTGTCACAAAATTTGCTATAATAGTAGCTATGAATAGAATTAGGGTCAGCAGACGCGTTGAAAAAAAGCTAGCTAAGGGTCTAGTTCTTTTGGAAGCAAGTGATTTAACAGATATTGAACTGACGGATCAGGCAGTAGAAGTTCTTAGTCAAGACGGGAAGTTTTTAGGGAGCGCCTATCTTTCTCAGCAGAACAAGGGAATCGGCTGGTTCATCAGCAAGGAAAAGGTTCGTTTCAATCAAGCCTTTTTTGAAATTCTGTTTTGTAAGGCCAAGGAAGCTAGAAAGCCTTATTATCAAGATGACTTGACTACTGCCTTTCGCCTTTTTAACCAAGAGGGGGATGGTTTTGGGGGTCTGACTATTGATCTCTATGGAGATTATGCTGTCTTTTCTTGGTACAACTCCTTTGTTTACCAAATTCGTGAGCTAATCGTAAAGGCTTTTAAGGAAGTTTTTCCTGAGGTCTTGGGGGCTTATGAGAAGATTCGTTTTAAAGGTCTAGACTACGAGTCTGCCTATGTTTATGGTGAGGAAGCGCCAGATGATTTTACTGTTCTTGAGAATGGCGTGCTCTATCAAGTCTTTATGAATGATGGCTTGATGACAGGGATTTTCCTAGACCAGCATGAGGTTCGTGGGAGTCTGGTTGACGGCCTAGCCATGGGCAAATCCTTGCTCAATATGTTTTCCTATACGGCGGCCTTTTCAGTTGCTGCAGCTATGGGAGGCGCCAGTGAGACGACTTCTGTCGACTTAGCCAAACGGTCCAGAGAGCTATCAGAAGCTCATTTTCAGGCAAATGGACTCAGCACGGACAATCACCGTTTTATCGTCATGGATGTTTTTGAGTACTTCAAGTATGCCAAGCGAAAAGGCTTGACCTATGATGTGATTGTGCTTGATCCGCCGAGCTTTGCCCGCAATAAAAAACAAACATTCTCTGTAGCTAAGGACTATCGCAAGTTGATTTCCCAGAGTCTAGAGATTTTAAATCCGGGAGGGATTATCATTGCCAGTACCAATGCTGCCAATGTTTCCCGCCAGAAATTTACAGAACAAATTGATAAAGGTTTTGCAAGAAGAAGGTATCAGGTCTTGAACCAATACGGTCTTCCAGCAGACTTTGCCTATAATAAAAAAGATGAAAGCAGTAATTACCTCAAGGTGATTAGTATGAAGGTTAGTAGATGAAATTAATCGTTTCAGTAATGCCAAGAAGTTTAGAAGAAGCGCAAGAACTGGATGCCACTAGGTATGAAGATGCCGATATCATTGAGTGGCGTGCGGACTTTCTTACAAAGGACGCTATTTTACAGGTAGCACCTGCTATATTTGAGAAGTTTGCAGGACGGGAACTTGTCTTTACCCTTCGGACTCGCGCTGAGGGAGGAGAAATCGAACTTTCCTCAGAAGAGTATGTTCAAATCATCAAGGAAGTTACTCAGCTTTATCAGCCGGATTATGTAGATTTCGAGTATTTCAGCTACAAGGACGTTTTTGAGGAAATGTTGGATTTTCCAAATCTCGTATTGAGCTATCATAATTTCCAGGAGACACCTGAAAACATGATGGAAATCCTGTCTGAGTTGACCAGTCTCTCTCCGAAAGTGGTCAAGGTATCAGTTATGGCCCATACGGAGCAGGATGTTTTAGACCTGATGAATTACACTCGAGGATTTAAAACACTCAACCCTGAGCAAGAGTACGTGACCATTTCCATGGGGAAAATGGGCAAGGTATCCCGTATCACTTCAGATGTGACGGGTTCAAGTTGGTCATTTGCTAGTCTGGATGAAGCGAGTGCCCCAGGTCAGATTTCGCTATCAAACATGAAGAAAATCAGGGAGATTTTGGATGAAGCTTGATGGCTATACACGTTTAGCTGCAGTTGTTGCCAATCCCATCAAACACTCTATTTCACCCTTTATCCACAATAGGGCCTTTGAGGCGACAGCTATTAATGGTGCCTATATAGCTTGGGAGATTGAAGCGGGTGACTTGGCAGAAACAGTCGCCAATATTCGCCGTTACCAGATGTTTGGCATCAACCTGTCTATGCCTTACAAGGAGCAAGTGATTCCTCATCTGGATGAGTTGAGTGATGAAGCTCGTTTGATTGGGGCAGTCAATACTGTAGTCAATCATAATGGCACTTTAATTGGATATAATACAGATGGCAAGGGATTCTTTAAGAGCTTGCCTTCTTTTACAATTTCAGGTAAAACAATGACCATTTTGGGTGCAGGTGGTGCGGCCAAATCAATCTTGGCACAAGCCATTTTGGACGGGGCCAGTCAGATTTCAGTTTTTGTTCGTTCAGTTTCTACGGAAAAAACAAGACCTTACCTAGACAAGTTGCAGGAGCAAACAGGTTTTAAAGTGGACTTGTATGCTTTAGAAGATATTTCTGAGCTGCAATCAAGGATTGCCGAGTCGGACCTGCTCGTCAATGCGACCAGTGTAGGGATGGATGGCCAGTCGTCCCCCGTTCCAGAAAGCATCAATTTGCCAGAGGCTCTCTTGGTGGCAGATATTATTTACCAACCCTTTGAGACCCCATTTTTGAAATGGGCTAGAAGTCAGGGCAATTCAGCTGTCAATGGTCTAGGAATGTTGCTCTATCAAGCTGCTGAAGCTTTTCAACTGTGGACAGGTAAAGAAATGCCGACAGACGAGATTTGGCAGTCCTTAACAGAAAAATATAAATAGTGAAAAGGAGACCCTACTATGAAAATCAGAATCGATATTCCGCATCATCCTTATGATATTGAGATTGAAAAAGGTTGTCTATCGCAAGCTGGTCAATGGTTGCGAGAACTCTGGCAACCTCAAAAGGTAGTCATTGTAACAGACAACCATGTAGCTTCTCTCTATGCAGAGAAGGTTAAACTCAGCCTAGAAGATGCTGGTTTTCAGGTAGCTGTTTTTGACTTTTTAGAAGGCGAAGAACGAAAAAATTTAACAACTGTTCAGAAGGTTTATGAATTTTTAGTCAAGCAAGGTCTGACTCGTAGCGATGGGATTGTGGCTCTTGGCGGTGGTGTCGTTGGGGACCTGGCTGGTTTCGTAGCCTCTACCTATATGCGAGGCATTCATTTTGTTCAGATTCCGACTAGTTTGACTGCCCAAGTTGATTCTTCTATCGGTGGAAAGACAGGTGTCAATACTCCTTTTGCTAAAAATATGGTGGGAACTTTTGCCCAACCAGATGGGGTTCTGATTGACCCGCTTGTCCTTGAAACACTCGGAAAAAGAGAGCTGATTGAAGGGATGGGTGAGGTTATTAAGTACGGCTTGATTGAGGATCCAGAACTTTGGGCTCTCTTGACGGAACTAGATGGCTCTGTTGAGAGCATACTGGTGCATGCAGAGACTTTGGTTGAACATTCTTGTCAGGTTAAGCGCAAGATGGTGGTTGAGGATGAGTTGGATAATGGTGTTCGCCTTTACCTCAATTTTGGTCACACTATTGGTCATGCTATCGAAGCAACGGCCGGTTATGGCAAGGTCATGCATGGTGAGGCTGTGGCTATGGGAATGGTGCAGATTTCTAAGGTTGCTGAGGGAAAAGGCCTTATGCCAGCTGGCATAACCCAGTCCATTACAGAGATGTGTCAGAAATTTGGACTACCTGTTGACTATGAAAACTGGGATGTTGACAAGCTTTATCAAGCTTTGACTCATGACAAGAAGGCACGTGGTAACACCTTGAAATTGGTCTTGGTACCAGAGCTTGGTTCAGCGACCATTCACCCAGTTTCTCTGGAAGAGATGAAAGACTACTTGGTAAAATAAGGAGAACGTATGAGATATTTAACTGCAGGAGAATCACACGGCCCCCGTCTGACAGCTATCATTGAAGGAATTCCCGCTGGACTTCCTTTGACAGTAGAGGACATCAATGACGACCTTAAACGCCGTCAGGGTGGCTACGGTCGTGGTGGTCGTATGAAGATTGAGAGTGACCAGGTTGTCTTTACATCAGGCGTTCGCCACGGGAAGACGACAGGGGCTCCCATTACCATGGATGTCATCAATAAGGACCATCAAAAATGGTTGGATATCATGTCTGCGGAGGACATTGAAGACCGCCTTAAAAGCAAACGAAAAATCACCCATCCACGTCCCGGTCATGCCGATTTGGTTGGGGGCATCAAGTACCGTTTTGACGATTTGCGAAATTCTTTGGAGCGTTCATCAGCTCGTGAAACAACCATGCGAGTAGCAGTTGGAGCAGTAGCCAAACGTCTCTTAGCTGAACTGGATATGGAGATTGCCAACCATGTCGTGGTCTTTGGTGGCAAGGAAATCGATGTACCTGAAAATCTGACAGTTGCGGAGATTAAAGAACGAGCTGCCCGGTCTGAAGTCTCTATTGTCAACCAAGAGCGGGAACAGGAAATCAAGGACTATATTGACCAAATTAAGCGTGACGGTGATACCATCGGTGGGGTTGTGGAGACAGTCGTCGGAGGCGTTCCAGTTGGTCTTGGTTCCTATGTCCAATGGGACAGAAAATTGGATGCGCGATTGGCTCAAGCAGTTGTTTCTATCAATGCCTTTAAAGGAGTGGAATTTGGTCTTGGCTTTGAAGCTGGTTACCGAAAAGGCAGCCAGGTTATGGATGAAATTCTCTGGTCTAAAGAAGATGGCTATACTCGCCGTACCAATAATCTAGGTGGTTTTGAAGGTGGTATGACCAATGGGCAACCAATTGTTGTTCGTGGAGTTATGAAACCCATTCCCACTCTTTACAAACCACTTATGAGTGTGGATATCGAAACCCACGAACCTTACAAGGCAACTGTTGAAAGAAGTGATCCGACCGCTCTTCCAGCAGCAGGTGTGGTTATGGAAGCCGTTGTGGCTACGGTTCTGGCTCAAGAAATCCTTGAAAAATTCTCATCAGATAATCTTGAGGAACTAAAAGAAGCGGTAGCCAAACACCGAGACTATACAAAGAACTATTAAGGAGTTCCTATGGCAAAAACAATCTATATCGCAGGTCTTGGTTTGATTGGTGCCTCGATGGCACTCGGTATCAAGCGTGATCATCCTGATTATGAAATTCTAGGTTACAATCGTAGCCAGGATTCGAGAGACATTGCTTTGAAAAAAGGCATGATAGACCGTGCGACGGATGATTTTGCCAGTTTCGCTCCCCTAGCAGATGTCATCATTCTGACCTTGCCAATCAAACAGACCATTGCTTTTATTAAGGAACTGGCAAACTTAGATTTGAAGGAAAACGTCATTATCTCGGATGCGGGCTCAACCAAGTCAGCCATCGTGGATGTGGCGGAGCTGTATTTGGCTGGCAAGCCTGTCCGCTTTATCGGGGCTCATCCCATGGCTGGTAGCCACAAGACAGGGGCTGCCTCTGCGGATGTTAATCTCTTTGAAAATGCCTACTATATCTTCACACCTTCGAGCCAGACAAGTCCTGACACACTTGAGGAAATGAAAGATCTGCTTTCAGGTCTTCATGCTCGTTTTATCGAGATTGATGCCAAGGAGCATGATCGGGTGACTTCTCAGATTAGTCATTTTCCTCATATTCTGGCTTCCAGCCTCATGGAGCAGACAGCAGTTTATGCTCAAGATCATGAAATGGCAAGGCGCTTTGCGGCGGGTGGATTTCGAGATATGACCCGAATTGCGGAAAGCGAGCCAGGTATGTGGACTTCCATTCTCTTGTCCAATCGTGAGACTATCCTAGATCGAATTGAGGATTTCAAGGAGCGCCTAGATGAGGTTGGACAAGCCATCAGCAAGGGAGATGAAGAGCAAATCTGGAACTTTTTCAACCAAGCACGTGAGCAACGTCAGGCCATGGAAATCCATAAGCGTGGTGGTGTGGATAGTTCTTACGACCTCTATGTCGATGTTCCCGATGAAGAAGATGTCATCTTGCGAATTTTGGAATTACTTCGTGGGACTTCTTTGGTTAATATCCACATCAACGAAGAAAACCGTGAGGATGTTCACGGGATTCTACAAATTTCCTTTAAAAATGCTCAAGATTTAGAACGAGCCGAGCGCTTAATTACAGAAAATACGGACTACACAGTCGTCATCAAATAAGGAGAAAATCATGTCAAATATTTACGATAGTGCAAATGAACTCAGTCGCGGGTTACGCGAATTACCAGAATACAAGGCGGTTAAGGCAGCAAAAGATGCTATCCAAGCTGATGAACAAGCTAGCAAGATTTTTGCAGACTATATCGCCTTCCAGCAAGAAATCCAAGTCATGGCGCAAACGGGACAAATGCCAGACGCCTCTTTCCAAGAAAAGATGCAGTCCTTCAGTAAGCAAATCCAAGAGAACGCTCTTTTGTCAGATTTCTTTGCTAAACAGCAACAATTGTCTATTTACCTTTCAGACATTGAAAAAATTGTCTTTGAACCTGTTTCAGAATTATTGAAATAGTATTTTATCTGTATAAAAGCCAGAAATTTCAGGAATTTCTGGCTTTTTTGTGATAAAATAAGAAAAAGTATTGCAAGTATGAGGTCAACTATGAAACTAAAAACAAATATTCGCCACTTACATGGCAGTATCCGGGTTCCAGGTGATAAGTCTATCAGCCACCGTTCGATTATTTTTGGTAGTTTGGCTGAGGGAGAGACTAAGGTTTATGATATTCTGCGTGGAGAGGATGTGCTCTCAACCATGCAGGTTTTTCGTGACCTTGGTGTTGAAATTGAGGATAAAGATGGGGTTATTACCATTCAAGGTGTTGGAATGGATGGCTTAAAAGCGCCACAAAATGCCTTGGATATGGGGAATTCTGGCACCTCGATTCGCCTGATTTCAGGTGTCCTTGCTGGTGCAGACTTCGAAGTAGAGATGTTCGGAGACGACAGTCTTTCTAAACGTCCTATGGATCGTGTGACGATTCCATTGAAAAAAATGGGGGTTAGCATTTCGGGGCAAACGGAGCGAGACCTGCCCCCTCTTCGCTTAAAAGGGACGAAAAATTTAAAACCGATTCACTATGAGTTGCCAATTGCCTCTGCTCAAGTCAAGTCTGCCTTGATATTTGCAGCCTTGCAGGCTCAGGGGGAGTCCGTTATTATCGAGAAAGAATGTACTCGTAACCACACCGAAGATATGTTGCAACAATTTGGTGGCCATTTAAGTGTAGAAGGCAAGAAAATCACAGTTCAAGGACCACAAAAACTGATCGGACAAAAGGTAGTTGTTCCAGGAGATATTTCCAGTGCAGCCTTTTGGTTGGTCGCTGGTTTGATTGTTCCAAACTCTCGTGTAGTACTGCAGAATGTGGGCATCAATGAAACTCGTACTGGTATTATTGATGTCATTCGTGCCATGGGAGGAAGATTGGAAATAACTGAAATTGACCCAGTTGCTAAATCAGCAACCCTGACTGTCGAGTCTTCAGACCTGAAAGGAACAGAGATTGGTGGAGCCTTGATTCCCCGCTTGATTGATGAATTGCCTATTATTGCCCTTCTAGCGACCCAAGCGCAAGGTGAAACAGTCATTAAGGATGCTGAGGAACTCAAGGTCAAGGAAACCGACCGCATTCAAGTGGTGGCAGATGCCTTAAATAGCATGGGGGCGGATATCACACCTACTACAGATGGAATGGTTATCAAAGGGAAATCAATCCTTCATGGCGCTAGAGTCAATACGTTTGGTGACCATCGAATCGGAATGATGACAGCCATCGCAGCCCTCTTGGTTGCGGATGGAGAAGTGGAACTTGATCGTGCTGAAGCCATCAATACCAGCTATCCTAGCTTCTTTGATGATTTGGAGAGCTTGATTCATGGCTAAGGTATTACTCGGATTTATGGGGGCAGGCAAGTCGACAATCGCTAGAGGATTGGCCCCAGACTACATCGATATGGATGCCTTAATCGAGGAACGTTTGGGTATGTCCATTGCGGATTTTTTCGCTGAAAAAGGAGAAGTGGCCTTTCGTCAAGTAGAGTCAGAAATCCTAGCTGACTTACTAAAAACGGACCGAGTTGTGTCAACTGGCGGAGGAGTTGTCATTTCTCAGAGAAATCGTGACTTGCTCAAAACCAATCCTGATAACATCTACCTAAAAGCAGATTTTGAAACCCTCTACCAACGTATCGCAGCTGATAAGGACAATCAGCGCCCGCTGTTTCTAAATAATAGCAAGGAAGAGCTGGCAGCTATTTTCCAAGAAAGACAGGCTTGGTATGAGGAAGTAGCCAGTCGGGTTCTAGATGTGACCAAGCTAAGCCCAGAAAAAATTATAGAGGAACTGAGATGAAAATTGCCTATCTAGGTCCCAAGGGATCTTTTTCGCATCATGTTGTGCAGACAGCTTTTCCTCATGAGGAATTGCAGGCTTTTGCCAATATCACTGATGTTATCAAGGCCTATGAGCAAGGCTTGGTGGACTATTCTGTGGTACCAGTTGAAAACTCCATTGAAGGTAGTGTACATGAAAGTTTGGATTACCTTTTTCACCAGGCTCGCATCCAAGCAGTTGCAGAAATTGTTCAACCCATTCACCAGCAGTTAATGGTGGTTCCAGGTCAGTCAAAAATTGAGAAAATTTTTTCTCATCCTCAGGCTCTGGCTCAAGGAAAGAAATTCATCGACAAACACTATCCAGAGGCTAAAATTGAGATAACCGCCAGTACCGCCTATGCAGCTCGCTTTATTTCGGAACATCCAGATCAGCCTTATGCAGCAATTGCTCCTAGAAGTTCAGCTGAAGAATATGGCTTGGAATTAATTGCAGAGGATATTCAGGAAATGGAAGCCAATTTCACACGTTTTTGGGTGTTAGGGGCAGAGATACCGAAGATTCCTTTGAACTCGCAAGCTGAAAAAATGAGTTTGGCCTTGACCTTACCAGACAACCTACCTGGTGCTCTTTACAAGGCACTTTCGACTTTTGCTTGGAGAGGGATTGACTTAACAAAGATTGAAAGTCGCCCCCTTAAAACAGCCTTGGGAGAATACTTTTTCATTATCGATGTAGACTATAGTGACAAAGAACTGGTTCATTTTGCTAGACAAGAGCTAGAGGCCATTGGAATCCAGCACAAGATATTGGGAACCTACCCAATTTTTACCATAACTGATTTAGAAAAGGAGAGTCAATGAGCAAAGAAAATCCTTTAAGTCATCACGAGCAGTTACGTTATGACTATCTCTTCAAAAATATTCATTACCTCAACGACCGTGAACGGAGGGAGTTTGATTATCTGCAACAGAAAATGGCAGGTCCCAACTCTGAAGTTCACCATTTCTACCAAGAAGAAAAAGAAGAATCTTGGGGTAGAGATATTGATCTTCCGACTTATGGCAGTAGAAGCCGGTCTAAGAAACGTGAAAAGGTAGCTCCTCAACCTAAAGTCAAAAAGAAAAAGAGAAGAATTCGCTTCAAACGAATATTGACTTGGTTCTTGCTGTTGATTACCTGTGTGGTTGCAGGGATGATTTTTATGTTTCTTCGAGGGTTCCAGTCAGCAGCCAATCCAACAAATAAACCAGCTGACGCCAAGGCGGCTCAAGTAGAGGTCTTTAACGGTCAGGATACCAAAGATGGCGTGAATATCCTTGTCATGGGGACAGATGGCCGTATCGGTCAAAATAGTGCGGAGACCCGTACCGACACAATCATGGTACTGAATGTCAGTGGATCAGATAAGAAGATCAAGCTAGTCAGCTTTATGCGTGATAACTTAGTCTATATCGACGGCTATAGTAAGATTGTAAATGGCCAGAAACAAACGGATAACAAACTCAATGTTGCTTATGAACTTGGGGAACAAGAAGGGCAAAAAGGGGCTGAATTGGTCCGCAAGGTTCTAAAAGACAACTTTGATTTGGATATTAAGTACTATGCTCTAGTCGACTTCCAGGCCTTTGCAACAGCTATTGATACCCTCTTCCCTGACGGAGTAACGATTGATGCTCAATTCTCAACATTGAATGGTCAACCTCTAACAGAAGCAACAGTTGGAGATGACCTTCATGCAACAGAGACAGAGTCCCCAACTCAAACTATCAAAGTTGGAAAACAGCAGATGAATGGATCCACCTTGCTGAACTATGCTCGCTTCCGTGATGACGATGAGGGAGACTATGGCCGTACCAAACGTCAGCAACAAGTCATGTCAGCCGTTCTTGAGCAGATTAAAGATCCAACCAAACTCTTCACAGGTTCTGAGGCACTTGGAAAAGTCTTTGGCATGACATCAACAAATCTACCATATAGCTTCTTGTTGACCAATGGCTTATCTGTCCTAGAAGGTGCTCAAAATGGCATTGAAAGACTCACCGTCCCAGAACTTGGTGACTGGGTAGACGCTTATGATATCTATGGTGGACAAGGACTTCTAGTTGATCAAAATAAATACCAGACCAAACTCGCCCAAATGGGAATGAGATAGAATACTATAAAAAAATCAAAGTTTGAATCACCAGTGAAAAAGTGGTTTAGGCTTTGATTTTTCTTAGTATCTGATGGATTTTTAGGGCGTTTTTATGGTATAATAAAACGATATAACTCGTTATTGGACAGAAGAGGAGAGACATGAGTGATTTGAAAGCGATTCAGGCTCGTAGTCTGGAAATGGCTGAATATTTCGTCGCATTTTGTAAAGAACATGATTTGTTGTGCTATCTCTGTGGTGGAGGAGCCATTGGCGCCCTTCGTAATAAAGGTTTCATTCCTTGGGATGATGATCTAGACTTCTTCATGCCTCGCAAGGACTATGAAAAATTAGTAGAACTGTGGCCACGTTATGCAGACGAGCGTTATTTCTTGTCAAAGAGTAACAAGGATTTTGTAGACCGTAACCTTTTTATTACTATTCGTGATAAGGAAACCACTTGTATCAAGCCTTATCAGAAGGATTTGGATTTGCCACACGGTTTGGCCTTGGATGTTTTACCTTTGGATTATTATCCTAAAAATCCGTCTGAGCGTAAGAAACAGGTTCGTTGGGCTTTGATTTATTCCCTCTTTTGTGCCCAAACTGTCCCAGAAAAGCATGGAGCAGTCATGAAATGGGGAAGTCGCATCTTACTCGGCCTGACTCCAAAATCTCTACGTTATCGCATTTGGAAAAAAGCTGAAAAAGAAATGACCAAGTATAGTCTGGCTGAGAGCGATGGAATCACGGAATTATGCTCAGGTCCCGGCTACATGCGAAACAAATACCCAATCGCATCCTTTGAGGACAATCTCTTCTTGCCATTTGAAGGAACTGAGATGCCCATCCCAGTCGGTTATGATGCCTATCTCAGCACTGCTTTTGGGGATTATATGACACCGCCACCAGCGGACAAGCAAGTACCGCATCATGATGCCATTATAGCAGACATGGACAAGAGTTACACAGAGTACAAGGGAGAATATGGAGCATGATGGGAGAAAAAATAAGCGTTATCGTTCCAGTCTACAATGTAGAAGCCTATCTGGAGCGATGTGTGGAGTCGATTCTTCAACAGACTTATGCCCATTTTGAGTTAATCCTAATCAATGATGGTTCTACTGATTCCAGTGGACAGATCTGTGATTACTTAGCGTCTCAGTATGAGAATATCAAGGTTTATCATATCGAAAATGCTGGTGTTTCAAATGCTAGAAATATGGGAATTCAGCTAGCAACGGGTTCTTGGGTTACCTTTATTGATAGCGATGATTTCGTTACCCAGGATTACCTAGCTACTTTAGCAAGTGCAGCTGAAGGGTTGAATGTAGGCTTTGTAATTGCTCCTCTGCACCATATCAAAAACGGAATTGTAACAGACCTACCTTCACATTCAGGAAAAACAGAACTCTGGTCAACAGAAGAAACCATGAAGGAACTACTGATGACTACCAGAACATCATTTTTTCCAGTCGCAAAACTGTTTAAGAGAGACCTGCTTGCGGGTGAAAAGTTTAATACCAATTATCACCTAGCTGAAGATGCCTTGTTTTTAACTGAATTGCTACTAAAGACAAGATGCAGTTGCGTATTTATTGACAAACCTGTTTATTATTATGATCATCGTGAGGGAAGTGCAACAACATCTGTTAATCGACATGTATTTGACACAATAGAAGTTTATAAGCAAATAATTGCTCAAGTTTCACAAGCCTTCCCTAATTTAAAATACGAATTAAAAAATAGAGAATGTTGGTCGTACATCACAGTTTACGATAAAATTATCTTTACTTCACGTGAAGAGTATCAAAAGGAGAAAGCCGAGCTGAGAACTTGGATTGTTCAGCACCGACGCGAAATATGGAAAGATGCTTATTTCACCACTTTTCGCAAGGTAGCGATCCTTTCACTTGTCATTTCTCCATGGCTATATAAGAAAATTGTTGGATTAAAAAACTAATATCATGAGAAGGAGTTGAAAATGAATTTTTCAAAAATGGATGAATACTTTGAAAAATCAAAACTATGGATTGCATATCTATTTGTTTTCATTTCGATTTTAAGTATGAGTTCACTGGTTTATAAGATAGCAAATCCCCTCTACAAGGGATTATCAGCAATTGTAGTGCTTTATATTTGCTATACCTTATTGTTTAAGTGGAAAGAAATCACAGCAGATCGCAAATTTCTATCCTTATTTGGACTCTTAGCTGGAAGTCATCTGCTATCAGCTATTTTCAATCGCTCTGGACATCTGATTGGAAATGTGATTGAAATTCTCTTCATGGTAACCTATGTTTTATTATTTACCATGTTACAATCAGGGCAATTTAAAAAATTATTTGACTGGATTGCCTATACGGTTCAAATTGTATCTTTTTCTTCAGCAATTTTTGCGTTTGGTTTATTGATAAGTAGAGTCCTTATCCTATTTAAGATTGGCGAACAATCTTATTACTATGGTGTCATGAATGGTCGTCTGTGGGGGATTGTCAATCCAAATGCTAGTGCGATATTTTCATACATTAGCATTATTTTGGCTATGTATTTGATCCATAAAGGAAGTAAATATTCTGTTTATCTTAAACTGAATAATGTGATTCAATTCGTTTACTTTGCTACGATGCAAAGTCGAGGAGCCTTACTTTCTTTACTTCTCATGATTGGACTCTATAGTTTCTTTGCTACTAGAGGAAGTATCGTTAAACGATTCCTCACTTTTATAGTTGCTGGTTTGCTGATTACTGCAACTAATATTGGATTAAGCTATATAACTTCAATCTATATCTCATCTGAAACTGCGACTGTCTTAGATTTAAACAATGGACAATCCTATGCTGAGACAGATTCATCTGTTACTAAGAAAAACGGTGAGCTCCATCTAATCGAAACAACACCAAGTGGTAGAACCTATATCTGGAAAAATGCCATCAAGATGGGAAGTGCCAAACCAATTTTTGGTTATGGTGTACGAAATGTTCCAGATTACTACACAGAATATTTCAGTAAATTTGAGATTCAAAACTCCCTTATCGGTGGGAATTTCCATAACATTTTTGTGACCATATTTGTCAGTTCGGGAGTTCTAGGTTTGGTATCCTTCCTTCTTGTACTGGCTTATGTCGTCAAGCGCTTTTTAACGTATTTGATTGTTTCCAAGAAAAATACTGATAAATTGATCATGATCCTATTCTTTGGTATCTTGTTTGGTCAATTATTTGAAAGTCAGATTATGTATTCAACCAACTTTATTAATATCATCTTCTGGCTAGCGATTGGCTATGGACTCGTAGTCTGCAAACGAGATGAAGGAGTTCGGTACCAAGAAGTAACAGACATCAATGAAATTCAACAGATGGAACTTGGAATCATGGAGTATATTCATGAAGTTTGTCAGAAAATTGGTGTCAAGTATTTCTTAGCATATGGAAGTCTAATTGGTGCTGTTCGCCATCAAGGATTTATCCCTTGGGATGATGACATGGATATCTGCATGTTACGAGAAGATTATGAAAAGTTGCAAGACTACCTTATCGCTAACCGTGATGAACGTTACGAGGTCATGTCTTATAAAAACAATCTCAACTATGTCTATCCCTTCATGAAAGTGCAGGATAACCATACCTACTTGCTGGAAGAAGATGTTCGCATCGATTCGAATATGGGAATCTATGTAGATATTTTCCCTGTAGATGGCTACGAGGATGACGTACAATTTAAAAACAAGATGACGAAACTGATAAAGAAACGTCAATTGAGTTGCTATACCTTTAAAGGCATTACCAATACGAAAAGTGTACTGAATTCACTGCTACGTTATGTGTCAATTATTATTTTCTATTTCACCAATACGAACAAATACGTTGCCCAGATTGAAGAGCTTGCAAAATCCCGTAAAGTCTCAGATTATGAGCAGGTGGATTATCTTATCTACAAGGATATGAACAAACCAGTGTGGAGACGTGAATGGCTGGAACAAGTTACTACTGGAACATTTGAAGGTAAGGAATTTACCATTCCGAAAAATTATCATGAAATTTTGACCTCAGACTACGGAGACTATATGCAATTGCCACCGGTTGAACAAAGAGTATCTCATCATGATTTTAAATTATGGAAGATTGTTAAAAGGTCTAAATGACGGGATTGGGATTAAGAAACGTTTAAAAATATAGTCAAATTTAGGAGAATAGAACCTATGTCTGAAAGAACTTTAACTCTTGAAGAAATCAAGCAAGTAGAATTGGATATTTTAAAGTATCTACATGATCTTTGTGAACAACATCAAATCAAATACTTTATTGATTTTGGAACCTTACTAGGAGCTGTACGCCATAAAGGATTTATCCCTTGGGATGATGATACAGATATTTCCTTAGCGCGTGATGAATTTGAAAAACTGTACAAGGTTTTACAAAATGAAAATCATCCCTACTACAAATTGATTTCATTCAGAGAAACAAAGGGATACCCATACAGTTATATGAGAGTCTATGATGTAAGGACTCGTCGAGATGCTAACCTCGTAGACCCAACGGTCGTATTGGGAACTTGTGTTGACATTTTTCCATATGATGGTGTCGTCACAGAGGAAAGTGACCGTAAGAAAATGAAGCTCTACAAATATTTCATCCGCCTTTCTTCATTGAATTTTAAAGGGATCAAGTCTGAGAATGGTGGACTTAAGAACCTCCCTCGTTATATGGGATCAGCGATTTTCCGCTTAACTTCCCCACAGCTATGGAATCAAAAATTAGAGAGCCTTGCTTTAAAGTATAGTGTAGATCAAGCAACAGATCTTACTTGTACTATCTATGACCCTTATTATCCAAATGGTATAAAAAAAGAATGGCTCTATGATTTGATTGATATGCCCTATGAAGACATTGTGGTCAAGGTTCCGAGAAAATACCATGAAATACTTGTCTACGAATTTGGAGAAAACTATATGACTCCACCGCCTATTGAGCAACAAGTCCCAGGAGGGGATAAAAACTACTGGATTGATTAGATTAGTAAAAGTTGCTTATTGTTAAGATAAAGGAGTTTTCAAGGTGAAAAATAAATGGTTATTAAAATCAGTCAGCTATAGTGTTCTCGCATTCTTTCTATTACTGATTCAGTTATCGCAAGGAGTAGATGCAGATACCATCTCTGCAGGTTCGGGCAATCGTATCCATTTCATAAATACTAAAGCAAAATCTGGGAGTGACGCCATCCTTCTGGAAAGCAATGGTCACTATGCTTTGATTGATATGGGAGAAGACTATGATTTTCCTGATGGGAGTGATCCACGCTATCCAAGCCGCTGGGGAATTTCCATGAGAAATTATCAAGTATTGGAGGATCGATTGATTCGCCACTTGGATCAAATAGGTGTAAAAAAATTAGATTTTATTATAGGAACTCATGTTCATAGTGACCATATTGGTGGAGCGGACGAAATACTCAATCGATATCAAGTCGGTAAGTTTTATTTGAAAAAATATTCAGATGATCGGATCACAGCAAACTGGGGACTATGGGATAATCTTTTCAATTATGATAATGCTTTGAGAGCAGCTCAAAAACGAGGAGTTACTCTTATCCAGAATATTTCAGATGAGGATAGCCATCTAAAATTAGGTGATATGGATATCCAACTCTACAACTATAAGAATGAATATGATGCTGACGGGAATCTGAAAAAAGTTCGAGATGATAACTCCAACTCCATTGTTTCAGTAGTGACCGTGGCAGGAAAGAGAATCTATCTTGGTGGAGATTTGGATAATGCCGAAGGAGCAGAAGATAAGTTAGGTCCAGTTATCGGCAAGGTTGATATGATGAAATGGAACCACCATTATGATGCGACAATTTCAAATACGATTAATTTCCTTGAAAACTTATCACCAAAAATGATTATTCAGACAACTGGTGGAGATATTAATGTTGCTTCAACCAGAGAATACCTTCAGAAGAAAAATATTCAGGTTCTTCATGCTGCTAGCCAAACTCAAGACGCTACCGTTTTTGATATTAGCGATAAAGGATTTGCTAATGTTTCAAATACCTTCCCTGATATCCCTGTAGTTGACGAAAAATGGTATCAAGAAGATGGTTATTGGAAATATCGTTTGACTGATGGAGAAATGGCTATCGGCTGGAGAGAGATTGGCGGAGCCACTTATTTCTTTAATGGAAAAGGACAAATGCAAGCAGGTCGCTGGCTTCACCTTAACGACGACTGGGGAGAAAATGCTAAAGGGAATGATTACTATCTGAACCAAAATGGTAAAATGCAAACTGGTGGTTGGTTCAAACTAGATGACTCTTGGTATTATATCCAATCAAATGGTGCTAGACGATTTAGCGAGCTCTCTGAAATTGGAGGGAAAAAGTATCTCTTTGCGGCAGATGGCAAGATGCTAACAGGACACCAAGTCTATAATGGCAAGAAAATGTTCTTTAGCGAAAGTGGTGCACTCCAAACAGCAGGTAAGCCTTCAACTTGGCAAAAGATTGATTTAAATTGGTATTTCTATGACGAGGATGGGCTAAAGACCATCGGTAAAAAGAATATCAATGGAAGCACATACTACTTTAATCAAGAAGGTGTCATGCAAACTGGCTGGGCCTTTGTTGATGGTCACTGGAACTATTTTGCAAGTTCTGGAGCTATGAAAACTGGTTGGGTCAAGGATCAGGAAACATGGTATTATCTGGATAAAGATGGTATCATGTTAACTGGTAGACAAGATATAAATGGTGTTCGTTACTATTTGAATGCTAGTGGTGCCATGCAGACTGGCTGGAAGTGGCAAGACAATAGCTGGTACTTCTATACGAACTCAGGTGCTATGAAAACGGGTTGGTTGAAAGATAAAGAATCATGGTATTATTTGGATCCAGAAACAGGTATCATGGCTGTAGGATCTAAAGAGATTGATGGTAAGAACTATTTCTTCAGCTCTGCAGGTACTATGCAAGTTGGATGGCAGTGGTCAAATGATTCTTGGCATTACTACGCTACGTCGGGCGCACTCCAAACTGGTTGGTTGAAAGATGGTGATGTCTGGTATTATCTTGAAGGTAAGGAAGGCGTTATGTTAGTCGGCCTCCATCAAGTAGATGGTAAGCAATATTACTTTAGCAAATCTGGAGCCATGCAAACTGGCTGGAAATGGTTTGATAATCATTACCGTTACTTTGAATCAAATGGAGCCATGAAAACTGGTTGGATAAAAGACAAAGGCGTCTGGTATTATCTAAATCCTGAAGATGGCATCATGTTGGTTGGCCTTCATAAAGTAAATGGTGATCATTATTACTTTGATGAATCAGGAGCTATGCAGACAGGTTGGAAACAGCTTGATGGTAATTGGTACTATTTCCAAGCTGATGGTTCTTTGTTGAAGAACGCAACAACACCTGATGGTTATAAAGTAAACGAAGAAGGAATCTGGAAACAGGCTGTTGCTGCTGTAAATAGCGATGCAGTCAAGCCAGAACAGAAACAAGAAGCTAATTCCTCTATTGTTGAACAACCTAAACAAGATTCAAATCTAGAAGCCAAGGCTTCTGATAAGAAAGAAAAAGAATAAAGAAGAAATCCCCTACTGACAACTAATTTATCAGTAGGGGATTTTTTTAATTTCGTTTTAATTTAGCAAGTACAAGGTTCAGTGCATAGTGGAGTGTTTTGTCTTTGGTGATAAAGAGGGTCAAGAGGTAATAGATACCACAAGTTGCTACGGTAGAAAGAACCATGAGAATCATATTGAAGTTTACTGTGTAGGAATTGATTTGGAAAATCATCTTGAAAATATAGAAGATTGGGATAAAACCAAGGGATATGAGGCTATAACGTGTTAAGGTTATAAAAATTTCTTTTAAACTAATCAGTTGGTGTTTCTTGATAAAATGAATTTCAAGTAAAACGACGATAGTTTCTGCGATAATGGTCGTAGCGATGTAATACTCAGGTGCAAAAATATTATTGAAATACAAGATGCTATTTAATAGTATATTGGCACCACCACCAAGGAAGTAGAAGGCAGTTAAGCGATTTTCATGGTCGTTGATAAAGATAATCTGTTTACCAAGAATCAACTCAATAGCCCAAATGATGGTACGAAAGGCGAAGACGCTAGTTACGATACCCGCTTCAAGATATTTTTCAGAAGAATAAATAACAGTTGCGTACCGTCCCAATATCATAATCCCGACACTAGTTGGAACCATAAGGAAATAGAATAAGGATGCCGCTTGATTCACGAGATAATTATAGGACTTGTAATCCTTTTTACCGAGATAGTAGCCAAGGCGTGGAATACTGACGTTGATAGCTCCACTCAAGACACTGGCAATCAACATGACGATACTATAGGCAATTGTATAATAAGAAATGTAGTTTTCATCTGGTCCCTTGGTGATAAACATTCTATCTAGCAAGGTATAAAGCATATTAGCATTTGCTAAGAGAAGCATAGTGAAGAGCGGTTTAGAAGCTTTAGCTAATTCGACGAAACCAATCTTAACAAAAGAAACTTCTCTCTTAATCCAAAGAAAACTGAGCAGGTAGTTGAGGATAGTGGTCGCTGTCATAACGATAGCATAAGGAACAATATCATCTGCCGTTTTAACAAAGGCGAAGATAGCGACCAGCATGGTAATTCGAATAATTAACGTTTTGTAGAGGATGAAGGCATAGTTTTCATAAGCCTCGTTCATCCATTCGATATTGAGAAATTGGAAGAGTGCTTGGGCTCCTAGGATGTAGTAGAGAACTTTCAGATTCTCAATGCTGGTGTCAAAGAAGATAATGAGGAAGTAGATACCAGTGGTCAGGAGGGAAGTGAAAACCGAGATATAAAACAACTTAGAAAAGACGTAGTTGATTTTATTCTTGTCATCCTTGACCTTACTAATAGCTCGAATCCCGTAGTTGTATATTCCAAAGGCAGCTAGTGGAATAACGAAACTTGCCCAGGTATTGGCTGTATTGAAATAACCGTAATTGGATTTGCTGAGAATCCGCGTCAGATAAGGGTTGGTTATCAGTGGAAAAACGATATTGAGAATATTGACCAGCAAGCTGGCCAATGCATTTACTTTTATATTTTTCATTGAACTTTCTTTCTTAAATCTAAAATCATATCTAGTATTATATCACATTCTCGCTTCATTCTTTTGATAAAATCGTAAAAATCTAGTATAATAGATAGACTGAAAGTATGAGGTTACTTGATATGAAGATGAAACAAATTAGTGATACAACACTAAAAATCACGATGACTTTAGATGATTTGATGGATCGGGGAATGGAGATTGCAGACTTTCTCGTTCCTCAGGAAAAAACCGAAGAGTTTTTCTATGCTATTTTAGATGAGTTAGAGATGCCAGACAATTTCTTGGATAGTGGCATGCTGAGTTTCCGCGTGACGCCAAAACCTGATAAGGTCGACGTCTTTGTGACCAAGTCCAAGATTGACCAAAATCTGGATTTTGAAGATTTGGCGGATCTACCAGACATGGAAGAATTAGCCCAAATGTCGCCAGATGAATTTCTCAAAACCTTGGAAAAGAGCATTGCAGATAAGACCAAGGACGATATTGAGGCCATCCAATCTCTAGAGCAGGTCGAAGCAAAGGAAGAAGAGCAAGAGCAGGCAGACAAGGAGACGGAGAATAAGAAAGAACCTTATATCTACTATATCCTACGCTTTGCAAGCCTTGCTGACTTAGTTGCTTTTGCAAAGACGGTTAACTACCAGATGGAAACATCTGAACTCTATAAGATGAATGGACACTATTATTTGACAATCTTAGTCGATGTGGAAAATCATCCAAGTCCATATCCGGCTTGGCTCTTGGCTCGTATGCGTGAGTTTGCAGACGATAGTGACATCAGTCGTTCAGTCTTGCAAGAGTATGGGCAAATATTGATTAACCATGATGCAGTTCTCGGTCTGCAAAAAATCGGATAATCATTTCTGGAAATCTTTTTCTAGATTTTAAGGAGAACGAATCGTCTGATTCGTTTTTTCTTTACTAGACTGAAATAGTGATTTACTATAATAGGAATTTTCACAAAATTCTGTTATAATGGCTATATCAGAAAATTTCTAGGAGACAAACATGACAGTTAAAATTGCTTTACTTGGATTTGGTACCGTTGCAAGTGGTGTGCCATTCCTACTAAAGGAAAATGGAGAAAAAATCGTTCAGTCATCTCATTCTGAGATTGAAGTAGCCAAGGTATTGGTCAAGGATGAAGATGAGAAGAACCGCTTGCTTGCAGCAGGAAATGACTTTAACTTTGTAACCAATGTAGACGATATTTTATCAGACAAGGACATTACTATCGTAGTGGAATTGATGGGGCGTATCGAACCAGCTAAAACCTTTATCACTCGTGCCTTGGAAGCTGGGAAACACGTTGTTACTGCTAACAAGGACCTTTTGGCTGTCCATGGTGCAGAATTGTTAGAAATCGCTAAAGAGCATAATGTAGCACTTTACTACGAAGCAGCAGTAGCTGGTGGTATTCCAATTCTTCGCACTCTAGCAAATTCATTGGCTTCTGATAAAATCACGCGCGTTCTTGGTGTCGTTAACGGAACTTCTAACTTCATGATGACCAAGATGGTGGAAGAAGGCTGGTCTTATGATGATGCTCTGGCGGAAGCTCAAAGACTAGGATTTGCAGAAAGCGACCCTACAAATGACGTGGATGGGATTGACGCAGCCTACAAGATGGTGATTTTGAGCCAGTTTGCTTTTGGTATGAAGGTTGCCTTTGACGATGTAGCCCACAAGGGAATCCGTAACATCACACCAGAAGACGTAGCTGTAGCTCAAGACCTAGGCTATGTAGTGAAATTGGTTGGTTCTATCGAGGAAACTCCTTCTGGTATTGCTGCAGAAGTAACTCCAACCTTCCTTCCTAAAGCACATCCACTTGCCAGTGTGAATGGCGTGATGAATGCTGTTTTTGTAGAATCTATTGGTATCGGTGAGTCTATGTACTATGGACCAGGTGCGGGTCAAAAACCAACTGCGACAAGTGTTGTAGCAGATATTGTCCGTATCGTTCGTCGCTTGAATGATGGTACCATTGGTAAAGACTTCAACGAATACAGCCGTGACTTGGTCTTGGCTAATCCTGAGGATGTTAAAGCAAACTACTATTTCTCAATCTTGGCTCCAGACTCAAAAGGTCAGGTCTTGAAATTGGCTGAGATTTTCAATGCTCAAGATATTTCCTTCAAGCAAATCCTCCAAGATGGCAAAGAGGGTGACAAGGCGCGTGTAGTGATTATCACTCATAAGATCAATAAAGCACAACTTGAGAATGTTTCAGCAGAGTTGGCCAAAGCTTCAGAATTTGACCTCTTGAATACCTTCAAGGTGTTAGGAGAATAGGATGAAGATTATTGTACCTGCAACCAGTGCCAATATCGGGCCAGGTTTTGATTCGGTCGGTGTAGCTGTAACCAAGTATCTTCAAATTGAGGTTTGTGAAGAACGGGATGAGTGGTTGATTGAACACCAGGTTGGTAAATGGATTCCCCATGACGAGCGTAATCTCTTGCTCAAGATTGCCTTGCAAATTGCGCCTGACTTGCAACCGAGACGCTTGAAAATGACCAGCGATGTTCCCTTGGCGCGTGGTTTGGGTTCTTCAAGCTCGGTTATCGTTGCTGGGATTGAACTGGCTAACCAATTAGGTAAGCTCAACTTATCTAACCACGACAAATTGCAGTTGGCTACCAAGATTGAAGGGCATCCTGACAATGTGGCACCAGCTATCTATGGAAATCTTGTTGTTGCGAGTTCCGTTGAAGGTCACGTTTCAGCAATCGTGGCTGACTTCCCCGAGTGTGATTTTCTAGCTTATATTCCTAACTATGAATTGCGCACTCGCGACAGCCGTGGTGTCCTTCCTAAGAAATTGTCCTACAAGGAAGCTGTTGCAGCTAGTTCTATCGCCAATGTGGCCGTTGCAGCCTTGTTGGCAGGAGACATGGTGACAGCTGGCCAAGCAATCGAGGGGGACCTCTTCCACGAGCGTTATCGTCAAAGTCTGGTCCGTGAATTTGCAACGATTAAGCAAGTAGCCAAAGAGAATGGAGCCTATGCGACCTATCTCTCTGGAGCAGGGCCGACAGTTATGGTCTTGGCTTCTCATGACAAGATGCCGGCGATTAAGGCAGAATTGCAAAAGCAGTCTTTCAAAGGCAAACTTCATGATTTGAAAGTTGATACCCAAGGTGTCCGTGTCGAAACAAAGTAAAGAAATAGAGGATAGGATGGGGAAACTCTCGACCAGAGGGCTTCCTATCCTTTTTTTGAAAAGAAGTTTATACTCAATGAAAATCAAAGAGCAAACTAGGAAGCTAGCCGCAGGTTGTTCAAAACAGTGTTTTGAGGTTGTGGATAGAACTGACGAAGTTAGCTCAAAATACTGTTTTGAGGTTGCAGATGTAAGCTGACGTGGTTTGAAGATATTTTCGAAGAGTATTAGTTAAAAACTTGATAAAGGAGAAATAAAGATGGCAGAAATTTATCTAGCAGGTGGTTGTTTTTGGGGATTAGAGGAATATTTTTCTCGAATTTCAGGCGTATTAGCAACCAGTGTTGGCTACGCTAATGGCCAAGTCGAAACGACCAATTACCAGTTGCTCAAGGAAACAGACCATGCAGAGACTGTTCAAGTGATTTATGATGAGAAAGCAGTGTCACTTAGAGAGATTTTGCTTTATTATTTCCGTGTCATTGATCCCTTGTCTATTAACCAGCAGGGGAATGACCGTGGTCGCCAATATCGAACGGGAATCTATTATCAGGATGAAGCAGACTTGCCAGCTATCTACACAGTGGTGCAGGAGCAGGAGCGCATGCTGGGTCGAAAGATTGCAGTAGAAGTGGAGAAACTTCGCCACTACATTTTGGCTGAAGACTACCATCAAGACTATCTCAAGAAAAATCCTTCAGGTTACTGTCATATCGATGTGACGGATGCTGAGAAACCATTGATTGATGCCTCTAACTATGAAAAGCCTAGTCAAGAGGTATTAAAGGAAAGCTTAACTGAAGAGTCTTACCGTGTTACGCAAGAAGCTGCTACAGAGGCTCCATTTACCAATGCCTATGACCAAACCTTTGAAGAAGGGATTTATGTAGACATCACGACAGGTGAGCCACTCTTTTTCGCCAAGGATAAGTTTTCTTCAGGTTGTGGTTGGCCAAGTTTTAGTCGTCCGATTTCTAAGGAATTGATTCACTATTACAAGGATTTGAGCCATGGAATGGAGCGAATCGAGGTTCGTTCTCGGTCAGGAAATGCTCACTTGGGTCATGTTTTCACAGATGGACCTCAGGAGTTAGGTGGCCTCCGTTACTGTATTAATTCTGCTTCCTTGCGCTTTATAGCCAAGGATGAGATGGAAAAAGCAGGATATGGCTATCTATTACCTTACTTAAACAAATAAAACTGAGAGGGTGGGGCTTCCCACTTTCTTCATTTTCAGAATAAGAATAGAAGGGACTTATGAAACACTTACTATCTTACTTCAAACCCTACATCAAAGAGTCGATTCTAGCACCCCTGTTCAAGCTGCTAGAAGCTGTTTTTGAACTCTTGGTTCCCATGGTGATTGCTGGGATTGTTGACCAGTCCTTGCCCCAGAGAGATCAGGGACACCTCTGGATGCAGATTGGCCTGCTCCTTATCTTTGCAGTGATTGGTGTTTTAGTGGCCTTGATAGCCCAGTTTTACTCAGCCAAGGCAGCGGTTGGATTCGCCAAGGAACTGACAGACGACCTTTATCGTCATATTCTTTCCTTGCCAAAGGATAGCAGAGATCGTCTGACAACTTCTAGCTTGGTGACACGCTTGACTTCGGATACTTACCAGATTCAGACTGGGATCAATCAATTCCTGCGCCTCTTTTTGCGAGCGCCTATTATCGTCTTTGGGGCTATCTTTATGGCCTATCGCATCTCGGCTGAGCTAACTTTCTGGTTTTTAGTTATGGTTGTCATTTTGACGATTGTCATTGTCGGGTTATCTAGACTTGTCAATCCTCTCTACAGCAGTCTCAGAAAAAAAACGGACCAATTGGTTCAGGAAACGCGCCAGCAATTGCAAGGGATGCGAGTTATTCGTGCTTTTGGCCATGAAAAACGAGAGTTACAGATTTTTCAAAACCTTAACCAAGTTTATGCTAGATTGCAAGAAAAGACGGGTTTCTGGTCAAGTTTGTTAACACCTCTGACCTATCTGATTGTTAATGGAACTCTCCTCGTCATTATCTGGCAGGGATATATTTCAATTCAAGGAGGTTTACTCAGTCAAGGAGCTCTCATTGCTCTTATCAACTACCTCTTACAGATTTTGGTGGAATTGGTTAAGCTCGCCATGCTGATCAATTCCCTCAACCAATCCTATATCTCAGCCAAGCGAATTGAGGAAGTTTTTACCGAAGCTCCAGAAGATATTTTTTCAGAATTAGAACAAAAACAAGCTACCGGTGATCGGGTTTTGCAAGTCAAAGAATTAACCTTTACCTATCCTGATGCGGCCCAGCCTTCTCTGAGAAACATTTCCTTTGGTATGAATCAAGATCAGATCCTTGGTATCATCGGAGGAACTGGTTCAGGTAAATCAAGCTTGGTGCAAGTTTTGCTTGGACTTTATCCAGTAGACAAGGGAAGCATTGACATTTATAGAGATGGATGTAGTCCTCTTAATCTTGAGCAGTGGCGGTCTTGGATTGCCTATGTACCCCAAAAAGTTGAACTTTTTAAAGGAACTATTCGTTCCAACTTGACTCTAGGTTTAAATCAAGAAGTGTCTGACCAGCAACTCTGGCAGGCCTTGGAGATTGTGCAAGCTAAGGATTTTGTCAGTGAAAAGGAAGGACTTTTGGATGCCCTAGTTGAGACAGGAGGTCGAAATTTCTCAGGCGGACAAAAACAAAGGCTATCTATTGCCCGAGCAGTCTTGCGCCAAGCTCCATTTCTCATCTTAGATGATGCGACCTCGGCCCTCGACACCATTACCGAGTCCAAGCTCTTGAAAGCTATTAGAGAAAATCTGCCAAACACGAGCTTAATCTTGATTTCTCAACGAGCGTCTACACTTCAGATGGCTGACCAGATTCTCCTCTTGGAAAAAGGTGAGCTCCTAGCTGTTGGCAAGCACGATGACTTGATGAAGACTAGTCAAGTCTATCGCGAAATCAATGCATCCCAACATGGAAAGGAGGACTAGCATGAAACGACAAACCGCAAACCAGACGCTCAAACGTTTAGCCGTAGATTTAGTAAGCCATCCTTTTCTCCTTTTCCTTGCCTTTCTAGGAACTATTGCCCAAGTTGCTTTATCGATCTACCTACCTATCTTGATTGGGCAGGTCATTGACCAGGTTCTAGTAGCTGATTCTTCACCAGTTTTTTGGCAGATTTTTATCCAGATGATCTTGGTGGTCATAGGAAATACACTGGTACAATGGGCTAATCCTCTTCTTTATAATCGCCTAATCTTTTCTTATACCAGAGACTTGCGAGAGCGAATCATCCATAAGCTCCATCGGTTACCGATTGCTTTTGTAGATCGGCAAGGCAGTGGAGAGATGGTCAGTCGTGTGACCACAGACGTCGAGCAGTTGGCAGCTGGTTTGACCATGATATTTAACCAATTTTTCATTGGCGTCTTGATGATTTTGGTTAGTATTCTAGCAATGCTTCAAATTCACCTCCTCATGACCCTCTTGGTCTTGCTGTTGACGCCACTGTCTATGGTGATTTCACGTTTTATTGCTAAACGCTCTTATCATCTCTTCCAGAAGCAAACAGAGACGAGGGGGATTCAGACTCAGTTGATTGAAGAATCACTTAGCCAACAGACCATTATCCAGTCCTTCAATGCTCAGACAGAGTTTATCCAAAGACTGCACGAGGCGAATGCCAACTATGCAGGTTATTCTCAGTCAGCCATCTTTTATTCATCAACGGTCAATCCTTCAACTCGCTTTGTCAATGCGCTCATTTATGCCCTTCTTGCTGGAGTGGGAGCCTATCGTATCATGATGGGTTCAACCTTGACTATTGGGCGTTTAGTGACTTTTTTGAACTATGTCCAGCAGTACACTAAGCCCTTTAACGATATTTCTTCGGTTCTAGCCGAATTGCAAAGTGCTCTCGCTTGTGCAGAGCGTGTTTATGCTGTCTTAGAGAGTCCTGAGGTGGCTGAAACAGGTAAGGAAGTCTTGACCAGTGACCAAGTCAAGGGTGCTATTTCCTTTAAACATGTCTCTTTTGGCTATCATCCTGAGAAGGTTTTGATTAAGGATTTATC
This sequence comes from Streptococcus oralis, assembly GCF_022749195.1. Taxonomy (NCBI): domain Bacteria; kingdom Bacillati; phylum Bacillota; class Bacilli; order Lactobacillales; family Streptococcaceae; genus Streptococcus; species Streptococcus oralis. Next base: position 730,440 of record NZ_CP094226.1, read on the forward strand.
GATTGACATTCCAGCTGGTAGCAAGGTGGCTATTGTTGGTCCGACAGGTGCTGGTAAGTCAACTCTTATCAATCTCCTCATGCGTTTTTATCCTATTAACTCGGGAGATATCTTGCTAGACGGTCGTTCCATTTACGACTATACCCGAGCGTCATTGAGACAGCAGTTTGGAATGGTACTCCAAGAAACCTGGCTCAAGCAAGGAACCATTCATGACAATATTGTCTTTGGAAATCCTGACGCCAGTCGGGAGCAGGTGATTGCTGCCGCCAAAGCAGCCAACGCAGACTTTTTCATCCAACAGTTGCCACAGGGATACGATACCAAGTTGGAAAATGCAGGAGAATCTCTCTCTGTCGGTCAAGCCCAGCTCTTGACCATCGCCCGAGTCTTTCTAGCTATTCCAAAGATTCTTATCTTAGACGAGGCGACTTCCTCCATCGATACACGGACAGAGGTGCTAGTACAGGATGCCTTTGCCAAACTGATGAAGGGGCGCACAAGCTTTATTATTGCTCACCGTTTGTCAACCATTCAGGATGCGGATTTGATTCTGGTCTTGGTAGATGGTGACATTGTGGAGCATGGTAACCATCATGATCTCATGGTTAGAAAGGGCAAGTATTACCAAATGCAAAAAGCTGCGGCTTTTAGCTCTGAATAATCCTTTCTATTTTAAAATCTTATGAACGAAAAAAGTTGCCTTCGGGTGACTTTTTTGTTACAATAGCTAGAAAAATTATTCACTGTAAATTGTCTTATAGAAAAGGAGCCTATAATGAAAGTCTATCAGCATGTAAATATTGTGACTTGTGACAAAGATTTCCATGTTTATTTGGATAGTATCTTAGCCGTTAAGGACTCTCAAATCGTCTATGTCGGCCAAGAGGAGCCAGAGATTTTAGAGCAAGCTGAGCAGATTATAGACTATCAGGGAGCCTGGATCATGCCTGGTTTGGTTAATTGCCACACCCATTCTGCTATGACAGGTTTGCGAGGGATTCGGGATGACAGCAATCTCCACGAATGGCTCAATGACTTTATCTGGCCAGCAGAAGCAGGATTTACTCCCGACATGACTACCAAGGCGGTCAAAGAAGCTCTGACAGAAATGCTCCAGTCAGGAACAACAAGCTTCAACGATATGTATAATCCCAATGGTGTGGATATTGAGAGAATTTATCAGGCAGTCAAGGCGTCTAAGATGCGTTGTTATTTCTCACCGACCCTCTTTTCTTCAGAGGCAGAAACAACTGCTGAGACTATAAGCAGAACACGATCCATTATAGAAGAAATCTTAGGATATGAAAACCCAAATTTCAAGGTTATGGTAGCCCCTCATTCTCCCTACAGCTGTAGTAAAGATTTGCTGGAAGAGAGCTTAGATATGGCAAAAGAGCTGAATATTCCTATCCATATCCATGTGGCGGAGACCAAGGAGGAATCAGGAATTATCCTGAAACGCTATGGCAAACGCCCCCTTACTTTTCTTGAAGAACTGGGTTATTTAGATCATCCGTCCGTCTTTGCTCACGGGGTCGAGTTAAACGAACGAGAAATTGAACGCTTGGCGACTTCTCATGTGGCTATCGCCCACAATCCTATCAGTAATCTAAAACTGGCCTCAGGAATCGCTCCAATCATCCAACTGCAAAAAGCAGGAGTAGCAGTCGGAATTGCGACTGACTCAGTTGCTTCCAATAATAATCTAGATATGTTTGAGGAAGGACGGACCGCAGCCCTTCTTCAGAAAATGAAGAGTGGAGATGCCAGCCAATTCCCTATCGAGACAGCCCTTAAGGCACTAACGATCGAAGGAGCTAAGGTTCTAGGAATGGAAAAGCAGATAGGAAGCCTAGAAGTTGGCAAGCAAGCAGATTTTCTGGCCATTCAACCACAAGGAAAAATCCATCTTCAGCCTCAGGAAAATATGCTCTCTCACCTGGTTTATGCAGTCAAATCCAGTGATGTTGATGATGTTTATATCGCTGGAGAACAGGTGGTTAAGCAAGGCAAAGTTTTGACAGTAGAGATTTAAAAAAATTTAAAAAAAGTTTGCAAAAATCTTGCATTCTTTTTTTGTCTATGCTATACTTATATACGGTTTGAAAAAACTGCCTAAGACAGTAGGGGAGCTCGACTCATAAATATCCTACCGAGGACAAAACGTATCATGTAAAAAGAAGCGTATTGTACTTTCGTGTCTAGGTTTGGGCGCGTTTTTCTTTTGGAAAAATTCCCCAAGCAAAATAATTACGGAGGTGAACACACTAATGAGTGAAGCAATTATTGCTAAAAAAGCGGAACTAGTTGACGTAGTAGCTGAAAAAATGAAAGCTGCTGCATCTATCGTCGTTGTAGACGCTCGTGGTTTGACAGTTGAGCAAGATACAGTTCTTCGTCGTGAGCTTCGTGGAAGCGAAGTTGAGTATAAAGTCATTAAAAACTCAATCTTGCGTCGTGCAGCTGAAAAAGCTGGTCTTGAAGATCTTGCATCAGTATTTGTTGGACCATCTGCAGTAGCATTTTCTAACGAAGATGTTATCGCGCCAGCGAAAATCTTGAACGATTTTGCTAAAAACGCTGAAGCACTTGAAATCAAAGGTGGTGCAATCGAAGGCGCTGTCGCATCTAAAGAAGAAATCGTTGCTCTTGCAACTCTTCCAAACCGCGAAGGACTTCTTTCTATGCTCCTTTCTGTACTTCAAGCGCCAGTGCGCAACGTTGCTCTTGCAGTCAAAGCGGTTGCAGACAACAAAGAAGACGCAGCTTAATCTTAAGCTACGCAGCGTAGCCTAGCTACGGAAAAACTATTATAAAATTAAAAACTTATTTGGAGGAAATAACAATGGCATTGAACATTGAAAACATTATTGCTGAAATTAAAGAAGCTTCAATCCTTGAATTGAACGACCTTGTAAAAGCTATCGAAGAAGAATTTGGTGTAACTGCAGCAGCTCCTGTAGCTGTTGCTGCAGCTGGTGCTGCTGACGCTGGTGCTGCTAAAGACTCATTTGACGTTGAGTTGACAGCTGCTGGTGACAAAAAAGTTGGCGTTATCAAAGTTGTACGTGAAATCACTGGTCTTGGACTTAAAGAAGCTAAAGAACTTGTTGATGGTGCACCAGGTGTCATCAAAGAAGGCGTTCCAACTGCAGAAGCTGAAGAAATCAAAGCTAAATTGGAAGAAGCTGGAGCTTCAGTTACTCTTAAATAATAAAGTAACTTTACAACTAATACCCCGCAATTATTGTGGGGTATTTTTATTTAGTTGTGATTTCAACTAACGTTCTCACTAACTTTTTTTTCACTGTAAAATTCCTAATTGCTTGACTATATTCAATAATTTAAGTATAATTACTTTAGTAAAGTTTTTATATGAATTAGAGATATTTGTATTAAGCTTATATTCCTAATTTTTTTATTACTAAGGGGAGGTAACATATGGATAAATTCAAAAATATATTTGTAGCACTTAATAAAGGGTGGTTAATTAGACACTATTTATTTTCTTTAGGAGCATTAGCAATTTTTGCATTTGCGTTAAAAAATGATCCAAGTTTTTATCCTACAGGATTTATTTTCTTCCTAGTTTCATCATTCTTTTACCCATTTGCTATGTTTGTATATGAAAGTATAGTTGAATTAATAATGGGAGATAACATCTTATTTTTACCAGCTTTAGTATTAGTAATATGGAAGATAGTAAGATTTTTTGTAATTTGGACTTTTTCTATACCAATTGGTATCATCGGTCTTATTTATCTCTATTTCAAAGTTAATAGAGGTAATTATTGATTTTAATTTCAGTTTTTCTAATTTCTAGCTGAATAATATAAAAAAAATAGAATCTTGTTTTTACAAGATTCTATTTTTGTATCATAGAATAGATTACTGAATTAATAGTTGAAGATAAGTTTATATTTTATCAAGCCCCCTAATATTATAACCTCAGTATTACAGAATGCTAATGAAAGAAATTCTCTTATAATTTGAGATAATTTCAATGAATTTTTAATAGATAGTTCAGTTTTTTTATTGACTCTGACCTTAGGTAAGGGATTATACTAATAGTAGATAAGAAAGGAGATTATTATGCAAATCAATATGATTCGTTCAGATAAAGTTTACCAAGAGATGCTCGAGCTTCCTTTAGAAAAGAGAGAGGGCTGTTTTCGAGCTAAAATATTAGCACCTTTTGCTACGAAATACCAAACTCAACATATTCCTCTGAAAGCCAAGTATCCCGGAGGATTTGATGCTTTGTTCCTACTTGGTTTTATGAATCAGCTACCCGGAACTCTGTCAGAGAAGGATAGGCCAGCTATCGACGCTCTGAGCTCTGATCAACTCTGGCAAGACTGCCAGAATACCATCAAGAGGAGTATTGGTCTTTTTGAGCAGGCTGGCTATGACTTAGAGATTGAGGATTACCATTTTACTATTTTATTGGGCAACCCTGAAAAGTCCATGTTACAGCTCAATAAGGGTTATAGTGGAGATGGTGGAATCCCAGGCTACCTCATGCTTAGTCTGCTACCGAATGACTATACTTTACCACGTGTGCAGGCTGCGTTGGCTCACGAGTGCAACCATAATGTTCGCTTCCAATTTATCAAATGGAACCAGCAGACGACACTAGCAGACTGGGTAGTTAGTGAGGGGTTGGCAGAGTCTTTTGCTGCTGAGCTCTATGGTAAAGATCTCATTGGGCCTTGGGTCACTTCAACTAGTTCCGAGCAGCTAGAAGAGATTAAGCCTGTTATCTCAAGTCAGCTTCAGCTAACAGGAATGGCGGAAATGGTTCCTTATCTTTACGGTGATGAAATAGCTGAGATTCAAGGTCAACTACCGGTTGGAATGCCTTATGCTGCGGGCTATGCTTATGGCTATCATCTGATACAAGCTTATCTGAAAAAGACTGGCAAGAGCATTATTGAGGCTACGGTGACACCGACGGCAGAGATTTTAGAAGCAACTAAAGACTTTTGGAAATGACACTTTTGCTTGAAAATCTGCCAGAATCTGATATAATGTAGGTAATTTCTGGAGGTGATAGTATGCATTATAAAAGAATTGAATTAAAAGTCACAAATCAAGGTATCCATGAGCGTAAAATTTTTCAAGGTGTCAAGATTTTCAGTCGTAGCAAGTTGTCCAAAGATCAGAAAAGCATTCTAACACAGAAGCTTTACCTGACACCGAAGCAAAACATTGTTTACTATCAACGTACAGATGTCAACTATGACCAGAACTGGCATCATCATAAGGACTATTACGAATTAGCTTATGGTCAGATGGATAGAGAGACGGTTTTTAAGGTTTGCCAAGATTTTGACGAACTAAGTCCTTTTCTGGAGAACGAACTGCTGGAGAAGCTAAAAGAAAAGCAGTCTGCAGGCAAATTTTTTGAAAAATTAGATATATAAAAATCCGGCCGCTTTTATAAGCAGTCGGATTTCTTCTAGTTTGATAGTGCTGAAACAATACCTTAACTATCATAGCCTTGGCTACATTTTTAAAAGTTGTTTTAGCTGTTTTGAGGATCTTGGTCATGATGTCTTCGAGACGACCAGAGTATACTGCCATCTATTCATCTGATAAGAGGAATTTTATCATCCAGATATTCATAGCTGGGTGGCCGGCGGCGTTAGAAAGTGGTTGTTGTAGTGCTGTAAAACCATAGTGCTGATAGATGGCCACGGCCGTAGCCAGTTCAGTAGAGGTTTCTAGATAAAGCTGTTCATAACCAGCCAGACGGGCTTCCTGGAATATCCGCTTTATCAACCTGCTGGAATAACCTTTGCCACGGCTATTTTTAGTGACATACAGTTTTTGTAATTCAGCAATCTTATCAGACACAGGTGCAAAGCCACCACAGCCAACCAGCTGACCTTCATCTTCCAGAATAAAGTAAGCTGCTCTCTCTTGCTGTTGATAATAGTCGGCCAAATGATCTAGATGAGAATCAAAGTAGACAGTTCCAGGTTTGTCAAGCCCGAATTCTTCAAGACTAGCTCGAATGAGTTGTGCTACAGCTGGATTATCTCTTACTTCCATTGGCCGTAAGTTCATCATTTGTCCTCCGATAGGATGTATCGACTAATTAAACAATACCTTGGGCAATCATAGCGTTTGCTACGTTTTCGAAGGCAGCGATATTTGCTCCTGCAAGGTAGTCAGTACCAAGACCGTATGTTTCAGCAGTTGTTTTAGCTGTATTGAAGATGTTTGTCATGATGTCTTTGAGTCGTCCATCGACTTCTTCACGGGTCCATGAAAGGCGAAGGCTGTTTTGGCTCATTTCAAGCGCTGATACAGCTACCCCACCAGCGTTGGCAGCTTTGGCAGGTCCGTAAAGGATTCCGTTTTCTTTGTAGACTTTAATCGCATCAAGGTCACTAGGCATGTTAGCACCTTCAGATACACAGATAACGCCTTGAGCAACCAAACGTTTAGCTGCTTCGCCGTTGATTTCGTTTTGGGTCGCACATGGAAGAGCGATGTCGTAGTTTCCAGCGTAAGTCCATACAGAACCTTCATGGTAAGTAGCAGTTGCTTTCTCAGCTGCGTACTCAGTCAAACGAGCACGGCGTTTTTCTTTAACATCAACCAAAAGATCGAAGTCAATACCATTTTCGTCGATGACATAACCGTTTGAGTCAGATACAGAGATAACAGTAGCGCCGAGTTCAGTCGCTTTTTGAAGAGCATATTGAGCTACGTTACCAGAACCTGAAATAACCACTTTCTTACTAGCAAAACTGTTACCATTAGCTTTGAGCATTTCTTCAGTGTAGTAAACCAAACCATAACCAGTTGCTTCTGGACGAATCAAGCTACCACCAAATCCAAGAGGTTTACCAGTCAAGACACCCGCATCAAATTGGTTAAGACGTTTGTATTGTCCGTATAGGTAACCAATTTCACGTCCTCCAACACCGATATCACCAGCAGGTACGTCAAGTGATGGTCCGATGTATTTTTGCAATTCAGTCATGAAGCTTTGGCAGAAGCGCATCACTTCAGCATCAGTCTTCCCTTTAGGATCGAAGTCTGATCCACCTTTACCTCCACCGATTGGAAGTCCAGTTAAGACGTTTTTAAAGATTTGTTCGAAGCCAAGGAATTTCAAGATCCCTTGGTTTACAGTTGGGTGGAAACGAAGTCCGCCTTTATATGGTCCAACAGCTGAGTTAAATTGAACACGGTAACCACGGTTCACTTGGACTTTTCCATCACGGTCAACCCAAGGAACACGGAAAGAAATCACGCGCTCAGGCTCAGTGATGCGTGCCAAGATGTTTTCTTCGATATACTCGGGATGTTTTTCAAATACAGGTTCCAAAGTGCTGAAGAATTCTTCAACCGCCTGGAGAAATTCAGCCTCATGCCCGTTACGAGCTTTCACAGTTGCAAACACGCTTTGGATATAGTCTTTAGCAGATGTCATATCGTTCTCCTTTTTGTTGTTATATTTTATTACATGAGCCATTATAGCAGAATTTTTTTTGAGTGTAAAGAAAAAAACAGAAATTTTCTAAAAATTCTTTCAATTTACAAAACCGAACGTTTTATATAGAAATTAGTTTCTCAAAGAGAAAATCTTAAAGTATGGTATAATATTAGAAATAAAAGGAATCTGGAGGATCAGAATCATGGTATCAACGAAAACACAAATAGCTGGCTTTGAGTTTGACAATTGCTTGATGAATGCAGCAGGTGTGGCTTGTATGACGATAGAGGAACTAGAAGGGGTCAAAAACTCAGCGGCAGGTACTTTTGTTACGAAGACTGCGACCTTGGACTTTCGTCAGGGCAATCCTGAGCCACGCTACCAGGATGTTCCACTTGGTTCTATCAACTCCATGGGCTTACCAAATAATGGCTTGGACTACTATCTGGACTATCTTTTGGACTTGCAGGAAAAGGAGCCAAACCGAACTTTCTTCCTATCTCTAGTTGGCATGTCTCCAGAAGAAACACATACCATCTTGAAAAAAGTTCAAGAGAGTGAATTCAAAGGACTGACAGAGCTTAATCTCTCTTGTCCAAATGTTCCAGGAAAACCTCAGATTGCCTATGATTTTGAGACAACAGACCGTATTTTGGCAGAAGTCTTTGCCTACTTTACCAAACCTCTTGGAATCAAATTGCCACCATATTTTGATATTGTTCACTTTGATCAAGCGGCAGCTATTTTCAACAAATACCCGCTCAAGTTTGTTAACTGTGTTAACTCTATCGGAAACGGCCTTTATATAGAAGACGAGTCGGTCGTGATTCGTCCTAAAAATGGTTTTGGTGGCATTGGTGGAGAGTATATCAAACCGACCGCTCTTGCTAATGTGCACGCCTTTTACCAACGTCTCAATCCGCAAATCCAAATCATCGGAACGGGTGGCGTCTTGACAGGTCGTGATGCCTTTGAACACATCCTCTGCGGTGCGAGTATGGTGCAACTAGGAACTACCCTTCACAAAGAAGGCGTAGGTGCTTTTGAACGCATTACCAATGAACTGAAAGCTATTATGGAGGAAAAAGGGTACGAGAGACTAGAAGATTTCCGTGGGAAATTGCGCTATATTGACTAAATTAAATCGAAAAATCAGAAGAAAGGAGAGAAGATGCTAGCCATAGAAGAGAGTCGAAAGTTATCTCTATCAAATTTATCTAGCTTGAATCTATTTACTGGGACAGACCAGGGTCAGTTTGAAGTTATGAAGAGTCAAGTGTTGAAACAGATTGGTTATGATCCAGCTGATCTCAATTTTGCTTACTTTGATATGAAAGAAGTAGCTTATAAAGACTTAGAGTTGGAGCTGGTTACTCTCCCTTTCTTTGCGGATGAGAAAATCGTGATATTAGACCATTTTGTCGATATTACAACAGCCAAGAAACGTTTTTTAACAGATGATGAGCTCAAGTCATTTGAGGCATACCTTGATAACCCTTCGCCAACAACCAAGTTATTGATTTTTGCTGAAGGAAAGTTAGATAGTAAGAGACGGCTGGTCAAATTGCTCAAACGAGATGCCAAGGTTTTTGATGCAGTAGAAGCCAAAGAACAAGAATTGCGCCAGTATTTCCAAAAATGGAGCCAGACACAAGGTCTGCAGTTTGCAGAAAAGTCTTTTGAAAATCTCCTTATCAAATCTGGTTTTCAATTTAGTGAAATCCAGAAAAATCTCCTTTTTTTGCAGTCTTATAAGTCAGACGGCGTGATTGAGGAGAAGGATATTGTCGAGGCTATTCCAAAGACTCTGCAGGACAATATTTTTGATTTGACTCAGCTTATCTTGGGCAAAAAGATCGATCAGGCCCGTGACTTGGTCAGAGATTTGACCTTGCAAGGGGAGGATGAGATCAAGCTCATAGCTGTCATGTTAGGACAGTTTCGTACCTTTACACAAGTGAAGATTTTATCAGAAGCTGGTCAGTCGGAATCGCAGATTGTAAGCAGTCTGGGGACTTATTTGGGACGCAATCCTAATCCTTATCAAATCAAGTTCGCATTGAGAGATTCGAGAGGGATTTCCTTAGATTTTCTCAAGCGAGCGATTTCTTATTTGATTGAAACAGACTACCAGATTAAGACAGGTGTCTATGAAAAAGGATACTTGTTTGAAAAGGCACTTTTGCAGATCGCGGCAGAGGCAAATTGAGCAAAAAACTTGAAAAAAGAGGATGATTGCGTTATCATTTTCTTATAGAAAGAAAAAGAGGTATTACAGATGGCTATTATCTTACCAGACCTTCCATACGCATATGACGCTTTGGAACCATACATCGATGCAGAAACAATGCACTTGCACCATGACAAACACCACCAAACTTATGTAAACAATGCAAATGCAGCTCTTGAAAAACACCCTGAAATTGGTGAAGACCTTGAAGCCTTGCTTGCTGATGTAGATTCTATCCCAGCTGATATCCGTCAAGCACTTATCAACAATGGTGGTGGACACTTGAACCATGCTCTTTTCTGGGAATTGATGACTCCTGAAAAGACTGCTCCTTCAGCAGAACTTGCAGCAGCAATCGATGCAACATTTGGTTCATTTGAAGAGTTCCAAGCAGCCTTTACTGCAGCAGCAACAACTCGCTTTGGTTCTGGATGGGCTTGGTTGGTTGTCAACAAAGAAGGAAAACTTGAAGTAACTTCAACAGCAAACCAAGACACACCAATCTCAGAAGGTAAAAAACCAATTTTGGGCTTGGACGTTTGGGAACATGCTTACTATGTGAAATACCGCAATGTACGTCCTGACTACATCAAAGCTTTCTTCTCAGTCATTAACTGGAACAAAGTAGACGAGCTTTACGCAGCAGCTAAATAATAAAATATGGAGGGAAGAATTGTTCTTCTCTTTTTAAAGTTATAAAGCAGAAGTCTGACAGAATCGTCAGACTTTTTTCATTTACAGGATATTCGTGCCAACTTGTAGAAAATATGGTAAAATAGAGTGTTAAGTAATCGTGGAAAAGGAAGACTATGCGTAAAGAAATTGCACCTGAATTATACAACTATAACAAGTTTCCTGGCCCAGAATTTCATGTGAATGGGGATAAGGTTGAGACTGAAGGGATTGCTTTTACCTTGGTTGAAAATATCAAGGATGCTTTCGATGTGACAGTCTTTAATCAACGCTTTTCTGAGGTGTTGACCAAGTTTGATTATGTCGTGGGAGACTGGAGCAATGAACAGCTCCGTCTACGTGGCTTTTATAAAGACGACCGAACAGAGGAAAAAATTGAAAAAATCAGTCGCTTACAGGATTATCTTTTAGAGTATTGTAGTTATGGTTGTGCTTATTTTGTCCTAGAAAACCAAGCACCGAAACGGGCTTCATTTGACAAAAAAATGCGTAAAAAGGATGAGGAGAACCTTCCTAGAAGAGGCAAGAAACCTTCGCAAAATAAGAGAAAACCAAATACGGATAAGCGAAATAGACGTCGTCATAAGGACCAAAAGTCTCAGAAAGAGGACAAGGGACAGCGCCATTTTGTCATTCGTCAGAAATAGATAGAGAATAAGGAGAAGAGATGAAACCTTCTATTTATAGTTTAACACGTCAAACCATGCAAGAATGGGTATTAGAACAAGGGGAAAAGAAATTCCGTGCAGATCAAATCTGGGAATGGCTCTACCGTAAACGTGTGCAGTCATTTGAAGAAATGACCAACCTTTCCAAGGATTTGATTGCTAAGCTCAATGACCAGTTTGTCGTAAATCCTTTGAAACAACGGATTGTACAAGAGTCAGCTGACGGTACTGTTAAGTATCTTTTCGAGTTGCCAGATGGCATGTTGATTGAGACAGTACTCATGCGTCAACACTACGGTTTGTCAGTCTGTGTGACCACTCAGGTCGGTTGTAATATCGGTTGTACCTTCTGTGCGTCAGGCTTGATTAAGAAGCAACGTGATCTTAATAATGGGGAAATCGTAGCGCAGATTATGCTGGTTCAGAAATACTTTGATGAACGTGGTCAGGATGAACGTGTCAGCCATATCGTTGTTATGGGAATTGGTGAACCATTTGATAACTACAACAATGTGTTGAATTTTGTCCGTACCATCAATGATGACAAGGGAATGGCTATCGGTGCTCGCCACATCACTGTTTCAACCTCAGGTTTGGCCCATAAAATTCGTGACTTTGCTAATGAAGGCGTACAGGTCAATCTGGCTGTGTCTCTTCACGCACCCAATAATGAATTGCGCTCAAGCATCATGAAGATTAACCGTGCCTTTCCGATTGAAAAGCTCTTTGCAGCTATTGAGTACTATATCGAAACAACCAATCGCCGTGTGACCTTTGAATATATCATGCTCAATGAAGTCAACGATGGTGTAGAACAAGCCTTGGAATTGGCTGAATTGCTCAAAAACATCAAGAAATTGTCATATGTCAACTTGATTCCCTATAACCCAGTTAGTGAACATGACCAATATAGCCGTAGTCCTAAAGAGCGCGTGATGGCCTTCTACGATACCCTCAAGAAAAAAGGAATCAACTGTGTTGTCCGTCAAGAGCATGGTACAGATATTGATGCAGCTTGTGGACAATTGCGCTCCAATACAATGAAACGTGATCGCCAGAAGGCAGTTGCAGCGGTAAATCCATAAAATGACTAAAAAAAGAGAATTAATCTTAAGATTGGGAGTGGCTGTTTACAGTCTTTGCATTGTCTGTTTTTGTTTTACTCCCCAGCCTCAACTTCCTACAGGAGTGGAAACTCCAGGTATTCAAACTTTTGGACGCCTGGTTTTTCTTTTAACTCCCTTAAACTCCCTTTGGAATCTGGGTGAAGTGACCAGTTTGGGACAAGTCATTTGGATCTTTTTGCAGAATATTTTAAATGTCTTCTTGCTCTTCCCTCTGGTCTTTCAACTGATCTATCTCTGTCCAAATTTACGGCAAACGAAAAAAATCATCCTTCTCAGCTTTCTACTGAGCCTAGGAATCGAGTGTACGCAGCTGGTCTTAGACTTTTTCTTTGATTTTAATCGAGTCTTTGAGATTGATGATTTGTGGACCAATACCTTGGGAGGCTATCTGGCTTGGGTCCTCTATAAAGGACTGCATAAAAACAAGATAAGGAATTAGAATGAGTATTTTAGAAGTTAAAAATTTAAGTCACGGTTTTGGTGACCGTGCAATTTTTGAAGATGTGTCTTTCCGTCTCCTCAAGGGAGAGCATATCGGCTTAGTCGGTGCCAATGGTGAAGGAAAATCAACCTTTATGAGCATCGTGACAGGTAAGATGTTGCCAGATGAAGGGAAGGTGGAGTGGTCCAAATATGTGACTGCTGGCTACCTGGATCAGCACGCTGTGCTAAAGGAAGGTCAAACCGTGCGTGATGTCTTGCGTACAGCCTTTGATGAGCTTTTTAAAGCAGAAGCTCGTATCAATGACCTCTACATGGAAATGGCAGAAGAAGGAGCGGATATTGATGCACTCATGGAAGAAGTTGGTGAACTCCAAGATCGTTTGGAAAGTCGAGATTTCTATACCTTGGATGCTAAGATTGATGAAGTAGCGCGTGCTCTCGGTGTCATGGACTATGGCATGGATACAGACGTAACAGCCTTGTCAGGTGGACAAAGAACAAAGGTGCTTTTAGCTAAACTCCTCCTTGAAAAGCCAGATATCTTATTGCTGGACGAGCCAACCAACTATCTGGATGCTGAACACATTGACTGGCTCAAGCGTTATCTCCAAAACTATGAGAATGCCTTTGTCCTCATTTCTCACGATATTCCTTTCCTCAACGACGTGATCAATATCGTCTACCATGTGGAAAATCAACAGTTGACGCGTTACTCTGGTGACTACTACCAGTTCCAAGAAGTCTATGCCATGAAGAAATCTCAGTTGGAAGCGGCCTACGAACGTCAGCAGAAAGAGATTGCGAACCTCAAGGACTTTGTCGCTCGAAACAAAGCGCGTGTCGCAACGCGTAATATGGCCATGTCCCGTCAAAAGAAATTGGATAAGATGGATATTATCGAACTGCAAAGTGAGAAGCCAAAACCATCCTTTGATTTCAAACCAGCTCGTACACCTGGACGCTTTATCTTCCAAGCCAAGGACTTGCAGATTGGTTATGACCGTCCTCTTACCAAGCCCTTAAATCTCACTTTTGAACGCAATCAAAAGGTTGCCATTATTGGGGCCAATGGTATCGGGAAAACAACCCTGTTGAAGTCTCTCTTGGGAATTATTCCACCAATCGCTGGGGAAGTCGAACGTGGAGATTACCTAGAACTTGGCTACTTTGAACAGGAAGTAGAAGGTGGCAATCGTCAAACACCACTAGAGGCTGTCTGGAATGCCTTTCCTGCCCTTAACCAAGCAGAAGTCCGTGCAGCCCTTGCTCGTTGTGGTTTGACAACCAAGCACATCGAAAGCCAAATTCAGGTATTGTCAGGTGGGGAACAGGCCAAGGTGCGTTTCTGTCTCTTGATGAACCGTGAAAATAACGTCTTAGTGCTGGACGAGCCGACCAACCACTTGGATGTAGACGCCAAGGAAGAACTCAAGCGCGCGCTTAAAGAATACAAAGGAAGCATTCTCATGGTTTGCCACGAACCAGACTTCTATGAAGGCTGGATGGACCAAATCTGGGACTTTAACAAGCTAACTTAAAAGCAGTAAAAAAGCCAAGTTGAAATGACTTGGCTTTTTTGACTAGTAATTTAAATAGCTTTCAACTTCAGATTTCTCAATTTCTTTACCATAGTGGCAAATCGGACAAGAAACGAAGTAACTTTTACCATAAGGAAAAAGTGGAATCCAGTAGAGGGTGAACTTGCGTCCAGTTTCTACGATCTCCCAAGTGTCGACATTGTTACAGTGACCACATTCGATCGCAGTTTGCGTATGTCCCAAATCTTTCTGATAACCTTTAGAACCCCAAAATAAAATCATATCATCGTCTCCTTATCTGTTGATGGTTTATTTCTTGCTGAAGTCGTAGTCTTTCACCACTTCGATACTATCAATGGTGATAGCAGACGTTGGTTTGTCTTTCTCATCTTTTTCAGCCTTGGCAATCTTGTCAACAATATCCATGCCATCGATGACTTGACCAAAGACAGGGTGTTTGCCATCTAGACTTGGATTTCCACCCTCTTTATAGGCTTCGATGATTTTCTTTGGATACTTGCTGGTAGGGAGTTTAGCAGAAATATCTGTTGAGTTTTGGTTGATGAAGAACTGGCTACCGTTGGTGTTTGGTTGACCAGTGTTAGCCATAGCAAGGGCTCCTCGGATATTGTATAGGTAAGGAGAGATTTCATTTTTGAAACCAGTTCCCTTGTCCTTTGTTTTATCCTTATCATGCCAGATAGATTGGCCCCCTGTACCATCTCCCTTAGGATCTCCAGTTTGGACCATAAAGTCATCAATAACACGGTGGAAGGTGATGCCGTTATAATAGCCTTCTTTAGCGTGAGTAAGGAAGTTTTCAACTGCAAGAGGTGCTAGTTTTGGAAAGAGTTTGATGCGGATATCGCCTTGATTTGTGTGCAAAATAACCTCGGCTTCATCTTCAGCAACTTCCTTAGAAAGTTGAGGGAAGTTGGCATTTTCATTGGTCAAAGCGTCATTCAAATCTTTGGCAGCCTGAGCAGCTGCTTTTGAGCTTTCTTCAGCTGAGATGCTAGAGTCGACATAGTCATCACCACGGAGACCACGTTGGATACTAGTACATCCAGCAAGGGCTACAGTTGATAGTAAAAGAAGGGTTGCTAGTTTTTTCATTGTTTTCCTCTCAAAAATTCATTTCTACCATTGTACCTTAAAAGTAAGGGGATTTCAAATATTAGTGACAAGGTAGTTTAAGAGGATGCCGACCAGAAAGTCGCTTGCTTAGAGATTTTTCTTTGGATGACGGTCGATAATGTCCTGCTACTGTTCCAGTATCTGCTCTCCCTTTGAAGTCAATTTGTAACCACAAATTGAAAAGTAACTTGCTAATTCTTCTCCTGAAAAGTTGTCACGAAGGGATTGGTCCAAATCTGGAGCCCTCATCTTAGAAAGTACTGTAGCTCTCCATACTTTTGAGGATATTCTCTTTCATAGTGGTATTTAGATGATCAAGCGAGTCTAAGACAGTTTCGACAAGAGCATAGCCTTTTTCAACAGGTATTTCTAAATTTTTTGGGGGCATCAATGCTATAAGTCTACTTGAAGTATTTAGAAAACCAGTTCTTAAGAAAGCTCGTAAAGAATCACAATTAGTAAACGTTAATTCGAAAGAATTACTATATTTTAAAAGAGCACATTTTCAACGGATTTTTTCTTTCGGCTTCCATTCCTAATTAATCAATGAACTTAATACCAGGTCTCGAAAAGAATTATGCTTCCTCTTTCTGTCTGAGTTCAAAGAGGTCTTCTACTTTCAGATTAAAAACTTGAGCAATTTTAAGAGCCATTTCCAGCGAAGGATTGTAACGGTTATTTTCCAAGTGCAGAATTGTCTCGCGTCTCATTCCGATGAGGTCGGCTAACTCCTGCTGGGTCATGCCTGTGGACTCACGAACAGATTTGAGATTAGTAATAATCTTGCTTTCTTTGGCCATGCTTATCCTCTACGTTCCAAAATAAGATAGACAACCGCAAAGATGCAAATCAAGGCAGCTATGCTAATAAAGATCTGACCCATGTAAAGAGTGAGAGACCCCATATACCCAATGATAACTGCTAGGATCATCAGTACACCTAGTATAAAAACAAACATCAAGCTAGCTGTTTTTGCTAAATTAACATAAAAGCGTTCGTCCGGAGTTTCCTTGACATTTTTCAAAGAGAAAAAACCAAATACAATCACTTCAATAATGAGGCCAATTCCCAAAATCCATTCTTTAATACCAGAACTTTCGCTTGGGGTCGCAACCCAAATTCCTACTGTATAAAAAATGCTTGCTGCAAACAAAAGTATCGTGTAAAGCTTAGCAGACAAGTCAAAAATAATCTTTCCCTTACCTTTCTGACTCTTATGAGGCCGTGGTTTCATATGTAGCCAGCCCCAAATAGCTACAATTTGACCTAACACTGAAATACCAGCAATAACTAACTTGGGTCCCCAACTAAGATTAGAAACAAATAAAACAGTAAAATCAATAAAGAGAGCTACGGCAATCATTGCAATGAACCCACCCATTTTTTGACTTTTTTTCATAATAGACTCCTTTTTATGTTATAAATATATAACACTTAAATTTCATGTTATAAATATATCACATTTAAATTTGGAAAGCAAGAATTTTTGTGACAAGGTGGCAATTATTTGAAAAAATTTTTTAATAAAAGCCCTTACTAGTTAAACAACTGAAGAATTCTTTGAAGCAATGCATCGGATTTGGTTTGGATAGTTTCGTTAATAAGTCCTTGTTTCATTTGGGAACGGGCTTGGGATTTAGGAGTCAAGCATCCAAATCACGTTCAGATGATATGAGGGGCTTGACTTGATGGTCTTTATAAAGTGTTTATACAATAGCATTCATGACATTCTCTTTCTGATTTTTTTTAAAAAATAACAAATTTTTAAATGGTTTAAAAATTTAATAGTCTGTCAAGTTTTTTTCTTGACACCTATCGAAAATCTGCTATAATAGAACATGTGCTAAATAGCTCAGCTATTTCACCGAAATAAAAAATAAGAAAAGAGACATTAAAAAATGGCAGTTAAAATCCGTTTGACTCGTATGGGTTCTAAGAAAAAACCTTTCTACCGTATCAACGTAGCAGACTCACGTTCACCACGTGACGGACGTTTCATCGAAACAGTTGGAACTTACAACCCACTTGTTGCTGAAAACCAAGTGACTTTGAAAGAAGACCGCGTTCTTGCATGGTTGGCTGATGGAGCTCAACCTTCAGATACAGTTCGCAACATCCTTTCAAAAGAAGGCGTATTGAAAAAATTCCACGATTCTAAATTCTCAAAATAAGTTTAAAGTAGGTTGACAGATGGATACGATTGAAAATCTCATTATTGCGATTGTGAAACCATTGATTTCACAACCTGATGCCTTAACTATCAAGATCGAAGACACACCAGAGTTTTTGGAGTATCACTTGGATCTTGACCAAAGCGATGTCGGTCGTGTTATCGGTCGTAAGGGTCGCACTATCTCAGCGATAAGAACGATTGTCTACTCTGTCCCAACTGAAGACAAAAAAGTAAGAATCGTTATCGATGAAAAATAAAAAAAAAAAAAGCGGGACAGATGTCTCGTTTTTTTGTGAGGAGGAGAAGATGAAGGATTTAACGTTTAGACAATTACAAGCCTACTTACTCGAACATTACCAGCAATCTCGAACTGAGGAAGGCCTCTTTATCAAGCTAGTGGAGGAAGTAGGAGAAGTAGCTGAGGTCTTGAATGGGCGCTCTGGTCGAAAAGAGGGGGTTCAGGACTCAAACGAGGAACTTGCCAAAGAATTGGCTGATATCATTCATTACACTGTTGCAATCGCGGCCATCAACGACATTGACCTAACCAAAACCATCTTTGACAAAGATAAAAAAGCAGCCATTAAGTATCAGCATGAACGTGATTTGGAAAGTTTTCTGAAGGGAGATTTGAGAGATATTGGACACTGATTATTTTTTAAAAATAGACTGGGCGATGTATATTGATTGGTTATTACGAATTATACAGATTTTGACTTTTATAGGTGTAATTTTAAAAATTAGTTTCCAGAATAAGGCCTATATTAATAATATCGAAATTCAGGCAATTAAACCAATCGAATTTGATTCCTTACATACGAGATTTCATCATGTTTATGAGTTTAAACATAATAAAAATGATAAACATTATAACCATTTGATTTTTTATCCAAAAGAAGTTGATATTGAAATTGTAGAATTTTATTCTTTAATCTATGATTCAAAAAGTAATCGTTTAGTCGTTCAAGATAAAATACATACAGTCAAAAATTTAAAAAATTATACATGCTTATTGATTCATACAGATTTACCTGAGACTATACCTAGTTTAAGAATGAAATGGAAGACAAGTCAAGGTCAAATTGGGGAGTATACATTTTATAGTAATATGTATAACGGGAATATAAACATTTCTTCTTTCAAATATAAATTAACATTAAAGAGGAAACTACTAGCAATTTTGGGATTATAGCTGATTTTCTCCAACTTGTGAAAATCCCTGGAACGTGATAAAATAAAGGATAGAAATAGATACAGGAGACAAGATGAACTACTTTAATGTTGGGAAAATCGTTAATACGCAGGGTCTACAAGGTGAGATGCGAGTCTTGTCTGTGACGGATTTTGCTGAGGAACGGTTTAAAAAAGGGGCAGAGCTGGCTTTATTTGATGAAAAAGATCAGTTTGTCCAAACAGTGACCATCGCTAGCCACCGTAAGCATAAGAACTTTGACATTATCAAATTCAAAGACATGTATCATATCAATGCGATTGAAAAGTACAAGGGTTATAGTCTCAAGGTCGCTGAGGAAGATTTGAACGATTTAGATGATGGAGAATTCTATTATCACGAGATTATCGGTTTGGATGTTTACGAGGGTGATAACTTGATAGGAACTATCAAGGAAATCCTGCAACCAGGAGCCAATGATGTCTGGGTGGTCAAGCGAAAAGGTAAGCGAGATTTGCTTTTACCCTACATTCCGCCAGTAATTCTCAATGTTGATATTCCAAACAAGCGGGTCGAAGTGGAAATCTTAGAAGGGTTAGACGATGAAGATTGATATTTTAACCCTCTTTCCAGAGATGTTTTCTCCGCTAGAGCACTCGATTGTTGGGAAGGCTCGAGAAAAAGGGCTCTTGGATATCCAGTACCATAATTTCAGAGAATACGCTGAAAAGGCCCGTCATGTTGACGATGAGCCCTACGGAGGCGGTCAAGGAATGTTGCTCCGTGCCCAACCTATTTTCGATGCCTTTGATGCTATTGAAAAGAAAAATCCCCGTGTCATTCTTCTTGATCCTGCTGGGAAACAGTTCGATCAAGCTTACGCTGAGGATTTGGCCCAGGAAGAGGAGCTTATCTTTATCTGTG